>NZ_JAIUHT010000019.1:0-113956 GCF_020165255.1 Mesorhizobium sp. CA12
GATGCCGACGGCGACAGCGCCTCGACCGGCGCCATCGACATCGGCGGCGCGGTCACCTTCCTCGATGACGGCCCGACAGCAGTCTCGCCGGACTACGCGGTGCTGTCGAATAGCGCGGGCGCTCCGGTTACGTTTGCTCTGGATGTAGACCACTCGCTGTCCAACAACTACGGAGCGGATGGTGCCGGCACGGCGATTTTCGCGGCGTCTCTCGATGGCGCGGACAGCGGCCTGACTTCGGGCGGCGCCCACATCATCTACGATGTATCTGCGGACGGTCATACCCTGTACGGAAATGCTAACGGCCTGGCGGTGTTCACCGTCACCCTCGACCCCCAGAGTGCCAGCTATTCCGTTGACATGAATGGAACGGTCGACAGCCTGACGCAAGTGACGTTCTCTAACGGGACGTATGATTTCGACGGCGGTAACGGCGCCTGGGCCGGCTTCGTGCCCAATGGTCAGAAGAACTCCGGTGCCCCGGTCGACGATAATTCGCAGGACGTGCTTTTCACGCCTTTCGGCACCGGCACGACCATCAACGGGAACGCGAACTCCTTCGGCGTCGGCGGCGGCGCCGGCGGGCAGAACATCGGTGCGGGCGAAGGCATCCGGGTGGACTTTGTCCAGGATTTGACCGGCAACACGATGGGAGCCGGCGGATATGGCGTCCTCGCCAACCGCGACCACGTGTTCGATAACCACTATACCGCCAACGGCGCCACTTTCACCTTTGGCGACGGAAACACCAACACCGTTCTTCAAATCACGGCGAAGGACGACAACGCCACGACGGGTACCGACAACAACAAGGTCGTTGGGGATGGTGCGCTCGATTCGGTCACGTCGGTCGCGATCGCGTATGACGGGCAGACGCAGATCGTCGATTTCGCGACCATCGGCACCAACGCAACGACATACACGGTTGGCAGTCCGGGTGGGCTGACGGACAGAACCTACACGGTTCACTTCGTCGATGTGGATCCCACCGCCGCAGTTCATTATGCCGCTCAGATAACAGGTATAATGGACGACCATGTTTCCGTCTCAACGTTCACGGCCGACGGCTACAACAGTCTGGAATTGTTGAACACGAGCGGCGACGACTTCGCCATCACCGGGTTCGGCGCAGCCGTTCAGAGCACCAACCCCGTCAACTTCAATCTGCCGATCCAGATCGTGGACGCGGACGGTGACCTGGCGACAAGTCTGATCGGCGTGACGCTGAGCGGGAACCCGATTGCGGATCACTCGGCGGACGCCGCCGGCGCTTCGCATATCTACACGTCGACGGCGGCGGCGCCCGATATCATCGGGTCTGCTTTCGACGACACCATCACCGGCAACGATGTCGGGAACATGCTGTATGGTGGAGCCGGAGTCGACAATTTGAGTGGAGCGGGCGGCAACGACACGCTCGTCGGCGGCGCCGGCAACGATACGCTCAATGGCGGGTCCGGCAACGATCTCCTCGTCGGCGGCGCTGGCCAGGACGCGCTGACAGGCGGCACCGGCGCCGATACGTTCAGGCTCGACCACCTCGACATCAAGGATCTCATCACCGATTACAGTGGCGCCGAAGGCGACAAGATCGACTTGTCTTCGCTGTTCGAGACAGCACCGGGAGGCAACATCGCCGACTACGTGCATTATGACGCTGGCACAAAGACGCTGAGTGTCGACACCAACGGCACGGCCGGCGGCACCAACTTCGTAGATGTGGCCCAGCTGACGAACGGACCTGCCGCCGGAACGATCAACATCCTTTACGACGACACGAACCACGCACAGCACACGGCCACCATTTAGCACTTATGCGCTACCACGCTTCCATGTTAAGCATAAGCAAAGCATGAATTCGCAATTCGGAGAGGGGTTTACATGAAACATTCCGTAAGATTGCTGGCTTCGGCCGCGGCGCTGTTGTTGGCCGGGTCGACGGGGTTCGCCGCCGATATCATCGGCGAGCCGGCGGTGAATTATTGCCGCACTGTGGGCACGTCGGACTTGGTGCTGACCGACAACATGGTCGAGCTCAAGGAGCATGTGGTGAAGCTGATGGACGAATCGGTCGCCGTCGCCAACAGCCCGGAATGGATCAACTCGTCGCGTCCCGCCTTCGTCTGGGCTTCGGAAGCCAAGGTCGCCTGCGGCATGGCCTATGGCTACCTCAAGACGAACTACAAGGACGAAGACACGCTCAACAAATGCGAGTGCTTCCACGACCGCATGGTCGAGTACATGCACTGAGCTGACGGGCAAGCGGACGCCGGCTGGCTGCAATGGTGGCCGACGGAGAACCGGCGAAGGCGATCGCGCTGGACCGGTCCGCCGTTTCACCGAAACGGCGAAACGGTCCATCTCTTTGTCTTGACGCAAGTGCGAGCGGAAAACCGCTGCGCAGTGTTCTTGGAGTTGCCCTGGCGGTCGCCTTGCTCGGCCTGGGGCAAACACCTGTCCACGCCAACTGGCTGGAACGACCGCAACCGTCGGGGACGCAGCCTGTGCGCTGCGACGCGGCGCCCGAGCGGACGCGCGCGACATTCAAGGCATTCGCCACCTGCCATGCGTCGCTCTACGGCCTCGAGCCGGTGCTGGCGCATGCGGTGATGGAGATCGAAAGCGGCTTCGATCCCGGCGTGCGCGGCGCCGACGGCGAGGTCGGGCTGATGCAGGTCATGCCGACAACGGCGCGGATGCTCGGCTTTCGCGGCTCGCTCGACGAGCTTGGCGAGCCGGCCATCAACATCGCGCTCGGCGTCAGATATCTGGCGCAGGCAAACAGGCTCGCCGCGGGCGATCTTTGCACCACTGTGATGAAATACCGCGCCGGGCATGGGGAAACCCGCTTCTCGGTCCGCTCTGTCGACTACTGCCGGCGCGCACGCGCGATCCTGGCGCGGGAGGGGCTCGACGCGGCCGGGCCGCTGCCGGTGGCAACGATCGGATTTTCCGACGTCTCGACGATCGGCTTGTCCGCCGCCGGCGAGGAGAAACGCGTCTGCGTGCGACGATCGTTCGTGCCGGGGCCGCGCTACATGAAATGCGCCGACTATCGCAGCCCGGCGCAAGCAAGGACGATACAGGCGCTGAGAGCGCGGCTGTTCGACGGCTGAAGCCATGATGCAAGAATCGCGGGACGGCCGGGCAGGCAAACGTTAAGAGAAGTGAAGGCGGACCGGGGCGAATACTGGCGGCAGATGGATGGAAGCATCAAATGAAATGTGAGCGGCACGATCCGGACCTGAAGCGCGCCGCGCCGAAACGAATCGTTGCGGCGCGCTTCAGGTCTTTGTCAGATGCATGTCGTCTCCCCAAAACCGGGACCACTTTTGGGCGACATGCATTGGGGGCTCTCGCTCTCGGCCTCGTCGCGACGCTGTGCGCATGCCAGTCCAAGAGCGGCGCGTCGGACGTGCTCGATCCGTCAGCGATAGCGGCACCCGCCGGCCAGGCGGGCGCGCCCGCGGCGCCCGCCCAGCAGGCAAGCGGCCAGGCCTTAGGCAGTGCGGCCTTGGCCAGCGTGACCTCGGCCGGCCCGGCCTCGGCCGCCGCCGCCAAGGCCCAGCTGACGCTCGGCACGGGGCCGACCAAGGTGGCCATGTTGCTGCCGCTTTCGGCGCCCGGGAGCGCGGGCGAGAACGGCCGGAAAATGTATGACGGCGCGCGCCTCGCAATGGCCGATCTCGGCGACAAGCTGCTGACGCTGACGATCGAGGATACGCGCGGCGACAGCTCCTACGCCAAGGACCTCGCGGTGAAGGCGATCACCTCGGGCACGGCGAAGGCGATCATCGGGCCGGCCGAGCTTGCGGCCGCGCAGCACCTTGCCAAGCTCTCCGGCTCCAAGCGGCCGCCGGTGCTGGCGCTGGCCGACAATTTCGCCGGCGGCCCCGGCGTCTATTCCGTGCGGCTGGGCGAAGCCGACAGTGCTGCGGCGGGCGCGGCGGCGGTCGCCGCCAAGGGCGCCAGGAAATTCGTGCTGCTGGTGCCTTCGGGCGCGGACTCGAGCCCGATTGAATCCCGAGTGGCCAACGCGCTCAGCATCTATGGCGCCACGCTTGCCGTGACGCTGCCCTATTCGGCGAGCGACGGCGGCACCAAGGTGGTGTCGGACATGGGCTCGCTGGTCGAGGCGCCCGACGCCGTGGTCGTCGCCTGCGGCGACGGCAGCCCTGTCGCCGTGCTCGCGGCGCTGAAGGCCAAAGGCATTCCAGGCAAGGCGGTGACGCTGATCGGCACCGACCGCTGGCTCGAGCGCCCGATGGATCCGCTCTACGAAGGCGCCTATATCGCGACGCTCGACCAGAGCGAGACCGGCCCGATCGCCGACCGCTTCAAGGCGACCTACAACTACCAGCCGGACGTCAACGTGGCCTATGCCTACGACGTGGTGGCGCTGAGCGCGGGCATCGCGAGCTCCGCCGGCCCCGACGGCTTCAGCAAGCAGGTGCTGGAAAACGCCAGCGGCTTCCGCGGCTCAACCGGCCTGTTCCGCTTCCGCGCCGACGGCTCGAGCCAAAGGTCGATGCCGTTCTTCAAGGTGGAGAAGGGTAAGCTTAAGCTGGTGGAGAAGTCGACGTCGGGGTTTTGAATTTCACTGAGTGAGGGCCGTTGGATCTTCTTAGAAAGCTTCTTATCCTAGCCGTCGCTGGCGCCGTGGCAGCGGGTGCCGTCGCGCTCATCGAACAGCTGATATTTGAGGCGCCAAGACCGGCCGTGTCCGACGAGCCGTCGTCTGTGCCTGTCATCAAGAAGAAGCCGGTGCGGCAATGGAACCGGCACCTGACATAGCTGCCAAATGAGCCGGCAGTCAGCCGTCGAAGCTTTTTGCCTTTCCGCCGCAGGAGCGCAGATCGTCAACCTTTGGTTAGTGGAAAAACTGCCGGAGCGGCAAGGGCCTCCCCACGATCATAAGAGGCGATCGTCCTGACGACAACAATGGAAGCAACGGCAACCACTGCACCGGCAATCACATCGATTAGGTGATGTCCGCCTTCCGGAAGTGTGCTGACAATCATTACGGCATTCAGGCACCCTACAGACCAGAATAACCAGCGGTAGTCTCGAAGCGCGTAGACGACCATGATGCCGAGTGCGGTGTGATAAGACGGGAAAGTGACGAGACCTTCGGACCTCGTCACGAGTAGATTAAATGGCTCTCCCGATCGTAGCCTCATTAGCTCGGTGAAGTGCCACATTCCCGCTCGTACCGTGAAATTGCTGAAGTCGATTGGTCTCGGTTGGAAATACGCATAGGCTCCGGCCGCCGGCACAAGCGACATCAAGATAGCGGTTACCGCCGATGAAACCGCCAGCAGGGCGATGAACTCAGTAAGACGAAGACGCTTTGCAAAGGCCAGCAAAAGGAACAGAAGCGGTAGCTGCCGCGCGAGCGCGTGGTAAGCGAAAACAAGCATTCCTGCCACCAACGGCTGCTTGTTCGTGAGATCGAGAAAGGCGCGCCAGTCGAACCCTATCGCTGCATCTAGCGCTGCCAATGTTTGGTCCATCAGCGGCCTGTCAGTAGCGGAAGCTAGATACATGAACCAGACCGACGCAAAGCTCATTGGGACGAAAAGGCAGGCATTTTTGGCAAGCGAGCGGACGGCAATGGCACTGGCCGCGATTAATCGCCCCGTCCGCGACCTGTCTTTATCAATTCGCCATTCCACGAGCATCATCGCGACAATGATTGCCGCGAGCACCATCATAACATTGGCCACTTCGAACCAATTGTCCGAATCGAGAATGACGCTGGAGCGTCGGAAAAAGAAAAAGTCCACAACAAAGAAGGCCAGCGTAACAGTTGCTATCGTTGCAGCCAGTCTGAACTCGCTACTGCGCACCGCGACGCCTCAGCCTTGTCAGTTGAGTTGCTCAAGTATTCCGGAACTGGTTGCAACCACCACAGCGTGATACATCTGCAAAACCATCGCACAGATCGCCGCCATCGAAATTGGCACGCCGAACGGCACGACGCCCTTGCGGTCCATATGCTGCACGTAGTGGCGAAACATCCCCGCCGGCAATAGGAAAGGATTCTTGACCAAAGCAGCCGTGGCGACCGCGAACACCAGCAGGAACACGGAAAACACCGCGAGATTGCTCCCGCCCACCAAAAACGGAGTTACACTCATCAGCTTGACGTCGCCGGCGCCAATCTTGCGCAAAAGCCAGAACGGAAAAAGCGCAAGAAATAGCGCGGCGCCGCCGAAGGCGCTAATTCCCATTTCCAGCCATGAATGAGTTTGCAACGCCTGGAATTGCAAAGCTCCTAGGCCGAGGCAAAGCAGCAGCAGCACGTCACGGTTGGATATCCGCTGCGTGGTGAAATCCGTCCAGGCAATTCTTGCCAGCAGCAGGATCGCCAACGCCTTGAACACAAGTGACGCGGTCAGCAAAACGGTCATGACCGCTCTATGTTCCTGACGCTGGATGACAGCAGCTTGAGATTGTTGGCCACGGTCGGATCGTTCGGCGCCAGTTCATAGGCTTTGAGGAAGTTGCTGCGCGCGTCCTGCAGCTTGCCGCGCAGCAGATAGGAATAGCCGAGATTGTTGTAATATTCCGGCGTCGCGCCGAGCAGCCGGTAGGCTCGTCCATAGGCCATGTCGGCCAGGTCGAAACGGCGGATGCGATCGCAGGAGGCGGCGAGGCCAAGCCAGGCGACGCCATCGTTGGGGGCCAGCCTGGTTGCCTTGTAGAACAGAGCGCCGGCATTGCCGTAGTTCTCGGAACGGAACTGGGTCTTGGCCTCGGTGACCGCCTGGTCGGAGGCGTAGTAGTCAACATCGCTTATCGTCTTCAGCCCGTCGAAGGTATCGCCGAAGGCCGTGTAGTCGCCTTTGGCCGGCTCGTTGGTGCGGACCACCCCGCCGGTGGTGTCGTGCGTCTGGCATCCGGCCAGGAAGATCAGCAGCAGGCTGGTCGCGACTGCGAGGCGCTTTGTCATTGAGTGTCCCACGAGTCCCCGACTCTGTTTTAGAATCTAATCATATGACGCACTAGAAGAAAATGCCCTTCATGCGAATGATAACCGGCAGCATAATGATCATCAGCACCACGGGGAAGATGCAGAGGCCAAGCGGGATCGTCATCTTGACGGGCAAGGAGTTGGCACGTTCTTCCGCTTGCAGGATCCGCTGATCGCGCATCTCGGCGCTGTAAACGCGCAGGGCGTCGGTGAGACTGGTGCCGAGCTCTTCCGATTGCCGGAACAGCACAGCCAGCGCCTTCGCTTCATCCAGCCCGATACGATCGGCGAGCTCACGCAATGCCTCGCGCAACGGCTTACCCGCCCGCAATTGGAGATTCATGATCGTAAGTTGGATGCCCAGCCATTTGTGCGTGCCCGCCAGTTCCTGGCTCACCCGTTCGACCGCGGCCTCCAGGCTCATGCCGGCATCGGCACAGGTGATCATCATATCCATAAAATCGGGAAAGGCGCGGCGATAGATTTGCTTCTGCTTTCTCTCGAAGCGATCGAGCATGATGCTCGGGATGACGATGCAGCCGAGGCCGATCAGACCCGCGCCCGCAAAGGCGAAGATGCCGGGCAAACGCGCCGGAAGTACCTTCGACAGAAGGGCATACATAAGCAGAAAACCTATGGCGACCGCCCCCAGCCGGCAAAGCGTGTAGATAAGCGGTGCGCTCGCGCCATAAAAACCGGCGCGAAAAAGCTTGGCTTCGAGAGCATCGGGCTCATTGCGCTCCTTCTCCATGGATCTGAAGTAGGCATCGACCGGTTTTTGCGCCGCGGCCCGGACGAGATGGTCCTGTCCCAGGATCGAGCGGCGATCCACGGACCCCTCACCGACGAGACTGTCCGTCACCAGCCTGCGCGTCTGCATCGCGGGCAGGAAAACCAGCGCGGCAAACAGGAACAAGGTCACCGCCGCCACGAAGACGGCGAGGGACACCAGAAAGGTCAGGTCGTTCGTGTTCGAAAGCAGGTTCATGGCCGTTCCTAGAAATCGAAAGTGACCATGCGATACATGATGTACGTGCCAAGCAGCGCCCAGCTCCCGAATGACAAGAATACCGGCAGGATCATCGGGTTACCCCAGATCTTGCCATAATAGGACGGCGCCACGAGCATCAGAATCAGGAACATAAAGGGAGGAAACAGCGAGATGATCCATGCCGATACCCTCCCCTCGGCCGAGAGCGCTCTGATCTTCAATCCAAGTTTCCGCCTTTCGCGCAGGACGGATGACAGGTTCGCGAGGATCTCGGTGAGATTACCGCCCGTCTTGGCCTGAATCGAAAGCGACACCGACAGCAGGTGCAAACCCTCGAAGCCGACTCGCTCCGATAGTTTCCGCACCGCCTGCTCCATGCTAAGTCCGAAGGTGATTTCGTCGGCGACGATGCCGAATTCCGTCCCAAGCGGATCGGGCATTTCGCGTGCGACGAGACCGATTGCGACCGAAGCGGGGTGGCCGGCGCGGAGCGAACGAACGATCATGTCAAGCGCATCGGGCAATTGCCCGGCGAACTTCAGGATCCGCTTTTTGCAGGCTCGCCGCAGGAAAAGCAGCGGCAATGCGAATCCCACCCCCAAGAAGATGAGGAAAGCTGCCGGCGCCGAGACACCAAACAGAAACCAGACAAGCAGTGCCAGCCCTAAACCGGCGAGAAGGAACGACACCGCGAAAGTCATCGGGTTTCCGGTTATGCCGGACCGGGTGTACAGCCGGTTCAACCAGATAAAGCTGGACGCGAAGTCTCCCGAACCAGTCAGGCCGCGTTCGCGCAGCAGGCTTTGCAGAGTCTGCTCCGCGGGCGCCTCGTCGGCGAGGCGGCGAAGCCGGTGATTGACGGCGAACCGCTGTGAGCGCCGGCGTGTGAGAGAGAGGTAGAATGCCTCGCCGGCTAGGATGACGGAGGCGGCCGCGACCACATAGATGAAATAGAGAAGCGTCTGTCCCGTTAGCATCACATCGCCACCTGCGGATTGAAGGCATCCTTGGCGAAATGAAGGCCAAGCGTAGCTGCCTCAGTGGCGAAGCGCGGGCGAACACCGGTGGCGCGGAACTCACCGACGATCGTGCCATCGGCAGCAACGTCGCGCCTGATAAAATGATAGATTTCCTGTAACTGGACGACATTTCCCTCCATGCCCGTGATCTCCGAGATCGAAATCACGCGCCGGCCGCCATCGGAAAGACGCTGCGTCTGCACGATGATGTCGAGGGCAGAGGCGATCTGCGCGCGGATGGAGTCGTGCGACATCGGCATTCCCGCCATGCCGACCATCTGCTCCAGGCGCGATATGGCGTCGCGCGGCGTGTTGGCGTGGATGGTAGTCATCGAGCCTTCGTGGCCGGTGTTCATGGCCTGCAGCATGTCGAAGGCCTCTTCGCCGCGAACCTCGCCGACGATGATGCGGTCGGGGCGCATGCGCAGCGCATTCTTCACCAGCTCGCGCTGACGGATCTCCCCCTTGCCCTCGACATTGGGAGGACGCGTTTCCAGCCGGCCGACATGCGGCTGCTGCAGTTGCAGTTCCGCCGCGTCCTCGATAGTGACCAGACGCTCCTTCGATGGGATGTAGCTCGACAGCGCGTTGAGCAGCGTCGTCTTGCCGCTACCGGTGCCGCCTGAAACCAGGATCGACTTTCGCGCCTGCACCGCGATCCGCAGAATATCGATCATGGGCTGGCGGATCGAGTTGAACGCCATCAGGCGTTCCAGCGAATAAGGATTCTTCGAGAATTTGCGGATCGAGACCAGCGGGCCGTCGATCGAAACGGGCCGCACGGCGATGTTGACGCGCGAGCCGTCGTCGAGGCGCGCGTCCGCCATCGGCGAGGATTCATCGACCCGACGGCCGATATTAGAGACGATCTTGTTGATGATCCGCAGCAGATGCGCCTCGTCGCGAAAGCGGATCGCAGTTTGCTCGATCATGCCGCGACGCTCTATGAACACGCGCTCATGGGTGTTGATCATGATATCGGTGATCGAGTCGTCCTTGAGCAGAGGCTCGATCGGACCGAGCCCCAGCATCTCGTCGGCGGTGTCGCCGGTCAGCTGATCCAGCTCGCGGGCATTCAAAGGGACGTTCCGGCCCCGCACGAATTCGCGCACGATCGGCCGAATCTCATTCAGGATCTCGTCCTTTGACGCGCTTTCCAACGCCGTCAAGTTGAAACGGTCAATGAGATGACGATGGAGCTCGACCTTGAGGGTCAGGAAATCGTTGCCCTGTGGCTCGGCTTCTACCGCGGGAGCAGCGGCCGTTCCATTCGGCGCAACGACGACCGGCGCCAGTATCTTCTGTTCGCTCGGCCCTTTGATGAAGCGACCCAACATGCCGCTTACCCCCCTTATATTTTCCCCAAATGGAAACTAAGCGTTAACCACGAGCGGCACAAGCGGCCTGCAGGCTACACAACGTATAATACTTGCGACATAGTTAAGAGATGGATATTCGGAAAATCGTTTTATTTTCTCCTGCGTTCCGTGCACCGACTAACGTCCTACGACCTTTGGCGGCACACGGCCGACATTGGTCGATAAACCGTTAGATATACTGAGATATGCATTATTTCTAATGTGGCAGCCGAGAGGTATGGCTGCGGCGGAATTGTGAACGAATGGTTAAGATCACTTGAAAAATGAGGCGAATCAAGCTGTTGTCAAAATTCAGAAAGCGTTTGAACGAGTATTGAAAGGTTAAGGGACTGTTAATCCGTTTGACTCGGCTTTTTTACGAGACCTAGGATTGAACGTGACGGGGGATGCTTGGGTATGGGGTTCATCCTTGGCTCTGTCTCGTCGGGTTCAAACCTCTCAAAGGGAGAAATTGGCGTGAAGAAGCTCATGACGATGGCCCGGCAGTTCCGCGACGACGATAACGGCGCTGCCATGGTCGAATATTCGATTCTGATCGGTATCATCACCGCAGCGGTGATCACGTTCATCATCGCCGTCGGCGTCTATGTCACCAATGCGTGGAGCACACTGTGCACCAATCTGGCGACCGACCCGAACAACGGCGTAGGCATGACCTGCTAACTGGAAATGGCCAAGCCCGGGGACGACCCTGAGGCCTGGCCAAACTGACATTGCAAACTCGGGCTTAGCCCGAGTTTGCAAGCGCCAAGGCGGGTCCAAGGGGTTTGGGAAATGCGCGCCAATACACTCATCATGGTTGTGCTTGCCGGTATATTCGGCGTTCTGGCGGTCGTGCTTGTCAACATCTGGCTAGCGGGGCAACGCAACGCTATGGCCAACGGCGTGCAGGCCAGCACGGTCGTGGTCGCGGCGGTGCCGCTGAAATTCGGGGACGCGCTGAGCGCCGACAAATTACGCGAAATTGCATGGCCGGCCGGAGCGATGCCGGCAGGCGCCTTCAAGACAGTCAAAGAAGCTATGGCCGGCAACGGTGCACGCCAGGCGCTGCAGTCCATCAGCGCCAATGAACCTGTTCTCGCTGCGAAGATCACTGGCCCGGGACAGCGGGCCACGCTTTCGGCGGTTCTAGACGAGGGCATGAAAGCCGTTTCCATCAGGGTCAATGACGTGCTCGGCGTCGCCGGTTTCGTCTTCCCCGGTGACCGCGTCGATGTCCTGCTGAGCCGAACGGTCCGCGACAATGACGGCGCCGATAAGAGTTTCGTTGATGTGTTGCTGCAGAGCGTCAAGGTGCTTGCCGTGGACCAGGTCGCCGATGCGACCAAGGACAATCCGACTGTCGTCAAAGCGGTAACTGTGGAAGTGAGCACGAAGGACGCCCAGAAGCTCACCTTGGCCGCGGGCGCCGGGCAGTTGTCCCTGGCCCTGCGCCAGGCTGCCGGCAGCAAGGGTGAGGCGAATCAAAGGATCACCCTGGCGGATCTAACCGCCGACACGCCTGAGGATGTCGCCAAGCGCCAGGCCGAGCTGGACAGGCAGGCTGCGGAGGAAGCGGCGCGCAAACAGGCCGACCAAAGGATTGACGGCCTCGCCAAGGCGGTGGAACGGGTCGGCAGTCAACTCGACCAGATGAGCAAGGCAAAGCCCGCGCCGGCGGTCGCCACGCCGCAACCGGTGAAGGAAGTAGTCAAATACGTGCAGCCGGAGCCGCCGAAGCTGGCGACGATCGGAGTGTTCCGGGGCGTCAAGCTCGAATCATACGAAGTGCCGCGACAAGACTGACGAGGGTCAGCGCGGCGGAGGCTGCCCTTGGGCAGCAAGCGGGGAGACGGGGAATGAAGGGGTTTTGGGTCAGGATAGCGGCGGCCGCGCTATCCGTGTTGGGCGTATCGGCGATCTCCGGCCATCCGGCTGCGGCGGCCGACCGCTTCATCGACGTGTCGAGCCCGTCGCTGCATCGCGTGTTCGTGCCCATTTCCCAATCCGCCACGATCCAGGTGAACGCTACCTTGGGCGACATCGTGGTTGGCGACGAGAAGATCGCCGATGCGCAACCGATGACGGACAAGACGCTCTACATCATCGGCAAGAGTGTCGGCACCACTACCGTCAATCTGTTTTCCGAGGACAAGCGCTCGCTGGGCGCCATCCAGATCGAGGTCGGCCAAGATGTCAGCGACATGGCGGTAGCCATTCGCCAGGTGGCACCGAAGGCCCGCATCGAGATCGGTTCGATCAACGGCAAAGTGCGCCTGAGCGGCCATGTCAAGGACGCCGCGACGCTGGCATCCATTGTGGAAGTCACGCAGCAATATGGCCCGGACTCCATAATCAACGCCGTGACGATCGACGACAGCGAACAGGTTAACCTGTCGGTGCGCATCCTGGAGGCCAAGCGCAACGCCGGCCGCGACCTCGGCGTGTCCTTCAGAAGTAGGAATAGCAGGGGCACTACGCGGGTCGGGACGGGCATTGGCACGGTAGATAAGGACGGAGCCGAACTGGGCGCGGGCGACCTGGTCTCGGGCCTTCTGTCCAATACCAACCCGTTCGCGGCACTGATCACACGCATCATCGACAGCAACATCAAAGTCGACCTGATTATCGAGGCGCTCGAGGCGAAGGGAGTGGTCCGCACGCTGGCCGAGCCCAACCTCACCACGGTTTCCGGCGAAACCGCCAGTTTCAATGCTGGCGGCGAAGTGCCGGTGCGCAGCGTCAATGCGCAAGGCGAAGTCGAGATCGTGTTCAAGCAATTCGGCGTCAATTTGAACTTCACACCGGTGGTGCTGGACGACGGCAAGATCCACATCAAGCTTGCGCCAGAAGTCAGCGACCTGACCGGCTTCACCGCTGCCGGCGATCCGATCTTCACCAACCGCAAGCTATCGACAGTGGTCGACCTGCGCGACGGCCAGAGCTTCGCGGTCGGCGGCCTGCTTTCCAGCAAGAACACCATACAGCAAGACCAGGTGCCGTGGCTCGGCCAGGTGCCGATCATCGGCGCGCTGTTCCACAATTCGAGCACGCAGAAGGAAGAGACGGAGCTGGTCGTCATCGTGACGCCGCATCTCGTGCGCCCCGTGAGGCCCGGCGAGCAACTGGCGACGCCTTTCGACAAGACCAAGCCGGCCAACGATCCGGAGCTCATGCTGCTCGGTCAGCTCGAAGTCAACAAGGACATGATCCGCATGTATGAGCACGGCGAAGGCGTCACCGGGCCCTATGGCCACATGCTGGATGTGAAATCGAAGGACAAGCTGGTCTATGTCAAGAAGTAAGCTCCTACTCGCGCTTCTCTGCACCGGCCTGCTCGCGGGCTGCGCGGCCGATTATCTGCACAATTACGACACGATGACGCTGGCTTCCGGCGACTCGCAGAAAGCCAATCAGCTGCTGCAGACGGTCGACCCGTACAACCCGGCTTCAAACAACACGAAGATCGAGGGCAACGGGGCGCGGTCCGTTGGGGTGGTTCAGAAATACAAGCTTCCGCCAGGTGGGTCCGCGCCGGCAACCAACATGACAGTCAATGTCGGCCCGTCGAGCGAGACCAGCGCAGCGAAGTAGAGGGATGCGGTTCGTCAGGCGAGCGAGGACGTCTGGCACGAATGGAACAGAGAGTAAGATCATGTTGAGGACCATTCGTGAATTCTGGAACGATCAGCGCGGCATAGCGATGATCCTCGTTTCCATCATGCTGCCGGTTCTGATCGGCTTTGCATTGCTGGCCATCGACATGAGCCGCGCCAACGGGCTGCACAGCGATCTGCAAAAAGGCGTCGACGCGCTTGCGCTGGCTGGCGCGGCGGAACTCGATGGCAGGGCGGATAGCATCACGCGCGCCAACAACGCCATCAACAATCTGGTCGCCAACACAACGCTCTTTTCAACGGCTGGCAGCCACCAGATAGCGCGCGCCGACATCAGTGTGGCGTATCTAACCGGGATACCCACCAGCGATAGCACGGCGCTTGGCGCCAACGGTGTCGACGCGAACGGCGTCAACTGGGCGAGCACCGATCCGACGGCTGTCAGTTTGGTCGTGGTGACGCTTAATGCCGCGGGTGCCGGGACCTTCGAAAGCGTCTTTCCTGTAAGCATGTCCAGCCGCAGCACGATGGATATCCGGCCGCAGGCCGTCGCGGGCTTCAAACAGTCGATATGTGAAACCGTGCCGCTCTTCATGTGCAACCCGTTCGAAACGACAACGCCGGGGACCAGCAAGACGATCCAGCAGGCCTTTGCCTCTGGCGATACCTATGGCCGCGAATTTCGCGTACTCAAGGTCGATTCTAACCCTGGCCCCGGCAATTTCGGCTTGATCGACAACAACCTGACATCCTTGCGCGATGCCATTGCAATGGGCACGGCTGGCACCTGCTATAGCCGGGACGCGCTGACCACGAAGACCGGCGTCACCCTCGGCCAGGTGAATACCGGGCTGAACACCCGGTTCGATCTCTACAGCGGCTCACTGAACAAGAACAACAAGGACTTCAACTATCGTCCAGCGAGCAATGTCCGCAAAGGCCAGAAGACCGGCTGCAGCAAATACGACCCGGTAGCCGACGGCACGGCGCTGCCTCTTCCTCCTGGAACGAACTACAACGATACAAAGGGCATGTCTGACCCAATCACAGCCCAAAGCTTCTGGAGCACCTACTGGTCTGTCAATCACGGAACGACCTATCCAAATGTCCCAAGCGCCACCAATCCGACCGGCTCCAAGACTGCTCCAGCATCGCGATATGACGTCTATAAATATGAGATAGCGCACGGACTCGTCGGTGATAAGTCGAAGGCGCCGACAAAGGAAAGCGGAACACCATCCTGCTTTAAGGGCAGCACACCGACGCCCGACCCTGATCGCCGTCTGCTAAACATGGCAATCGTGAACTGCATAGCGAACCAGGCAAAGATCAATGGCCATATCCAGTTAAGACCAGACGGCTACGTCAGCGTGTTCGTCAACACTCCGGTTCAGAAGCAGGACAATACGAAGGATCCCGAAGACCCATCAGCCGGCGAGAAACCGATCAGCCTGGAGATCGTCGATGTCGACGGCGCATTTGCCAACAACACTCTTGTTGACAAGGCGTTTCGGAACGAAGCGCAGCTTTACCGGTAGAGCCATGCTGACCGCGCTCAAACAAATCCTCCAGCGATTCAAGCGCGACGACGACGGGGCTGTCCTGGTCGAAATGACTCTTGTGACGCCTTTCGTGTTGCTGTTGTCGGCCGGCGTCTTCGAATTCGGGAACATCCTGAACACTCGTATGCTCCTCGATGCCGGCGTCAGGGACGCGGCTCGCTATATGGCGCGCTGCAGCAGCGATTGGGATACTTGCTCGGGATTGGCAAAAAACCTTGCCGTGAACGGCGCTGTGACCGGCGGCAGCGCAAGGGTTACCGGATGGACCGTAGGCGAGGTCACCATCATCAAGTCATTCTCCACTCAAGCGGTCGATCCCACAACCGGCACCGAATTCTATCTCAGCACCACGGCCAACGTCGATGTAGTGCAGGTCAGCACGACATTTCCGTACGCAAATCTCGGGCTGTGGTCCTATCTCGGCTTTCCTCAACTCAACCTGACCGTATTCCATCAGGAGCGCGTCCTCGGATGGTGATGCTGCGAAGCAGGTTCTGGCCAAGCGAATGCGGCGCGACGATGGTCGAAGCGGCCATAGCCATGCCGCTGCTGTTAACGCTTCTGCTTGGCTTCGTCGATTTCGGCTACGCCTTTTACCAATGGAATGCAGGGAACAAAGCGGTGCAAGCCGGCGCAAGGCTGGCGCAGATTTCTACACCTGTAGCACTCGGCCTTCCATCTGAGACGCTAACGCAGAGCGATGTAACCAAAGTCGGAACCGCAGTGCCAGCCGGCACGTATGATTATGTCTGCACTGCAAGCGCAGCAGGTGTCGCTTGCTGCAGTATCGGAGGAGGCGCGTGCCTACCCGCGAATGCCAGCCAAACCTCGTTCGACGCGATCTATGACGGCACCGCCAACCGTGCTGGAATGCATGACTTCCTGCCGATGCTGGAAAAGTCAGAGGTGCGGATCGAATACGCCGCCTCCGGCCTCGGTTACTGGACGCGGCCCAACGGTCCCGTCCCGACCATCACGGTCAGCATCGTCAATCATCAATTCCAGTTCTTCTTCCTGGCCGGTCTGCTCGGGTTCAACAACATCACCATGCCCTCGATGTTGAGCACGGTCACGGGCGAAGATTTGAAGAGTACCTTCCCATGAACGCCATCGACACCAGAGTCCTGCCCACCAAACGCAAGCAGGTGGCGCTGTTTTCGGGCGATGCGAATTTCAAACGCGACGTCACCACGCGGCTCGACGCGCTGGCGATCTATGACGTCAATGTCTCGGACGCGGCCGATTTCCTCAAAGGGCCGCCTGTCGACAGCCGGCCCGGCATCATCATTCTCGATCTGGCCAATGGCGAGCTGCTCGGCAATCCGGCAATCGTCGAGGCGCGCGCGGCCTGGGCGTCGGTGCCGCTGATCGCGATCTCCGACGAGCTCACCTCCGAGCAGACGCGCGTCCTGGTGCGAATGAACGCGTCCGACTGGCTGCACAAGCCGCTCGACGCCAAGGAGCTGCTCAACGCCGTCACCTTCCACGACACCGGCAGCCAGGGCACCAAGAGCCGCATCATCACCTTCATTGCCGCCAGCGGCGGCGCGGGCGCCACCACGCTGGCGATCTCGGCGGCCGAGTATCTCGCTTCGAAATCGGCTGAGCGCGCGGCCTCGACCTGCCTCGTCGATCTCGACTTCCAGAGCGCCAATTGCGGCGCCTATCTCAACCAGTTCAACCAGTTCGACCTCTCCGGCATCATCGGCCAGCCGGACCGGCTCGACGTCGAGCTGATGGACGTCATCAAATTGTCGCGGCCCTCCGGCCTCACGCTCTATTCCTTCGAGCGGCCGCAACTGCCGTTCGAGCCGCGCGGTTCCGACTTCGTCTTCAGGCTGCTCGATCTCGTCGCCTACCGCTTCGACGACATCGTCATCGACCTGCCCAACATCGAGACGCCGTGGCACGATTCGGTGCTGCGCACGAGCGACGAAATCTTCATCGTCTTCGAGCTCAACGTCGCTTCGCTGAGACAAGGCAAGCGGCTCTACAAGAAGATCCGCGAGTTGCGCGGCAACAAGGTCAGCATCACGCTGGTCGCCAACAAGCACAAGCGCAAATGGTTCGGCAACCACTTCTCGCGCAGCGAGCTGGAGAAGATCTTCAAGGCGCCGCATATCAAGTCGCTGGCGCTGGACAACGCGCTTCTGGCCGACGCGCTGAACCGCGCCATCCTGCCTTCCGAGGTGGACGGACGCGCGCGCTTCAACAAGGACCTCAAGCGCATGTTCAAGGAACGGCTGGACAATGCCCAGCGCTAGACTTCGCATCGTCGGGCGTCTTGCCGCGGCCGGCCTGATCGGCATCGCGCTGGCGTCGGCCTGCGGTTTGGCGCAAGCCGGATCGGGCCTGCCGCCGCTGCCGGCCATGGGCCCCAGCCTGCGCAAGGCGGTCGCCTTCGAGACCCGTGAGCAGCCCGGCACGATCGTCATCCGCAAAAACGAGAAGGCGCTCTATCTGGTGACCGCAGCGGGGCATGCGCTGCGCTACCAGATCAGCGTCGGCCGCGACGGCTTCGGCTGGACCGGAACGGTCAAGGTCGCTTCCAAGACCGAATGGCCGGAATGGCGCCCGCCCAGGGAAATGCGCGCGCGCCGGCCGGAGCTGCCGGCGATGGTGCCGGCCGGTCCCTACAATCCGCTCGGCGCCCGGGCGCTTTATCTGTCGCGCGACGGGCGCGACACGCTCTATCGCATTCATGGCACCAACGATCCCAAGGGCGTCGGTTTCGACGGCACGTCCGGATGCTTCCGGCTGACGAACACCGATGTGATCGATCTTTTCAAACGCGTCGCGGTGGGCGCAAAGGTGGTGGTTGAATGACGATGATCAGCGAGCCGGACGTCCCGGCAATCGAACTCGGTCACAGGGAAGCCGCTCCGGGAAAGCCCAGCCGGGCCAGGCTGATCGGCGTCGTGGCGGTGGGTGCGTTGCTCGTCACCGTCGTCAATGTGACGGCCGCGGTCTATCTCTATCGCGGCGTCAACGACCTCAAGACGATGGAGGCGCGGCTGGAACAGCTCGGCCAGTTCGAGCAGCGGATCGGCGCGCGCATCGACACCGTCAATAACGGTTTCCAGAGCCGGTTCGAGACGCTGGACCATCAGTTGCAGGCGAATTTCGGCCGGATCAACGGCAATATCGCCAAGCTTGAGCAAGGCCAGCCCGTCGCCGCCAGCGAGCCGGCGCCCGGCGCGGCCGAGCCGGCCCTGCTCGACAACACCACGGTGGCGGATGCGTCCGCGGCCGACGGAGACGCTGGCGCCGGAGACGGACAGCCCGCGTTCAAGCGCAAGGTCGCGCCTCCGGGGCCCAACCCGTCCTACCAGCGCATCCAGCAGCCCGACGGCAAGGTCTATTACAAGAAGATCAATTGAGCAGGCGGGTCTTCGCCGCCCGGACCGGCAGGTTACAGATCGCGCTGCAGCGCAAGCATGCGGACAGCGCGGGCTTCGGCACGCAACTTTGCCTCGCGCAGAAACGCGACATGGCAGTAGGCGCATGCCGCGAGACCAAGGCACAGCACCAGGCTGTTCTTCAAGCTGAAGTCGAGCATAAGCGAAAAGCGCCAGCCGTTCGGCACGGTGAAGGCGGCGATCGTGCTTGCCGTCTCGGCCTGGCTGCTCAGCGCCATCATCTTGCCTGCAAAGATCAGCGCGGCGTGATTGGCGAGGAAGAAGCCGGCAGACCTTTTTGCCTGGCAAATCATCCAGCAGGCGCCTGCCGCCAGGACGATAACGGCCGCATCGAGCGCCATCGATCCGCCGAGATAGACGTGCACCTGCTGCCAGAACATGGTCGAGAACGGCCGCAGCTCGAGCCAGGCGTGCCACGCAGCGGGGCTCGCCGGATAGAAGCCGAGAAGCAGCGCCGCCGCTCGCTCCGCCGCCAGCAAAATGAGCACCAGGGCCGGAAAGGCAAAAAGCAGTATCGGCTTGCGCATCATGTCATCCCCTCGACATCCGATGGCCGATTCTAGGCCGCATTGGTTGCGCGAGACTTAACGCAACGCCTTGCTTTTCAAGGAATGTCGCTCACATCTAATGTATGGTCCGATTCAGCGGTCGGGGTGGCGCCATGTCGACAGGAGCTAACGGGTCGGGCTCGGGCCGCACCGCCGGCTATCGGCACGATCCCGCGAGGGTCCACGCGTGAACCAGGTGAGCCCGTCCGGCCGCCCGCTGCTGGCATCTGCGCTCGGCGGTCTCGGCCTGATCGCAGGCATGGTGCTGATCGTCGAGGGTGGCCGCCTGCTGCCGCCCACTTCGATCGCACCGGCTCAGGACCCCGGCGACCTGAAGCCGGCCTTCCATGGCCCGATCCATGACGCGCGGCCAGGCCGGCCGGCGCGCAAGATCGCCGAGGACCTCATCGCGCCGCCGCCGCTCGACCCATCCGGGATCGAGCGCATCGAACCGCGTCCTCCGCTTAGCGAGCTCGGACTTGCGCAGCGGCCGCAGACGCCTATGCCGCAGGATTGGCGCGAGACGCTGCTTTTCCGTCCCGTCGCGACCTCCTCGGCGGTCGTCGAAGCCATGGGACGCACCGTCGCCATCAGCGGGACGGTCGACATAAGCCCCGACAGGACCTGCATATTCGACGGCACCGCCTGGCCCTGCGGCCAGCGGGCGCAGGCCGCCTTCAACGCCTGGCTGCGCGGGCGGGCGCTGAAATGCCTCCTGCCGCCGGACGTCGACCGTTTTGCCATCGCCGCGCCCTGCGCGCTCGGCACGCAGGATGTCGGCGCCTGGCTGGTTTCGAACGGCTGGGCGATGGCCGCTCGCAGCGGCATTTACGGCAAGGCGGAGGTGGTGGCGAGGACCGCCCGGATGGGCATTTTCGGCCCACCGCAATAGTGCTGCCGCGGGAAAGCCGGTGGCCGCTCCCCTCGCGCACTTGCGTGAAAGCAGAATGGTCAGGGCGGTTCAGCACTTCTAAAACCGGGACTGGGCCGACGACCTGGCAGGTCGTCAGCCACCGACCGCGGCCGCCGGTGTGCCGGATCCGGCGCTTGCCATGGAGAACATGCCGACTTGCATCAAATTGTACGTTTCCCTGACACCGAAATCGTAACGGACCTCCTGTATGCCATGCGTCGAACAGGAGATTGGCCCTTGACTGCGAAAACACCGACCGCGCCGGTTCAAACGTGGAAGCACCTCATCTTGCTGGCCGCGCTTGGCACCGCCGCCTGCGTCGCGCTTTCGCTCGGGTTGAACTACCTGCTGCTTTTCAGCGACAGCCTCACGCCATTCGGCCGCGGGGCAATTACGGCAATCATCGTGCCGATCGTCATCGGTCTGCCGTTGTTTGCCCTGCTCGGCTGGCAACAGGTGGAGATCCGCCGCTACCGGCAGGAACTCACCAGATCCGGCACCTACGACCAGCTGACCGGCTGCCTGAACGGCAAGGTGTTCACCTCGATGGTCGACCGGAGGGCGCAGAGACCGGCCGGTCCGCGCTCCGGCGCCTTTCTGGTCATCCATCCGGAACATCTGGCATCGATCAACCTGCGTTTCGGTCTCGAATGGGGCGACGAGGCCTTGCGGCTGATCGCATCGGCCATCCGATCCGCGGTGCGCAAGGACGATCTGATTGGCCGGATCGGAACCTCGATGTTCGGCGTCTTCCTGCCGGGCGCGAGCGAAGAGGACGCCAAGGACGTCGGCGAGCGCATTCGCGGCACAGTCGGCGAGATCTACTTCGCGCCGAAAGGCGACAAGGACGTGCTTGCGATCAAAGTCGGCGGCGTCATTTTCGAGCGGGAGCTGGATTTCGAGGACATGTTCCGCTTCGCGGAGGAAGGCATGGCCGAGATCCCGGACGAAGCCGGCCTGCGGCTGTCGCATGTCACCAACTGAGCCGGCGCGATCGCCCGACACGCCCACCAGATGTTTCGGAAAGCCGGTGCTGCGTGAGGATTGAACTTCCGCTAATTCAATAAAAACAATACTTTACACTATATTTTCTAGCATTGTGACGACCGACCAAGGTGACCCTGCTGGACAATTGTCTTGCGGGCAAACCCCAGCAAATCACCCCTCGACCTTGCTTGGATTTCCGCTAGCATGGCCGCGAATTAGCTGTTCCTGAAGAAATCGAATTTCGCTGAAGGGGGCGAAAATTCATGGAGATGCAGCAGGTCCGCTATTTCTTGGCCCTGTCCAACACGTTGAACTTCACCAGAGCGGCCGAGGAATGCAACGTCACTCAGCCGGCGCTTACGCGCGCGATCAAGACGCTTGAAGAAGAACTCGGTGGCGAGCTCCTCCGGCGAGAGCGTCAGCACTCGCACCTGACGGAACTTGGACGGCGGATGCTGCCCTTGCTGCAACAATGCTATGACGCGGCCACTTCCGCCAAGTCATTGGCCAAGGCTGTGCAAAGCAGCGATGTTGCGCCGCTCAATGTGACCATTTCGAACAGCATCAACATTGCGCTGCTGGTTTCGCCGTTCACCGAGCTCTTTCGGGCCTATCCCGGTGTGCATCTCAAAATCCACCGTGGCTCGCCGGCGGCTGTGATCGAGGCGCTAAAGGGCGGTGAAGTAGAGTTGGCGATTGCCGGCCCCCTTGGACAGGCTTGGGACCGCCTGGACGTATGGCCTCTGTTCCAGGAAGGGATCGAACTCGCGGTAAATTCAGATCACCCGCTCGCCCGGCGAAATGAGGCTGATGTCGCGCTGGCTCAGCTCGCCGCCGAACCTGTGCTCAGCCGGATCGATTGGGAGACGAGCGAGGAACTAGCGCGTTGTCTTTCCGCTAAAGGGTATACTCCCCGGACCGCGCATGAAGTCGAGACCGATCAGGATCTCCTTGCGCTGCTTGAGGCCAATGCCGGAGTTGGCTTTGTCTCGCTTACTGCACCGCGATCCTCGAACATCCGCCGGCTCAAGCTTCGCGATCTGGACGTCTCGCGGATCGTTTCGGTTTATGCGGTCGCCGGCAGGCAGCGCGCACCTGTCGCGACGACGCTGCTCAATCTCTTGCGAGCGGCCGACTGGTCATCCTTTGGCGTCAGCGAGCCCGCCTGAGCGCCGCGATCAGGTCGTCGATGTCCATGCGACGGCGGTAGTCCGGATCGACGAAGCGGTCGGTGATGATCCCGTCAGTTCCGACGACGAATGTGGCCGGGATCGGCAGGAACCAGCTGGAGTTGCCCTGGTAGCTTGGGAGGTCATAGGCAACGCCCATCAACCGCTCCATCTCGGTTCCGATCCATATTGCCAGGTTAAGAGACAGGGCGTAGCCATTGTCCATATCGGTCAGGAAGGGGAAGCTTGCGCCAACCGCGGCCTTCATCGCCCTGGCGAATTTGCCTCGCTCGGGCATGATCGCCACGATTTGCCCGGCCAATGCCGCGATCTCCTGCTGCGCTTCGACGATGCCGATCGCGTTCAAACGGCAGTAAGGGCACCAATGCCCGCGCTGGAAGGTGATCACAGCGGGCCCTTGGAGCAGGATGTCGGCCAGGCCAACCAGCCTGCCTTCGTCGTCAGGCAGCAGGAATGGCGGCATGACATCGCCGGGCTTTGGCGCCGCCGCTCCGGCACCCTGCTTCTCCAGGCGTTCCACCAGTCGATCTACAGCGTCCGCAAACTCCGAGTTTAGGCGGCGGACCGCCGCGGCAACCACCGCCAGCCGTTCATTGAGAGGCGCATCAAGCTCGATGGCTGCCTGCACGGACTGCTCGAATGTCATTCCCTGGTCGTCGGCGGCCATGTCTGCACTTTCATACCTCGCACACAGCCTATCACCGTAACCCCTCGGCAGTTGCCATGTTTTTCCTGCATGGATTTGATGCCCCACCTGCATCGACACATGCCAGATCTGTGTCTTCTTCGCTGACCCGAGGCGACGCGTTACATCATGTTCCTGATATCCGCCGTGAAGGTCGGGAAAGCGCAGACCATCTCAGACAGCTCTCGTGCCGTGATGCCGTGCCTCGTCGCGAGCGCAAATATGTGGATCAGCTCTTCGCCGGCATGGCCGACCAGGTGAGCCCCAAGGATCCTGTCTGTCGTTTCCTCGACGATGATCTTCGACCATGCTACCGGCTCGGCGTAAGTCCTGGCCGAAAGCCAGCCTTGCATGTCGTTCGAGCGGACTTTGATGATGAAGCCGCGTTCCCTCGCCTTGGCCTCGGTCAAACCGACGGTTGCCACGGCCGGAATGCTGTAGAGCGAGGCAGGTATGTGACTGTAGTCGGGCCGATGTTTCGGGCCGTCGACGATATTGCGGCCGACGATGCCGCCCTCGTAGGTCGCTATCGGCGAAAGCTGCGGAGAATTCCAGACCGCGTCGCCGCAGACATAGACGTCCGGGTTGGAACGGGACCTCAGATGATCGTCGATCTCGATGCGGCCTTCGCGATGCACGGTGACGCCGGCGCCGAGATCGAGGCCCTCGACATTGGCAACGCGCCCGGCGCAATTGACGGCCCGATCTGCGTCCACCCGGTATTCGGCGCCATCCTTCGCGAAGCTCACCCGCAGTCGCCCGTCGACCTCCTCGATCTTCTTGACCCAGGCCTTGGTATGGATGCTGATACCCAGGCGCTCGCTCTCGCCAAGGAGCTGAGCAACGGCATCCACGTCGAAGCTTCCCAGAAGCTGCGGCAGCGCCTCTAGGATCGTGACTTCGACGCCGGCGCGCGCATAGACGTGACCCAGCTCGAAAGCGATAACGCCACCGCCAATGAACACCATGGCGCGAGGCAGCGTCGGATCGCTCAGCACATCGTCGGATGTCGTCAAGAATTCCGAGCCCGGAATCGGCATAGGGCGCGGCTTCGAGCCGGTGGCGATGACGATGTTCCTGGCCTCGAATTCTCGACTGCCGACGCGGATGACGTTGCTGGCGACAAATGCGGCCTCGCCGTAGATGACGTCGACGCCTCGCTTGGCCATCAAACCGGACAATCGGGACGGGATATCCCTGATGATGTCCTTTTCCCGCTCGATCAAGCCTCGCCAATCCAGCCGCGGCGGTTCGATCCTTATTGCATGATCGCCGGCCCTCGCGATCTCGTCGAGCGCGTGGGCTGCCGCGACCAGCACCTTCTTCGGAGTGCAGCCGCGATTGGACAGGTGCCGCCAAGATCGCGAGCCTCTACCATGGCGACGGAAAGTCCGGCGGCGCGCGTCGCCACCGTCACGCCCATTCCGGCATTGCCGCCGCCCGGGATCACGACATCATACTTTTCCATCGCATCGCCTCCGCCGCTCTAATGAAGCTTGATGCGCGGTCTGGCGCGCCTGACGATCATCTCGCCGATCGAAGCCAGCGTTGTCTGCGCCAGGCCGTGCACCGCCTTGAGATGCATCTTGTGCAGCGTGCGGTAGACGAGCCTTGCAATGAGACCTTCGATCTTCAGTCCCCCGATCAGGCTGCCGAACGCACCGTAGTCGGCGAGTGAGACGAGGGAACCATAGTCGCGGTAGCGATACGCCGGCGGGGCCCGCCCCGCGAGACGCGCCGCAATCACCTTGGCCATGTAGTGAGCCTGCTGATGGGCTGTCTGGGCGCGCGGCGGCAAGGCGTTTTCTTCGCCCGGGAGAACGCAGTTCGCGCAGTCGCCAATCGCGAACACATTCTCGTCTGCGACCGTGCGCAAGGTTTCATCGACGATCAGGCGGTTGATGCGATCGGTTTCGAGACCTTCGAGACCCTTCAGGAAATCCGGCGCCTTGATACCGGCGGCCCAGACGACCAGTTCGGCAGGCACAAAGAGCTTGTCGCCGAGCCGTATACCGTCTTCGGTCACTTCAGTGACCTTGATCCCGCAGCGTATCTGCACACCCAACTTGATCAGCAAGCGTGCCGTGGCGCGCGCCATCTGCTCAGGCAGCGCAGGCAGGATCCTCGGTCCGGCTTCGACGATGGTGATGCGGATCAGCCTTTCGAAATCGATGTTGTCGAGATTATGCGACGCAATCTCGCGCATCGACTTGTGAAGTTCCGCTGCCAGCTCGACGCCGGTGGCGCCGGCACCGACAATGACGCAATGGAGCTGACCGGGTGAAAGCTGCTCATACTGCGCATTGGCGCGCAGGCAGGCATCGATCATGCGCTTGTTGAAGCGGGCCGCCTGTTCCGCGGTATCGAGCGAAATGGCATGGCGCGCGGCGCCCGGCGTGCCGAAGTCATTGGTCACGCTGCCAACGGCCATGACCAGCGTGTCGTAGCCCAGAACGCGCGGCGGGATGATCTGGCGACCGTCATCGTCGAAGCTGGGCGCAACGAAAACCTGGCGTTTGGCACGATCGATGCCGACGACCTCGCCAATGCGGTATCGGTAGCCGTGGCGGCTGGCATGGGCGATGTATTCGACCGCATCGTGTGATGCGCTCAAGGCGCCGGATGCCACCTCATGCAACAGCGGCTTCCAGATATGGGTGCGGTTTCGGTCGACAAGCGTGACGGAAAGCCGCCGGTTGCCGAACTTGCGGCCGAGGCGCGTCGCCAGTTCCAGGCCGCCCGCGCCACCGCCTACAATGATCACGCGGTGCAATGACTTGTCCGCGTGCGAGGGAGTCTCCGGGATCGTGCGGAACAGCGCAGCATTGTTGGCGAGCACGGCTTCCGGGATCAACCGCATGCCGGGGGTGACAATCTGCATCGGTGGTCTCCGTATCTTGCTCGGCGCGGCACGTCACTCTTGGGATTCGTGGATCACGATGCCTTGCAGCATGTCGACCTCGCATTCCCAGGGCTTGTCAGCGAGGACGCGCTGCCCATGCTCGTATCCTGCCTGCCAGCGCGTGCGTATGCCCGAGCGGGTGAAGTCGATGTCCTTGGTGTGGTCCTCGCCGTCCAGTCGCGGCGAAAGCAGGCGAACGAGATGCATGACCGACGGGCAGCCATAGGAGGCGAGCTCCTTGAACATCGGATCCTCGCGACGCTCCTCCGGCACGAGCCTTCCCAGTTCGCGCACGACATGCCGCAACCGATGCAGTTGCTCCTGCCGTGCAACGTGGCTCCGGCCGCGGCTGGCATATTGAAGGTCCTTCTGTCGCCCCATGACCTGCCAGATCGATTTCGGCTCGTTGGCGCGGGGCTGCCACATGTTGACGGCAAAGATCAGCGCGTCGCGCCGAGGGCGCTCATCCAGCACGACCTCGATGGGCGTGTTCGAATAAATGCCGCCGTCCCAATAGGGCTCGCCGTCGATGCAGACTGCTGGAAACGCCGGCGGCAAGGCGCCCGACGCCATGACATGCGCCGCCGACAGGATCATCTCGCGCGTGTCGAAATATTTGAGCTCGCTGGTGTTGACGTTGACCGCGCCGACCGTCAGCCGCGTGTGGCGCCCGTTGAGATAGTCGAAGTCGATCAGATTGCTGAGCGTCCTCTTGAGCGGATCCGTGGTGTAATAGGATGCGTTCTCGACACCGACCTCGCGGTTGACTCCGAACATGGCGCTTGGATTCGGCTCGAAGAACCCCGGGATGCCGCGCATCACCGTGCCCATATTGGCAAAGATGTTGCTTGGAACCATCATCCGGAAAAACTCGTCGAACGGACTGCTGCGGCTGACGCTGTCCCAGAATTCCTGCAGCCTGGCGAGACGCTCGCCGGGCTGGTTTCCAGCAATCAGCGCGGCGTTGATGGCGCCGATGGACGTGCCGATGACCCAGTCCGGTTCGATGCCGCCCTCGACCAGCGCCTGGTAGACGCCGGCCTGGTAGGCGCCGAGCGCGCCGCCGCCTTGAAGGACAAGAACGGTCTGACGCTTGACTTCGCCCTGGTGGCCTATCGCCGGTCCTGCTTGCGGGGCGGACAGGTTTTGCGTGATCTTGTTCATCGCCTTCGCTCCTCGTGCGGGTCTAGTGAGCGGTCCAGCCGCCTTCGATCGGCATCACGGCGCCGGTGATCGAAGCCGCGTCGTCCGACGCCAGGAACAGGCAAAGCGCGGCAACCTGCTCGACCGTGACGAACTGCTTGGTCGGCTGCGCTGCCAGCAGAACATCCTTGATCACCTGCTGCTCGGTGATGCCGCGCGCCTTGGCGGTATCCGGTATCTGCTTCTCGACCAGCGGCGTGAGCACGTAGCCGGGGCAAACGGCGTTGACCGTGATGCCCTGTTCGGCAACCTCCAACGCGACGGCCTTGGTCAGGCCGGCGACACCGTGCTTGGCAGCGACATAGGCGGATTTATAGGGCGATGCGACGAGCGCGTGCGCCGAGGCCACGTTGATGATGCGGCCCCATTTGCGCGCCTTCATCGCCTGCAAGGCGCGCCGGATCGTATAGAATGAAGACATGAGATCGATCGCCACCACCGCTTCCCATTTCTCGATCGGGAAGTCGTCGATCGGCGCGACATGCTGAATGCCGGCGTTGTTGACCAGTATGTCGACGGCGCCGAACTCGGCGATGGCTTTGTCCATCATCGCCGTGATGGCGTCGCCTTTGCTCATGTCGGCATTGTCGTATCGAACGGCGGCCTGATGATCGGCCGCAAGCTTGGCCCGCAGGCGTTCGATCTCGGCGGCGTCGCCAAAGCCGTTCAGAACGATGTTGCAGCCCTTGGCCGCGAAGGCTTCGGCAATGCCTTGCCCGATGCCGCTGGTCGAACCGGTGATGAGCGCTGTCTTGCCTTTGAGCATCGTCTTGTCCTTCCGATTGCGCTACGAGCGACGGGGTGCGGCCGGCTCTGGATCTGACGATGAGTATGGTGAACCGCCGCAAGCTGCGGAAATGCCGTTGAGACATGGATTCGATAGCTGACGGTCAGATCGTCGGCTGTGGAGGTCGATCGACCGCTCGGGTTGTTTGACGTCAGGGCAGCTAGTAAGATTGCATGGCACCCGGGCCGTGCCGTATGCACGTCCAGTGAGGGAGCGTGCAGTGGAGATCAGCCAGGTCCGATACTTCTTGGCCGTTGCCAAGGAACTGAATTTCACGCGGGCGGCCGAGCAGTGCAATGTCACGCAGCCGGCGCTGTCGCGCGCCATCAAACTCCTGGAAGATGAATTCGGCGGGCCGCTTTTCCACCGCGAGCGCCGTTTCACTCACCTCACCGAGCTCGGCCGCATGGTTGAGACCTATCTCGAGGGAGTCTTCGAGAACTCTCGCCAGGCAAAGCAGATTGCCGAGCAATATGTGAGCCTGAAGAAGATGCCGCTCAAGGTCGGCATCATGAGCACCATCGCTCCGGACGAGATCATCGAGCTCATCGCGGCCGTGCGCGCGCACCACCCGGGCGTCGAGCTGCATCTTTGCGATGCGGACGCGGCAAGCCTCAGGAGAAGGCTGATCGAGGGTGAGCTCGAGGCTGCCATCTATGCGTTGCCTTCAGACGCCCCCGACGAAGAAGTGCACGCCCTGCCGCTTTTCCAGGAGCAGATGGTGATGGCTGTTCACCTGACCCATCGCCTTGCCAATCAGCGCGCGGTGCGGGTGAAGGATATGAGCAACGAAAGCTACATCCATCGCAACAATTGCGAGTTCGCCGGCTACGCGGATGCCATCCTTGCCCAGCAAGGCGTCACGGTCAGTCCGGTTTACTGGAGCGATCGTGACGACTGGACATTGGCGATGATCGCTGCCGGGCTTGGCTTCGGCTTCATGCCCGAGCATACCGCCAGACATCCTGGCGTGGTGCCTCTGCCGATCACGGAGCCAGAATTCTGGCGGGAGGTCAATCTCGTCACGGTGCGCGGCCGCAGGCATTCGCCCGCGGTCGGCGCATTGGTGCGAGAGGCCACGCAGAAGAAATGGTTCGGCGAGCGGGCTAAAGCGTTGTCCGCCGCCGAATAGGGTCGCCGGGCAAGGCAGCGTGCCTTGCGTGTCCGGGCAATGCTTTTGCGCATTCAGTTCTTCTTGACGGTTGAGGTCACCGACTGGATGACTTCCGTCGCCATCTTGAACTGCGCGGTGCGGTCGGTGATGCCGTGCCGCTTGGCGATCCAGTCGAAATCGCTGTAGGCGGCGTAAACCGAGCCGTCGGCGCTCTGGTAAACCAACACTCTCACAGGCCAGTCGAGCCCGGCTTCGGGATTGGAGGTGATGAAGGTGGTGCCGAGCGCCGGATTGCCGAACATGACGAGCCGCGACGGCCTGACATCGTTGCCCGCATTCTTGCCAAGCTGTGCCTGGTCGATGACGCCGAAGAACTTGATGCCTTTCTTGAGCACGTCCTTCTTGATGCGGGCGACGGTTTCAGCGACGGAATAGTCGCTCTTGACGGTGACGACGCCGTCCGAAGCCGCAGCCGGGAGGGCAGCAAACATCAGCATGGCTGCGCCTGCAAACAGAGCTTTGAGATGATTGGTCATGTCGGTCTCCTTGGTTGGACAACTAAGTTTTGATTTCAGGTCTCAGGCCTTCGGCGTTTGCAGCACGCGCGCGATCGCGATCGCACTGGCGAGAACCGCGACCAGCACGATCACGCATGCGGTCCAACCGACACGGTCGTAGATCTGTCCGATGAGGAAGCTGCCGGCGAGCCCGCCCGCGTAGTAGGACGCGAGATAGATGCCGCTCGCGGCGGCGCGATCGCGCGACGCGGTCCGGCTGACATGTCCCGTGGCTATCGCTTGAGCCAGGAAGGTGCCGACGGCGACCAGCGCCATTCCGGCGAGGACGACCGGAAGGCTGGGTGCGAGCAGCAGAAGCAAACCGATGATCGCCAGCCCAAGCGTCGCGCCCACCCCCATTTTCGGGCCAAGGCCTGAGGCCACGCGCCCGGCGAGCGGAGTGGTCAGCATTGATGGCAAGAAGACGAAATAGACTGCGCCAAGCGCCATGGGGGTCAGCGAAAGCGGCACCGCGACAAGCTGAAAATTCACATAGGTGAACGTGCCGATAAAGACGAACAGGATCAAAAAGCCGATCGCAAAGCAGGCACGCAGCTCGGCGTTCCGCAACGGGGCTTTCCAGGCGGCGCGGGCGAGCCCCTCTCCCGCGTCCGCGCGCATCATGGATGAGGTCTTTTGCAACGTGAACCAGACAAGGGTGGCGCCGAGCAGATTAAGCGCGGCGAAGGTCAGAAAGTTGGTGGAGATGCCGAACGTGTCGGCGACGGCCGCCGACATCAACCGGCCGAAAAAGTTGCTGGCAACATTCCCCGTCACATAGGCCGCAAGCGCGCTCGTCGTCTGCCGCGCCGAAAAATGCTCCGCCAGATAGGCCATGGTGAGCGTGAACGCAGTCGACATGCAAAGGCCTTGCACCACGCGCAGCAGTGTGAAGACCGCAATATTGTCCGTCTGCGACAGCAGCGTCGTCGGGATCGCCAGGATGGCCAGGCTGATCCAGATGCCGTTGCGGCGGTCGATGCCGCGCCCAAAGAGAGCGACGGCAATCCCGGCCACCGCCATGCCGAAGGTGCTGGCGTTGACGGCAAAGCCCATGGTGGCGCGGCTGACGCCGAATTTCACCACCAGCGACGGCAGGATGGCTTGGGTGGCGAACAGATCGACGAGCGTCAGGAACGCAATCAGCGCGATCAGGCCGAAGCGCCAGCTATCCGCGGCCGCCATGCGAAGCCGCGTCGGTTCGGAATGCTCACTGGTCGTCATGACGGGCTCCGTTGCCACGTCCTCAGGCAATCGCCCGAGGACGGGCTGTTGGTTTCTGATGCCGGGATATCTTCACCGCAACGAGCGGCTTACATCATGTGATCGTTGTGCATCGCCGGCGGCAGGACGTCGGCGGAATAGAGGACGGCCGGGACCTTGCCGTTGTTCTTCCACCAGTGGGCGAGCTGGCCGAACTCGGCGGTCGCGTCGCCGGCCGGATGCTCGATGCCGACCTTGCAGGTGCTGGCGTATTCAGTGATCGAGCCTTCGACGACTATAATGTTGGCAGGGCGGACATTGTGCTCATGCCACGGCACGACGCCGCCGGGCTGAACGACGAGCTTGCGAAGGCGCAGCATGTTGCCTTTCCAGGCCTCGCCCTTGCTGCTCAGATCGATTGCAGAAAGCACCGTGTCGGTCACGCCGACCGGCTTGCTTGGATGTTCCTGGACATCGGTGGTGGCGGCCTGGCCGGCAGGGCAGTCGCCGGCGAAAGCCGGGGCCGCGGAAAGTGCAACGGTCGCGGACAGCATGCCCAGCGCGAACGCAAGGTTGAGTTTCTTGGTAGCCATCTCGTGTTTCTCCTTTGTCGGTGCCCAATCGCGGGAGGCGGGGCATGACGAGGAGAGTGACCGGAGCCTCCTCGAAAGAGAAATGCTGACTGGCTCTTAAATCGATACCTGAAAACTATCGTGGTTCATCATACCGGCGCAGCAATCCGCGCCACGACAGAGACCATGGCGTCGGTTCTTTTCTTCGACTTGCTATGCAGCCGTTTTCCTAACCGATAGATCGATGCCGCTTTCCGGCCAGCTATGCGCCTTGACGCTGTTGACGAAAGTCGATGTGGCCGGCGAGAACCGGCGCCCGGCTACGACGACAAGCGATACCTCTCGCCAAACCTCCGGATCTATGACGGGCCTGACCTGCAATCCCGGGATGACGGCGCTGAACTCCGGGATGAAGCAGATGCCCAGCCCGCCGGAGACCATGTTTTGAATCCAGTCTTCGCGTTCGCTGGCGTAGGAGATCCTGAGCTTGACGCCACGTTCATTGCAAAGGCCCGCAAGATAGTCGCGATACTCGCAGTTCAGGCGTCTGAGATAGTTCTCGCCGTCGAGTTCCGAGATGGCGACATTGTCGTTTCGGGCCAGCCGGTGCCCGTTGGGAAACGCGAGCACGAACCGCTCGCGGTAGAGAGGCGTGACATCGAACCTCTCCGGAAAGCTGTTGCTCGACGCCATGATGGCGACATCGATCTCACCCGCTTCCAGCAACTGCGACAGGGATGCCGGGACCCCCTCGACAAGCTGCAGCTGGATGCCCTGCTGGCGTCGGTTGAAGTCCGTCAGCAGCCCAGTGAATCGCCGCGGACCGATCGTGCACATCACCCCAACCTTGAGATTTGCATTCTCCAGGCAAAGAAACCTCGACGCCTCCTGGCGAACGCCGGTCACCTCATCGAGAATCTGCTGAAATCTGGGGCGGAGCAAAGCGCCCAAATCGGTGAGGTGCGTCAGATTCCGCTCGCGGCGAAACAACAGTCCGCCGACCTCATCCTCGAGCTGCTGGATGGCGCGCGAGAGCGCCGGCTGGGTAACGTTGCACTTCTCGCCTGCGCGCGTGAAATTCCGGGTTTCGCAGACGGCCAGGAAATAGCGGATGTGATGAATGTCCATGCGGGTCGTCCCTCAACTGCATCTGCAGGCTCGAACCCTGCCGCAATGCATTCCATCACGCCAATGCACGGGGGGTATAAAGTCGATAGCAATCGGTCATGATGAGCTTCCGGCGAATGCTCTCGCTTTCTCAAAAGCATGATGGCGAGCAAGCTGCTCGCCATCATGCCGCCGTCCGATGTTGCCCGAAACGGTTGTCGAGCGCTCAGTTGGCGCCGCCGAGCGCCTGGAGGTTGGCGCAGAATTCGGCGTGCGGCTTGCTCATCGCCGCATCCTGGCACTCCTTCATCATCGCACCCTGCTTGTCCTTCGACATCGCGTCCCAGGCGGCCTTGAATTCAGCCTTGGGCTTCATCGTCTTCATGCTGGCGTCGGTGAAGAAGGGCTGCATGTTGGACGGCTCGTCGAGCGCGCCGGCGAACGCAGCGCTGCCGAGCATGGAAAGTGCAAATGCGCCGATGCAGATGGCTTTGATATTCATGGTGGGATCCTTCTCCGGAGTTGTGCAATCGCCCCTTTGACGACTGCGTTGATGACCGGCAGCATTTTGGAACTCTATTGTTCCCGCTTGCCGAGGTGGACCTTGCTTCATCCGGCGCTCAATTCGCCAATGCCATCTGCGAATGGGGTTTATGCCGGTTCTGCATTCCGGGCGTGCGCCGCTAATTGGCTCCGTCCAAAACAAGCACGTTGGCGCAGTATTGTGCGTGGGGTTTGCGTTGCACGCCTTCGTCATCTTGACCCGGTCATGCTTTGACAGAGCGAACCAGGCCTTCTTGAACCCGGCCATCGGTTTCATCGTCTTCATTGTGGAGTCTGCATAGAAGGTCGGGAATGCAGCGAGGTCGCTGAACGGGTCGGCGGACGCCGGGCTCACGCCAAGACAAACTGCAAGCACAGCCACACAGGCAAGTTGTCTTCTCATCATTCATCTCCCTTCCAGGCGCGGCTCCGGCAACGGCGCCAGCCTGATCGGGATGAAGATTGTCGCGCGCGAGGGCCGGCAGCCGATGCAATCTGCCTATGGACTTCATGCCACCTTGGCATTTCGGCTGAACAAGAAGATGCGGCAGTCTCTCTCCAATCGCCCTTGCTGGCGACCTTGGGATGGAGACCAGGCCATGCTTGCCCAGTCCGCAGTGAGCACAGTCCAATCGATGACGTCAGCGACGGATCTTATCACGTCAGTGACGGATCCTAATGTCGAGGGCCGGACGATCGACATCGTGCTGGCAAACGACGCGCATGCCGCTTTCGTCTGGGGTGTGCTCGATCGGCTACTGGACGAGCCGAACTGCAGCGTGAGCGGCGTTACCGCGTCGGGCTTTGCAGCGATGCAGGCGGCGGTCTTTGCTTATGGGCTGAGCGTCGGCGGAAGGCGCGGCGCGCGGACGGCACTCGCCAATTTCTGGCGGCGCGTCAGCCATGCCTCGATGTTCGCCATCGACAGAACGAGCCTGCTTAGATCGATACTGGAACAGTCGATCGAGCTTCAGCCTATCCGCGACGAAGACTGCCCGGTGAAGCTGCGCGTCGTGGCCGTCAACGCCCGCACAGATGCGGTGAAGATATTCTCGGACGAACAGTTGTCGATAAACGCGATCGTGGCGGCAGCGGCTGTTCCGTTCCTTTCGCCGGCCATTGAGATCGATGGCGATCTCTATTGGGGCGACGGCGACATCTCGCAATTGCCGCCTGCGGCATCAATCGGAGCCTGCCATCGTGTGGTGGTCAGCGGCAAGCCGTCGATATTCATGGCGCGCTGTCCGGATCGCAGCCCCGGCGCCACCCAATGCGTGACCGGATGCGCCCCGGTTCACAGCATCTTCGACAGCCACTATCGAGCTGGAGCTCCGCTGCTTGTGAGGCCCTGGATCGATTGGGGCGAGCTGACTGACATTCGTGACAGGGGACGGCAATGTGCCGAAGACTGGCTTGCCGCTGATCTTTCCAGCACCGACGAGCGCCCGCCCAGCGACTGCAAAACCCAATACATCTAGGCGCTTTCCTCCCGCCTAGCCGCGCCTGCTTCGCATACTCCCGAATGCAGGCGCCAGGCCCTCCGGTTCCCGGCCGGAGGGCCTTTTCGCGCCGCCCTCGGCACATCGTGGCCCGCTTATCAATTCCATGCCGAGACAGCATTTCAGCTCGGCATGGCGATCGTGGAAACTGATCTGCAGACGGGCCTCAGGGCCGGTCTTTCCGTCGAAACGCCAACCAGGAGACAAGCCTGTGATCAACACCAAGACCCTTATCGGCTCGGCCGTCGCGGCCGCCACCTCGCTCGCCGCCACGGCGGCATATAGCGGTCCCGCCGCCAAGCCCGGCTTCGCCTTCGAGAAGTGCTACGGCGTCGTCAAGGCCGGCCAGAACGACTGCCAGACCGCGACGCATTCATGCGCCGGCACTTCCACCGCCGACAACCAGCCTGACTCCTGGCTCTACGTGCCGGCCGGCAGCTGCGCGAAGATTTCCGGGGGCAGCGACAAGCCCAAGGCCTAACCGACTTTCCACCTCGAGCAATCTGACCAGAAGGAGGAGACCGATGTCCAATATGTTTTCGCCACTCGCAATCCCCGCATCGGCGGGCATCGGTCTTCGCTCGCCCCACATCGCGGAGATGCTGACGCGGCGCCCGTCCGCAGGCTGGCTCGAGGTCCATGCAGAGAACTACATGGGCGACGGCGCGCGCGTCCAGGCGCTGGAAAGACTGCGCCAGACCTACCCGCTGTCCGTGCATGGCGTCGGTCTATCGCTGGGCAGCGCGCAAGGCCTGGATCGCGACCATCTCGAAAGGCTGCGCAAGGTCTGCGAGCGCTTTGAGCCCGATCTGGTTTCCGAGCACCTCGCCTGGAGCGTCGCCGACGGGGCCTATCTCAACGATCTCTTGCCGTTGCGCTATGACGAAGAGGCGCTGGCGATCGTTGCCCGCAACGTCGAGACGGTTCAGGAAACGCTGAAGCGACGCGTGCTGATCGAGAACCTGTCGGCCTACCTGGCATTCGCGGACTCCTCGATGAACGAGGCCGAGTTCCTCGCGACGCTCGTGGCGCGGACCGGCTGCGGCCTGCTGCTCGACGTCAACAATGTCCAGGTCTCCGCGCACAACCTGCAATATGACGCCAAGGCATTCATCGACGCGCTGCCTGAAGAGGCTATCGGCGAGATCCATCTCGCCGGCCATGCGACCAACAAGGTCGGAACCGACACCGTGCTGATCGACGATCATGGCTCGCGCGTGCCGCCGGTCGTCTGGGCGCTCTACCGGCATGCAGTGGATCGGCTTGGGCCGCGCCCGACATTGATCGAGTGGGACACCGACGTTCCCGTTCTCGACGTGCTGCTGGGCGAAGCGATGTGGGCCGACATGCTGACCGCATCGATCATGTTCAGTCGCAAGCAGGCGGTGCGGCGCGAGCAAACGGCAGAAGCCCGAGCGACGCCGATCCGCCTGCCGATCGAAGCCGAAACGACGACCAGCATGCCCGTCCTTGCGGCGTTCGCGGCTGCCAAGACCGCGAGACCATCCATCTCCCTGGCGCTGCCTCCGCTCGAGGAGGAATACCATGCTGCCGCTTGAGCACCTGCAGACCACGATGGCGCGCTCGGTGCTGGCCATGGATCCAACGATCGGCGCGAGATTGCTGACCGCGGGCAAGGCCGATCCGCTAGCCCGCCTGCGCATCTACCAGAACAACACCCGCAGCTCGCTGACAGCGGTGCTGATGGCGGTTTTTCCGGTCACGGTTCGCCTGGTCGACGAACGTTTCTTCCGCTACGCGGCGAGCGAGTTCATTCGACGCCATCCGCCAACGGAATCGCGGCTGGCGCGCTATGGCGCCGGCTTCCCGCGCTTCCTCAAATCAACCGACACGCTGTCCGACATGCCGATCGTTGCCGAAACGGCACGGCTCGAATGGGCCATCGCCGAGGCGCTCGATGCACCTTCGTCGCAGCCCCGCAGCCTCGCCGAATACGACAACACCGAGCTCGGCCCGTCGCCAGATATCGTGTTGCAGCCTTCGCTGCGGCTGATCATTTCGCACTGGTCGATCCTTTCGGTATGGACTGCGCATCAGCAGGAAGGACCCGTCGACCAGAACAGCGCCTGGACAAGGCGCCCCGAACGCGTGGCGTTGTGGCGGTCAGGGGATAACGTGCGACTTGCTCTGCTCGATCGCGCGAGCCTCGCCTTCTGGCATTCACTGAAGCACGGTCTCGGCCTTGAGCATGCCACCGGCCGTGCGTTGGCCCTCGACCCTGCCTTCGATCTGGTTTCCGCCCTTATGCGTCTGTTCGGCGACGGTCTCGTCACCAACATGCGCGTCGCCGCGAATTCCCTCTCAAACACATGGAGACAGTCATGAGCGCAGCATCAGAACATTCCTCGTCCATGCCGGCCGGCCTTGTCGGCCTCTACAGGCGCGCCATCAAGCTGCCCGAACACATTCCATTTTCGCTGGTCCAACTCGCTGCGCGCGTGGCGGTGGCGCATGTCTTCTGGCAATCGGCCCAGAGCAAGCTCGCCTCGTGGCCAGTGACGCTGCAGTTGTTCGCAAACGAATACAACCTGCCGTTCATCGATCCCTCGATAGCGGCGCCATTGGCGACAACGGCCGAAATCACAGGCTCGGTGTTGATCTTTTTTGGACTGTTCTCGCGCCTGGCGGCCCTGATGCTGCTCGGCGTCGTCTCCGTCATCCAGATCTTCGTCTATCCGGAGAACTGGGCCGAGCACCTGTTGTGGGCCTCGTTGCTGCTTCTCGTCCTGACACGCGGCGCCGGCATTTTCTCGCTCGACTATGTGGCTGAACGAACCGTTTCGGCGTCCGGCAGATGAGCGTCCCGACGGGCGGGACTATCGCTTACCCCGTGCTCGCGGACTTTGACGATAGCCATGTCTTGAAATCGGAGCGAAAGACGGACGCAGACCTTTGGCGCTCAAGAGCTTCAGCAAATTCAACGGGATAGGCTGGTGCTGCGAGAGAGGATTGAACTCTCGACCTCTCCCTTACCAAGGGAGTGCTCTACCACTGAGCTACCGCAGCCTGCGATGGCGGCGCTTCTGCCATATCGAACCGGTAAGCGCAAGGCCAAGAAAAACCCAAAGCGTCGCATGTGATTCCCGCCGGCAATTATGCGGTTTGGGGCGGCATGGGCGGCTGATCCACAGGATGAACCCGACTTTCGGCCCGCTTTCATGACATGGCCGCGCGAAAATGCTAGCCATGCGGAATCGCGGCCGGCTGACCGCCGGTCAGGAATGGACGATGGACGACAAGGCAAATCCACCGATAAAAGGCGGCGGCGAGCGCAAGGACCGGCTGGCCGAGGCGCTGCGCGCCAATTTGCAGAAGCGCAAGATGCAGGCACGTTCGCGACGGGTTGGCGACCGTGACAAGCAGCGCGCTGGCGACGTTCACAAGCAACGCGCCGGCGACGCTGACGAACAGCGCGCTGCCGATCCCAACGATCGGCCGGAAGAGTTGCCGGCTGCAGGAAAAATGCACAAGGACTGACCAAATCAGCCATACTGGCCGGCCACAGTCGGTCCGGTTTTAGGAAAATCCTATTTCTTGAACCAAGCCGGCCAATAGTCTAAGCCGGGCACACTCAAACCGATTGAAGCGGCCTGTTCGGGCCGAGGGGACGTTTTCTCATGGATCGCATCAGAATTGTCGGCGGCAACGAGCTTGCCGGCACCATTCCGATCTCGGGCGCCAAGAACGCGGCATTGCCGCTGATGATCGCCTCACTGCTCACCGACGACACGCTGACGTTGGAAAACGTGCCGCATCTGGCCGATGTCGAACAACTGATCCGCATCCTCGGCAATCACGGCGTCGATTATTCCGTCAACGGCCGGCGCGAAAAGCAGCAGGAAGGCTATTCGCGCACCATCAATTTTTCCGCCCGCAATATCGTCGACACCACCGCGCCTTACGAGCTGGTGTCGAAGATGCGCGCTTCCTTCTGGGTAATCGGGCCGTTGCTTGCCCGCATGGGCGAGGCCAAGGTGTCGCTGCCCGGCGGCTGCGCCATCGGCACGCGCCCGGTCGACCTGTTCCTCGAGGGCCTGCAGGTTCTCGGCGCCGAGCTCGACGTCGACAATGGCTATGTCATCGCCAAGACCCGGAATGGCCGCCTCATCGGCAATCGCTACGTGTTCCCGAAGGTCTCGGTCGGCGCCACCCATGTGCTGATGATGGCGGCCTCGCTCGCCAAGGGCGAGACGGTGCTGGAGAACGCCGCCTGCGAGCCGGAAATCGTCAATCTCGCCGAATGCCTGATCGCCATGGGCGCCAAGATCCATGGCGCCGGCACCTCGACCATCACCATCCACGGCGTCGAGGCGCTGTCGGGGGCGCGCGTGCGCGTCATCCCCGACCGCATCGAGACCGGCACCTATGCCATGGCCGTCGCCATGACCGGCGGCGACGTGATGCTCGCCGGCGCCCGTCCAGACCTGTTGCAGACCGCGCTCGACGTGCTTGTCGAGACCGGGGCCGAGATCACGCCGACCAATGAGGGCATCCGCGTCAAGCGCAATGGCGCCGGCATTGCGCCGGTCGACGTGACCACCGCCCCCTTCCCCGCCTTCCCGACCGACCTGCAGGCGCAGTTCATGGGCCTAATGACCATGGCCAAGGGCAAATCGCGCATCACCGAGACGATCTTCGAAAACCGCTTCATGCATGTGCAGGAGCTCGCGCGCCTCGGCGCCCACATCACCCTTTCCGGCCAGACGGCGATCGTCGACGGCGTCGCCAGACTCAAGGGCGCTCCCGTCATGGCGACCGACCTGCGCGCCTCGGTGTCGCTGGTCATCGCCGGCCTTGCGGCCGAAGGCGAGACCACGGTCAACCGCGTTTATCACCTTGATCGCGGCTTCGAGAGGCTGGAAGAGAAGCTCTCCGGTTGCGGCGCGGTGATCGAGCGCATTTCGGGCTGACGCTTCGCAGCATTCTTTCCCAGCGGTTGCGCCGAGCGGAAAGACCGCATAACAGAACGTTGAATTGTCAACGTTCAGGGTGCGCATTCCGCATGGCAGCTCTCAAGCTCATCGCGCTCGACGACCAGGATCTGAGCATCGTCTCGGCGCATGTCCAGGACGCCGTGATGAAGGTCTCCGACCTCGAATATCTGCCGGCGGCCAAGCGCTTCGTGCTGACCATGAACCGCTTCGTCTGGGAAGCGAAATCCGGCTTGTTCCGCCAGCACAATGAACGGCGCCAGAGCGTCTTGCATTTCGATCGCGTGCTCGGCGCCAAGACCAACGGCATTGCGCGCGACAAGCCGGCCGAGGTGCTGTCGCTGCTGGCGGTCAGCTTCATCGCCATCAGCAAGCCGGCCGGCATCGTCGAGCTGATCTTTTCGGGCGGCGGCACCATTATGCTCGACGTCGAATGCATCGAGGCCAGGCTTGCCGACATCGGCGGCTCCTGGGAAGCCACCTCGCGCCCCCTGCACAGAGGCTGAAGCGCGATGGCGATAACGCTCCGACAGCAGGACGCCGATTTCGAACAGCGTTTTTCGGCCTTCCTCACCACCAAGCGCGAGGTGTCGGCCGATGTCGAGGCCGTGGTGCGCGACATCATCGCCCGCGTGCGCGCCGAAGGCGACAGGGCGCTTGTCGATTACACGCTGAAGTTCGACAAAGCCGATCTCAACACGCTCGGCATCGCGGTGTCGAAGGACGACATCGCCAAGGCCTATGAAGCGGCCGATCCGGCGACCGTCGAGGCGCTCAAATTCGCGCGCGACCGCATCCGCTCACATCACGAGCGGCAGAAGCCGAGGGACGATCGCTATACGGATGCCGCGGGCGTCGAGCTCGGCTCGCGCTGGACGGCGATCGAAGCCGTCGGCCTTTACGTGCCGGGCGGCACGGCGAGCTATCCAAGCTCGGTGCTGATGAACGCGGTGCCGGCCAGGGTCGCCGGCGTCGAGCGCATCGTCATCGTCGTGCCGGCCTCGGGCGGCGTCATCAATCCGCTGGTGCTGGTGGCAGCCGACCTTGCCGGCGTTTCGGAGATCTACCGCGTCGGCGGCGCGCAGGCCGTTGCAGCGCTTGCCTACGGCACCGAGACGATCAGGCCGGTCGCCAAGATCGTCGGTCCGGGCAACGCCTATGTCGCGGCGGCCAAGCGCCAGGTGTTCGGCACGGTCGGCATCGACATGATCGCCGGGCCGTCGGAAGTGCTGGTGGTGGCCGATGCCGACAACGATCCGGACTGGATCGCGGCCGACCTTTTGGCGCAAGCCGAGCATGATGTTTCGGCGCAGTCGATCCTGATCACCGACGAACCGGAATTCGGCAAGGCGGTCGAGCAGGCGGTCGAGCGCCAGCTCAAGCTGCTGCCGCGCGGCGAGACGGCCGGGGCCAGCTGGCGCGATTTCGGCGCGGTGATCCTGGTGCCGACGCTCGAGGCCTCTCTGCCGCTGGTCGACAGGATCGCGGCCGAGCATGTCGAGCTCGCCTTCGACGACGCCGAGGCATTCCTTTCCAGGATGCGCAACGCGGGCGCCGTGTTTATCGGCCGCCATACGCCGGAAGTCATCGGCGATTATGTCGGCGGCTCCAACCACGTCTTGCCGACGGCGCGGTCGGCGCGTTTCTCGTCGGGTCTGTCCGTGCTCGATTTCGTCAAGCGCAGCTCGATCCTGAAGCTCGGCCCGGAGCAGCTCAAGGCGCTGGCGCCCGCCGCGATCGCGCTCGCCAAGGCCGAAGGGCTCGATGCCCATGCCCGCTCCGTCGCGATCAGGTTGAACATGTAACGATGTCCGGCCGCGACCAGACCCGCGACAGGCTGATCGACGTCGAGCTCGACGAATCGATCGGACGTTCGACGCCCGACGTCGAGCACGAGCGGGCCGTGGCGATCTTCGACCTCATCGAGGAGAACCGTTTTCGGCCGGTCAATGATGACGGCGCGGGTCCTTACAAGCTTAAGCTTTCACTGGCCGAGTCCCGCCTGGTTTTCGGCGTCAGCCGCGAGAACGGCGCCGAGGTGGTCACCCACATTCTGTCGCTGACGCCGCTGAGGCGCATCGTCAAGGACTACTACCTGATCTGCGAAAGCTACTACGAAGCCATCCGGTCCTCGACGCCGAGCCATATCGAGGCGATCGACATGGGCCGGCGCGGCCTGCACAATGAAGGCTCGCAGACGCTGATGGACCGGCTTGCCGGCAAGATCGAGATCGACTTCGACACGGCGCGCCGGCTGTTCACGCTGGTCTGCGTGCTGCACTGGCGAGGCTAGATCCTGGTCGCCCTGCCCCATTCGATCCTGTTCCTATGCGGCATGAACGCCGTGCGCTCGCCGATCGCGGAACAAATGGCGCGCCGCATGCTTCCCGCCACCACCTTCGTCGCTTCGGCCGGTGTGCGCGCCGGCGAGCGCGACCCGTTCGTCGATGCGGTGCTCGCCGAAGAAGGCCTGTCGCTTGGCGAGCGCCAACCCAGGACGCTGGCGGATATGGAGGACGATTATTTCGACCTGATCGTGACGCTGGCGCCGGAGGCGCATCATGCGGCGCTCGAGCTGACGCGCTCGCTGGCCGTCGAGGTCGAATACTGGCCGATGCCCGACCCCACCGACACAGGCGGCACGCGAGAGCACATCATGGCCGCCTATCGCGATGTGCGCGAGCGGCTGAAAGCGCGCATAAGCCGACGTTTTCTGCTTCCCGAGGCAAAAAACGCGGCCGATTAAGCATGTTCACAAGCGGGCGATTATCATATAGGTTCCGCCGCAAATTCCGGCCGGAGTCGGATGATTTCCGGTCGGTTCGGCCGGAAATCATCCGACTCCGGATCAAAGAACTAGAGCACGATGTTGCCCGAAAACCGCTTGACACTTTTCGGCATCATGCTTTAGGCGCCGGAACCGCCATCCAAGCAAAGGTATCGAATGCCGAAGGAAGAAGTCCTCGAGTTTCCAGGTGTGGTCACCGAACTGCTGCCCAATGCGATGTTCCGGGTGAAGCTCGAAAACGAACACGAAATCATCGCCCACACGGCCGGCCGCATGCGCAAGAACCGCATTCGCGTGCTGACCGGCGACAAGGTCCTGGTCGAGATGACGCCCTACGACCTGACCAAGGGCCGCATCACCTATCGCTTCAAGTAATCATCTAGCGCGGACCCAGAGCCGGATGATTTCAGGTCTGTTCGACCCGAAATCATCCGGCTCCAAATCAGGGAGTGGAGCATGATGTCGTCCGAAAACCGCTTCACACTTTTCGGCATCATGCCCCCATGAGCATTCTGCAGAAGCTGGTGCTTGCCTCTGGTTCGCCGCGCCGCATCGAACTCTTGCAGCAGGCCGGCATCGAGCCCGACCGGGTGCTGCCCGCCGATGTCGACGAGACGCCGCTGCGCGCCGAGCATCCGCGCTCGCTAGCCAAGCGCCTTTGCAAGGACAAGGCCGAGAAGGCGCTGGCCTCGCTGAAGAGCGAGGAGGACTATGCGCCAGCCTTCATCCTCGCCGCCGACACGGTGGTGGCGGTCGGACGGCGCATCCTGCCCAAGGCCGAGACGATCGACGACGCCGTCAATTGCCTCGGCCTGCTTTCCGGCCGCTCGCACCGGGTCTATTCCGGCATCTGCCTGATCACGCCCGGCGGCAAGCTGCGCCAGCGGCTGGTTGAGACAAGGGTGCGCTTCAAGCGGCTGCCGCGCGAGGAGATCGACGCCTATGTCGCGTCGGGCGAGTGGCGGGGCAAGGCCGGCGGCTACGCCGTGCAGGGCCTGGCCGGCTCCTTCGTCGTCAAGCTGGTCGGCTCCTACACCAACGTGGTCGGCCTGCCGCTCTACGAGAGCGTGGCGCTGCTTTCCGGCGAAGGCTTCAAGGCGCACCAGCACTGGCACGCCGGGCGCTCATGAGCATAGTCCACACATGAGCTCGGGCGACAAGGTAACGCCGCTGAGGCCGAAACGGCCCTGCCCCGAATGCGGCAAACCGTCGGTGCGCGAGCATTATCCGTTCTGCTCGGCGCGCTGCAAGGACATCGACCTCAACCGCTGGCTGAAGGGCGCCTATGTCATTCCCGGCCGCGACGGCGAAGAGGAAGAAGACGACAGCCCGACGCCCAAGGACGAGCCGTAAGCGCAGCCGGCGACCGGTTGTTTTCCAGCGATTTTTCTTTCCTGACGAAATCAACACCTAGGCGCTGGACAGGCAAGATTCCCGTGCTATAACCCACGCGCTTTCAAGGGGCGCCGCCTGGCGCCTTCGTGAAACCCGGCGGGCGCATCCCGTTAGCCGGCACAGGCCCAGATAGCTCAGTTGGTAGAGCAGCGGACTGAAAATCCGCGTGTCGGTGGTTCGAATCCGCCTCTGGGCACCATTCCCTCTTCTCCCGACATTCCGTCTCGCCGAAGCTTTAACGCTCAAGTCTCCGCAAGCCACTGAATTTGCCCCTCTTTTCGGCACGAACAGTGTGCTTGAGCGAATTTCATCGCAGTTCGGCAGATTTCGTCCAACGGGGCGAGGTGTTGGTATTTTTGTTGGTATCTGAGACCCTGTTGGTATCGAAGCGCCAAAACAGGAGGTCCCACAATGGCTCTCTCCGACGTGAAATGCCGCAACGCCCGGCCCGCGTCCAAGCTCCAGAAACTGTCCGATGGCGGCGGGCTGCAGCTATGGATTCAGCCGTCGGGAACCAGGCTATGGCGCCTAGCCTATCGATTTGACGGAAAGCAGAAGCTGCTGTCTCTCGGCACCTACCCGGTCATCTCTCTCGCCGATGCCCGCGAAGCACGCGATGAAGCCAAACGTCTCCTTAAGGCTGGTGCCGACCCAGCTCAGGAGCGAAGATTCCATAAGGCCACTTCGCAAAAAGACACCTTCCGTTCAATCGCGGACGAATATGTTGACAAGCTGAAAAAGGAGGGACGTGCCGACCGGACGATTAGCAAGGTCAAATGGCTGCTCGACTTTGCCTATCCGACAATTGGTGACAAGTGCATTCGGGAGATCGATCCGGCCACCGTCCTTACTGCCCTTCGCCGCGTGGAAGTTCGTGGTCGATATGAGTCGGCGAGGCGACTGCGCTCCACCATCGGCACCGTGTTTCGATATGCAATTGCGACCGCACGCGCCGAGGCTGATCCGACGATCGCGTTAAGGGGCGCACTAATCACTCCAACGGTCACGCCGCGTGCCGCGATCATCGATCCTAAGGCCTTCGGCGGCTTGGTGAGGGCGGTCGATGCGTTTGACGGACAGCCTACAACCCGAGCTGCCCTGAAGCTCATGGCATTGATGTTTCCCCGCCCCGGCGAACTTCGCGCGGCAGAATGGGAAGAGTTCGATTTCGAAAGCTCGATGTGGATCATTCCTGAAGCACGCATGAAAATGCGCCGGCCGCACCGCGTACCCCTTTCAAGGCAGGCCATAAGCGTCTTGACTTCGCTTAAAGAAATCTCTGGTGGTGGATCGCTGCTCTTTCCTGGCGTTCGATCGGTTTCGCGTCCGATTTCCGACAACACGCTTAACGCCGCCCTTCGCCGCATGGGCTACGGCAAGGAGGAAGCGCCGCGCATGGTTTTCGAGCAACAGCATCAACTCTGCCAAACGAATGCGGAAAATGGCATCCGGATGCGATAGAGCGCCAACTGGCCCACATTGAGAACAACGACGTTCGTCGAGCCTACGCCCGGGCTGAGCACTGGGAAGAGCGCGTCAAGATGATGCAATGGTGGGCCGACTATCTGGATGAACTCGAGAGCAACAGCGGACGGGTGATCTCAATCGGAGGACGTGGCAAGCCAGCTGTCTATACGCCACCGGCAGGGTCGACTTTGAACCCAATGTCGAGAATTCACCAAACGGTGAGACGAATATCCCACGCCCGAAAAACCTACTGATCGAACACCGGCAATTCTGAAAGCGAAATGGTGGGCCCGGAGGACGTATCCAGAATATTGATTCAATTGGATTTTTCGCGGGCCAAAATCAGAAATCTTCCCGTATGGTCCCGCACGATTTCGCAGCTGATTTAAAGATCGTTGGCTACCATCGTTGGCGCGACTAATGACGGTTTTAGGCCAACAAGCAGTCTAACCGCTTCCGGAGCGACCGGCCAAAGCCAAGCTTTGCATTGCGTCTCAGAACGGACATTCTGCCCAGTTGCAAGGAACGTCGGTCGCGCAACCGGGTCACTTCAACAGCGCCATGGTCCTGTCCACTGCGCTGGGAAAGCCGTTCAGCGAGAGCGCCAGGTTGGTCTCCTTGCCGCCGTCGGCGACCACCTTGATCTTGAGGCTTTTGCCGTCGCGCAGGGAAGCTAAGGTCTCGGAGTCGAAGCTGATGTCCACGAGACAGCCACCGGGAAGGCAGGTTCGGAAGCGCAGTGGCGGCAGGGCCGGGCCGTCATCGACCTGAAGGGTTACCCCTTGGTCCAGCGACAGTCCGAACGGCAGCACGAGCGTGCCCTGGACGACCTCGCCGGCCGGGCGCAGTTCCATCGCCAGCACGCGCTGGCGCGACTGGCTGTCGGTCTGCTCCTGCGACAGCGCGCAGACCTTAACGGCGGCGCCGTTCTGGCTGGCGAGATTGCAGGAGACGGTCCAGTCGCCATGCCCTTCCCTGAGCGAAGTCGCACCGCCAGGGAGAGCTGCGGTGTCTTGCGCGAATGCGGCCGCAAGGGAGAGCAGGCTTGCGGCGATCAGCGTGGCATATCCAATTCGTTTCATCTCGTTTCCATCTCGTTTCCATCTTCAAGAAATTCATCACGCCCAAGAGGCGAACGGAGAGAGTGCGCACATCTGCCCGCATTCCGATTGTCCAGCCTCGTTGACGCCGCTACCAGTGCACGCTGAAGCCGAGCTTGCCGCTGACGACATTGCTGTCGCCGAAGCTCGCCAGGCTGGTCTTGGCCAGCGCCTCGCCATAGACCGAGTATTTGCCGTCGCCGAAGTCGAGCGAGCCGCCGAGGCCGACGCCGCCCCAGACCTTCTGGTTCTGGCTGGAAAGCTTCACGCCCGAGACATCGATATCGGTTCCGTCGAGGAAGTCGTAATAGAGGTTGGCGATGCCGTAGACATGCGCCCGGCTCACCTGGCCGGCGCTGTCGGCCCACTGATCCTCGTAGTCGGCCGAGATACCGAGGCGGCCGATCAGGTTGTCGCCGCTTCCGGGCGACACGATCGCGCCGAACCGATCGGTGAACTTGTCGAAGTCGACGGCCGAGTAGGACAGCTGCGCCTGTGGGGTCAGCGACCAGTTGGAGCGTAGCGCGATCTTCTGCCCGCTCTCGATGCTCAGCGCATAGCCAAAGCCGTTATTGCCGTCGGCAAGCTTGCCCAGCACGGCCGAGTTGATGTCGCTGTCATACCAGGTCGCCTGGGCCTGCGTATCGACGTAGAAGCCGCTGTTGCCGAACCAGGTCAGCGTGCCGCCGACGCCGTAGCCGGTGGCCGAGATCGAGCCGGTGCCGAAGGTCGACGAGACATCCGACGAGACGGTGCCGTAGTGGACCGTGATGCCGCCCAAAAGGATGCCGGCCTCGCTCTCATGCAGCAGGCCGTCGACACCGGCGTTGAGCTTCCACGTTGTCACGTCGTAGTCGGTGCCGGTGGTCGAGGTCTTCGGCTCGAACTTGCCATGGGCGGCATCGATACGCGCCCAGATGGCCTTGCCGTCGACCGGACCCTGGCTGGGCAGGTCCGCGCCTTGCGGTGTGGCGCCCTCGCCCCATGTCCGGTTGCCGACGCGCTGCTGCAGCGTGCCCAGTTCGTTGAAGCTCTGCAGCACGCCTTCATAGGCCTCGTAGAGCGGCGTGCTCGGTGCATAGAGCGGGCCCGTCTGGTTGATCAGGGTGGAGCGCAGATACCAGTCGCCGTCGCTGGGCGTGCTGACGCCGTTCTTGTAGAGCCGGTAGGCGTAAGCGCCGCCGACCACCGCCTGGTCGCCCTCAAAGACGTAATCGCCCTGCAAGGTAAAGGTGCCGGCCGAGCTGCCGTCGATGTCGACGATCTTGATGCCCTCGCTGGTCTGCGCGCCCGCGCCGCCGACATTGCTGACCGCCAGGATGCCGGTGCCCGACGTGTTGCCATGCACGACCAGCCTGTCGGTCGCAGAGGCATCGCCGTCCAGCGCAGCATTGATGAGGATTTTGCCGCCATTGCCGACATAGTCGCCGCTCAGCGTGAGCACCGTGCCGGGTGCCGCAGCACCAAGCCGCACCGCGCCGCTGTTGTTGAGCGAGGCCACCGTCTGGTCGAAGCCGGCAAGGTCAAGCGTGCCACTGGAGGCGACGGTGAAGGCGGACAAGGGGCTCAGCACGTCCGCAGCGCCCGCCGCGAGCGTGCCCTGCTGGACGGAGGTGGATCCCGAGAAGGTCGAGCCAGCGGACGTCAGGACAAGCGTTCCATCTCCCGCTTTGTTGAATGCGCCCGATCCGGTCAATGCCCCGTTCAGGGTCAAGGTGGTACCGGCGTCGGTCGAGATAGTGCCTTGGCCGAGAACGTCGATGGCGCGATCGCTGGCGAAGCTGGCGGTGGAGTTGAGCGTGCCGCCGTTGAAGGAGAGCCCGCGCGCCGCATCGCCGAGGTTGGCATTGGCCGAGATCCGCAGCGTGCCGCCATTGATCGCGGTGCCGGCGGTGTAGCTGTTGGTGCCGGTCAGCACCAGCGTTCCGGCATCCGTCTTGACGAGTTGGGCATTACCGGTGAGCGCGGAGGCGATCGTTGCCGTATAGCCTGCGCCGGCACTGGTGCCGTCACCGACCCGGATCGTCGACTGCGGGCCGACCAGGCCGATGTCGCCGCCCTGAATGACATAGCCGTCGGTCGAGAACTGCATGCCGGCCGCCGTCACCTGGCCGAGCCCGTTGTCCACCGTCACCGTGCCGGCCTGTCCGGCGAAGATGGCGAAGGCGCTGTCCGAATAGGCTGCGTTGATCGACCCGGTGTCCTCGGTCCAGTTGTCGTTGCCCGAAGAGCTCTGCCAGGTGCCGTTGCCGCCATTGATCGTGCCGTCGAACTTCGGACCGGCATCGCCGTCCCAATAGTTCAGGTTCAGTCCGTTTGCGTTGACCAGGTTCACCTGATGATCGACGGACGTCTGCACGAAATAGTTCGAGGACGGGATGGAGCCGACGGACAGCCCGTTATTGGTCAAGGTCCCGCTGTAATCGAACACGCGGTAGATACCGGGGCCGAAGGTTCCACCCGGCGAGACAGTGACATTGAGCGTGCCGTCGAGCACGAGATTGCCGCCGACGGTGGTCAGATCGTTGAGAGCCCCGCCGGCGACATTCGCCTGGCCGAAGCTGTAGTTGAGGACCGAGCCGCCGGAGAGCGTCAGATCGCCGGCGATCGCCAGCGTTCCCGGCGTGCCATCGGCCGACCCTGGCGAGAGCGTCGCGCCGTTGGCGACCATCACATTGCCGCCGATGGTGCCCTTGCCGCCCAGCGTGGCGCCGAACTCAACCGAAGTAATCCCTGTGGCCAGGCTGTTGTCGCCGTCGATATAGAGCCCGCCTGCCGTCACCGTGGTCGGCCCGGCATAGGCGCTGGCGCCGGTCAGCGTCAGCGCCGCCCCGCCCCGCTTGGTGAAGCCGCCCGTGCCGCCGACCACGCCGGAAAGCGTGAGATCGGCATCGGTCTGGAACGTGCCGCCGCCGGCATTGAGCGTGACGTTACGCGCCGAGCCGAACGCGGCGGTGTTTCGCAGGGTCGCGCCATTGTCGAATGACAATACGCCCGCCGCATCGCCGAGATTGGCGTCAGCCGAAACCTGCAACGTGCCGCTATGGATGGCGGTGCCGCCGCTGTAGCTGTTGGTGCCGCCAAGCACCAGCGTGCCGAGATCGGTTTTCACCAGTTGGCTCACACCGGTGAGGTTCGAATTGATAGTTGCCGTGTAGTCTGCACCCGGCAGGGTGCCGTCGCCGACGCGCATCGTCGCCTGCGATCCAACCAGCTCGATGTCCTGTCCCTGGACGAGATAGCCGTCGGTGGCGAACTGCATGCCCGCGGCCTGCACCTGGCCGTTGGTGTTGTCGACCGTCACCGTGCCAGCGGCACCTGCGAAGATTGCGAAGCTGCCGTTCGAGAAGGCGGCGTTTATGTCGCCGTCGGAGCCGGTCCAATTGTCGTCGCCGGCCGCCCGCCATGTGCCATTGCCGCCGTCAACGCCATCATTGGCCTTCGGCCCGGCATCGCCGTCCCAGAAGTTGAGGGTCATCGCGCTGATGTCGACCAGGTTCACCTGGCCTGCGACCGAGGTCTGCACGATACGGCTGGGCGAGTTGCTGTTCAGCCCATTGTCGACGAAAGCGCCGTCGTAGCTGATCACGCGATAGATACCCGGGCCGAAATTGCCGCCGGGCGCTTCCGTCACGTTGATCGTGCCGTCGAGCGTCAGATTGCCGTGGACGACCGTGAGGTCGTTGTAGGCGCCGCCGACGACGCCGGCCTGGCCGAACGAGTAATCAAGATTCGAGCCGTCGGCCAGTTCGAGGTTGCCGTTGATAGTGAGGGTGCCAGGCGTGGAGCCCAGGCCGCCGGGGGCCAGCCTGCCCGCGACATCGACGAACACATCGCCGCCGATGGTGCCGTTGCCGCCCAGCGTGCCGTTGTTGACGTTGGCCAGCCCGGTCGCTGCGCTCTGGTCGCCATCGATGTAGAGCCCGCCGCCGCCGACAATCAGCGTGGTGCCGGTGTACGTGTTGTCGGCCGTGAGCACGGTATCGCCGGTTCCGTCCTGGGTGACGCCGCCGCTGCCGGAGATCGTGCCGCCGAATGTATAGAGGTCGGAGCGGTTGAAGCTGAGGGTACCGTTATCGACCACGTCGCCCAAGATGGAGCCCGTGGTGCCGCCGGTGCCCAGCATGAGGATGCCGCTTGAGATTGTCGTGCCGCCGGCATAGCTGTTGTCGGCGCCGAGGATCAGCGCCCCGGTTCCCGTTTTGGTGAGCGCCCCCGTGCCGTCGATAGCGCCTTCCCACTGCACTGTGCTGTCGATCTGGAACGTTCCGCCGCCCGCCTGAAGCGTCGCAGTGCGGCCTGTGACGATGCTGGCCGGGCCCTGCTGGTAGAGCGTGCCGCCGTCGAAGGTGACCTTGCCGGCCGCATCGCCGAGATTGGCATCGGCAGTGATCTGGACGGTGCCGCCATAGATGACGGTACCCCCCTGGTAGCTGTTGGCGCCTCTGAGCACGAGCGTGCCGCCGCCTTCCTTGGTCAAGGTCCCGGCGCCGCTCACGGTGTTGGTCAGCGTCAGGCTGGTCGCGCTATCGGTGTCGAAGGTGTCGCCGCCGGCATTGAGGGTCACGGCGCGGGCAGAAGTGATATCCGCCGTCGTGTGCAGCGTGCCGCCGTTCAGCGAAAGACCGCCGGCAGCCGCGCCGAGATTGCCGTCCGACGCGACCTGAACCGTGCCGCCATTGATCGCGGTGCCGCCGCTGTAGCTGTTGGTGCCGGACAGCACCAGCGTGCCGAGCTCCGTCTTCAGCAGCTGGCTGCTTCCGGTGAGGTTCGAGGTGATCGTCGCCACATAGGCCGCACCGGCTGCAGTGCCGTCGCCGAGGCGGATGGTCGATTGCGGCCCGACCAAAGCGACGTCGCCGCCCTGGATGAGATAGCCGCCGGTGGCGAACTGCATGCCCGCCGCCTGCACCTGGCCGTTGGTGTTGTCGACCGTGACGGTCCCGGCAGCACCCTGGAAGATGGCGAAGCTGGCGTTGGCGAAAGGTGCAGCGAAGGTGCCGGTAGCGTCGGTCCAGTTCTGGTCGCCGGCCGCCCGCCAAGTGCCGCTGCCGCCATCCACCGCATCATTGGAGTGGGGGCCGGCATTGCCGTCCCAAAAGCTGAGCGTCAGCCCCGCGGAATTGACGAGGTTGACCTGGTTGGCGACCGCGGTCTGCACGAAATAATCGGGTGACGTGACGTTCAGTCCGTTATTCGCCAGCGAACCGCCATAGTTGAGGATGCGATAGACGCCTGGCCCGAAGGTGCCGCCCGGCGTCTGCGTGATGTTGAGCGTGCCGTCGAGCGTCAGGTTGCCGCCGACATTGATGATATCGTTGAGCGGTCCGCCCGGCACGTTCGCCTGGCCGAAATTGACGTTGACGGCCGACGTGTTGTTGAGCGTCAGGTTGCCGCCGATGGTGAGCGTGCCGGGCGCATTGCCCGCGCCGCCGGGAGCGAGCGTGCCGCCGTCGGCCACGGTGACGCTGCCGCCGATCGTGCCGATGCCGCCGAGCGTCGCCCCGCTCGCGACAGTAGTCTGGCCGATAGCACCCGACTGGTTGCCGTTGATAAGCAATGTCCCGGCATTGACGTTCGTCGCGCCGATATAGGTGTTGGTTCCGGTTAGCGTGGTGGTGCCGGTGCCGAGCTTGTTGACCACGCCACTGCCGGAGATGGCGCTGTCGAATGTATAATTGTTATTCAGATTGAAGGCGAGCGTGCCGTTGTTGGTCACATTCGGCGTCGCCAGCGCGCCGGCCACCCCGCCATTGCCGATCTGCAGCGTGCCGGCCGAAATCGTCGTACCGGACGTGTAGCTGTGATCGCCCGTCAGCGTGAGGGTGGCGGCGCCTTGCTTGTTCAAGCTTTCGAAACCGGTAATCTGAGCGCCATTGAGCGTACGGCTGAAGGTTGTGGTCACCTGCAGCGTGTCGGAGCCGCCGCCGCCGTCCACCCCGACTCCGGCGATCGTCGCAAGACCGCTCAACAGGAAAGTGTCGTTGCCGCTGCCGAGATTCAATGCGGCTGCGCCGGTATTGAGCGAACCGGCGGCGAGATTGACAATGTTGCCGCCTCCGCCCAGCGTGCCGTTGCCGAGCAACGTGCCGCCAGTGAAGTTGATCGTGGCGCCGCCGGTCCCGCCCGTGAACAGCGTCTGCGTGCCACCGGCTGCCTGGACCGTGCCGCCGCCGACGTTGAGCTTCGAGCCGGAGTTCATCGTGATCGTCGGCGTGGTTATGGAGGCGCCCCCTCCGTTGCTCTGCAGCGTGCCAGCGTTGATCGTAATCCCCCCGCTGCTCGTCAGGCTGCCGTTCACCTGCAATGTGCCGGCGTCGATCCGTGTGCTGCCGCCGATCGCGTTTGTTGCCGAAGTGAGGATTGTCGTGCCGGTGCCGATTTGGGCGATGTTGCCGGCACCGCTCAGCGTGCCCGTGAAGCTGAAGCTGTCGGAGCGGTTGAAGGACAGCGTGGAGGTCGCGTTGGCGACGATGACGTTGCCTGCGCCGGCATTGCCGCTGGTGCCACCATTGCCGATGATCAGATTACCGTCATTGACGACCGTGTTGCCGGTGAAGGTGTTGTTGCCGGTGAGGACCCAGGTGCCGCTGTCGTTCTTGGCGAGTGTGGTCGTGCCGCCGGGGCCATCGATGATGGTGCCGCCCATCGTGTTGAGCCCGGTATTGGTGCCGCCCAGCGCCAGCGTGCGGTTGCCGCTGCCGGTATAGGCGGCCGAACCGGTGTTCTTGAAGACGATCGCGCCGGTGCCCGAGGACTCGATGAAGCTGATGCCGGTCTGCAATGTGAACAGGCGATCCGTCTCGTCGCCAGCGCCCGTATAGCGTAGCGTCGAGCCGCTGCCGATCACGAGGTTGGATGCCAGGTTCGACGACTGCCCGATCGAGCTCGCCTGGCCGCCGTTGGCCAGCTTGCTCACCGCAAGCACGCCGCCGCTGATCGTGGTGACGCCGGTATAGGTGCTGGTCGTGTTGTTCAAGACCCACGTGCCGGCACCGGACTTCGTCAGCGACGTGACGCCCCCGGATGGATCGTCGATGCGGGCAGAAAGCGAGTTGTTGGCCGTGTTGCTGCCGGCGAGCGTGAGCGTGCGGTTGCCCGTTCCCGACAATGTGACCGGCGTCGTGCTGGTGAAATTGATCGCACCTGTGCCGGAGGCATCGAGAGTGCCGCCGCTGGCCCCAAGCGTGAACTGGCGGTCCGTGCTGCCGGCGGCGCCGATATATTGCAGCGTGCCGCCATCGAGCACCAGGTTGGTTGCCGCAGCGCTGGAATCGCCTATCGAGCTTGCGACGCCCCCATTGTTCAGGCAGGTGACCGCAAGAACGCCCCCATTGATCGTTGTGCTGCCGTCGTAGCTGCTGCTGCAGCCGGAGAGCGTCTGCGTGCGCGTGCCGCTCTTCACGAGCCCGCCGGCGCCGCTCATCGCGCCGCTGAAAGTGAGGTTGAACCCGTCACTTAGGGTCAGCATGCCCGACCCGAGAGTCACGCTGCCGCCGCCGTTGAGCCCGAGCACCGTGTTGTTGTTGCCGGCGAGATCGAGCGTCGCGCCACTGTTCACCGTCATGGCGCCCGTGCCGAAGGCGCTGGTCGAACCGGCTCTCAAGATGCCGCCGGTAATCGTCGTTCCGCCGCTGTAGTCGTTAGTGCCGGACAACATCAGCGTACCGGGACCGTCCTTACGGAGCGTACCGAGACCTGTGGCCTGACCGCTGAAGGTAAGCGTCGTGGCGGCGTTGGCCACACCAATGGCGCCCGTTCCTCCCTGGAGCGTGAAGCCACGATTGGTCGATACCGTCCCGCCGGTATAGTTCAGGGCGCCATTGCTAAAGACGAGATTGGTCGAGGCACTGCCGGACATGCCAATGTCGCTCAGCTCGCCGCCATTCGCCAGGCAGCCGACGTTCAGAACGCTGTTGCCGCTCAGCGTGGTGGCCCCGGCATAGGTGTTGCCGCAGCCGCTGAAGGTCTGTGTTCCGCCGGTTATGCTGACCCCGCCCGTGCCGCCGATCGTGCCGGTGAAATTGCCGTTGCTGTTGATCTTGAGGGTCCCCGAGCCCAGGGTGACATTGCCCGCGCCATTGAGCCCACCGACGAAGACGCTGTTGCCGGCGAGGTCCACTGTCGCACCGCTGGCCACAGTCATGGCGCCAGCGCCCGTTCCGGCGGCGTCGCCGCCGAAGGTCTGGGCCGATCCGGCGCGCAAGATGCCGGCGCTCACCGTGGTGCCGCCGGTATAGGTGTTCGTGCCCGACAGCACCAAGGTGCCGGAGCCCGTTTTGGTGAGGCTGCCCGCGCCAGTGGCCACCCCGCTCACAGTCAGGGTCGTGGTCGCCTGCGCGACATCGATGCCGCCGCCGCCCGTACCAAGTGTGAAGCCGCGGTCGCTGCTGGCGATGGTGCCGATATAACCCAGCTTCCCGCCGTTCTGCAGGACCAGGTTGGACGAGGCGTTGCTGGACGCGCCGATGGAGCTGTTGGTGCCGCCATTGGCGAGGGTGGTCACCGCAAGCGTGCCACTGTTGACGGTCGTGGTGCCGGTATAGCTGTTGTTGCTCCCGGCAAGCGTCAGCGTGCCGGGACCGTCTTTGATGAAATCCGCACCGTCGGGGCTCACCACCTGCCCGGAGAAGGTCAGGTTGGCGGCGGCATTCGTGACCTTGATCGTGCTCGATGTGATGGCGCCGGCGCGTGCGATGGTGAAGCCGCGATCGGTGGAGGCGCCCGTCCCGGTATATTCCAGTGTGGCGCCCTGGATCATCAGGTTCGATGAAGCGGACGTCGAAGCACCGATGGCGCTGGCGAGACCGCCATTGGCGACCGAGTTGATCGAGAGGGTACCCTGGCTCACGGTGGTGGCGCCGGTATAGGTATTGCTACCGGACAGCACCACCTTGCCCGTCCCGGCCTTGCTGAAGCCTACCGCGCCCGTGTTGTCTACGATCGTCGACGCAATGGTAAAGGTGCCGGTACCGTTCTGCTGGACGCCCAGCACGCCGCCGCCGAGCGTGCCCGTCATCGAGCCGCCGGTGATGGTCTGGTTAGCCGCGCCCACCGAGGGCGCGACAATGATGGTGCCGTCAATGCCGAGGGTCTGGCCGCTCGCCACGATTACCGTGGAGTTCGCGGCGGCCGTATATTGGAGCCCGCCGATCTGAACGCTGGCGCCGACCGTGTTGAAGAAGGGCGTGTTCGCCGCTCCGCCGGCATCGCTCAGGATCTGGTTGGCCTGCCACAGGCTGGCGTTGTCCTGGTTGACGTAGTCGGCCGCGGTGAAAGCAACGATGTTGCCCCCCACCACCTTGGCATAGTCCGAGCCGTTGACGGTCGCCCAGCCGCCGAGCGCGCCGTCGGCATTGCTGGTCGCAATCGCTCCAGCCGTGGGCAGAACAAAATTGGCGAGGCCTCCGGTGCGGGTGATGGCGCCGAGACTTACGGTGGTGCTGCCCCCAGCCCCGGAGGTGGCGCTCACCGTGTTGTTGCCCGTGGTGATCGTGAGCCCGCCGAAGCTCTGCAGATTGGTCTCGCCTGCCGCACCCTTGACGGTCAATGTCCCGCCATTCATGACGAGCGGCGACGAGGCAGAGATAATGCCGCTGGTCGGCCCTCCGGCCGGCGAGAAGTCGAGCGCCAGCGTGCCGCCGCCGATCGTCGTTGCGCCTGTATAGGTGCTGGCACCCGTCAACGTCAGCGTGCCCGCGCCGAGTTTGGTCAGGCTGCCGGTGCCGGTAATGCTGCCGCCATAGGTGTTGGTGACGCCGGTGCCCAGATTGAGCGTAAGGTTGCCGCTCCCCATCGCGACCGCGCCGCCCGTGCCCACAAGCGAGGTCGTGGACATGTTGAACCCGTTTAGGTCCAGCGTGCCGCCATTGGTCGTTATGCCGGTTATCGTACCGAAGGCTGAGGCGCTGCCCGCACGCAGCGTTCCTCCGTTGACGGTGATGGCGCCCGTGCGGGTATTGGCGCCCGTGAGCACCCAAGCCGCGTTGCCAATGCTGGCGAGACCGCCTGAGCCGGAGATCACCCCGGAGACCGTATTGTCGGATCCGGTGTAGCTGCCCCCAAGCGTGAAGGTGGAGCCGGCGGCGAGCGTCGTCGCGCCATTGAGAGTCAGCGCTCCCGTACCGTCGCTCTGCAGTGTCGCCGTGCCCGACACGGACCACGTCCGGTCAAGACCAACTGCACCGCCGGTATAACTGAGAACACTGCCGTTGCCCAAGCTTATCGAGGCACCCGCCCCGAGCGAGCTGTTTACGCCCGCATTCGCCAGCGTACCGGCCTTAACTGTGACGGCACCGATTCCGGCCGTGCCCCCGAAAGTATTGGCGTCACCCAGTGTGATGGTCCTGGCATTGCTGGTGCCAGTGAAGTTAACGAATCGACCACTGCTGCTGCTGATCACCCCGAGGAGCTGGAGATCGGCAGAATCGGCGGAGAAGCTAACCGAGTTGCTGCCGCTGTTGCTGCCGGCGCTGGTGAGCGCAATGCCGCCGTTAATGGTCAGCATTCCGCTGCCCGAATTGCGGAAGGTAAGGGTTGCGCCACTGATCGGACCAGGCCGCAGCTCGAAGCCGCGGTCGGTGCTGGCCGCTCCGCCAGTATAGCTGGCGCTGTCCCCGTACTGGTCACCGCCCGAGCCGGTCATGATGAGCACGGTTCCATTCGCGGCGGTCGTGGGTGCGCCCAATGCGCTTGCTTGGCCTAGATTGCCAATCGAAGAAAAGGAGACGCTGCTGCTGCTCCTCAGCGTCGTGGGGCCGGTATAGTCATTGGCGGCATTCGTCAGCGTTGCTGCGACGATCCCGCCGCTGCCGGTATAACGAGCCGCCGCCGCACCCGCCCCTGTCACGGTCACTTGACCGCCCGCTCCCAGCGTGACGACGCGGCTTGCGTTGAGACTGCCATTGAAGGTCAGGGAAGTGCCCGCTGCCGCGGATATACCATTGGCGGCCGCGCCGAGCGCTGCATCGGCATTGATGGCAAATCCGCCAGCGCTGACTGTGATGCCGCCCGTGAAGGTGTTCACGCCAGTCAGGCTCAAAGTGCCGCCACCCGCCTTGGTCAGGCCCCCCGACCCGGCGATAATGGAGCTTATGGTGGCGTTGCCCGTTGCCGTGATTGTCGGCGTCCCGCCGCCGAGGGTCAGCGTGCCGCCTGCAATGGTATAGCCGCTGACGTTGAAGGTGAAGCTGCCAGCCGTTATCGGCGCGCCGAGCGTGACCGTCCCCGCCGTGCCGGCAAAGATGGCGTTGTCCGGAGTGCCATTGTTCCAGATGACGAACGGGCCGGCCGTGGCATTGCCGGTCGTGTTCCAGAGCGGCGGCGCCGCGGTGTTCCAGGTTCCGGTGCCGCCAAGCTGGAGCCCAGAGCCATCCGCATCCCAGTAGAGATCCGCGGCGCCGGCCGGGTTGGCCGCAAGGCCTGTGAGGAACGTGAGCAGGACGGCGGCGCTGCGCGGACGAGGAGCAGATGCGATCATGTGGGCAAGATTCGGCGCATAGCTCGCCGCCTCGCCTTTCCATTTGGTCATGCGGCCGCCGCGCAGGAACTGCGTGAACAGAGGTTCGCGATTCCGCCCTTCCGACCGCCCCTGCGAGCCCGAACGCGCCTGGGAGGATGCGCGTTCGGGGTGTCGGGTATCGGCTTTCAACTTTCGGTCGCCGGCGCCATCGCCGGATTCTACGCGGCCGTGGATCGTCCCAGCGCAGGCCAACCCAGCCATATATCCCCCCTTGCATTAGCAAACCATAATATTCCCTGACGGACTCAGGGTACAACGCAAGAGGAATGCATGAACTGTACGTTGCGTATTTCAGAAAATCCCGGTGTTTTGTAAAAACTTCCGGATGATCGGTGCGTGAAGCGCAACTTAGACAAAAGTGTTACTCGAATAGCACAAGTTGTTATTCCGTAAGGCTAATATAGCTTTAATGAACGACCCTCGGTTCGACGATTTCAGATCGAGGAGCGGAAGCGCGTCGGGGTTGTCCCCCGATATTTCTTCATCGCAGCCGTCAAATGGCTCTGACTGGAGAACCCGCTGAGATAGGCGACGTCCGTTATGGTCGCGTCTCCCTCAGAAAGCAGCCGCGTTGCGTGATCCAGCCGCAGATCCAAAAGATAGCGATGCGGCGACTTCCCAAAGGTTCGGCTGAAGGCCTGGATGAAATGATTTGGCGAAAGATTGGCAAGCGTCGCCAACTCGCCCACGGAGATTTTCCGGGCAAGGTTAGCCCTCAGGAAGTGCTCCAGATTGCGCGCCGCTTTTCGCGTCAGCCCGCCTTTGAGCTGCTGGGGTTCCCTGTCCCGCGATGTGTAGGCATGAAGGATATGAACTCCGAGGATATCTATGAGGCGCTCGACGTAAAACTCGGCCGCGCCCTGCTTTTTGGTAAGTTCGGCTTTGAGCAACTGCCCAATGCGCAGGGCGGTGTGATCGAGCGTGCCGAGGGGCGGAGGCTTCAACTCGACCTGTTCAGTGCCGAACTGTTGTCTCGCAAGTTCCTTCAGGCTGTTGTCAGGGTAGACGATAATCGAACTTTCGCGCGCCTCCGACAAATGCAGGCGAGCTTTAAGACGTGCCGGCTTCACGATGATGGCTCCTGCCGGCGCGTCATAGCGCTCGGTCTTGCCGTCACCCAGTCTCGCGCAGGTGCCCGGCGCGAAGTCGAGGCCGACATATACAACATGGTGACTGGCCGGAAAGGTGTATGGTCCTGGCGGCGAGAGTGAATACGCGGCTGTTCCCCGCCTGGTCGCGATCGCCAAGCCGTCGGTCCTCGAAAGTACGGATTCCAGATCAGCATCGGCGGAAGGAGGACCAGCATCTAGACCGCATTCCGAAGAAGTCATGCCATTTTAGCCTGTAACACAAGTCATCCTTTAGCTTCACCTAAAATGTATTCGCCTAATCCCATGTCAAAACCCAACGTTAGTTGCGAGTGCCCGGTTCCCATCCAATTCACATTTGTGAAATCCCAGCAAGCCGCGTGACATTGAGCCAGCCGCGGGTCGAGTGGCGGATTTTCGATTTTGGAACGAGCAATATTCGGAAGAGCAGGCGGCCTCGATCCTCTATCCTCTATCCATGATAGATGCACGTCAGTACGTCAAAATTGCCAATCTGCCGTGTTGCCAAACGATCATCGCTGCACCAGTTTCCCGCCGCCAAATCCCTGACTCTCGGCAGCGTCGAGGACGGTAAGCTGAGCTCTTAATCGACAACAGATCGCATCATCGAACCCTCCGTTCGGGATTTTGAACATGGAAGCCAATCCGTCTTATGAACTGAAGGACATACGCTGCTTTGTTCAGATCGCCCGCGCTGGAAGCATATCGAGAGCGGCGGACACCTATAGCGTTCCCAAGTCGACGCTCAGCCATTATTTGCAGACATTGGAGGATGCGCTTCAGGTAGAGCTGTTCGTACGCAGGCGCAGAGGGCTGGAACTTACGGACGCCGGGAGGGAGTATCTCGACAATTGTACGGCCATTTTCGACAGCTGCGATAACGCGGCCAGCGCTGCACAGCGCGCTCACTCGTCCATCAGCGGGAGTGTCCGTGTTATTGCCAGTTCCGAATTTGGGACGGCAATCATCGGCGCTGCGGCGCACTTCCTCCTGCGCGATAACCCGAACATCGATATAGACGTGAAGATCATCCCGAACGGCAAGCTTGTCGTGGGGGACTTCGATTTCGACTGCATGATCTATGTTGGCGAGCCTCCAAACTCGGCCCTGATGCGTCGAACCCTGGGCGCCATCTCCTACGCATTGTATGCCAGCCCCGACTTTCTGGCCCGGCACGGAACGCCGGAAACCATTGCCGACATCGAGCGGCTGAACGGCGTGGTTTACATGCGCAACAGCGTGGTCGAACGATGGCGGCTTCGCAAAGACAAGGCCATTGCCGAGGCGAAGCCGATCGGCAAGTTCAAGGTCAACGACTATTGGATGACGAAGTACTTCACGGCGATAGGATCGGCGATCAGCTACCTGCCGGATTTCTTCGTTGAGTACGAAGTGGCGGCAGGCGCGCTGGTGCCCGTCTTGCCCGACTGGCGTTCCGAGAAGCGATCCATCTATGCGCTCTACCCAGCGCAAAGACACCGCAGTCCCCGGGTGATGAAGTTCGTGGAAAACCGTTTCTCGAGAGTTCGATCGGATCATCCGCTAATCCCGGCTACCTGCTGGTGAAGCTGCAGGAGAGCTCTAACGATGAGACTCACCGCGGTGCGCCTCCGCCGACGGACGGCAACGACATTGCGAGGCTCCACACCGCACCCGATCCATTTCCAACAGGTCACGGCAAGTAGTCTCTAGTGGCCTGGATTCGGGGCGTTGAGGGTGCCCTCCGGGCATGGCGGCGAGGCCTGGTCGTTTTGGACAGCGCTCGGCATCGGCGCCGAATTGGCATTCACATTGTTCCAGGCTCGCTGACGATATCGCCCGTGCGCAAAATGCCGGGCAGATTATCGGCGCATCGAAAGTCGCCCGGGATATCACGGCAACGAAGGAGCACGAGCATCGCATTCGAATGTTGATGCGCGAAGTCAACCACCGGGTCAAAAAACCAATATTGCGTCATTCCTCGATGATCAACAAGCGGCGCACAATCCCACAGCTTTCGAGCGGCAGGTTCGTGAGCGGATCATGGCTCTGTCACGCTCGCATGATCTCCTTGTTAGCGGCGACCGGAAGGGAGTGACGGTTTTCGAACTTCTGCTGTCGCAGGCCGAGCTGTTTGGGAGTGAGGGACGAATCTCCATGTACGGACAGTCGGGCGCTGATCGCCGGCGCCTGAGGTTGATCATCGATTTCAAAGACGTTCGTCGACCCAACCTTTGATGTCGGCCATGACCACCTCTTTATCCTTGTCATTGAGGAGGTCATGGAATGGCCGTCATACAGCTTCAGCGTCCTGTCGACGGCGCCGGCGGTGTCATAGAAGAGTTGGCTGCCGCTCGGTTTCGTCGCCTTGTCGGCCGTGCCGTGGAGGATGAGCAAGGGCAGCTTAATCAGTGGGAACTGCCCTTGAGCTTCTCATCGGCGCGAACCATCTCGGCAATTGTTTTGGTCGGCTGGGTTTCATGGGCGATGAGTGGATCGGCATTCATAGCCTCGACGACGGCCGGATCGCGAGAAAAATCCTCGGTCTTGAGGTGCAAGACATGCGCGTGTGGCGCGATGTGGCTAAGCCCCTTGAGCACCGCAAGGGCGAAGTCGGGCGCCGGCACCTGGAACGCGAAGCTCTCGCAGATCAGCCCCGCCAGCCCAGCTTGGTTTTTTAGCGCGTAGAGGCAGGCGACCACACCGCCTGCACTGTGTCCGAGCAGAAACACGGGCAGACCGGGCTCCCGCGACTTCGCGATCTCCACGACACCCGCGACGTCGCTCACATAGTCGTCGAAACTGTCGACATAGAAGCGCTCGCCATCCGACCTGCCGCGTCCGCGCAGGTCAACGGCATAGACGGCCAGCCCGCCGCCTATGAACTGCTCGGCCACCCAACCATAGTAGCCGCTGTGCGAATTGAACCCGGGGACGATAACGACGACGCCGTTCGGATTGGCGAATGGGCGCCACGACCGAAAAGCTATCTTCAAACCGCCGCGGCTCTCGAAGCGATCATCGACGGGGTTGAGGACTTCCTGGTTCATTTTCTTCTCCCGTCGAGCGCGAAGCTGAGGCTTTCGGAGATATCGGCTCAATGTCCTTCGACCGCGAAGACGATTTCCGCGAAGGCCGGAACCGTCTTTTCGCGGAGCCAGTCGCGCTGCAGTTCGCAGGCGAACTGAACCCAGCTGACGGGCACCGCCCCTGCTTGCAGAATGCGTTCGAGCCCGGCCCGGTGTGCCTCCATGGAGGTGCCCCCGACGGCATCGACCACTGCATAAACCTCGAAACCGTCGCGCAATGCATCGAGCGCGGGAAAGGCCAGGCAGACCTCGGTCCAGAGAGCGGCCATAACGAGCTTCTTTCGGCCGGTTGCCCTGACAGCGTCGGCAAAGTCCTTGTCTTCCCATGCATTAATCGCGGTGCGGTCGATCGCTTCAACGGCCGGGAAGATGTCGCGCAGTTGGTGAATGAGAGGCTGGTTGCGACCGGTATTGACGTTCACTGTCGTCAACACGACAGGTACATCATAGAGTTTCGCCGTCTTCGCCAGCGCTACAATGTTGCTGACAAGGGTCCGCCGGTCCATTGACACTACGGAGGTTACCTGGACCGGTTGATAGTCGATGATCACGACGGCGCAGTTGCTGGGTGTTAAGAGGTGGTCCTCGACTGGATTGCGCGTGGGTCGGCTTGCCATGGGTCTGTGCCTTCAGGTGCTGTACTTGGCCATGTTGCCGGGCAGCTATCTGGCGAGAAAATCCGTGACCAGCTTTATCGTGGCGTCGGGATTCTCCTCCATGATCCAATGTCCGGAGCCGGGTATGATCCCGGCGGTCACATCGGTTGCGACAAAGCGAAGAACATCCGCCTGACCCGCGCCGAAGGATTTTTCTGCACCCAGCGCCAGCACCGGCATGGCAACCTTGCCGCCCTTTTCAACGAATTCCTTGTTGTCGGCCGCATCCTGGTTGAACGCGGCGAACTGCTCGAAGGCATCGTGCATGGCACGCGGTCGGGCGTAGAGCTTCGAATAATGCTTACGGGTCGCTTCATCGATGGCCTTGGGGTTCGCCGACAGCTCATTCCAGAAGCGATCGAGATAGATGCGCTCTCTGCCCGCAACCAATCGCTCCATGTCGGGGCCACGGAAGTTGAAGTGCCACAAGAGCGGCAAGCGGATGATGTTTTCCCAATCGCCGATGCCCGGCAGCGGCGCATCGATGACGGCCCAGCGTGTGACGCGGTCGCGATACTGGGCGACGAAGGCATAGCCGACCATGTTGCCGATGTCGTGGGTGACGAGATCCACCTTGTCGATCTTCAGATGATCCAGGATGCCGGCAATGTCGAGCGCCTGGTTTTTCTTGGTGTAGCCGGTATCTGGATGGGCCGAGAGCCCCATGCCGCGCAGGTCCGGCACGATTACGGTATGGTCCTTCATCAGCCTGGCGGCGAGCGGCGCCCACATGTCGCCGCTGTCGCCAAAGCCGTGCAGCAAGAGCACCGCAGGCCCCTTGCCGCCAACTCGGACGTAAAGGCTGGTGCCGTTGGTGTCGATCGACTGCGCCTTAAATTCAGACGGAAAGGGGACAATCCGAGCCGACGCCGGCAACGTAAGAAGCATCACGCCTAACGCCGCTATCACTATCTTGAGCATGTTGTTCTCCCGAAGCTTTGAGCATGTGAACCGAGCTGTGTCGGCCCGGCTGACGACCTGGCCTCGGGAACAATAGGTTTCGTGCTCCTATTGGATTGCTCGAATCTGACCTGGATTGAAGGAAGCAGCCCTTTTCTCGCGCCGCCCTTGCGCGCGGACGATTTTTTCGTTCCGAGCGAAACCAAGGGTGATAGGCTGTTGTCCCACGGTCGAGGGCGCGTCATGGACAGAAGTGGGGGAATGGTTGACGATGCTGGCGCGAAGCTGAAACTGCTCGAGCAAGAACCCGATGATCGCCTCTATGGAGATAGCCTCGCCCTGGCGATATCGTACAATCTGTTCGGCTTGAGAGGGCAGGAGGAAAAACGGGGTGGACTTGCCCCCGCACGGCTCCGCCGAGTGACCGTGCTCATGGAGCAGAGTCTACCCAGAGCCATCCCTTTAAAGGACTTGGCCGATATGATCGGACTTTCCGAGGGCTATTTTGCTCGTGCTTTCAAGGCTTCTACAGGAATGTCGCCGCATCGCTGGTATCTTGCCGCGAAGATTCGAGAAGCACAAAAAGCGCTGCTTCAAACAAGCGACGCGCTGGCTCAAGTGGCACTTGCCAACGGATTTGCCGATCAGAGCCATTTTACGCGTGCCTTCAGAACGATCACTGGCTACTCACCCGGGGCTTGGCGCAGGAGCCATCCGACACAGGAATCCGATTTTGCCGCTGCCTAAGGCGCGATACATCGCGCCTGGGCGTCCTAACTTGCTCGATCGCGTATCGATCAAACAATAAGGCCGCCCCGGTTAGACCGGGACGGTTATTGATTTATGATGAAAGTGTTTGCGGGGACGGCCAGCCACTGAAACCGACATTCGCTGGTCGTCAGGTTTTGATCGTGGCTGTGAAGTCTGAAATGGCGCAGATATTCGGAAGAAGTCACCGCTTCCTTGTTTGTCATTTCGGCAGACCAAAACGAGTGCTTACCGCGTTATCGCCGCATTCCGAGCTTCACCAATCGTCGTCCGCTAGCCTCAAGGGACTGCCCTCCCAATGAATGTTCGAGATGACCGAATTGAAGCCCGAAGAACGAACCCGCTGCGCGGGATGGGCGCGTGGGGTGAGGTAGAGATCACGAGCCGGACGTCGCGCTCGCATTGAGGGTGGTTCGGCAGCGGCAGAGCATCACGGGCTTCTTCAACAAGGAGCCTGACCATGCCCTATCCTGTTCTTGATGCACCTATCAGTCCACTTCGTCAGCGGCTGATCGACGACATGAACATGCGGCGTTTCTCACGGGAGACGCAGCGCAACTATCTGGGTGACATCGGACGCCTGGCGACGTTCCTCGGGCGTTCACCAGACACAGCGACCACCGACGACCTGCGCCGGTTCCAGATCGAGCAGCAGGACGACGGTGTTCCCGTGCCGAGGATGAACAGCATCGTGTCGGCGCTGCGCTTCTTCTTCACACATACGGTCGATCGTCCCGATCTGGCGACGGGCCTGCGCAAGAGCTACGAGCAGATGGAAGTGTTGAAAGGCATCGACTTCGAGATGGCCGCCGGCCAGAGATCGCGCTGATCGGCCCCTCGGGCTCGGGCAAGGCCACCTGCCTGCGCTGCCTGAGGAGCCGAGCGCCGGGAAATCCATCTCGATGGCGAACGGATCGGCGTCAACCGCGGCCGGCCGATGAACGATCGCCGTTCGCCCCGCAACGCGCCGAAATGGGAATGGTCTTCCAGCTGTCCAATCTCTGGCCGCATCTTTCGGTGACGGAGAACGTCGCGATCGCCGTGCGCAAGGTGCGCGGGCTTCCCGCCAGGGAAGCGAAGGAGCTGGCGCTGGAGATGCTCGCCAAGGTCCACATGACCCACCGCGTCCACGACGAACCAACCTCGGCGCTCGATCCGGAACTGGGTGCATGAGGTGCTGAAGCGGCCGGCAGGACGAACTTGCCGTCGACCTGCTTGAACTGGGCTCATTTCTCCTCCAGCCTCTTTCGAAACATCACCGAATGCGGCAATGATCGGTCCGAGGGACACGGAAAGAAAGAGTATCCCTGCCACGGGCGATACGCGGAAAGCTGTACTGTGACTCGCAGGTGTCACAGCTTTCCTACTCCGTTGTGCTGGCTTTTTTTCTGCGCCGATTGGTGTGCGACTGCGCGACGGCCACTTTCAACTCGGGTGTGATCTCCAACGGCGCGTTCCCATGTGGGTTCTGCAGCCCCTCGACGTGGACGGTCGGGAATGGGAGTTCGATGCCCTGCTCCTTGAAGACCTGGCGGAGACGTACATAGAATTTGCGTTTCATGTTGAAGGCGCCTCCCGGTCTGGTTGTGGCCTTGACCCTCAATACGATGCCGTACTCGCCGAACTCCTGTACGCCCTGCATTTTGATCGGTTCGAGCACCCAGTGTTTGAACTCGGGATCTTCCGCCAGTTCGAGCCCGATCCGCTTGATTAGCTTGCGGGCGAAGTCGATATCCGTGTCATAGCCGACGGTGATATTGAATTTGTCGATAACCCAGTCACGGCTCTGGTTCTGAACTGCCCCGAGTTCACCGAAAGGTATCGTGAACAGCGGACCACGATGGTGGCGCAACTTCACCGAGCGCAGCGAAAAGCTTTCCACAGTACCCTTGTAATTGCCCGAGGAAATATATTCGCCGACACGAAACGCATCATCGAGCAGAAAAAACACGCCCGAAATGATGTCCTTGACGATGGTTTGTGCCCCAAAGCCCACCGCGACGCCGACGACGCCAGCGCCAGCGATCAGCGGGCCAATCTGGATACCCAGCGAGGCGAGCATCATAAGCACCGCCATCACTATGATCGATGCGAGCAGAATGTTCTGGAGGATAGGCAAGAGCGTGTGCAGCCGCGCCTGCTGCGGATCGAGGATCGGGACGTCCTCGTCGCCGATCACAGGGTGCGGTGTTTCGATGCCCAGCTTTCGTTCGATCAAAGCTTTGATGATCGACCAGCCGAAATCGGCTGCGAGGGCAATGACCACGACATTGATCAGGCCGCGCAATACGACCGTGGTCGTCGTATCGCTGTCCCGCATCGACTGCATGTCCAGGCCCCAGACACGCGCGAGAAAATAAGCCGCCGCCAGGATCAAGATCATCCGGACTCCGCGGTCGATGACAGCGATCGTCACCGCCGGGATCGTAGGCCGGCCAGCATCCTCCGAACCCGGCCGCAGGACGAAATTGACCCCGCGCTGCGTCAGCACGACCGCCAAAGGCAGGAAGAATGCGGCGAAGGTAAACCAGAATAATATATTGAGGCCGGCGATGCGCAGCAGGAACAGAACGACGAAATAAGCAGTCAATAGCCATGTCGCTGCCGTGTGGCCGCTTTGGTGCGCACCGTCTCGCTGTGTTCTTGGTCGACGCCAAACCGCAAGCAGCAAGAGCAACAGCAGTACGAAATCGGCGCCCGTTGACAGGACCAGCATTCCGTCCCGATCGATGCCGAGACCCGGCAAGAGGATAAACGCCGCGCCGAAGAAGGCGAAGACGCCGACGATCCGGGGTAGCCAATAGAACCAATGGTCGGCCGTTTCGTTGGTGATCGGCAAAGCACGAACCTCGACGGCGTTCTCGACTTTCATGAAGGAAGGGACGAGCATGGCTGCGAGGTACATGCGCACACCCGCCGTAACGACCGCAGCCATCAGAAATGTCAGCACGATCTCGCGGATAAGCATTGGCCAGTCGAACAACATGAACGCGCCGGCGCTGCCCAGCGCGAACGATACGATCAGCAGGCTGGAATAAAGCGTGCGGCCGCCAATCTTCTTGGCTCGCCCAATCGGCGTATCCTTCGACTGCGCGATGATCCAAAGACGAAACGGACGGGTGAGCCTGTACATTGCCCAGGTGAGCGCCACGCCGGCGGCGATGAAGATCGCAATCAGCATGAATACGCCGGCAGAGCCCTTGCTTGACATATCGTCCATGGTCTCCGTGCGAACGCGCGCGAACTGACCTGGCAGCAAAGGCACGGTTCGCGCAATTCTTTCGATATGATGCTTGATCCGATCGAGCGTCGAGGATGCCATCGTATTCATCTGGCCCGGTGCGGCCGCGGGGTCAGACGATATGTCGGCCGGCGAAGCTCCCGCCTCGGCAGGCGCTCCCGTCGGCCCGGAGCCCTGCTTTCGCTGTTCGGCCACCCAGGCCTTCACTGACGGATCGTCGAGAAGCTCGAACAGCTGTTTGACCTTTTCAGGCGGGACGGCCGCCGGCGCCTGTGCCTGTACCGGACCGGCCAACAAGAGGGCGATCCCAAGGACGAGCGACCCGGCAATCACCGCCAGCAGTGCCGTCAGATCTCCGAAATGTCGTGCCGGGCGCGCCAGATACCCGGCTCCCAATCGTCGATTCATGAGTGGCATCGTGGTTTAACCTTCCCTCAAATCGGCAGGCAACGACGTCTATGTCCCCCATTACTCCTACCTTGAAGAAGCCGAAGTTGTGGTGCAAGACTTCATCGTTCCGAGCTAGACCGTTGCGCCGGGCACGTTTTTGACATTCGCCGACTCTTGCCGAAGAAAACGAAAGCTCGATGATCCAGGACAATGCTACCGCAGGCGGTGTGATACCGATGTTCGATGCCAAGAAAACCATCGGCGCAACGCTTGCCGGCATCCGCCGGAAGACCTACCAGGTACTGGATATAGTCGTGATGGATGATGGGTCGACGGACGGATCGGCGTCGATTGTGACGGCCTGCGCCGAGAAAGACCAACGCATCCTGTTCCACCTTCGAACTAGGCGCGGGTAGGACGGCGTGGCGTCTAATCCTTTGGTTTCAATCGTGGTTCCTGCGCACAACGCGGAGGTAACGCTGGCGCGCGCGCTCGATTGCCTTCTCGATCAGGAAATAGTGGATTGGGAGGCGATCATCGTCGACGACGCCTCCACGGACCGCACCCCCGCTATCATTGCCGGTTATGTGGAGCACGATGCCCGATTTCGGGCGTTGAGGTCTTGCGCGTATAGCGCCGCCGGCGCGCGCAATAGCGGGATTTCGACAGCGCGCGGCCAATGGCTCATGTTTCTGGACGCGGACGATTGGGTGGATGCCAGCTTCCTTGCGAAAATGCTGGCCGCATTGAAAACCACGCCCGATGCAGTGGCCGCCTATTGCGGTTCTCGGCGCGTGATGCCCGATGGCGAACTCACCCCGTCGAGCATCTCAACTGAGGTTGCGATCCAGCCCTTCGAAACTTTCGCCCGCCGGTGTGCCATTCGCACTCACGCGCTGCTGGTCGACCGGGAGACAATTGTCGAGTTGGGCGGTTTCGATGTGTCGCTGCGCACCTGCGAGGACTGGGATCTGTGGCAGCGCCTCGCACGTCTAGGCAAACGTTGGGTGATGGTCGACGAGCCGCTCGCTTTCTATAGCGTCAGCCCCAACTCGCTCTCCCGCAATTCGACGCAGATGCTGGCAGATGCGGAAATCGTGATCGCCCGCGGCTTTTCTCCTGATCCCAGGGTCAAACACCCAGCATCGGCTCACGCCAATGGAGCGATCGAGGCGAACGGCCGCACCGCTTCCCAGGCACTCGCGTGGTTCGCACTGTGGAACGCCGCGTCGGATTGCGGCGGCGGCTCGCACTCGATCAACCCGCAGTCCCTGCGCGCGCTCCCGGCAGGACGTAAGTGGGCGCGTGAGGTCGCCAAGGTGGTCTTCGATGGCCTTTTGGTAGGAAGCCTATCGGTGCCAACGCAACTGGCTGCCAGATGGGAGAGGTTCGGCGGCTCTCTCACCGATCTGATCATCGAACTCGGCAAGATCTGGGACGATCCCGCTGCGGGTCGCCGCGTCCAGTATCACCTTGAGCAAATGCTTCTCGACTTCGACGATCTCGCCGCGCCGCGCAGGCTGGCACGGACACTGGGAATTCGCGTCGACGCTCGAAATCCGATCTCGATAGAATTGCCGGAAGGAATCGACCAAATTTATGCCTATCTGATGGTGGACGGCCGGATCGGGGCCCGCGTGCAGTTCGGCGCGCTCGGGAAAGTGACAAGGAGCCATTGGATTAAGCTGGCCTCGCAGAGCGGCGTTGCCGACGATTCAAACCTGTCTGCAGCCGAGGCGTCGTTGCCCATGGCGGAGCATCCGTCTGATCCGGACAGCCACTTCGGCGAACTCGCCCGATTGGTCGCTGAAGCGCAGGGGCTGGTTCGGTCGAGCGCCGAAATTACAGAGCCTCTTGCAGTGCCGCGCCGTCCACGGGCCGCGGATGACCACGACAATGATCGCACGTCTTTCTGGAATCGTTATTTCGCGACGGAGGACCCCTGGAACTACAGTTCACCCTATGAGCAGGAAAAATATGAGCGGCAGCTCGAAATTCTGCCTGCCGGTCCTATCGGACGGGCGCTTGAGCTGGCCTGCGCGGAGGGCCACTTCACGCGGCAGCTGGCGCCGCGAGTGGGCCATTTGACCGCAACTGACATCTCCGCCATAGCCATCGGGCGGGCGCGCGCGCGATGCAGCGATCAGCCGAATGTTGAATTCGGTGTGCTGGATTTCTCGGCGGACACGCTGCCAGGTGGGATGGATCTGATCGTCTGTTCGGAAGTGCTCTACTACCTGGATGATCTCGCCGAGTTGCGGCGTATCGCCAAGAAATTTGTTGAGGCGTTGGCGCCTGGCGGCAGTTTCATCAGCGCACACGCATTCGTACTCCGTGACAATGTTGAAAGGACGGGCTTCGACTGGAACACTTTCGGCGCACAAGCGATCTCAGAGACGCTGGCAGCGACTGAAGGCCTCGTCCTCGAGCAATCGATCCAGACCGAGCTCTATCGCATAGACCGCTTCCACCGCCTGTCACCAGACGACGTGGCGACGGAACCGATGATTGATCATGTGCCGATCCGCGCACCCATCGGTATTGGGGTCGCGCGAAATATCGTTTGGGGCGGGGCACGGGCCTTGCGCCGCGACGTCGCACGTAGCGAGCGGCGGCAGCGTATCCCTGTCCTTATGTATCACAGCGTCGCCGATGATGGTCCGGCCGCGCTCGCCCGTTTTCGGTGCACGCCCGCCGCATTCGAAGGCCAGATGGCATGGCTGCGTTCCAATGGCTTTCACGCGATTATGTCCGAGCAGCTGGAATGGTCCATTGCCAACCGCCACCCTTTCGTTGGCCGCCCAGTGCTCATCACTTTCGATGACGGCTTCCAGAACTTTGCCGACCATGCCTGGCCGACCTTGCGCAAGAACGACCTGACCGCGGAAGTATTCCTGGTGACGGACTTGGTGGGCAAAAGTGCCCAGTGGGACGCCCACAGTGGTCCGCCGACGCAGCTTATGGACGCCGGGATGGTGCGACGCCTCGCCGGCGAAGGTGCGTTCTTCGGAAGCCATCTGGCGACGCATCGCGCGATCGATGGTCTGTCGAGTTCTGACTTGGCCGCCGAGCTCCTGCGTTCTCGTATGTTCATCGAACGGTGGACCGGTCGTCCAACCACGACGTTCGCGGCACCCTTCTCTGTCACCGACCGACGGCTTGGCCGGCTGGCCAAAGAGTGCGGCTATCGGATCGGCTTCGGCGGCAAACACGGGCCGGCGGACCTCGATTGCGACCCCATCGACCTTCCGCGCATCGAGGTTCGCGGGGATCGCTCGCTCGACGACTTTGTTGCCACTGTCGAGGCCGTACTCGAATGAACGGTGAACAAACCTCTTCTGCTTTTTTGTCGGTGTCCGCCGACTACCTTGGTCGCAAGCCTATTGGGCGACCTGGGACACGGCTGACATCAGCTCCTGCGGGTTCGGCGCCCCAAACATGTATCGCCCACCCTCTGGGACTTCAGTGAAGCTCCAGCGGACGACCCCCTGACGGTCCAGCAGGAACTGACCGATCAGTTGTCCGCGACCCGTTGCCATCATCTGCTCGTCGGCCTCGGTCACTTCGTAATGGTCCTTCTTGTCGAGGAATTCGCTGGCCGCAAAAGGATCCATGGGAGCGGGCAACTCGCCTGGTATGTCGACCCGCATATCCTTTGCCGCTGTCATCGAGACCTTGTACGGCCAGTTCGTTTCGTCTTGGGTGAATTCGAGGTTGGGCAGTCCAAAGGCACGATGTGAAGCGCGTTCGGGGTCGGAAGCCGCAAGCAGATTCGGCATCGGGTGGTAGCGGAAATAGAGACGCGCCCGCTCAATCGGAGTATTGACCACCGTCAGGCTTTCCACCCCCTTTTCGCGCAGCTCCGGGTCAAGCCGCGCCTGGGCGGCGATATGGCGCCGGCAGAACGCACAGTGCAGACCTCGAAATAGGCCGACCAGCACCGGTTTTTGTCCGCGAAAGTCGTCAAGCGCGATCTTGCCATCCTGGGTAATGGCGTCGAGCACCACATTCGGCGCACGGTCGCCCGGTTGAAGCGGTACCAAGTCAATACGCGCGGACATTTTCAACCTCCCACCCGGCTAGTCGAGAAAAGGCAGCACCACAAGCGCTTCCGGGTCGAGCCCGTGCTGGGCGCATATACCCTGCGCCAGGGAAAAGTAGCGCTCAGCCTCGGCCAGGTTGTCGAGGTCGAGATTAAGCGTTGCAAGGCCATCATAGCACGGAAACAGCAGTTGGGGCTCACTCGTTTCGCGCGCTACGTCCAGTGCTTCTTGGAACAAGCCAACCGCCAGTTCCGGACGACCGTTGCACTGGTGGATCTGCCCAAGCACGATCAACGGCACCGGCAGGTGCTCGCGCTGGTCGAGCGCCCGGTCGATCTCGATGGCCTTCTCGGCAGCAGGCACGCCCTCCGTTGGGCAGCGATCCGTGAAAGTGCAACAAGCAACCGCCAAGTTGGCGAGGAGGCGCGCCTGGAAGCCCAAATCACCAATATGGCGCGCCACTTCAAGACCGCGGCGACAGACCTTTATGGCCTGTGCCGGATCGATGGTCGTGTAGAGCACGCCGAGATTGGTGTAGCCGCGGCAGGCCGCGCCCAGCAGACCGGCGGCTTCGGCCAATTCGATGCTGCGCTCAATCTGACGCACGGCTTCATGGTCTCGCCCAAGGCGAGCCAGCGCAACAGCCTTGGTATTGAGTGCCTCGGCGGTCACAAGAGTGGCATCACGCCCCATCTCTGAGGCATGCTCGGCTGTCAGAGTGCGTACGCAATCCAGCGCCGCGTCTGCCCATTTTGCCGCGAGAGCGTGATCTCCGCCACGAAACGCCTGTCGGCCACGTTCTTGCCAGAGATGCGCCTGCTCGACCGGGGCATCCGCGCCATCGAGAAGCGCTGCTGCTTCGGCATAACTGGATTCTGCGTTGTCCCGCTTGCCGACGTCCCAGAACAGCCGACCGATCTTGCGCAAAACTCGCGCCGAAGCGACGCGATCGCCCGACTCGCGATATGCCTGCAAGACCGTCTCGTAGTGCTGGTGCGCGATCTCGCGGCGGCCTAGCGGACCGCTCAAATCGGCAATGCGCTCTGCAATTGCCAGTTTGAGCGGTGTTTGCCCGACCGCGCCCAACGCAGTCATGGCTCGCTCGTAGAAACGAAGGGCGTCGTCGTTGGCATATATCATGCGAGCGCGATCGCCCGCCGCCTGCAGGTATTGCGCGCCCCTTTCCCGCTCGGCGCTCTGTGCGAAATGATGACCGAGCACGGTCAAATCCTCGAGCCGTTCCGGCTTGTCGCCGCACAGTTGCTCCAAGGCGGCACCGATCCGCCCGTGGATGTCGGTCCGGCGTTGCAGGAGCAGATTCTGATAGATCACGTCCTGCAGCAATGTTTGCGTAAAGCGGTAGCTTTGCGATGAGACCGAACCTGATCCGGCAACTTCCTCGATGATTTCCGCATCGCAAAGCAGTTCGCAGCCGGCTTCCAGGCGGCCTGGGTCGGCTGTCACGGCTTTTAGAAGTGTGGCATCGAAGCGCGGGCCGATTACCGCGGCTTCCTGGGCCAACCGTCGCACCTCTTGGGGCAGTCGGTCGACGCGGGCAAGCAACATTGCCTGGATAGTGGCGGGAATGCCGGTTGCGACTTCGCCTGCCACAGTCCGCCATCGCTGGCCCTCGCGCACCAGAATACCGCGATCGATAAGGCCACGAACAATCTCCTCTATGAAAAGCGGGTTGCCGCCCGCGCGCTCGAGGATCTGGTCGGGAAGCCCTCCTGCGGTGTTTACCCAGCTCTCGCCGAAAAGCGCCGCCAGCAGGCTACGACCGTCATCACCGTTGAGCGGCGAAAGCCTGAGCGCCGTGTGACTGACTCGACTTGAGTCGAGCTGGTCGTTGTGCGGCGCCGGACGATGCGTGACCAGCAACATCAACCGCGTGCGTTCCAACCTGTCCATCACGAAACGCAGTGCCTCGAGCGACACGGCGTCGGCCCAGTGGAGGTCTTCGACGACAATCAACAGCGGCGACAACGCAAGCCGCCGTTCGATGATCGTGCGGACCGCGTAGAGAATTTGCCGCCGCAGTTGCTCGGGCTCGACATACTGCAAGGTGGCGTCGGGGTCGCCAAGCCCAAGCACATGGTAGAGCAAAGGCATCAGCCGCTTCACCTCCTCGCCCTGCAGGCCGAGATCGGTAAGCAAGTCTGCGAGCTTGCCCCGCATTTCCTCCCCACTGTCGTTTTGCATCATCCCGGCAGCGCTGCGCACCACTGCACCCAAAGCGCCGAATGATTGTTCGCCAAGCGGCGAGCACGTGGCCTGCCGCACGGCGACGTTGCGAAAACAATCCTCGTCGCCGACGCGGGCGACGAACTCCCTCACCAGCCGCGATTTCCCGATACCGGCTTCTCCGACGAGGCGGACAAGCTGGGCCGAGCCGCCGCACGCCTGATCAAGGCTGGCCAGCATTCTATTGAGCTCCGCACCGCGGCCTATTATCGGCGCGCTGAGGCCGAGCGCCTCGAGCCCGCGCGCTGCACGCGGCGTCGCAAGCGGTCCATCCAGTCGGTGGACGAGCACGCTGCCAGCCTTGCCGCGAAGCACGACATCACCCAGCGACTCGTAAGCAAAGGCATGCCGGGTCAGCCTGTGAGTGAGCTCGCCAACCAGCACCTCACCCGGTGCGGCCAGCGATTGCAGGCGTTGCGCCGTATTCACCGTATCGCCGGTTACCGAATAGGATTTGGCGGTACCGATGCCCAATCCCCCAGTAACGACCGGACCAGTGTTTATGCCGATGTGAAGCAACAGAGGCGAGCCGGAGTGGAAGGTGCTTTCGCCGAGCCGTGCCGTCCGGGCCATCATGTCGAGAGCGGCGCGAAGCGCGCGTTCCGGATCGTCCTCATGCGCGACCGGTGCACCGAACAAGGCAAGCAGTGCATCGCCGATGAACTTGTCGACAAAACCACCAAAGTTTCGCACTGCCGCTGTCAATTCCTTGAACAGTTCGTTCTGCAGCGTTTGCATGACCTCTGGGTCGAGCTGCTCGCTGAGTGTGGTGAAGCCGCAAAGGTCGGCGAACAAGACCGTTACCGTCCTGCGATCGGCGTCAGAGACGGGATGCAGCCCGTCTTCGCTTTCGATGTTTGCAAGCAGCGACGGAGTTCGAGAAGGCGGCACAATGGTCCGGCTTGGTGTCGGATCAGGCCGTTCGACGGCTTTTGCCGGCGCACCGACGCTTGTCCCACATTTCGGACAGAACTCGAAATCAGGTGCGCAGACGTAGCCACAACTGGAGCATGGCACGGGCTGGCGCCTGCCACACCTCGGACAGAAAGCGTAACCGTCCTCAACCTCGAAACCGCAGCCCGCGCAGTCCATCGAACAAGACCTCACCAGGGGCCGTGACGGCGTGATCTAGCTACGCACTTCACGGCCGGGTATTCACACAAGGATGAACCGATAGCCGTCGACCAGCAAGCGGCAACGCAAATGGGCATCGAGCGATTAGTGTGGGTTCTGTGGCAGAGCGCTGTCGATTCGGGCGGCTGCCTGGCCGTCCCTTGCGAAAGTTCCCTCTTACCCTCCGTCTTCCTGCTATCCTGGAGATGAGGAGACGACCCATGAGCGAGAATCGTAAGCTAGCGGCAATCCTGGCTGCCGATGTGGTCGGATACAGCCGGCTCGCGAGCGCGGACGAAGATCGTACTTTGGCGAGGTTGCGGGCGCTGCGCAGCGACCTGATCGATCCGACCATCGAAGTGCACCACGGGCGGGTGATCAAACGCACCGGGGATGGGGCGCTGGTTGAGTTCCGCAGTGTGGTGGATGCCGTGCGCTGCGCCGTTGAGGTTCAGAATGGTATGGTCGAGCGCAATGCCGGCGTGCCGCAGGACCGCCGCATCGAGTTCAGGATCGGCATCCATCTGGGCGATGTGGTCGAAGAGAGCGACGGCGACCTGATGGGCGACGGCGTCAACATCGCCTCGCGTTTGGAGGGCGTCGCGGCGCCCGGTGCCATCTGCCTGTCCGAGGATGCCTATCGCCAGGTCAAGGCGAGGCTCGACCTCTCGGTCAGCGATCTCGGCAGCACACAGCTCAAGAACATCGCCGAGCCGATCCGGGTCTATTCGCTGCAAGTCGGCGCCGGGACCAAGGCGGCCGCGACCCCGGAAACCGCGCCGAGCCGGCCCGCGACGGCAGCGCCGCCGAAATTGTCGATCGCCGTCCTGCCGTTCGCCAACATGAGCGGTGACGCCGAACAGGATTACTTCGCCGACGGCATCTCTGAAGACATCATCACGGCGCTGTCCAAACTGTCGCAGCTCTTCGTCATCGCACGCAATTCGTCGTTCACCTTCAAGGGCCAGAACGTCCAGGTGCAGGAGGTGGGCTCGAAGCTCGGCGTGCGGCATGTACTTGAGGGCAGCGTACGCAAGTCGGGGAACAGGGTGCGCATTACCGCGCAGCTCATCGATGCAGCCTCCGGCGGCCATCTTTGGGCCGAGCGGTTCGATCGCGACCTGACCGACATATTCGCCGTGCAGGACGACGTGACGCAGCAGATCGTCGGTGCGTTGGCGCTCAATCTGACTGAGGGCGACCGTCAGCGGCTGGCGCCCGAGTATGCGCGCAACACGGAGGCGTATGACTATTTCCTACGGGGCCGAGAGCTGTGGCACCGCCTGACGAAGGAGACGAACGTCGCAGCCCGCGACCTTTTGCAACGTGCCATCGAACTTGATCCGAAATTTGCCTCTGCCCACGCCTTCCTCGCCCTCACGCACGGGCTCGATTACCTGAACAGGTGGAGTGGGTCGCCGCCGGAATCGATGGCGCAAGCGGAAGAGGCTGCGACGCGAGCGGTAACGCTGGATGAGAGCGATCCCTGGGCGCACTGGGCGTTGGCTATCGTCAAGCTGTATACACGACGGCACGATAAGGCCATCAACGAGGCCGAGCACGCGATAGCCCTCAATCCGAACTTCGCCGAAGGGCACGTGATCCTCGGCGAGGCGCTGCACTATTCGGGCAGGTCCGAAGAGGCGCTCGAGAGTTTCGCCCGGGGCAAGACCTTGAATCCATACTTTCCGGATGTGCTTCTGCATTTCCAGGCTTTGGCATCGTTTCAACTCGGAAGATACGAAGAGGCCGTTGACCTCTTGCTGCAACGGCTGGCTCGCAACGCTGCCACCGATGTCTCGCGCGCGCTTCTGGCCGCCAGCTACGGCCATCTGGGCCGTTTCGACGAGGCCCGTGGGGCATGGCAGGAGGTGCTGCGCGTCAATCCGGACTATTCGCTGGACTACCGACGCAAAGTCTTGCCCTACAAGAACCCTGCCGATTTCGAACTCGTCGTGGACGGGCTCCGCAAGGCCGGTATCGTGCAATGACAGGTGAGGCCAAGTCAGGTCTGGCCTTGAACTGCAGCCGATCGCGATGGAGCCTCCGTAACCGTTTTGTTTCCGTTTGACTGCTGCTAACCCTCAAGGAAGCGGCCGGATCAGACGCCAGAGGCTCACCGATAAATTGCCGTCGCTTGCGGTTGCACCCTAGAAAAACAGCCTGAGATAAGGGCTGAAGTGAGGCTCAGGTCGCCTTGATCTCTGCCTGGCCGACCTTGCGCCACCGGGCGTCTTCGCGAACCAGTTTCAGGTCGTCGGTCGTCTCGGCAAATGTCCGCAAACGATATTGCCGGAGCAGTTCCGGGAAGAGCGCCCCCTCGGGTAGGCCGGCAAGCTGCTCGCGGACAGAGATCCTTTCATCGATGACCCGCACGCCCCACGCATTTTCCTGAACCTGCAGCTCCGCGGCCAGATCGCGCTCTTCCTGCGCGTTTTCGTCCAGCGCGGCCAGCAGGATCGAGTGGAAAAGCGCCACATAGCCAATCTGTCTCAGGCCGCCCACAACCCGCACGCGGGGCAATATGGCAAGAACGAGGAACGCCAGGAACAAGTTCGGCAGCAGCATGCCGTCCAGCAGCGCCTGCCTGAGATGCGGTCGCTCGAACGGGATGGAAAGACCATGCGGCCTGTCAGGCTCGATCAGGTGCCCGCCCTCGAGGACGAGCTTGCGCACGCGCTCCTCGCGGATGCCCCAGAAATAGGCCGTGGCATTGGGCAGGAATCTGCCAAATGGGCCCGATGCGGTCTCTTGCAAGGCACGTTCGAGACGCTGGCGCCTTGCGGGCTCAACGAGCAGCCTGGACAGAAGGCTGTCGTCATGTTCCAGATGCCGAGCCATGGCAGCCGCGGCGAGCCGATCATCGATGAAAACCGGCAGGGCCATGCCGGATCGATCCCAATTAGCGACCAGATCCTGGTTGAAGGCTGTCAGCGCATCGGCAGCGGTTCCAAACACCTTGTCTTGACTGCCAAGCAGTGTGCCCAGCCAGCGGCTGGCATCCGTTTCATCGCCCACCGCTTCGAGCGCGCGCTTGTTGAGGGAGACGGGACCGGCCACGCAGACACTTTTGCGGCACAGTTTGTGGCGCCCCATGCCGAACAGGTTGATCTTGTCGTCGCCGACATCGAGCCATCCCGGCCCCTCCCGGCCAATTGTTTCCATGGTCATCGTCGTTCCCATGAAGCCGAAGAAGGCCGACAGCCCGTTTTCGACCGCGCCGAGCCAAGCAAGCAGGAGGGCATCGAAGGTGATCCGGTCCATCAGAAGCAGGCAGTGCAGGCCGGACTGAATCACCGGTCTGTGCTCGAACTCTTCGAGGGCCTTGCCGATCTCCTCAGGCTGCATAATCACACCGAGGCGCTGATGCAGGACTTCGCGCAGGATCGAGCGGGCAGCGATCGCGGGGCCGGATGTAGGCCTTGCCACCGGCCGCCACAGATGGCGGGCGTAGTCGGAAACCGGTGCATTCCAGTTCTGCTCGATGTCACGCACGACTTCCGGGCAGAGTGGCGACAGCAAAGCCAGAATTTCCACCGGAGGCGTAGGGGTCGGGTCAAAGACGGCGGTCATTGGTTCCCGTCAGCCGCTTGCGGTGCAGAGGCCAAGGGAACCAGACTTGCTGGACGCGCTCGGCCCACGCAACGCGATCAAATGGTGTAAGACGAAATTGACCGTATCCCACGGAGTTCTCCATCAGCAATCACCCGTTCGCCGACTCGGCACAAAATGTCAGATCGGCTGCACGGCCAAGGCCAACAGCGGATCTCAGAACCGCAGCCGGGCCATGCTCAGGAGGTCGTGGTACCGCCCGTCGGTAAAACCGGCCTTCACATGCCGACCTTCGATCTCGAAGCCGTGGCTCGTGTAAAGACGGATAGCCGGTTCGTTGTCGGCATAGACGGTCAATTCGACCCGCTTCAGGGCCCGCCAGTTGTCGGCCACGTCAAGCAGCGCGCCAAGTATGGCGGAGCCGATGCCCTTGCCGACAAAGGCGTCGTGAAGGCCGATGTTGATCTCGCCGATATGCGAACGGCGCGGCGAGCCCTGTACGATCAGGCTGCCATGGCCGACGATCTTGCCGTCCACCTCCGCAACGATCCAGGTGGTTTCCTGGCCGGACTTGGCGATACGCCGCTCCACCTGCTCCACCCTCTCGAAAGGCATCCTGAACGTGCCCCAGCGGAAACCCGGCATGTTGAAGATAGCGCAAAGCGCCTCCGCATCGCTTGACCGGATGGGTCGGAGCTGTGGCCGGATCTTCTCGGACGATGGCGAGGTCGTGCTGGTCATGGCGTTCCCGGCGAAGGCAATCGGTCCGGCACGATGCACCGGACCTCACCTGGAAATCCAGCCGTGTCTGCAAGCTATGATGCCGATTGCGAGCTAAAATACCGGGAGGCGGCGTGGAGTTTGAAGACGCCGCTGATGCCGATCCAGCCGAAAAGAGCGAGCCAGCACAACGTCCCGGTCGCCGCCCAGTCGATCCGGTGCACCGCAGCGTCGGTGATGACGAGGCCAAGGACGGCAAGCAGGCCAACCAAAAACTGCGCCAGGCCGAGCACCACCAGCTCCTCGCGCGGCGCGCTTCTCCAGGCGAGAAATATGCCCCCCGCGCCGGCGAGGAAGATGGCGCTGTAGACCTGCGCGTGGAAGGCATCGATCGGCCATGGCCAGAAGCTACTGAATGTCAGGGGAAACACCAACAGGCCGATGCCATAGAATCCGAGGATCGCCAATTCCACCGGCATGTAGCCGCGCCATGCCGGGTTTAAGGTGACGCCCTTTGCAGAAGGACGATCCCAGGCCTGCCACAGGAACAGCCCGGATACCGCGGCCGAGGCAAGATAGACCAAAAACCACAGCCACGGCGCTTTGCGCTCGAAGTTGAAATAGCCGAGATTGATGAACGAAGCCGCCGAGACGATGACCGTGAAGATGAAGGCCATGACCAGCACGAGCCTGCCGGGCGACCAGCGGTTCCAGAACAGCAGCGCCGCCATCACGACCATTTCGGCGGTGTAGAAGCCTCCGAGGAAGCGGGCATTGAACGGGGTGACGGCCCAAGGCCACCTCGGCTTGACCAGCACAGGCGCGAAAAACAGGCCCGCGCCCACGATCAGGACGATGATGACCGCCACCGAAAAAAGGCGCAGGGCCGCGGGAAATGGCGGATTGTCGGATGTCGGCATGGGAGAGAGTCCCCAAGGTGAATGCCCGTGGACCATCATAGTGCCGCTTGCGGCCGGTGAAAATCTGCCGAATGGAATTGAACCGTCATCAGGTTTGTCTATTCGAATGGTCGCACGGTCCGTTTCGAAGTAAAATGCAGCGGCCGGACCAAGGAGCGGTCCGGTCAACATGGCTTGGGCGCATTTTCGGAGCCTGCACGATGAACGAAGCTCAGGATCTGTTCTCGCTTTTGCGGCAATCACCAGATGTCGATCCACTGGCAATCGACGCGATCCAGCGAACCATCGCGGAAGGCGGGGACCGTGAGCTTTGCCGCATCAATGCGCCGGCCTTCGCCAGCAAGCATGGCCTCGACGAGGAGCGCACCATAGGCGCCTTTCTCCATGCGGCGCGGGTCGGCATCTTCGACATTTCGTGGAATGTTCTGTGCCCCGGCTGTGGCGGCGTGCTCGACACCAACGCCACGCTGAAAACGGTGCAAAAGGACGAATACACCTGCACGCTGTGCGCCGAGGGTTATTCACCGACCCTCGACGAGATGGTCGAGGTGACGTTCACCGTCAGTCCCCGCATACGCAGGATCGCCGCCCACAATCCGCATGAGCTGCCGTTGATGGAGTATTTCCGGCAGATCTACTGGGCGTCCGGCGTCGATCTGCCGGATGAAGACTTCGCGAAAAGGATGGAAGAGATCTCGCTGGAGGACATCGAGCTTGCGCCCGGTGAAAAGGCGGTTCTGACCGTACAGCTTCCGTCCGATTTCATCATCGTCTTCGAGCCGGTTACCCATTCGGTGCAGTTCATCGACGTGAAGGGTGAGCCGACAAAGGAGCGCCGAAGCCTTTCGTTGGTCTTCGACCGCGACCATGTCCAGAGCCAGACGCTGGAGATGCAACCCGGGCCGTTGCGCATTTCGCTGGAGAACAGGACCGACACACGCGTGCTGCCGACGGTCTTCATCGCCAGTCAGGGCTTGCACGATCTGCTGGGCAGGCGCCGGCCCTTCCTCACAGCCAAGCGCCTGCTCACCAATCAGACGTTCCGCGATCTCTATCGCACGGATACGCTCGACATCAACCAGCGCCTGAAGATCACCAGCCTGACCTTCCTGTTCACCGACCTGCGCGGATCGACCGCGCTTTACGAGCGGGTGGGCGATCTTTCGGCCTTCGATCTCGTGCGCGCGCATTTTCAGGTTCTGCACGAGATCGTCGCGGCGGAGGCTGGCGCGGTGGTGAAGACGATCGGCGATGCGGTGATGGCGACCTTCGCGACGCCTGATCGTGCGATTGCCGCGGCCCTCAGGATGCGCGATGCCATGCGTGCGCTCAACGACGAGAGCGGGCGCGAGGATCTGCTGCTCAAGATCGGAATCCATTCCGGCCCCTGCATCGCCGTGTCTATGAACGAGCGACAGGACTATTTCGGCCAGACGGTCAACATTGCATCGCGGGTCCAGAATCTTGCCAATGCACAGGCGATCTTCGCCACTCGTGCGGTGGTCGACGACAATCTCACCGCCGATCTGTTGCAAAGGAAGGCGCTGACGCCCGTGCCTCATGAGGTCTCGCTGCGCGGCATTGAGCGGGAGATAGCAGTCTATACGATCCCTTGAAGACTTGGTCCCTAAAGACCCGTCTCCACCCTCACACGCGCTTGCAGAGAAAATAACGATCGGCGGGCTCCGGAGTCGGCGCCGGCAGGCGTTGCAGCTGCGGGTGATCGAGCGGCGTGCCGCTCACCGCGAAGCCGCCGACGCGAAGCATGCGCGCAATCAGATCGGGAAGCCAGGTGGCAGTCACTGCATCGCGATCGTCATAGCCGGTGCCTATGTCGGCATGGACGAGAGCGGCGTCGATGCCGATGAACCTCCTCGCCGTCTCGCGTATATCGCCGAGCACGAGATTTTCAGCTTCGGGAATTGAGCTGGCGTGTGCGCCAACTTCGCGGTCGAACACCACGATCCGGCGTCCGGGCAGGCGCTCGCGCAGATGGTGGAACGTCCGGCCATTGCCGAGGCCAAGTTCGAGCACAAGCCCCTCCATCTTCGCCACCTCGGGGCAGATTTGATTGAGAATGTCGCGCTGTGCGGTCATCCGGCTGATGAAATTGTCGAGGCGACTCATATGCGATTGTATGTCCTGAACCAGCAGCCCCGATCGAGGCTTGCCGCATATAGAGGCGAATGACGAACCCTGCAATAACGCACCGGCCGCCGACAAGCGTCATTCCGGGTGGAGCCGTCGGCAGGCCGCGCGGCGGAATACAACGATGTCACTTGTAGGGGTCTGCGGCGTCCCGCAGGCCGTCGCCGAGGAAGTTGAACGCCAGGATGACGAGAATGACGGGGAGGATCGGCAAAAGCAGCCATGGATAGAACGCGATCACGCTAACGCTGCGCGCCTCGGTGAGCAGGATGCCCCAGCTGGTTATCGGCGCCCTCAGGCCGAGCCCGAGGAAGCTCAGCGCCGTCTCGCCCAGGATCATGCCGGGTATGGAGATCGTCGCCGTCGCGATCAGATGCGACATGAAGCCGGGAATGAGGTGCCGCCGGATAATGCGGCTGCTGCTGGCGCCCATCAATTGCGCGGCCAGAACGTAATCCTCCTCGCGCAAGGCTAGAAGCTTTGAACGCACGGCCCGCGCCAGCCCGGTCCAGTGGAGCAGCCCGAGGATGACGGTGATGCCGAAATAGATCAGGATCGGACTCCAGGTTATCGGCATGATCGCCGCCAGAGCCAGCCATAACGGAATGCTGGGGATAGATTGCAGAACTTCGATTATCCGTTGAACGATCAGGTCGAACATACCGCCATGATAGCCGGCCAGCCCGCCAATGACGATGCCGAGCAGGAAGCTGAAACCGATGCCGACAAGGCCGATCGTCAGTGAAATGCGCGCGCCATAGATGATGCGCGAGAGCACATCGCGCCCCAGCCTGTCGGTGCCGGCCAGAAAGAGCTGGCCGTTTTCGGCAGGGCAGACAAGATGCCTGTCACCTTCGATCAGACCCCAGAATAGGTAGCTGTCGCCCTTGCAGAAGAAACGGATCCGCTGAACATCATCCTGCTTGTCCATATAGTTCCGCTTGAGCGTGTCCATATCCAGCGTCATCTCGCGGCCATACACGAACGGCCCGACAAACTGGCCGTTGTGGAACAGGTGCACCCACTGCGGCGGCGAATAGATGTAGTCCATGTTGCGCGTGTGCAGATTGTAGGGCGCCAGGAACTCGCAGATCAGTATCCCAAGATAAAGCGCTGCCAGGAATATGCCGGATATGAGGGCAAGCCGGTGCCGTCGGAATTTCCACCACATCAGCCGCAACTGCGACGCCTGGAAGACTTTCGACTGCTCAGGCGTCATCGCCTCGACCGACTGCAGGTCAAAGGGCGCAATGGAAACGTAGTGTTGTAGTGGAGCACCCGGAGCGGGCAGCGGCGATTGCGTATTCATTTGGTGCTCCCGCCCTGCAAACGAATTCGCGGATCAAGCAGCGCCAGCGCGAGGTCGGAAATCAGGACGCCGATGACTGTAAGGAAGGCGAGGAACATCAGGAACGACCCTGCCAGATACATGTCCTGGCTTTGCAGCGCCTTGATCAGCATCGGCCCGGTCGTTTCCAAAGACAGCACGATCGCCGTGATTTCGGCGCCGGAAATGATGGCCGGCAGAATAGAGCCGATGTCTGAAATGAAGAAATTGAGCGCCATGCGCAGCGGATATTTGACCAGCGCCTTGAAGGGATGAAGGCCTTTGGCGCGCGCGGTCACGACATATTGCTTGTGTAGCTCATCGAGCAGATTGGCGCGCAGCCGCCGGATCATGCTTGCCGTGCCACCGGTGCCGATGATCAAGACCGGGATCCAGAGATGGGCGAGGATCGACTTCGCCTTGGCCCAGCTCATCGGCTCGCCGAGATATTGCTGGTCCATGAGATGGCCGATGGACGTGCCGAACCAGATGTTGGCGAAATACATCAGGATCAGCGCCAGCATGAAATTCGGAATGGCAAGGCCGAGAAGGCCGAAGAAAGTCAGGCCGTAGTCGCCCCAGCTGTATTGATGGGTGGCTGAGTACATGCCGATCGGAAAGGCGATGAGCCAGGTGAAGATGATCGTGACGAAGGAAACCAGCACGGTCAGCCACATTCGGTCCCCGATGACGTCGCGAACCGGCAGCTCATATTCGAAGGAATAGCCGAAATCGCCGTGCAGCATTCCGCCGACCCAGTAGAAGTAGCGAATGACCGGCGGCTTGTCGAAACCATACTCCTTGCGCATCATCTGGATGCGATCGGAATCCACCGCTTCGCCCTGAGCCCGAAGCTCGGAAACATAGCTGTCGAAATAGTCGCCCGGGGGAAGTTCGATGATCGTGAACACCAGCGCCGATATGATCAGCAGCGTCGGAACCATCACAGCAATGCGCCAGACAATATATCGAAGCACGCTCAGGACTCTCCAAGCCAGAATGTGTCCATCATATAGACACCGAAATAGGCGGTCGGGTCGTAGCTGTAGAGCGCCTTGTCAGGCAGATTGCGCAGCCGCGAGGACGCCAGAATCGGCTGATGCGTTCCGTTCACCGTGCCGATCGAAAACACCTGATCGGTGTAGATCGACAGCATTGAATTCCAGATTTCGGCGCGCTCAGCGGCTCCGGTCGAAGCGTTCCAGCGCTTGAGCAAAGCCATCAACTCGACGACAGACGGAAGATCGGGCGCCTCACCGAGCGTGCCATGGGACAGGTAGTGAGCACCCCAGAGCGGCCATTGCAGCTGGTCGTCCATGGTGGGAGCCAACTGGTACGGATTCATATCGGCGGTCGGCACGCCATTGTCGATGCCCGACCATATCGACATCATGATCTCGCCGCCAAGCGCGCGGCTGCGGAAGATGTCGCGCTGCGAAGTCCGGACGAACAGGGCGAGGCCGATCTCGCGCCAGTGATCGGTGATGAGTTCGAGCGCGTCGGTTTCCAGTGTGCTTTCGCCGGCCGTTTCCACGATGATTTGCGCCGGGCGTCCGTCGGGGAGTATCCGCAAGCCGTCACCGTCACGCGTCTGAAGCCCGACCTCATCGAGCAGCGCATTGGCCTGATCGGGATCATGGGCTACCCAGGCTTTCGCGAATTCCGGCCGGTAGAGCGGGCTCTCTGGCAGGACCGTATCGGCACTTTCCTGCGCCAATCCGTAGAACACCGCCAAATTGATCTCGCGCCTGTCCACAGCAAGCGAAAGTGCGCGACGCATGCGCACGTCACGAAAAAGGCCACGCCACACTTGGTCGGCACAATTCAGATTGGGCAGCAGCGCCAGCCGCGAACCCTGTGTGCGTTTCCACAGATGCATCTTCACCGGGTAGCGCTTCTCCGCATCCTTCAGGAAGGAGTAATCGGCAAAGTCAATTCCCATACATTGCAGGTCGCTCTCGCCGGCACCGGTCTTGGCGGAGATGATCGCCGACGAGCTCACATTCATGATTACCCGGTCAACATAGGGCAGTTGCCGGCCATTCTCGTCTATTCGATGAAAGAACGGGTTTCGCTCGAAGACAAACTGCTCGGCCGGCGGCTTGGTCCGGTTCTGCCAGGGATCGAGCGTCGGCAGTTCCGGGTTCTCCGGGCGATACTGCCGAGACATGCGGATATGCAGGAGCGTCCATTTCTTGGCCCTGTTCTCCTCCATCAGGCCGGCGAGCCGGAATGGATCCTGGTATTTCTTGTGGAACTGCTTGAGATAGGCGGCCGGCAGAACAAGCGATAGCGGCGAAGCGGCAGCGAGCTTGGGCAGGAAGTCGGGATTTGGCGCATCCCAGCTATAGCGGACCGTCAGCGGATCAACGATCTCGAAGCGTGGCGGCTTGCCGTCCGCCAGCAGCGTCGGGGGGAGCCCGCCTTGCGTAAGCTCATCGTTCAGCCAGACATCTTCCCAGCAATAGCGAAAATCCTCCGGCGTCAGCAGGCTGCCGTTAGACCATTTATGTCCTTCCCGTATCTTGAAAGTGAAGACGCGATCGTCCGCCACGTCGAAACTTTCGAGAATGTCGGGTTGCAGGTTGAGCTTTTCGTCATAGCCGACCAGGCGAGCATATCCGTAGATGGTCATCAACCGGATATCTTTCTGGCTGCCGATGATCGTGCGCAGCGTGCCGCCATACTGGCCGGGCTGCCGGCCCATTGCAGCGAGGTTCACCACGCGCGGGCTCTTGGGCAGGCGTTTGGCGAGTGCCGGCAGCGCCAAGGCCTTCAGCAGCGGCTGAAGAAATTCTGGCTCCAGATCGCCGGCGTGCAACGTGCTCGGCACAAATGCCGAAGCCAAGAGTCCGAGGACGGTGCGCCGGCTGATCAATGGCGCAGCTCGCTGACATCGGCCGAACGCCGGGCCAGCACGAGGTGGCCGCCGCCAAGATCGAGCGGCGATAGCATATCGTCGCTGCCCTCGTCGCGGAATTGCGGTCCCCAGGCGCTACTGTCGGAAGCGCCGCTGAGCTTCAGCGTCTTGAAATCCATCGGCCTGTCGAGATCGGGGAAAGGCACTGCGGCGACCAGTGAGCGCGTGTAGGGGTGGATCGGTTTCCTGAGCAGGATTTCGCGCGGCGCAAGCTCGACGATACGCCCGCCGCACATCACGGCGATGCGGTCTGCCATGTAGTCCACCACCGCCAGGTTGTGGGATATGAACAGGTAGGTCAGTCCCAGTTCCTTCTGCAGATCCTTCAGAAGGTTCAGGATCTGCGCCTGGACGGAGACGTCGAGCGCCGAAACCGGCTCGTCGCAGATTAGCAGTTCAGGCCCCAGCGCTAGCGCGCGCGCGATGCCGATACGCTGACGCTGCCCGCCGGAGAAACTGTGCGGGTAACGTTTGATAAAGCGCGGATCGAGCCCGATTGCCTGCATCAGGTTCTTGACCATGGCTAACCGGGACGCGGCATTGCCGCGCTGATGGATTTCCAGCGGCTCGCTCAAGATGTTCTCCACCGTCATGCGAGGTGAAAGCGACGAAACCGGATCCTGAAAGACCATCTGGATTTTCGCGCGCAGCATGTGCAAGGCCTCTCCCTCGCCTGCCAGGACGTCGATCGGTCCCTCGCGGCTGTTGAAGATCACAGAACCACCGCTGGGAGTGACGGCCCGCATGAGGATCTTGCTGACGGTGGTTTTGCCGGAACCGCTTTCGCCGACCAGACCCAGGCATTCACCTCGCCTGATGTCGAAGCTCACACCGTCGACGGCGCGAACAGAGGTTTGATGATCCCCGCCGAACCATCCGGACTTGCGGATGGTGAAGGTCTTTGTCAGATCCCTGACCGACAGCAGGATGTCGTCCGGCCCCTCCGATGCCGGCGCGGTCTGCTTGCCGAGCAGGTTTCCGACATTCACCGGCACCTCGCGTAGCGCCTTTAGCCTTTCGCCAGGCTTCAGGTCGAAATGCGGAACGGCTGCCATCAGGCCCTTAAGGTAAGGATGGCCTGGCCGGCGGAATATCGCCTCGACAGGTCCCGCCTCCATGATCTCGCCATGGTACATGACCACCACCTCGTCGGCGACATTGGCGACCACGCCGAGGTCGTGCGTGATCAGCAGCATCGCCATGTTCAGCTTGGTCTGAAGCCCACGCAGCAATTGCAGGATTTGCGCCTGGATGGTGACGTCTAACGCCGTCGTCGGCTCATCGGCGATCAACAGGGCGGGCCGGCAGATAAGCGCCATGGCGATCATGGCGCGCTGACGCAATCCTCCAGAAAGTTCGAAGGGATACATGTCATAGGCGCGCTTGGGATTGGGAAAGCCGACGAGGCTGAGCATTTCCTCGGTCCGCGCCTTGCGCTCCGCCCGAGCCATGGGCGTATGAATCTGCAGGGATTCGCTGACTTGGTTGCCGATCGTGTGGAGCGGCGACAGCGATGTCATCGGCTCCTGAAAGATCTTGCCGATGCGGCTGCCTCTCAACGCCCGGATTTCGGGCCCATCACGCGACATCTTGAGAATATCCTGCGTCGTGCCGGGCTTTTCAGGATCGGAGAACAGGATCCGGCCGCGAACATGGGCTGTGTTCGGCAAAATGCCCATCACGGCTTGGCTGAGAACCGATTTACCGGAACCTGACTCGCCCACAAGCGCGGTAACCTTACCGGGCAGGACGCGAAGATTTGCGCGCCTGACGGCATGCAACGGCCCCCCCATGATGGCAAAAGAGATGCCAACGTCTTCGATCCGCAGCAGATCGACACTCGAATTCATTCTCACACCAGCCCCACTCTGGCAGCTCCCCAGAAAGCGAGACTAGCGCATTGTCAGCGCAGAGCAACTTGGATTCGAAGCGGTCGCCAGTGGCGGAACCGACGACCAAACTGGCTACCAAAGGCGATCGGGCCAGATCGCGGCGGTTTACTGGAGCTTACTCGGGTCGCCCGCCGCCATCCGCGCGGCATCGCGATGAAGCAGCATGACCTGCTCGGCGTCCGATCTTCGGTCGTGAATCGGCTCCGGCGCACCGTCTTCATCGGGTACGAGGGCTCCCGACAGATCGGGTGAAAGCACCATCAGCTTCTGCTGGATGCCAGCCAGTTCCTCGTGGCCGAGCGTCAGCCAGCTGTTGGCGCCGCAATAGCCGGCGAAGTCTTTGCTGGCCAGAACGCTGTGCGGATATTTCTTGGTCAGGGTCTGCAGGCGCTGGACCTCGTTCACAGCCGAGCCGAAGACAGAGAATGTGAGCCGGTCTTTAAGCCCGACATTGCCAAACATCACATTGCCGACATGCAGGCCGATACCGAATTTGATGTCTGACAACCCCTGCTCCTTTCGGCGCAGGTTGAGATCCATCATGCGCGCGCTGGCCTTGTGCGCGGCCGCAAGCGCAGCCTGGCAGGCGATCTCGGACTGCGAACGGTGCCTTTCGCAAGGGTAGACGGCAATGAAGCCATCACCGATGAAACTCATGATCTGCCCGCCGTTGCGATTGAAAGGTGCGGCAACGGCGTCGAAAAACTGGTTCAGCGTATCGATATAGACTTCGCGGCCGGAGGTTTCGGCGAGCCTCGACGACCCGCGCATATCTCCCATTACCAGTGCGGCCCGGATTGTATCGCCCTCGCCGCGCTTGATCTGGCCGTCAAGAACGCGCCTGCCAGCGTCGCCGCCGAGATAGGTGGTCATCATGTTGTCGGCGAGCTTGGTGAGCACCGCCATCTTGGTGGCGATAGCGAGATGGCTCTGGATGCGCAGCAGCGCCGAAATCATGCTGTCGCTGAAGCCCGCGGCGCTGTCGGTCGACCAAGATCCCATCATGCCCTGACTGGCGTTGCCGCTGAAGGGATGGACGAAAGCCATGTAATCGGTGATGCCCATAAGCCGGAGGTCATCGAAAACAGGAAACTCCGACACCACCGACGGGTCGAGCCGGCGTCGCAGATGGTCGAGCTTATTGCTGAGCAGATGGTAGTATGGGCTGGTCAGGAATCTCTCAGACGGCACACCGGCCTCCTTGCGGAAGCCTTCCACTTCCATGCCCTGGCCGCGAACCCAGGTGAAGCCAAGCGCGTCATAGAGCGGGTGAAGCATCGAGAAGCTCAAATGCACCCGCTTCAGCGGCAGGCCGGCAGCAGCCAGCCGTTCGCAAAAGCCATTTACCAATGTTTCCAGGTCGTTGCCCGCCAGCGCCGATTCGTTCAGCCAATCGGCAACCTTATCCATGAGAATGGTGGAAATTTCTGCGTACGATGTGCTCATGCTATCTCGAAACCCGTCGGAAGACGGAACCATTATCCTCTGATCTGCCATAACACAGTCCGTCAACGACCCAACGATAAGACACCCGAAGTCAACAAGGCCGGCCTCGGCGGCAAAAGCGGCGAAGAATATCCCGGATGACTATCCTTGCGGCCAAGGGGAAGGCATAAATGCATCTGTATTCGGTGGCGTTATGTGGCGAGTCAGCCGACGGAGTGCAACCACGATCCTGACACCGCACAAGAAATTCGCCGGCTCAGATGCCGTCAGGCCTTTAGCACTGTCTCTCGGTCCAGCCCGAGGCGGCCAAAAACATTGCGTGTGTCGACGATCAGAGGGGCGTGATCGGCGATCGTCTGATAGTCGATCGCGTCGTGGTCGGTTGCAACGACGACAGCATCGAAATCCTTCAGAGCCGCCTCGGTCAATTCGACCGAGCGGCGCCCCTTGATCGCCATATGCTCCCGCGTGGTCGGTATCTCGGTAACATGCGGATCGTGGAACTCCGCCTTGCCGCCCCATTCCTCGATGAGTTCAATGAGCCGCAATGAGGGGCTTTCGCGGATATCGGGCACATTCTTCTTATAGGCGAGCCCGACGATGAGAATGCGCGAGCGGCTGAGCGCCTTACCACAGCGCCGGTCCAGCGCCTTCGCCAGTTCATCGACCACATGACGTGGCATGGCCGTGTTGATCTCTGCCGCCAGCTCGATGAAGCGGGTCGGCAGTTCGTATTCGCGCGCCTTCCACGTCAGGTAGAAGGGATCGATCGGAACGCAGTGCCCGCCAAGTCCGGGGCCAGGATAGAACGGCATGTAGCCGAAGGGCTTGCTCTTTGCCGCCTCGATCACCTCCCAGATGTCGATGTCCATCGCACCGAGCACGACCTTCAACTCGTTGACGAGTGCTATGTTGACCGAGCGGAAGATGTTTTCCGTCAGCTTGACCGCCTCGGCGGTCGCCGTGGTGGAAACCGGAACGACGGTCTTGACCACGCCCTGGTAGAAAGCCTGCACGAGCGTCGCCGCTTCAATGCCGTCGCCTGCCACGACCTTAGGGATCGTCGCGACTTCGAAGCTGCGGTTGCCGGGATCCTCGCGTTCGGGCGAGAAGCCGAGGAAGAAGTCTATCTTCGACCGCAAGCCGGTTTCTTCCAGTATGGGCTTGATCACGTCATCGGTGGTGCCGGGATAGGTGGTCGATTCCAGCACGACCAGCTGGCCGGGACGCAGATGCTTCGCAATGGTGCCTGCCGTTTTCCTAACAAAGGAGAGATCCGGCTCACGGTTTTTCGTCAGCGGTGTCGGAACGCAGATGATGATGACCTCGCAGACGGCCAGTTCCGCAAAATCCGCAGTGGCGCGGAACCGTCCGCTCGCCACCTGGCCGGCAAGGGCTGTCGACGCCACCGCCTCGATGTAGGATTGGCCGTTGTTCAGGCTCTCGACCTTGTGGGCTTCGATGTCGAAGCCCGAAATCGGGAAGCCGGCGCGTGCGACCGCAACCGCCAGCGGCAATCCGACATAGCCCAGTCCGATCACGCCGACTTGTGCAGCGCGCGTCGAAATCCGGTTTAGAAGATGGTCATATATCGATCGTGAGGCGTCCAAAAATCTGCTTTCCCGTCAATTCGGACAGGCTGTCCGTTCCCGTGGCGAGGCTCACTTGGTCTCAAGGACCATGGCCGAGGCATATTGCGGAAGATCGGTTTCCGCAAGCCGTCATCAAACCGGCACCTTCGCCTTCAGGCTTGCAGCAGCCCTCGCATAGCCGCCGGCCGCGCCATCGATGAAATGAAGGTGGTCGCGCTGCAGCGGCGAAGCGACGAGGCATGTCATCAAGGCCGATTTCTGGCGGTGCAGGCCATAGGTGCAGATGCCCGCCTCTTCCGCCTGTTTCAGCCGGTTCTCGATCCGTTGCAAGACGTCCGAGTCAACGTCGATGGTCATCTTCAAGCCGTCGTCGAACTTCCGGAAATCCGAATTGCTGGCCACGTCGCGTTTGTAGACCTTCGGATCGAAACGACCGATCGTCCACCCGAATCGATCGGCAACGGCCGCTAGCGTCAGCAGGAACAATATCCACAGCTTCGACAACCACCGCCGTCCTGCCGGCGCCACGGCCCTCGCCTCGAGATCGAAGCCGGCGGGCGAAAAACTGTAGGCCGGCCCGTTCACCGGCACTGGATGGCCATCGCGTTCCTGCCTGCCGGCAAGGGCAATGATGTCGGAAACCAGAGACTGAAAACCGCGCAAGTCGCGCGACGGACCCGGTATGGCTATGATCGAGACGATGTCGCCATGCCGTGCTTCGATCGGGTTCCAGCGGCAGGAGAGGCCGGTCAGATCCGGCCGCGCGCCGGCCGGCGCAGGATCGACGCGGTAGCGCCCGGCTTTCATCTCGGTTTCCGCCCAACTGCCACCACCGCCGGCGAACATGGCATAGAAGACCGCTTCGGAGGCTTGGAACCTCGCCACGCGAACGTCGAGACCTTGCGCTCTTATATCCTTTATCGGCACGATTGCGGCACGCAAGGTCAGGTCCAGTTCGTCCGCCACCCATCTCTGGACAGCCGCCAGCGCATTGCGGGTGATCTCCAGCGCCGAGCCGGGAAACGCCACGAGCGCGCCGTCGCCGCCGAAAACAAAGGGAAAATCTTGCCGACCCAGCGCATTGAGCAGCGCCGAAATGACACTGGCCCCGGCCATATTGACGGTTTTATAGCGCCCAGCCTCGATCGCCTTGGTCGAGCCGACGATGTCGGCGGTGGCCAGCGCCCAGCCATCGGGGAGAGGCCGATAGTTGTCGATATCGGCAACGCTTTCGAACTTTGCGAAAACCGGCAGAGAAGCCACAAACGGGTCGGACGCGGCAGCTGTTTCCATGGGCATCAGATAGCACATTCCACTGCTTGAAGGGTGAAGTCGATCATGCTGCGAAATTGACTTGCGCCGGCTTTCCGATGATAGGGTCCGGCAATGCGAATTGCCTTCTACGCGCCGCTGAAGTCACCCAATGATCCCGTTGCCTCAGGCGATCGCCAGATGGCACGGACGCTGATCAAGGCGCTGGAGCATGGAGGGCATAGCGTCGAACTGGCATCCGAATTGCGCTTCTACCTACGCGAACCGGAGCCGAAAAGTTTCGATGCGCTCAAGATCGAGGCCCGAGAGGAAGCCGCGAGGCTGACAAGGCTTTGGGATCGTGACGGCAAGCCCGATCTCTGGTTCTCCTATCATCCCTATTACAAGGCGCCCGACCTGATCGGGCCCGAGCTGGCGTCGGCCTTCGCTGTCCCCTATGTGACGGCGGAAGCCTCCTATTCGAGACGGCGCAACGCCGGTTTGTGGGCCGATACGCAAGCGTTGGTAACGCGAGCCGTCGAACAGGCGGCACTGAACATCTGCTTCACGCAAAGGGACCGCCAGGGACTGGCGGATGCGGTACCCGGCGCCACTTTCGGCACGCTTTCGCCCTTCATCGACACATCGGCATTCCGTGAAATGCCGGCACGGGGTTGTCCGACGCGCCTTGTTACCATCGCCATGATGCGCCGGGGCGACAAACTCGAAAGCTATCGCATGCTGGCGCAAGCGCTCGGTTCGATCGGTCACCTGCGCTGGACCATGTCGGTCGTCGGGGACGGGCCTGCCCGCGAACAGGTCAAAGCGCAATTCGCCGGCTTGCCCGCCGACCGTATCGAATGGCTCGGCGCGATTGAGCCGGCCGCCGTGCCGGATGTCCTCTACAGTGGGGGAATTTACGTCTGGCCGGGTTTCGGCGAGGCCTATGGCGTTGCCTATCTTGAAGCACAGGCCGCCGGCCTTCCGGTGGTGGCTCAGGACATCGCCGGCGTGCCGGAGGTCGTGCGGGATGGCCAGGCCGGGTTCCTCACCCCGCCGGGCGATGTGACGGCGTTCGCTTCTGCCATTGAAAGGCTTCTGGCCCGTAACGACGAAAGAACCATCATGGCCGCAGAAGCCAGACGTTTCATCCTCGAGGAGCGCTCGCTCGATACGGCGGCGGCGCGTCTGGCCGAACTTCTTGCGAAGATCCCGGTCTCATGACATCCGATCCGATCTGGCAACCTTTGTTGGAAGAACTGGCGCGCTGGCAACGGGCGGACCGTAAGGCAGAGTTCTGGCTGCGCGATGATGACGCCGTGGATCCAACGCCTGCGCTTGATCGGCTGCTCGACCTCACCGGTGAATTCGGGGTTCTGGTCACCCTGGCCGTCATTCCAGCCCTGACTGATGAGAAGCTTGTCGTCCGGCTTGACGAGGCGCCGCATGCCACGGTCGCCATCCATGGCTGGGCGCACCGAAATCATGCGCCCGAGGACCAGAAAAAGCAGGAACTCGGCCCGCATCGGCCACCCGAGGCGGTGCTCGATGATCTGGCTCGCGGGCTCTCTCGCATAACCGGCTTGCACGGCGCACGTGCCGTTCCGATGCTGGTGCCACCCTGGAACAGGATCGACGCCGGCTTGGTATCCGACCTTGGGTCGATAGGATTTGCGGCACTGTCGGTCTTTGGGCCGCCGAGGCCGGCTTCGCTGGCGGTCATCAACAGCAATGTCGACATCATGGATTGGCATGGCACGCGCGGCTGCCGCGATCATGGCCTATTGGTTCAGGCCGTCGCCGCGCAATTGCGGCATGCATTCGACGGCGGCGAACCGGTCGGCCTGCTCACCCATCATCTCGTGCATGATGAATCGGCCTGGCTTTTCCTCGAACGGCTCTTCGCCGTCACCGCACGCAATGCAGCCTGTGCATGGCATCCGATCAGGACATTGATCGGGCGCAGCGCCGGCAGAGGAAAATAGCTCAGCCCGCTTTGTGCGATAAGACTGGAAATTCGAGCGTCTGACCATCCCGCGCGGCAAAAGAGCCGGCAAACCTGTTCTTGGCCAGTTTCTCGATCTCGTCCAGTTCCTCGTCGGTGCGCGCCGGATCGTGGTGAACCAGCGCAAGCTCCCGCGCACGGGCCGCCTCGCAGAGCTTGACCCCCTGTTGCCATGTCGAGTGCCCGTTCCCGCGGTAGCGTTCCATTTCCTCCTCGGTGTAGGCGCAATCGTAAATGACGAGGTCGGCATCTTCGATTAGGCCGAGCACCGCCTGATCGAGTTTACCCGACTCATGTTCGGTGTCTGTGATCACCGCCACGACGCGGCCACCCCATTCGACCCGATAGCCTATACAGCCACCGGGATGGGTGAGACTGCCGGTTCGGATCACCACCCCTTCACGCGGCCGAAGCACGTCTCCTGACACGAAATCGCAATAGTCGAGGCTTGCCTTGCAGACGTCCAGTCTCACCGGAAACCAAGGCGGCCGCATGAACTCATCGACCATCTGTCGGGTCGTCATGCGTCCTGCAAGATGCCCGGACCAAAGCCTGACTTTGACGCTGCGGTCATAGATCGGCTTAAATGCCGGCAGCCCGATGATGTGGTCATAATGGCAGTGGGTGAAAAACAGGTCGAAATCGGTCACGCCCGACGCCCGAAGCGCCCAGCCGGCAGGCCGCAAGCCGGAGCCGGCGTCGAACAGAAGCGTATGCTTGCCGCATCGCATCTCAATGCAGATCGTGTTGCCGCCATAGCGGGAGAAGTCTGGCCCCGATACCGAAATGCTGCCGCGGACGCCCCAAAACCTGACCAGGAAAACGTCGTCGTCCATGCAAGCCCTTCATAGTCCCCTAGGCCATCGTAGCCAAACAACTGCTGCTAGGCGAGACAGGTTTTCCTCCTGATGACCTTGTCCATGAGAGGTCAGTGCCATCACGACGGCAAGGATCGGCGCAAATCATTCGTTATTTGGCGCTTCGTGCGTCGATCAGATCCGCGGTCGTATGGCTTAGGCGATCGGCGAGAACCCGAACCATCTCGACGGTCATTTCCGGGAACTCCTTCATAAGCCTCAGGAAATGATCCTTGCGAATTCTCAAGGCTTCCACCGGACTTGCGGCTCTGACGGTGGCCGTGCGGGAGCTGTTGCACAATATGGCGATCTCGCCAACGATCGAATTTGGCAGCAGTTCGGCAACTTTTATCGGTCCGCTCTCGGAATCGACCAGAATATCGGCCTTGCCTGAAAGGATGACATAGGCGGCGTCTCCCTCGTCGCCCTGCCGGAAAAGGATCTGGCCGGCGCTGTAGCTTACGCGATCAGATGTGAACGCAAGCAGCTTGAGCTTTGCCGGCTCGATGCCAGAGAACAAGGGAACGCGTTGCAGCATTCCGACCTCATCCTTGAGCAGCATTGTCGCAAACCTCCCAAAATTCACGTCTGCCAGACTAGAACAACCGACATCCAGATGGAATCAATTCTGCTTGCGGATAGCGGGACGAACCGCGCGAACGTGGCGGCCTGATCAGTTGGAAACCTTAATCTCTTGAGCTTGCAGCAAGTTCCCATCGGCGGAACGATCCCATCTGAATGTCCGTGCTCTATGACAGCAGTTCCTTGAAAATACCGCTCCCCGCCAAAAGCGTCTCGTGTGGTCCGTCTTCCACCAAACGACCCGAGTCGAAGACGACAACGCGATCGAACATCATCGCCATTGCCGGATTCGTCACGACCCACACAATTGCCGGCGAACGGCCGTCGCGTCTGGCTTCCTCGAGCACGTTTTGCAGCACCTTTTCTTGTACGCGCTGGTCGAGCGCCGACAGCGGCCGGTTGAAAATGAGAAAATCGGGACGCTTGAGCAGGGCCCGGGCAACATCGAGCTTCTGTCGCTGTCCAGCGGTCAACCGCCTGCCGCCGGCGCCGACGTTGAAGTCCAAGCCGACATCCAGCAGTTCGGCATAAAGCCCCAGTTCATCAAGAATATCATAGACGATGGAGCGTATGCGGTCCGGCGCATCGGGATGGTTGCTGCCCAGACGCCCGAACAGGACATTGTCCATGACAGTAGCCGCAGCAATGTATTTGGCAGGATCGTAGCGTTCGACGGCGTTTTGCAGCTCGGGAGGCAGGCCTTCATAGAACTGGTTGCGTGCGGCGACGATCTTGTTCATCAATTCGTCGCTGAGCAGGCCGAAGCGATGCCGGGGCTCGATATAGGCAAAGCTCAGGGTGACGATCATGGCGCGGTCGTTCTCCGAGACCGTCTCGTAGGGACGGTTCTTGAGCCGTTGCAGCAAGGTTTCGTAGGCGGGTATCTCCTCGGCGCTCATGAAGGCGAGCTGCTGGAAGAACTGGTGATCGGGCGGCAGGTCGGCAAACAGCTCGATCGCTTGTTTGGCGATATCCATGCCCATTTCGTAGAGCATGCGATCGAGGCCGGCTTGCATCAGCACCGACGCGAAATAAGGATTGGCCGCCAGAGCCCTGTCGGCCAGCTCCGGGCCGGCGGCAGCGCCGAAGAGCAGGTTCTGGCCGATCGTTGCTTCCTTATTGTAGGCGCCCGGTTCGAAAGGAACCACCAGTCCGCTCAATCCTTCGTGTTCCAGCCGGGTTCGCAGCGCCGCACGCAGTTCGACGATCCGCCCAGCAAGCTCCGTGTGACGCGTGAGGTCGGCCGAAGAACGCAAGCCTAGATCCAAAATGTCGCGCGACAGAAGAACCGCGTCGAGCACCTGGCGCACGGCTTCAAAGAGGTCGTGCGGGCCGGTAGCGCCGACGGAAGCATAGTCGATCCAGTCGCTGTGGATATCAAGGTCCGGGTTGCCTGATCGGCGCGCCTCGTGGATGTTCCAGCGGTGCTGGTCCGCCGCGGCACCGTCATAAGTCACCGATGTCAGCGGCGCATGCTTCAACCCGTAGAGCAGATTGTCGCGGAGGCTTGCCTGGAACAGGAAAACGTCCGACGAGGCATAGGACATGCGCCGGCCGGTCACTGCTTCGGGGAGTTCAAGCAGGTCGTCGGCACCCGAAGCGACCTTTCCGCTTTCCGGCCAGTTCAGCCGCGCGAAGGCCTCTGCAAGCGCCTCCGCTCCACCTGTTGAGGTGCTGACCAGCGCCACCGTCTCACCGGGCTTGACCTGGAGAGAGATACGGTCGAGGAGCATTGCACCGCCATCGTCTGCCATTGACAGGCCGATCGCCGACAGGGGGTTGGTCATCGGACCGGGATCGTCGATCGTCAGTGCCCCGATTCGCGGCGCAATGAGACCCTCAACGGTGAATTGTTCGACGACCTGCTGGTATTTGACCTGGACATCCTGCCGGTCCTGATCCCAGTCGATCAGTTCCTTCATCGGTCCGGGCAGGTCCTTGTAGGCGCCGATCACGGCCACGAGCTGACCGACGTCCAGCCGCCCCTGAATGACCAGATACCCGCCGACCATGTAGAACAGAAAGGGCGTGATCTGCGCGAGAAAATTGTTGAGGAACTTCACCATGAATTTCCATTGGTAAAGATCGAAGCGGATCTTGAAGATGAGCCCGAGCCGGGCAGCTATGTCGGCGCGCTCGTAGTTTGACGTATCATGGACGTGAACCGCGCCGATGCCGTCGACGATTTCGCCGACGCGGCCCGATAGCGCGCGCGCCGTCAACTGCCGTTTGCGCCCGAGCACGATCAGCCGCCGCCGCATTCGCGGGATCAGCACGATCTGGATCAAGACGATCACGGCGGCGATCATTCCGAGCCAGAAGTTCTGGACCACGATGAACAGCATGGCCGTCACCGCCTGGCCGCCGAGCAGCACCGGCTGCAGGAAAGCATCGCCGATGAAACCGCCCAGCGGCTCCACCTCGTCCTTCACCATGGTTGCCACCTCGGCGGATTTCACGCGCTTGAAATAACGCGGCGGAAACCGCAGCACACGATCGACCAGTTCGAAGCGGATACGGCGCAGCATCCGTTCACCGAGGCGGCCCTTGTAGGTGTTGATGTAGAATTTGAACAGGCCGTTGATGATGACCAGCAGGAGGAACACAAGGCTCAGGGCAAGCAGCGTCGTCGTGCGGTCGAGCTGAAAGCCAGGAAAGAACTGGACCTCTCCGATGAACGGCAGGTTATAGTGTAGCCTCATGAATGGCTGGGTCGCGCCCGGCTGCTCGAAGCCGCGACCTTGGATCGGGCCGTTGACAATCAACTTCGGCAGGTCAAAGGACATGAAATACGGGATCATCGAAAGCAAGACGATAACCAATATCCAGAGCTGCTGCTTCTTGGTGTGCGTCCAGATATAGCGAGCCAGGCTGGGTTCCATATGCGACTGTGGACCTTCAGTTTAAAGAACAAAGTAAAAGCATCAGCTGGTGGACGGCGCATCGGCAATCATCACCGGCGACATGTTCGAAGCCTGCGAGGCGGCTTGGCGGGGCAAGATTGCGTTGTGTCGCCCGAAATCCCAACGTACAAGGCGAATATGATGGATGTCACGCAACCGCGCAATGCCGGCATGGACGGGCACGAGCAGGCCTTGGACCTCACGCGGGGAATTGCTGCCTATGTCAACCACCCTCTCGTGGCAGGGCTGGCGCGCGTCATCGCCAAACATCCGAAGGCCGACATCGCCAACGCCTTCAACCACAAGCAGGTGGCCTGCAAGATGTGGGCGCTTGACAGGCTGTTCGAAAGCTGCGGCGGGCGCTTCGGGCGCATATGGGTTCTGGGCGGATGGTACGGCATATTGCCGGCAATGCTTTTCAACGACCCCCGCTTCGATATTGCGGCAGTCGATAGCATCGACATCGATCCCGAAGTCGCGCCAGTTGCCCGGACCCTCAACCGGGAAGCCGGCGGCCGGTTCCGGGCGCTAACAGCAGATATGTACGCACTCGACTATGCGGCCGGGCCGTCCGATCTGATAGTCAATACGAGCTGCGAGCACATAGCCGATCTGCGTGCCTGGCTTGCCCTGCTTCCGCGGGGCACGAATGTACTGCTGCAATCAAATGACTATTTCAGCGAGCCGACGCACATCAACTGCGTGGCTTCACTTGCAGCTCTCGAAGCAATGGCGGCGCTGCGGAAGATACGATTCTCTGGCGAACTGCCGACAAAAAATTATTCGCGCTTCATGCTAATTGGAACTGTTTGATGCATTTCGCCCAAAAGCGCGTAGCGGTTTTAGGACAACGACATGCATCAAAACAAAGACTTAAAGCGCGGCGCCTGAATCCGGTTCAGCGCGACGCGCTTTAGGCCCCGCCATCTGCTTGATCATGTCCTATTCCGAGACCGGGCCTCATTTTAGGGACCGTGTTCGATGCCGCTCGCACAGGATTTGCGCCGAGTGACGTGCCCCTTCCAGATCGAGACAATGCGCGGACGGCCTCGGTGCCACAAGCGCCTGTTCGATCGCCTGCGCCAAACCTTCAGGCGTCAGGTCCTTTTCCATCAGCACCGTTGCAAGCCCGAGTTCTTCGAGCATCAGGGCGCGAACTGTTTGTTCGGTTTCCCCGCCGGCTGCAAACGGCACGAGCAGGGAGCGACAACCCGCACGCAGGACATCGCAGACCGTGTTGTAACCCGCTTGCGAGACCGACAGGCGGGCGCCGGTCAGCAAGCTGGCAAAATCCTCGCGGAAGCGGAAGATGGACAGGCCCGGCGGGGCATCGCGTGCGATCGCGTCAAACTCGTCTTTCGGCAGGTTGGGGCCGGTGATCAAACACCATTTCCAGCCATTGTTGGCATTCCGCGCCGCTGCGATGGTGGAACCGACAAGGCCCCTTCCGGCAGCCCCGCCGCCAACCGACACCAGAATGTCGAAGCGCTCGGTGGCCGCGGGCGATGGCGGCGCGGCAACGAGCCCTGTGTAGGTGACCTCGGCCCTGATTGCCCCAGCCAGCGGAAATGTCTTGTCGATGGTTGCGAAAGCCGGATCGCCGTGGACCATGACAAGGTCGAAATGCCTGTTGATGAGATCAACCGTTTCCTCATTTCGGCCCGGCTTGACGCGCTCCTGAAGGATATCACGGACGGACGTCACCAGCAGCGGCCTGGGCGACGTCGCGTCGATGGCCTCGATCAGCGGCAAGAGTTCGAAACGCATCTGCCGGCGTCCAAATGGAAACGCCTCGACAATGACGATATCAGGCCTGCAATCCAGGAATGCCTGCAGCAGCATTCCTGAACGCCGTTTCTTGAAATCATCGTCGATGGGTTTGCCCTGCAGGTCGACAAGTCCGGAAAATCCTTCATCACCGGAGGTGACGGGTGGCAGGGACACAGATTTTACACCCAGTCCTGGAAACCCCGCGATCGACGCTCCGCCAGTCACCACGGTTACGTCAAACCCGTCATCGACCAGCGCCGCCGCAATGCGGCTGGCGCGCGCGAGATGGCCGATACCGAGGAGGTGCTGGACATAGAAGAAAGCGCGCAGTCGCTTCATTCGGCGGCCCGCCACTCCCGCTCGAACAGTTCCTTGAGCTGTCCAATGCTAGCCATATGGTCGAAATTGCAGCGCACGCACTGCTCCGCGGCGTCGCCGAGGCGGGCGCGCAGCACGGGATCACGGATCAGGCGCTCCAGCGCCTCTGCCAGGGCAATTGGGTTTTCCGTCGGAACCAGCAGCCCGGTTTCATCCGGCGATAAAAGCTCCGGCACGCCGGAAATATCGGTCGACACGCAGGCAAGCCGCTGGCTGGCCGCCTCCACCAGGACATTCGGCAGACCGTCCCGGTCGCCATTTGCGGTGATCCTGCAGGCCAGGGCGAAGATGTCGGCGAACCGGTAGTGCTCAAGCACCTCCTCTTGCGCAAGCGCGCCCTTCCAGGAGACGCGTCCATCCAGTCCGAGCTTTTGCGCCAGCGCCTTGAGCCGTTCCAGTTCCTCGCCGCCGCCGATATGCTCGAAACGCCACGCCAAATCGCCAGGCAAGAGGGCAAGGGCCTCCAGCAAGGTATCGTAACCTTTCTTTGCAACGGCGCGCCCGACGCTCAGAATGATGACCGGTTCGTCCGGCGCCGAGCCGTCACGCTGTTTTCGCGCCTCGCCGAAACTGCCGAAGCGATCAAGGTCGAGCCCATGGTAGCTCAGATGCACGGACGAGTTGCCGTTGGCGAGTTCGTTCAGACGGTCGAAGCCGGTTTTCGTGCAAGTGACCGTCCAGCGCGCCGAGGAAAGCTTGCCGGCCAGATCCCAGTCCGCCGAAGTCCAGATGTCCTTGGCATGGGCTGAGCAGCTCCAGGGCAGACTACGAAGCAGGCTGGCATAGCGCGTCACCGAGGCCGGCGTGTGCGCGAAATGTGCATGCAGCCATCCCGCGTCTTGTGGCCATTCGGCCGCCAGCACGAGCGCTTGCCCGAAGCGGCGCACGCGATTGCGCGTAAAGTCGCGGGGGATATCGGCAGCCAGCGATCCGAGCGCGCGCCAGAACCCCGGCCGCAGCAGATAGGCAAACAGCGAGCGAACCACGCGCAGCGGCTCGTGATGCAGATATTCCGGCAGATAATGGACGGGCGCTTTGATCTCGTCATGCACGGGGTGGCGTTTTGCGTCGGTCGGCCGCCTGAGCGCGACGAGTATCAGGTCGAATCCCGCGCGCTCCAGACCGAGCAGTTCCTGCGCGATGAAGGTTTCCGACAGCCGCGGATAGCCCTTCAGAACCACGACGATCTTGCGACGTTGCAACTCAGCTCATTCCCTCAATGACCGAAAGGTGAGGGCTGGCCCGCCGATCGAGCAGTTCTGCAACGATTTCGGAAATATGAGGCAGCCCTTCCAGCCTCAGATGCGGATTGCTCTGGGATGGGCGGGGCCGGTCCGGTAGCGCCACCAGTGCATCGGCAAACCGCTGGGAATCCTTGGCTTCGTCCGGCAAAAGCATCTCGATGAGGCCGAGTTCGGCTGCGCGCCGAGCTCGGATCAGTTGTTCCTGGCGGGGCTCGACGCGCGGCACGATCAGCGCCGGCTTGTCGAAAGACAGTATCTCGCAATAGGTGTTGTAACCACCCATTGCCACTACCGCCTTGGCGCCGGCAATCAGGTCTTCCATGCGGTTGTCGAACTCGATCATCTTGACGCAGGGGATCTTGGACCCCTTCTTGAGCAGCTTGTTGCGCTTGCGCGCCGGCATGTAAGGCCCAAGCACGATCAGCGCCCTATGCTGCAATTGCGGGTCCTGCTGATAGGCATCGATGACGTCGTGGATCAGTTCCGCGCCGTCACCGCCGCCCCCCGTGGTAACGAGGATATACTCGCCCTCGGGCCGGTGGCCGGGTAACTCGTTCCGCTGCAGGCTCCGTTGCAGGAAGCCGACGAACCGCATCTTTGCCCTGACAGCCGGCGGCACATCCAAGCCGGTCAACGGATCGTAGAAATCCGGCGGGCCATAGGCCCAGACCTTGTCGTAGAACAGGCCTATCTTGCGCATCACATCCCTGCGTGCCCACTCTGCTTCGAGCAGATGCGGCGCATCCATCACCTCGCGCAGGCCAAGCACGAGCGTGGTACCTCGCGTCTTGAGGTAGGACAGCGTGTCCTCGATCTCACCGCGCAGGCCGAGCGGTTCCTTGTCGACGATGAAGATTTCCGGCCGGAAGGTCTCGGCTGTGTGGCGGATAATCGACTGCCGCATCCTGAGCGTCTCATGCAGATCGATATCCTTTTCCAGCGAGGTGTATTCGCCGTTGCGCAACTTGATGACGCTGGGGATCTTCACGAAGTCGACACGGGCGCGATAGTCGAAGGCGCCGGCGATAGGCGCGCCTGAAATGATCAGCACCTGAAGTCCGCGGAAATCCTCGACCAGCGAATGCGCGATCGTCCGGCAGCGCTGCAAGTGGCCGAGCCCGAACGTGTCGTGGCTATACATGAGAATTCGAGCGTCTTGTACGTGCTGCGTCATTATTGAACGTCTTTCAGAATTCTCGCGTTGAGAACCGGGGACGACCCGCTGGATTCGAAACCACCCTCGCGAGCCCACCGACCTGTTGTGAAACATGAGGGCAAAATTTTCAATTTGTATTCCTCAAGGGGTCCATATGCTGAAGCGGGAGCCGCACCCGCTCAGTTGCCCGCTTGCCACGGATCATGAAGAACCTGCACCATTCGCTGGTATTGATCATCCCCGATTTTCCATCTTTGGCTGCCGGCCCTGAGCGCTGCCGCCGTCGTTACGCGGTTGATCGCCTTGCGGTTGAACGCCCGTGAGCGCAGAGATTGCGGACCGTCACACTGCTTCGACGACCCCGCGCCTGCCGGTTTGATCGCTGATAAGTCGCGGCCGCTTTTAAGATGGAATCGCTCCAACTTCCATTGCCACGTCGGTGACGTGGCGTTCGGCTGGGTCAAACCAACGGATTCCGTCTTGCGGGCTTGGTATTTGTCTGACATAGTTTACCATCTCCTAATGTTGCAGTGGGTAATTGGGGCACAGAAATGGCGAAGGAATCTTCGAGTGCCGCTTCTTCGGCAAGTAAAGCGGACGCAAATCTGATAGGTAATGCAGAGGGAAACGGGCTGAACTTCATGGCCTCCCAGGCTCGCGAGGGCGGGGCCGGCGGTGATGCTCCAGGTGTCGACAAGATACGCGATCTTTTGTTCGGCAATCAGATGCAGGACTACGACCGCCGTTTCTCCAAGCTTGAAGAGCGGTTCCTGCAACGCTTCAAGGATGTCGAGTCCGAAACCAAGCGCAATCTTGAAACCTACGAGTCGAATGCCAAGAAGCAGGTCGACTCGCTGGCGACGCAGTTGCGCAACGAAAAGGATGCGCGCGCCGAGGCCGACAAGGAGATCGACCGCAATCTTCGCGATCAAAACCAGGCGCTCGAAAAGCAGGTGCGCGCCTTGTCGGACCAATTGAGCGAGCTCGAGCGCGAATTCGCGGATCGCATGAGCAGAAGCGACCATTTGCTGCGCGAGGAAATCAAGCAGAAGAACGAAAGCGCTCAAATGCTGATGGAGAAGATCTTTTCCGATCTAAGCAACGTCAAGACTGACCGGAATCTTCTGGCCGGCCTGTTCGTCGAGGTCGCGAAATGTCTCAACCAGGATCCCGTCGGCAGCAAGGGCAATTCGGAGCGTGGCTGGAAAGTGAGTTGATCGGAACTTGACGTCGAGCGTCGAACCAATCAGCCTATCTCAAAGACAAGCTTCGAACGATACCGGTATTGATCGCGAGGCTTTGGCCCGCCTTTTGGTGGAAATTGCCCGGAACGTCGATCCTGACAACCGTGCCCTTTACGAAGGCGTTCCGGCCGCCGATCATCGGCTTGAAAGGCTCCGCCAACTGCTCGTCGGCGGCGAGATCTCGGAGCTGTCACGCGTTACGCACCTGCTCGACGAACCCGAGCAGCTTGCCGCCGCGGTGGGAAACGTTCTGCCCGAAGCAACGGCGCGCGCGTCCCATGCGCAACTCGGCGAGGCCCTTGCCCCGGCCGTCGAGAGAGCCGCGCAGCGGTCCATCCAAAAGAACCCGAACACGCTGACCGATATATTGTATCCGGTTTTTCTGCCGGCCATTCGCAAGTCGATCGGCGAAAAGATCGACCAGACCTTCCAGTCGTTGAATGAGTCTCTGAGGCATATATTCACTTGGCATGGGTTGAAGTGGAGGTTTGAAGCCTGGCGAACGGGGACAAGCTTCTCGGCAGTTGTTCTCAAGCATTCTCTTATCTATCGCGTGGAACATGTCTTTCTCATCAGTCGCGCTTCTGGGCTCCTGATTGCGCATGTAACATCCCAAGACGCAACCAGCGAAGACCCTCAACTGATTTCCTCGATGCTGAGCGCCATCCAGGATTTTGTGAAGGACTCTTTCAAAGAGAAGGAAAACAGCGGCCTCGACACCATCCGGTTTGGGGAACTTCGCCTCTGGTCGGAAGTCGGACAGTTTGCGACCCTGGTTGCGGTGATCCGGGGAAATCCTCCGGAGGAACTGCATGAAGTCATCCGCGACGTACTGCTTCGCATCCATCAAGAATCCTCGCGAGCCCTGGAGCGGTTCGACGGGGATAGTTCCCAGTTGCCCGGCGTGGAGACGCAGTTGCAGACCTGCGTCGAGCTGCAGCACATGGATACGAAAGAGGGATTTCCGTGGCTGGTGGTGACGGCGGTCCTGCTCGCATTGATCGTGGGGGGCGGCTGGTTCTTTCTGTCCTGGCAATCCGCACACCGCTGGCAGACCTACCTGTCGCGGCTGGCAGCCCAACCGGGCATCGTCGTTTCGGACCAAAAAATCCGTGGCGGCGAGTTCTATGTCGCCGGCCTGAGAGACCCGCTCGCCGCGGACCCACAGTCGCTGCTGCCGGGAACGGAGGTCGATCCCGCCCGCGTTCATTCAAACTGGCACTTCTATCAGAGCCTCGAGCCGGAATTCGTGCTGAAGCGGCTGTCGGCGTCGCTGGCGCCGCCGGATTCGGTACGACTCTCGGTCGTCGATGGTCGCATCGTCGCCGAGGGCGAGGCGACCACCACGTGGATCGACCGGGCGCGGGCCGCTGCCCAGCAGCTTTCGGCAGGCGGCCCGGTCTTCGACATTTCCGGGGTCAGCGATGTGAGCGCCGAGGAGCGCTGGCAGGCCTACGTGTCGCAACTGGAGACCCAGCCTGGCATCATCGTCGCCGATCACAACGTGCGCGACGGCCAATTCTACATTACAGGTCTGAGAGACCCGCTTGCCGCCGACCCAAGGTCGCTGTTGGCGGGAACGCAGGTCGATCCCGCGCGTGTTCATGCAAGCTGGCAATTCTACCAGAGCCTTGAGCCGCAGTTCGTGCTTAAACGGCTGACGGCCTCGCTTGCTCCGCCGGATTCGGTGCGGCTTTCAGTCGTCAATGATCGCATCGTTGCCGCGGGTGTAGCCACCACCGCGTGGATCAACCGGGCGCGCGCGGCCGCCCAGCAGCTTTCAGCCGGCGGCCCGGTCTTCGACATTTCCGGGGTCCGTGATGTGAGCCCCGAGGAGCGCTGGCAGGCCTATGTGTCGCGCCTGGAGGCGCAGCCCGGCATCATCGTCGCCCAACAGAATGTGCGCGATGGCCAATTCTATATTGCCGGCCTGAGAGACCCGCTTGCCGTCGACCCGCAGTCGCTGCTGTCCGGGACGCAGGTCGATCCCGCGCGCGTTCATGCCAGCTGGCAATTCTATCAGAGCCTTGAGCCGCAGTTCGTCTTGAAGCGGCTAACGGCGTCGCTGTATCCGATGGATAAAGTGCGACTTTCAATCGTCAAAGGTCGCATTGTTGCCGAGGGTGAGGCTCCCGACACCTGGATAGATCGGGCGCGCGCAGCGGCAAGACAGCTTTCAGAAGGCGGGCCGGAGTTCGACATCTCCAAGGTTCGTGATGTGAGCCCCGATGCACGCGCGGCGGAGCATTGGCAGTATTATGTGTCGCGACTTGAGGCCGAACCGGGAATCATCGTCGCTCAGCAATCGGCGAGGGGCGGAGATTTCTACATTTCCGGTCTGAGAGATCCTCTTGCCGTCGACCCAAAAGCTCTGCTGTCCGGAACAAAGGTCGATCCCGCTCGCGTTCATTCACAGTGGCAATTCTATCAGAGTCTTGATCCGAAGTTCGTGGTGAAGCGGCTGACGGCGTCGCTGTCCCCGCCGAAATCGGTTCGGCTTTCGATCGTCCAGGGTCGCATCGTCGTTGTGGGCGAGGCACCTGCCGGCTGGATCAGCCGAGCGCGGGCCGCCGCCGACCAACTTTCGGCGGACGGAGTGGTTCTGGATGTCTCGCAGCTGAGCGAGCTAAACCTTGCAGAGCTTAATCAGTTGAGAGAGGCCATCCAGACGACCGATATTTTCTTCTCTTCCGGTAGAGTTGTCCCGGGACCGGAGCAGACGCCGGTGCTCGACAGACTGGCTGATCAGCTGAAGGAATTCGCAGAAAATGCCCACAAGGCAGGCGTGACGGCGCGGTTCATGTTGACCGGCCATTCGGACATAACGGGTCGCGAGACGGCCAACGCGTCGATCAGCGCCGCCCGCGCCGAGACAGTTCGCGCGCTTCTCAACAAGCGCGGCGTCGCTCCGGAACTCCTGCAGGTTCGGGGCGCCGGCACCTTCGAGCCGGCGGTGCCCGAAAATGAAAATAGCCGAACTGGGAACTCCACCAATCGCCGGGTTTCGGTTACGGTGAACCTAGAGTAGCGCGGAGCCCAGGATGCTGCAAAAAAAGATCTGCATGTTGGGCGGGTTCGCCGTCGGCAAGACCAGCTTGGTGCGCAGGTTCGTCCAAAGCATCTTCTCGGAAAACTACCTGACCACGGTCGGCGTCAAGATCGACAAGAAGAGCGTCGCGTTTCCGGACAAGACAGTGGACCTGATCTTGTGGGATCTGGCCGGCGAAGACGATATCGGCTCGTTCCGCGTCAGCTATGTGCGAGGCGCGACCGGGCTCGTGCTGGTCGCCGATGGAACCCGGCCAGCCACTCTTGCGGTGGCGCTCACGCTGCGCGAACGGTGCGAGGCCGAATTCGGCGCCATGCCGTTCATATTGCTGTTCAACAAGTCCGACCTGACTGATCGGTGGGCGGTACCGGAGGGCGAGATCGACGAACTCAAGCAACGTGGATGGCAGATCTATCTGACGAGCGCGCTTTCGGGCGAACATGTCGACGATGCGTTTCGTCAGCTTGCTTCGATGGTCGCCAACTAGACCATGTCCAGTTTGCCGAAAGAAGTCAGAAGCTGGATATACGACTTCTTCTCGAATGAGCGCTTCGCAGCTTATCTGATGATCGATACCCGGCAATGCATAGAAGCCAAGGGCGGCAATCTCGACTTTTACGGGCTCTCGTCGCTTCGCCTCGGCGAGCCCGTTGCCCAGCAGCTTGAATTCATGGAAGGGCTGCTGCCTTGCCCCGAGCTTCCATTCCATATGCCCATGATGGAACTGCCCGGCGGGCATGTCGCGGACCTTCACTTCTTTGGCGATGGCGACTCGGTGTGGCTGGTCTTTCTCGACGCCACGCCCGAACGCGACCACCAGCAGCGGCTTCAGCAGAAGGCATACGAAATGACGCTTCTGCAGGAGAGGGAGCGTCAACTCAATGCGAAGCTGCAATCGACGAATGAGGCATTGAGGGAGAGCCAGGAGGGTTTGTCGCGCGAGTACCGGCGCGCCGAATCCCTGCTCCTTAACATTCTTCCGGCCTCGATCGCGGAGCGGCTGAAGGCTGACGAGCAAATTGCAGACAACCACGCGGAGGTCAGTGTGCTCTTTGCCGACATCGTCGGTTTTACGGAAAGAGCGCGGAGCGTCGGAGCCACGACGACGCTCGCTATCTTGAATTACTTCTTCAGGGCTGCGGATCTGCTCTCGGAACAGCATGGCTGCGAAAAGATCAAGACCATCGGCGATTGCGTCATGGCGGTCGCTGGCCTGCCCGTCGCGCGACCAGATCACGCGCACGCCCTTGCACATTATGCGCTCGAGCTGCGGGAGGCGGCCAGGTGCGAGCGCTTCGCAGGAGAACCGCTAAGCCTTAGAATTGGAATTCACTCAGGGCCAATCGTCGCGGGCGTCATCGGCAAAAGGCGGTTCGTCTATGACCTGTGGGGCGACACCGTCAATCTCGCCGCGCGCATTCAAAAAGCCGCAGAGCCCGATGAAATCCGTATTTCGGATGCGACTCATCAATTGCTTGGGCCGGAATTTGCTTGCGAGCCGCTCGGGGAAACGGAATTGCGTGGCACAGGTCGCGTGCGAATGTGGCGGCTCTAGGCACCTTTACGCTTGCCTCGAAGGCATCCTATTTTGGAGGGCAGCAGCCACTCGCGGGCATAGAAATGTCGGTACTGCCTTTTGTAAGAATTTACGCGCCGCTCAACGCGGTGCTGGCTGCGCCTGGGCTTCTGGCCGTGGCTGGGCTCACGATACCGGACATGTCCGGACGAAGCAGGCTGGCTCTGGCTGTGGTGCTCGCTGTCATTTGGGGCGCCTATCTCCTGCAAATGGCCGCGACGCTGCTCAAGCGCCAGGCGGTAGACGCTAGGGACAGGACGCCGGCAATCGCCATCGATGTGCTCGCGGTCTTGGTTCCACTCGCCGCATTTCTGCTCGTTGGCACGCCCGACCGGAGCCTCTACTGTGCTGTCTGGCTCCTGAAACCGCTGCGCGACTCGACTTTCTTCCCGGTGCTGGGCAGGGTACTGGCCAACGAAGCGCGCAACCTGATCGGCGTTACCACGCTCTTCGGCGTCGTTCTGTTCGGTGTCGCTCTCGCGGGCTATGTCATCGAGCGCGATATCCAACCGGAAAAGTTCGGCAGCATCCCTCAGGCAATGTGGTGGGCGGTGGTCACGCTGTCCACCACCGGCTATGGCGACGCTATTCCGCAAAGCTTCGCTGGCCGTGTCCTTGCTGGGGCTGTCATGATGAGTGGCATCGGCATCTTCGCCCTCTGGGCAGGCATTCTTGCCACCGGCTTCTATCAAGAAGTCCGTCGCGGGGACTTTGTCCGTAATTGGCAATTGGTCGCCGCCGTGCCGTTGTTTCAGAAGCTCGGACCGGCCGTGCTGGTCGAGATCGTGCGCGCGTTAAGACCTCGCACCGTGCCGGCGGGCGCCGTGATCTGCCGCAATGGCGAGAGCGGTGACCAGATGTTCTTCGTCGTGGAGGGGCGCGTCAGCGTCGCAACACCGAATCCGGTGGAGCTTGGCCCTGGCGCCTTCTTCGGCGAGATGGCGCTGATCAGCGGCGAACCGCGTATGGCGACCGTCAGCGCCGCAACGGCGGTCTCACTGCTATCGCTGCACTCGTCGGATTTCCAGATGCTATGCGGCAGCAGCCCGGAGATCGCGGAAATCATCCGCAAGACCGCGCTCGAGCGGCGCGGCGCGGCGCCGATGCCTTGACGGTACTACGAGGTGCAACTGCGGGACATGTCCATTCCGGCCCCGAATTTCGACCTGGGTAAGGGCGCCGGTTTTTTCGCCATGAGCGTAGACCTCGGTGCGTGTCGGGAAGAAGCTGGTCGGCTGCGTTGTCTCCCTGTTAAAGATTGCCGCCCTGGATCAGAGCTGGAGGGCTCAAATGAGTTCGCCCCTGGTGGCTATGGGTATTGCCTTGCCGATTACCCAAAAAAGGCGAGTTTCGACCGATGGCGATGTATCAAGTTTCTGGCGCAACGGGATGTCTTCAGGACACCGCGACGCGGGTGGTCTTTTCAGTATAGCGAGGCGGTACTCGGCCGTGGAGGGCGTACGACAGCGACATGACCCCGTCCACCCGAACAATTGAGGTAGCAATGGAGCCGGCCAGATCCTCGATCTTGGGCATTAACACTACAGTTGCGGATATCCGCGCCGTTTGTAGTGACAGAATGGATGCCGCGGCCTGATGTCGTCGTCGCCACAGCGACCAGGCGATGATGAAGGGCTTTTGTGTCGGTGGGAAGATGAGGATCCGGGCGAGGAGATAGCGGATCTCGGGGACGCTCGGAACGAGCGCAGTCATCCGAATCAGGCGGCGATTGACCCTTTGACTCGTTTCGTTCGGTTTGCTCCATGCGCTGCGGCGAAGATCGGCCGATAGTTTGGACAGGAACGCCAGGGCGGTCATGCATAGGCTCATGTGGCGATGCCATCCGTGCCAGGACCGAGCCTCGCAATGATCAAGTCCGAGATCATCCTTGGCGCGCTCAAAGCACTCCTCGACCGCCCAGCGCAGGCCGGCCACTGCCGCCAATTCGGCCAAGGAGGAACCGGGCGGGGCGAAGACCAGGTAGTAGGCTTTTTCTCCGGATGTCGATCGCTTGCGGCGGACGAGAAGCCAATGCTCGAAGCCGCCTTTTGACGTCCAGGGGCGGCGGATGCGTGCCCAGTCGCAGCCGGTCAATCTCGAGTTGCTCCGGCTTCATCTGCCCGTGGCGGGGAAACGCATGCTGCGGATCCGTCGACAGATCGCGCACCCATTTGCGCAGCACGTTCTCGTGGACATCGAGGTCGCGGGCAGCCTGGGCCACCGCAACGCCCCGATCCTTGATCAATCTCACCGCCTCAAGTTTGAACTCGTGGCTGAACTTTCTTCTTTGCATTCCCACTCTCCAGTTCCGTCAAACACCTTATCTCGGTGTCCACGAAACCGGCAGCAGGCCAGACAGACTTTCCCGCAACGAGAGCAGCTTGCCTTAAGGCCGGATTCTGTGGGCCGCATTTGCTAGCGAAGCGCCATGAGCAACCGATTGCCGCCCGCCTGGGCAAAGCACCTGAAAACCAAACCCACGGCTAAGACACCGCCGCCGAAAGCTCTGCCGCCAGCAGCCCAGCGAAAGTCTGGCCCGCCCCAGAACCAGGCCGACGACATGCTGTTGAGGCAGGCGCTCGAACTACAGAAGGCTGAGCGACTGCCGGGGGCCGAGGAACTGTGTCTGCGCGTTCTGGCGCGGACCCCAAACCATCCGCTGGCATTCTATATACTGGGAACGCTCGGGCTCGGACACGACGCCGAGAAGGCCCTGCGGTATTTCGCTCGGGCGGTTGGAGAGGAGCCGCAGAACCCCTATTACCACCTCAGCCTCGGCGAAGCGTATTTGAAGGTCAGCGAATTTACGCCTGCGATCAGGCACATTCAGTACGCCCTCGATTTGAAGCCGGATCTGGTGGAGGCGCTTTGCACCTTGGGGGACGCATACACAAAGTCAACGCTTCCCGCCACCAAAGCTCCAAAGGCCGTTCAGCGGAGCAGACAAGAAGGGCTCTCCCCTGAGTACTCAGATGGCTGACTTGCCTGGGCCCAAAGAAGGCGCAAAACTGACATTCCTTGCGGCGTGACTCTCGAATGCCGCGCAAAAATGGGTGGACGAACTCAGAGCAGCGAGCTTATGGAAATCGTGGCTTGTCGCCCCGGCTGTGTAACAAGCTGCGTAACAAAGCAGATAAAAAAGCTACGTATTTTCAAGTTGTAGGCCCAAGATCGACAGACGCTCTCTCCGCCATAACCTTTTATTTCACAGATCTAAAGTGACTTCTCGCAATGCCGACAAGATGATGTGTAACAACCGCCAGAATTCGATCGCACACCATGCGTGCCGGGTTGCGTGAGATAGGGCGCGCCGTCCGCCAGCGGGCCGCTTCTTAATTGGAATTTGCGGCGGCTCAAGACACCCGGCGAGGACCCTAACGAATGCGATTACCCTCCAGGTCGAAGATACGCGCGCGGACAGGCTGAAAGCGCAATGTGATCGTCTCGCCGAAGCGCGGCTGGTCCTCGCGGCGCTCGGCGACCACGGTCTCGCCGCTCGCCAGCGCGCCGTGGACGTAGGAGGTCGAGCCGAGGCGCTCGGTGACGTCGACGGCAAGCGAAAGTGTCACGCCCTGCTTCTCGTCGAGATGCTCCGGCCTGATGCCCAGCGTCACCGTCTTGCCGTTCTCCAGCTTCGTCTTGAGATGCGTGATGTCCACCCTCGCCTCGCCGGCCGTCAGCGCCTTGCCATCGTCCACGACGGTCGCCTTGAGGAAGTTCATGCGCGGCGTTCCGATGAAGCCGGCGACGAAAGCGTTGTCGGGATCGTCATAGAGTGAGAGCGGCGTGCCGGTCTGCTCAATGCGGCCAGATTTCAGCACCACGATCTTGTCGGCCAGCGTCAGCGCCTCTGTCTGGTCATGCGTGACATAGACCATGGTTCGGCGGATCGACTGGTGCAAGCGCTTGATCTCGGC
>NZ_JAIUHT010000002.1:0-479329 GCF_020165255.1 Mesorhizobium sp. CA12
CCCCTACTCCCCTACTCCCCTACTCCCTCATTTTCGGGGTTACATCCGCCAAAACTCTTCCCTATAAGGCCCTCCTAGCCTGATACCAGAATCGCAAACACAACCGGCCGGGTCCTTCCCGCCCGGTTTTTCGTGCAAGCTGCTCGCCGAACGGAACCCGTAGACATGCCAAGACGCACCGACATCAAGTCGATCCTGATCATCGGGGCCGGCCCCATCGTCATCGGCCAGGCTTGCGAGTTCGACTATTCCGGCACCCAGGCCTGCAAGGCGCTGAAGGAAGAGGGCTTCCGCGTCATCCTGGTCAACTCCAATCCGGCCACCATCATGACCGATCCGGAGCTGGCCGACGCCACCTATATCGAACCGATCACGCCCGAAGTGGTGGCCAAGATCATCGCCAAGGAGCGGCCAGACGCGCTGCTGCCGACCATGGGCGGCCAGACCGCGCTCAACACGGCGCTGTCGCTGCGCCGCATGGGCGTGCTCGAGCGCTATCAAGTGGAGATGATCGGCGCCGACGCGGCCGCCATCGACAAGGCCGAGGACCGCGCGCTGTTCCGCGAGGCGATGAGCAAGATCGGGCTGGAAACGCCGAAGTCGATGCTGGCCAACGCCACCGACGTCAAGAACGCCGACCGCAAGACGCATGAGGCCGAGCGCGCCGCGCTGAAGGCCGAACATCCCGAAAACCTCGACGCCGCGCTCGATGCGCTGGAAACCCGCTGGAACCTCGGCGAAGGCGACCGCAAGCAGCGCTATATCAGCCACGCCATGGCGATCGCCGCCCAGGCGCTCGACCATGTCGGCCTGCCGGCCATCATCCGCCCCTCCTTCACCATGGGCGGCACCGGCGGCGGCATCGCCTACAACCGCGCCGAATTCTACGACATCGTCCAGTCCGGCCTCGATGCCTCGCCCACCACCGAGGTGCTGATCGAGGAGAGCGTGCTCGGCTGGAAGGAGTATGAGATGGAGGTCGTCCGCGACAAGGCGGACAATTGCATCATCATCTGCTCGATCGAGAACCTCGATCCGATGGGCGTGCATACCGGCGACAGCATCACCGTCGCGCCGGCGCTGACCTTGACCGACAAGGAATACCAGATGATGCGCAACGCCTCGATCGCGGTGCTGCGCGAGATCGGCGTCGAGACCGGCGGCTCCAACGTGCAGTTCGCCGTCAACCCGGCCGACGGCCGGCTGGTGGTCATCGAGATGAACCCGCGCGTCTCGCGCTCGTCGGCGCTTGCCTCCAAGGCCACCGGCTTCCCGATCGCCAAGGTCGCGGCCAAGCTTGCCGTCGGCTACACGCTGGACGAGCTGGAGAACGATATCACCGGCGGCGCGACGCCGGCCTCGTTCGAGCCGACCATCGACTACGTGGTGACGAAGATACCGCGCTTTGCCTTCGAGAAATTCCCGGGCGCCGAGCCGGTGCTGACCACTGCCATGAAGTCGGTGGGCGAAGTGATGGCCATCGGCCGCACTTTTCAGGAATCGCTGCAGAAGGCTTTGCGCGGACTGGAAACCGGTCTCACCGGATTGGATGAGATCGAGATTCCGGGCCTTGGCCACGGGAGCACCGCCGCCAGCCACACCGACGACCGCAACGCGATCCGCGCCGCGCTCGGCACGCCGACGCCGGACCGGCTGCGCATGGTGGCGCAGGCGATCCGCATGGGCACCTCGCTGGAAGACGTGCACGCCATGTGCAAGATCGACCCGTGGTTCCTCGAGCAGATCGCCGGCATCATCGCCATGGAGGAACGCGTCCGCGAGCACGGCCTGCCGCAGGACGCTGTCAATCTGCGCATGCTGAAGGCGATGGGCTTTTCCGACGCCCGCCTCGCGTCGCTGACGAAGACCGACGCGGAAGCGATTCAGAAGGCTAGGCAAAAGCTCGACGTTCATCCGGTCTACAAGCGCATCGACACCTGCGCCGCCGAATTCGCCTCGCCGACCGCCTATATGTACTCGACCTATGAAGTGCCCTTCGTCGGCGAGCCCGCCAACGAGGCGCGCGTGTCGTCGCGCAAGAAGGTCGTCATCCTCGGCGGCGGCCCGAACCGCATCGGCCAGGGCATCGAGTTCGACTATTGCTGCTGTCATGCCGCCTTCGCATTGCGCGACGCCGGCTATGAAGCGATCATGATCAACTGCAACCCGGAGACGGTCTCGACCGACTACGACACCTCAGACCGGCTCTATTTCGATCCGCTGACGGCGGAGGACGTGCTGGAGATCCTGCGCGCCGAGCAGGCGTCCGGCGAGCTGGTCGGCGTCATCGTCCAGTTCGGCGGCCAGACGCCGCTGAAGCTGGCCGACGCGCTGGAGAAGGCCGGCATCCCGATCCTCGGCACCTCGCCCGACATGATCGACCTGGCGGAGGACCGCGACCGCTTCCAGAAGCTCTTGCACAAGCTGAACCTCAGCCAGCCGAAGAACGGCATCGCCTATTCGGTCGAGCAGGCACGCCTCGTCGCCGGCGAGCTCGGCTTCCCGCTGGTGGTGCGCCCGTCCTATGTGCTCGGCGGCCGCGCCATGCAGATCATCCATGACGAAGGCATGCTGCAGACCTATCTGCTCGACACCGTGCCCGGCCTGGTGCCGGAGGACATCAAGCAGAAATACCCCAACGACAAGACCGGCCAGATCAACACCTTGCTGGGCAAGAACCCGCTGCTGTTCGACACCTATCTCTCAGGCGCCATCGAAGTCGATGTCGATTGCCTGTGCGACGGCAAGGATACCTTCGTCTCCGGCATTCTGGAGCATATCGAGGAAGCCGGTATCCATTCGGGCGATAGCGCCTGCTCGCTCCCCGTTCACTCGCTGCCCTCCGACCTTGTCGACGAGCTGGAGCGGCAGACGGCGGCCTTGGCCCGCGCGCTCAATGTCGGCGGCCTGATGAACGTGCAATATGCGATTAAGGACGGCACGGTCTATGTGCTGGAGGTGAACCCCCGCGCCTCGCGCACCGTGCCCTTCGTCGCCAAGACCATCGGGCGTCCGATCGCCAAGATCGCCGCCCGCATCATGGCCGGCGAGACGCTGGAAAACGCCTTCGCCCATTACGGCGCCATGCCCGACGCGCGCAACCCTGGCCACATCGCGGTCAAGGAAGCCGTCTTCCCCTTCGCCCGTTTCCCCGGCGTCGACATCCTGCTCGGCCCGGAAATGCGCTCGACCGGCGAGGTCATGGGCCTCGACCGCGACTTTGCGCTGGCCTTCGCCAAGAGCCAGTTAGGAGCGGGTGTCGACCTGCCACGCTCCGGCACGCTGTTCGTCTCCGTGCGCGACGAGGACAAGAAGGGCATCCTGCCGGCCGTCAAGCGCCTCGCCGGCCAGGGTTTTAAAGTGCTCGCCACCTCCGGCACTGCCCGCTTCCTTGCCGAGAACGGCGTGACGGCCGAAAAGATCAACAAGGTGCTCGAAGGCCGCCCCCACATCGAGGACGCCATCCGCAACCGCCAGGTCCAGATCGTCTTCAACACGACGGACGGCCAGAAGGCGGTTTCGGACTCGAAGTCGCTGCGCAGGGCAACGCTGATGCAGAAGGTGCCGTATTACACGACGCTGTCGGGTGCAGCGGCGGTGGCCGAGGCGATTGCGGCTCTGCGAGCGGGGAATCTGGAGGTGCGGCCGCTGCAGGAGTATTTTGGGTGAGTTGACCAGGCGCCATCTCGCGCCACTCCACGGCACGACACGCGCAGCAGCCTCAAGGATGGTGAAACCTAACAGAGTATGTTACCCCACGTCGTTAGGGACACTGGGGTTACAATGCTATGGCCATACCTACCGACGATCCATTTATAATATTAATCACGATAATCCTCTCCATCGCGACGGTCTTATCGGTTCTAGAATTTGTTGGCTTCCTTCCAGAATTTATATCAAAACGATTGAACAGAAACAGAGCCGCGTTTACTTTGGAAATTTTGCGAGAGATGGGAATCGACGCAAAAACGGTTAAAAGGAGAAATGTTTCTAGCCTGTTTCAATATTTCTATAGTAAGGATGATCTGTACTCTGGAACGATACGTGACCTTAGATCCATAAAAATTCCAAAGAAAGTCAACGTCGGCTCCGTTAATTCTACTCAGTCAAACGGATTCATCGACCTAATGGGCGCAACGGTATCCTCCGACATTGCCGAGCGCTACGCCAAACGTCTTGTGACCTTCTGGCGAGAAAAGTTAAACAGTGATATTGACCTCAAGAATTCGAACTTTACGTTTATAGTTACGCCGAAAAGCGGAAGCCCTTTCATTGCATATGAGATGTCGAAAATATTAAACTTGCCTTTGGTTGTTCATAACTCGAGACAAAAATTTGAGGTTGAGCCAGCCGAATTCTCCGCATACTTCGATGCGACAACGCAACCTCCAAAAAACTCTGTTGGTATTATCGTCGACGACAGCACCACGGGAGGCGCGAAGGCGATGAAATTGATAGATGACCTTAAGAAGTTTGACCTTAAGGCAACAGAATTTCTTGTGATTTTTGAGCCTGAGATCAAAGATCCACGCCTTGTTTTAGAGAACAGAGGGGTAACGCTTCACTCTATAGTAAAGTTTCGAAAAAATGGGAAAATAGAAAAGTGAAGATACTGATATGCGGGGCTTTCTCGGCGGGTAAAACTGAGACTGTAATGGCAACAAAAAAGCTCTTAGAGACCTACGGAGAGAAGGTGTCGATAGTGGAGGAGGTTGCTCGAAAGGCACCCTTCGCGCTGAATAAACTTCAGGCGTTCGAAACCACTGCCTGGCTCTATTGCCAACAAATCTGCAGCGAGATCGAAATCAATAAAGAAGCGTCTGCAATTACAATCTGCGACAGGGGTATCCCAGATATATTTTCTCATTTCCTTGATATCTTGGAAAAGGCGCCTTCGTCAGACCGATTTTTAGATGCTTTCTTCCCCGCGCTGAAGCAGTGGTGTTCCACTTATGAAAAAGTCTTTTTTTGCCCAGTCAACCATGACGTTCCAATTGAGGCTGACTCGCTGCGAGTTTCGGATCCAGCATACCGTCGAAAGATGGAAACCCACTGCTTAGAAGCGCTTGAAAAGCTTAGCCTTGATTATGTTAAGCTACCCTTCGACAAAGAAGACAGAGCGACCATCATATATAAGTCGGTGAGATCTTCAAAAAACTAGATGTTGCTCCAAATTTCGACAGCAATTTCCTCCGGGCTTCTGAGGCTCGAGCCGAAGTCCACGTCAACAGTGAACCAGTTCCCTAAAATCGATTCCGCCGCTAATTTTTCATACATAATCGAGACTCTTGAAAGCAGCGAATTATCTGCCTCATGCCTATCCGCTTCGAGTTCGGTATATGCACGTCTCGGCTTCTTCAGAACATTTCTTGCGGATGCTTCGGATGAAATTCGTAAATATACGTTTAGATTGGGCGCTGGAAGCTCGTAGACATTCAACTCAAGATTTGATATCCATTGTATCATTTCAGTTGCCCGACCGGGCTCCACCTTGGAGGCTTGGTAAGCTACGTTGGAAGCAATATATCTATCAAATATCAACAAATCGGAATTTGACAGACTACTGGCAATCAAGGCCTTTGATTCAAATCTGTCCATTGCATAAAGAGTGGCGATAGATCTAGCGTCGTCAGGGACATATGTTCTCCCAGATAAAAAATCACCGAGTGCCCGCCCAGCGATGGTTTCAGAGTACCTTGGAAAAGAAATTATATTCGCGACTTTTCCATGGGCATCGGCCAGAGTTTTTAGCGCCTTGGATATTGTAAATTTTCCGGCTCCATCAACGCCTTCGATTGCTATTATTTTACCCATCAGAGAGACATGACCTTTTCTAGCACTCGTGAATTCGAAAGAAGAAACCTAAAATCGCGCTCTGATAGACGAAATTTATCGGCTTGCCGCAATATAATATCACGCCGTCTGCTCATAGGTTCAAAGGCAATATTATCAGATTGATCAATAGAATAAATTATCGCATTTCTAAACGTTGAAAAGCTGACCTCCAAATTGGAAGGCAAAGAAAAATCAGTATAAAACCGACGATCTAAATCTACAAAATATATCGAGTATCCGAGCGCAGCATTTTCGGATACCGTAACTACCCTGTCCTTTAGGAGAATCTCAAAACCGCCAGATCGCTCACGAATATCACTCGAAACCTTACCGGCGTACATCATAACACACACGCACGCGACATGCGCTACATCGCTCTCAGAGAAAAGCTCATTGTACTTGGTAATCATCTATAAACGTAAGCGCCTACCCAAACCGCCCTATCGCAACCGAATCAAAGCCTGCTTGACAGATCGACAAGTCGCAAAACCTATCATGAACCAACGCGCCTAACCACTCGGCAGTTTGCCGATGCTACCGACAGATAGAGCGCATGGTGAAACCGCACAATCCATTCCTTTGTGTTGCCGAACCTCATGCCACCGCCACGCACTCGATCTCAATATCGAACTCCATCGGCCATGACGCCACCGGCACGAAACTGCGCGCTGGCGGGTTGGTGGCAAAATACCGCGCATAAACCCGGTTGATGGCGTTGTAGAAGCCGGAATTGACGGCGTAGATGCGCACCATCACCACCTTATCCAGTGTGGTGCCGGCCGCTTCCAGGCAATGTTTCAGCGCTTTCAGCGACGCCTCGGTCTGGGTCTCGATGTCGCCGCGCACCATCTCGCCGGTCACCATATCGACCGGCGGCGTCGCCGAGATGAACACGAAGCCGTTGGCCCGCACCGCCGTCGAGCAGGGCAGGCCGAGCGAGCGCACTTTCGCCGACATCACGGGCACTTCGATAACTTCCTTGTCCATGGCGGTCCTCCCTTTGTTGCGCGCGAGCTTATCGCGGCAGCGAGGGAACGCCAGTCTTCCCTTCCCCCCTTGTGGGGGAAGGTGGATCGGCACGCAGCGCCGAGACGGATGAGGGGTGTTCCAGCCTGGCAAAACCGCTCGTCCAACCGTGACCGTATGGCTTATTGCCAGCGTCTCACTCCGCTGGAACACCCCTCATCCGGCCGCTTCGCGGCCACCTTCTCCCACAAGGGGAGAAGGCAAAGCCCTCACTGATGCGCGACCGCCAGTTCCTTCACGTGCTTCTCGTGCATCTTCAGCACCGGCAGCGTCTTCTTGGCGAATTCCTTCATCGCCGGGTCGTCGCCGGATTTGGCATAGGTGGAAAACAGCGCCACCGCATCCTTATGCGCGTCGGTCTGCATCTTGATGTATTTGGCGTCGAACTCCTTGCCGCTCGCGCCCTTCAACTCGCCGAGCATCTGCTGTTCCTTCGGCTGCAACGCCGGGCCGGCCGGCTTGATCGATGCGGTGGTCTGGCCCTGGCTGAGCGCTGTCTTGAAATCCTCGGCCGCCTTGCTGTGATCCTTGATCATCTGCGCGGCGAAAGCCTTGACGTCGGCCGACGCCGACTTCTCTTGCGCCAGCTTGCTCGACTCGATCTCGAACATGTTGGCATTCGGCACCGTCGTGACGAAGGTCTGGGTGTCGACCTTGTTCTCGGTCACCATCGGTCCCACGGCGTCTGAGTTGTCCGACTGGGCGAACGCGGCGGGCGCGCCGGCAAGAAGCGCGACGGCGACCAGGGGCAGCAGCGTTTTCATCTCGATCTCCGATCCGAAACAGCCCCTCCGCCTTCCCCAACGCGGCACCGGCCCCAGGGTTGCCTAAGAGGTTGCCTCGAAAAGAAGCGCGCGGGCCGGGCGCCCGCATCGCCATCAGTGGCAGTGCGCGCCGGCGGCGTGCCCGGCATATTGCAGCTGCTCGTGCCAGTTCGGCCGGCCTTCGGGCGTGAAATCCATCAGGTTCCACAGGATCTCGCAGGTGCCGATGCCGCGCGGGTCCTGGCCTGGGTCCGATGGCGCGAAGTCGAGCTCCGACGACCAGAAATGCCGGATGCCGTCACCATCGCGGTGGAACACCGAAAGCAGCGGTATCTGCGCGCCCTCGGCGGTTTCGGAGTTGTAGTCTCGCTTGAAAGCGTTGCCCGCCGACGAGACTAGCCGCATGTTTCGCCAGCCGCGGTCGCGGCCAAGCGCTACCAGATTGTCGAGCTTGGTCTTGGCCACCACGGCGAAGTTGAAACCCGCCGCTTCGAGATGGCCGATCGCGCCGTCGAACTGGTCGAGCAGCGCCGTGCAGGAGGGGCATGGCTGGTCCTGCCGGGCAAGCTTCGCCGTCTCGCCGCCTTTCGCCACCTCGCGCGTCTCCTGCGGGTGACGCGGGAACATCATCTGATAGAGGATCAGCGTATCCTTGCCCGGCGCGAACAGGTCCGACAGCTTGACTTTCGCCGGCTGGCCCTGGTCGTCCAGGGCGTCGAACACATAGTCCTGCGGCACCAAACCGCCCGGCGGCAAAGCGCGCCTTGCCTCCGCCACCGCTTCCATGGCGCGGCGCAGCTCGATTTCCTTGCGCAGCAATTTTTCGCGCGCAGTGCGATATTTGGCGGATTCATTGGGAAAGGTGATCATGATCGTCTCCTGGCGCCGGCGTCCCGGCGCGGGTTGCTCTACGATCCAAGGACGGCTCGCCGCGACCCGATCCGACATTTCGGCGCACGCTTTCCCTTCATTTTTCGCGTCGCATCTAGCCTTTGACGCCGCCAGCCGTGAGACCCGACACGATCCTGCGCTGGAAGACGAGCACCAGCACCACCAGCGGCACGGTGACGATCACCGAGGCGGCCATGATGTTGCCCCACGGAATCTCGAACTGCGAATTGCCGGAGAGCAGCGCGATCGCCACCGGCACGGTGCGCTGCGTGTTGGTGGAGGTGAAGGTGAGCGCGAACAGGAATTCGTTCCAGGCGCTGATGAAGGCAAGCAGCCCGGTGGTGGCGAGCGCCGGCCACATCAGCGGCAGGAAGATGCGCGTGAGGATGGTCCAGGGCCCGGCGCCGTCGAGGATCGCCGCCTCCTCGATCTCGACCGGCAGGTCGCGCACGAAAGTGGTGAGCACCCAGACCGTGAACGGCAGCGTGAAGATCATGTAGGACAGGATAAGCGCCAAGAGCGAATTGTAGAGATGCAGCGCCCGGATGATCTCGAACAGCCCGGCAAGTGCCGCGACCTGCGGAAACATCGAGACCGACAGGATGGCCAGCATCAGCGCCGAGCGCCCGCGGAAGCGGATGCGCGCCAGCGCATAGGCCGCGGTGACGCCGAGCAGCAGCGAGACCGCCACGACCGCGCCGGAGACGATCAGCGAATTGACGAGATTGCGCAGGAAGGGACCTTCGGTCAGCACGTTGCGGTAATTGGCAAGGCTGAACGATTGCGGCCACAGGCCTGCCTGGAACAGCTCTGTTCCCGATTTCAGGCTGGTGACGATTGCGTAGTAGAACGGAAACACCGCGACGAAAACGATCGCCAGGAGCAGTAAGTAGAAGCCGGCGCGCCTCAGCATTTTCATGTCAGCGCCCTCCCTCGAAACTCAACCGGCCGATGCGGATATAGGCGATGGTGAGCAGGCCGATGATCAGGAAAAGCAGCGTCGAGGCGGCCGAGCCATAGGCGAACTTGTCGAACTCGAACAGGTTCTCGCGCGCGAAGATCGACATCGACTTGGTCTGCACGTTGTTCGGCGTCAGCACATAGATCAGGTCAAAGATGCGCAGCGCGTCGAGCGCGCGGAAGATCACCGCCACCATCACTGCCGGCCGGATCAGCGGCAGCGTCACGCGCCAGAAGATCTGCCACGGGTTCGCGCCGTCCAGCTTCGCCACCTCGAGGATCTCGCGCGGCAGCATCTGCAGGGCCGCCAGGATCAGCAGCGCCATGAATGGCGTCGTCTTCCAGATGTCGACGATCAGCACGGCGATCATCGCGGTATCGGCATTGGCGGTCCAGGCGATCTTGGTGTCGATCAGGCCGAGATTGAGAAGCGCGACATTGATGATGCCGAACTGGTCGTTGAGCATCCACTGCCACATCTTGGCCGAGACGATGGTCGGGATCGCCCAGGGAATGAGGATGGCGGCCCGCACGATGCCGCGTCCCGGGAATTCGGTGTTGAGCGCAAGCGCCACGATCATGCCCAGCACCGTCTCGCAGGCCACCGAAACCACGGCAAAGCGCACCGTGTTCCACACCGCGCGCCACCAGACCGGATCGACGAGCAACCCGTCATAGAGCAGGCGGCCGCTCGGCAGGCGCAGCACCGAAAAGTAATTGTCGAAGCCCACCCATTGCCGCGCGTCGATGTCCGCCAGCGAAGCATCGGTGAAACCGTAATAGACCGTGCGCAGGAACGGCCAGCCAGCGACGGCGGCGAGCACGAGAAGCATCGGCGCAAGGAACAGCCAGGCCGTGCGCACGCGCCGGCGCATCAGCGGCGATCGCCTTGCCGCGCTCACCAGCCCTTGCCTTTCAGCCTGGTCAGCCTCGCGCCGAGATCGGCCAGATTGTCGGCGGCGCCGCCCTGGCCGGAGATCGTGTCGTGCACGGCAGTCCAGAACTGGCTGGATGCCTCGTTGTACTTGATCCTGGCGGTTGCCGACGGCCTTGGCTGCGCGTTGAGAAAAATCTCTTTCCAGCGCGGCACGATCGGCTGCTGCCGGGCGATGTCGGGGTCGTCATAGAGCGCCGGGATGGTCGGCAGGTTGGACGTTCTCAGCGTCCGGTATTTCTGCATCTCGCGCGACGCGATGAACTTGACCAGCTCGATCGCCTCGTCTGGATGTTTCGAATATCTGGACACCGCAAGGTTCCAACCGCCCAGCGTGGCGACCGGCCGCCCGCCTTCGCCCGCCGGCAGCGGCGCAACGTCGAACTTGCCCTTGATCGGCGAATTCTCGCTGTTGCCGAGCGCATAGGCATAGGGCCAGTTGCGCATGAAGACGGCATTGCCGGTCTGCCAGACGCCGCGCGCTTCCTCCTCCTGATAGGCAAGCACGCCCGGCGGCGCTATCGTGCCGATCCAGCCCTTGACCATGTCGAGCGCCGCGGCCGCCTTTGGATTGTCGATGGAGATTTCACCGTCCGGCTCGATGATCCGACCGCCGCCATTCGACATCACCCATTCGAGCGCGTTGCAGGTCAGCCCCTCATAGGCGTTGCCCTGGAAGACGAAGCCCCAGATGCCCTTGTTGCCGGCCGCCCGCTCCTTGTTCATCACGAGCTTCGCGGTATCGGCGAGCTCCTTCCAGGTGGTCGGAACCTTGGCGCCATATTTGTCGAGCAGATCCTTGCGGTAATAGAGCGCCGGCGCGTCGGTGAAGATCGGCAGCGCGACCAGCCTGCCGTTGACCGTCTGCGATTGGATGATCGACGGGAAATGCTCTCCCACCACATCCCTTGTCGCCTTGGTCAGGTCGACCAGCTGGCTGGCAAGCTGCGGCGCCCAGATCACGTCGGTCTGGTAGATGTCGATATCGCTGCTGCCGGCGGCGAGCCAGAGCCGGTACTGGCCGAACTGGTCGGTGGTCGAAGGCGGAATGACGACGATATCGACCTTGTTGCCGCTCTTCTTCTCGTAACGATCGAGTATCTCGCGCAGCACCTTGATGCCGTTGCCGGTATCGCCCGACACGATCGACAGTTCCACGGCTCGCGCTTGAACAGCGCCGAGCAGGATGCCGGCGGCCAGGAATGCTGAAACGAACTTCACGGGATTGCGGACCTCCCTGCGCGACCGGCGACGCATAGGTCGCGGCTCATCAAGGCCCCTGCGTTGAATGCGCGACGCCGCTTAGGGTTCCCGCGTTGTGCGTGGCCGACCGGGCCAGCAGGTCGGTGAAGCCGATCTCGGTGGCTCGCCGCGTCGGCGGCCCGTTCCGTCCGCCTCGCTTCACGCAAAGCGGACGGGCTCCGAAACCCCCGCCCCGGAGCCCGCCTGGGAGTGGCTGACGCATGCCGGCACAGCCTCCTCCGACGCCTTGCCCGCGTCGATCCGCCGATCGGCCGCCCGGCACGACGACGAATTAGCATGCCCTAACGTCAGCCTATGTGAAGGAGTTCACAATGTCCGGGCGCAGGCGATTGCAACGCCGCGCCGGGAGCCTCCGATCCGGCCCGCCGCGCTTTGGGCGTCAGCCTTCCCAGTCGACCGGGATCATGCCGAGCCGCTCGTAGAGCCTGAAGGCCGCGGTGTTCTTCACAATATTAGTCTTGAGATCGACATGGGTCGCCCCGCGCTCGCGAAAGGTCAGGAACACCTGCCGCATCAGCGCCTCGCCGAGGCCCTGCCGTCTCGATTCCGGATGGACGGCGAGATCCTTGACGAAACCGGATGTCCAGCAGAGCGCCGCGCCCGCCAGCAGCCCCTTGCCGTCGATCGCCAGGAAACAGAGAGCGGGATTGAACTCCGCATCGCCGGCAATGCGCGGCCACCACTCGTCGAACGGCCCGTCGGCGCCGTCATCGAACACCTCTTCCAGCAGCGCGTGCAAAGCCTGCGCATCCCGGTGCTCGAACGCGCGCATGACGAAGCCCTGCGGCCAGTGCGGCGCGGTGAGTGTATCGTCGAGCAGCTTGCGCAGGCGGATGTCGTTGGCAGCCGGCCGGCAGGGAATTGTGTTTTCATGCATGGCGCTGTCTCGAAACGCCGCGCGGGACCGTCCGCTCAGGCGTCGGGTTGCAGGCGATGCCGCTTGCGGTCGGAGCCAAGCCCCGTCGCCTCGAGCAGGCCCTTGCGCTTGGCGTCGTAGTAGTAACCGGTCTGGTAGAGCGTGTCGGCCCGCTTGGCGTTGCCGCCCGAAACCAGCCAGGCGCCACGCAGATATTTCACCGCGTATTTGAGGTTGGTCTCGGCGTCGAACAGGCCGGCCGCCGGCCCGTCATAGCCCATGCCGCGCGCCGTCGCGTGCTTGATCTGCATCAGCCCCCAATGGCCATGATTGTAGGCTTTCGGGTTGAAGGTGCTCTCGCGGTTGACGACATGGCGCACCAGCTCGACCGGCACTTCATAGATCGCCGAATATTTCTCGATCAGCCGCTCGATCTCGCCGCGCGGGCCGCTGGCGTGCTGCTCGGGCTGGCCGGGTGCCGCCAGCAGCGCCGGGTTGTCCGGCATCATATAGGCGACCTGCTGGACGCCGGGCATCGGGGCGACTTTCGCCGACTGGCCGGTGACCGGCATGGCCACGCCCGCGATCGTATAGACCGCCGCTCGGCTGATGGATGCCGCTCGGCTGATGGATCCTGGGCCGGTCGGCGAGCCGCCGGCCGTCAGCACCGGCGGCGGCGGAAACTGGCCGGCTATCGGCGTCGCTCCGGCGAAAGCCGCAGGCTGAGCCAGCGCCGCGGCGGGCGCGCCGGGCTGGACAGGCGGCGGCAAAAGCGCGCTTTGCGTCGCGAGCGCGCTTTGCGTCGCGGGCGCGCCTGGCGTGGTCGCCGCGGCGACGGCATCGCCAGCCAGCGCCGCGGTCTGCACCTGCGCGAGACCCGAAGGTTCCGGCAGCACGGCCACCGTTTCGGGCAGCGCGAGCGTCGGCGTATCGTCCGCGACGGCAGGCGTCGAGGCTTCCGCAAGCGCGGGCGCGGCCTTCATCTGCGAGGTCGAGGTACAGCCGCTGAGACCAGCAGCGGCTACGAGCACGCTGAGCGCGGTGAATATGATTTTAGCTGGCAAGCCGTGCGGGTCCGGTTTGTCGGTTGTTAAGGAGTCCTTACACCAGCGATTCACACCCGGCAATCGGGGCCACCCGGCGGTTTTCGGGTGGCGACAACAGGGCCGAAGTGCCATATTGTTCTGGATATGTACTCGTTTTTCGCTGTTTTGCCGAAGGAATACGCCATGAAACCCACATCCCAGATCACGGCCGGCCACGCAGTGTTAGAAACAGTGATCGGCTTCATGGGCATTGCCTGGAGCGAGAAGGGCCTGATCCGGCTTTGCCTGCCGGAGCGCAGCCGCGAAGCGGTCGAGCGCCGGCTGCTTCGCCACCCCGGCGTCTCAGCCTCGACAGACCAGCCGTCCTGGGTGGTCGATCTGATCGCCAAGATCAAGGCCTATGCGGCCGGCGAGGACGTCGACTTCTCGAGCGTGCCGGTCGATCTCGACGGCGTCGACGATTTCCGCCTCGCCATCTACGACGCGGCTCGCAAGCTCGGCTTCGGCGAGACCACCACCTATGGCGCACTGGCCAAGCGCGCCGGCCATGCGGGCCTTCCGCGCGAAACGGGCGCGGCGCTCGGCGCCAATCCGGTGCCGCTGGTCATTCCGTGCCATCGCATCCTGGCGGCCGGCGGCAAGATCGGCGGCTTCTCAGCGCCCGGCGGCTCGGCCACCAAGGAAAGGATGCTGGCCATGGAAGGCGTTCGCGTCGGCCCGCCGCCGGCGGCGCAGGCTTCGTTCGGGTTCTAAGGCGCTGCGTATCAGTCCTGCAGGAACCGGCGGCGGAAACGCCGCTCGAAATCCGGACGCTTGCAGACATAGACCATGCAGGACCGGGTGTCGGCGCTCGGCACGTAGGCGCGTGCCCTCACTTCGCCCGCGTTGCAGAAGCGCTCGTCGCGCACATAGCGGTCGTAGAGCGGCAGCCCCGGCACGCGCGTCGACTGGTAGCGCAGGATGACGGCGCCCTGTCTGGCGATCGTCGCCTGCACCCGGTCGCAGCTCATGCGCGTCGGATCGTAGCGCGTCACCGCCTGCGCTTCCGCGGCCAGCAGCAGGAAGCAGGCGGCAAGCAGAATGGCTTTCATGGCTTCTCTCCTCGGAAGGGCAAGCATCCCATCCCTTCACAACGCGGCACCGCTGTCAAAACTTCCATGCTTGTATTCCGCTCGATCCGGGATGCGGGGCAGCGTCCAGGCAACCCGTCTTGTTTTCTTGCTCAAACTATCCTATATCCGCAGCATTGAATTTGGCCGATCGATCGGGCCGCGATCTTCGCGTTTGCTGACGTCTATCTCCAAAATTTCGATACCGCCGGCCGGACGTTGGTCCGGTCAAACAAAAGCAAATGTGAAGGGCACTCTATATGGCAACTGGTACGGTCAAGTGGTTCAACGCCACCAAGGGCTACGGCTTCATCCAGCCTGACAATGGCGGCGCGGACGTTTTCGTCCACATCTCCGCTGTCGAGCGCGCTGGCATGACGAGCCTGGCTGAAGGCCAGAAAATCAACTTCGAGATCGAGCAGGACCGCCGCACCGGCAAGTCCGCTGCTGGGTCTCTTAGCAAGGCAGCCTGATTTGGCTTAAGCATTTTGCGGCAGGCTTTACGGCCAGCGGCGCAAAATGCGACTAAGTAAGGCGCGCACCGGGCGAAGGTTCGGGGCGCGCGGCAAGTCACGGATGTACTGACGGTCGCGCGAGAAGCGCGCCGGAGCGAAAAGACCCGACAAGCTGGAACAGCAGATAGCTGCCGGCCCGGACCAGACGCTCCCGATCAGGCTACCGGCAGAGGAAGGCGGGCATTGCCCGCCTTTTTTGTTGTCTGGATTTTGGCGAGTTGCCTCCTTCTCCCCGTGAACGGGAGAAGGAAGCTGTCCCCAGCCTTTCGCCGATCGCCGGCGCTGCCTTAAGGCACCCACTCGATCGGCACATGTCCCTTATCCGCCCCGACGCGCTTCAACCAGGCGGTGACCGCCGGATAGGCGTCGAGCTGGAAGCCGCCCATCCCGGCGGTGTGGGTATAGGCGTATAAGGCGATGTCGGCGACGCTATAGGCGTTGCCGGCGAAGAATTCGTTCCGTTCCAGATGCTGGTTCATCACGCCGAGCGCCTTGTTGCCGCGCTCCAGCGTCTGCGCCAATCGTTCAGGCGTGGCGTCCTTCGCCCGTTCCGGAAAAGTCAAAAGCGCCTTGCGCACCGCGATATAGGGCTCGTGGCTGTATTGCTCGAAGAACAGCCATTGGTAAGCCAGCGCGCGTTCATATTTGTCGGCGGGCAGGAAGCGCGTGCCTTCGGCAAGATAGAGCAGGATGGCGTTGCTCTCGGCGATGCGCCTGCCGTCCTCGAGCTCGAGCATCGGCACCATCGCGTTCGGATTCTTGGCGACGTAGTCTGGTTTGCGCGTCTCGCCGGTATGCGAGCTCACCTCGACCCGGGTGAAAGGAATGCCGAGCTTGGCCATCAACAGCCGCGGCTTATAACAATTGCCGCTGTCGGCCATGTCGTAAAGGATCATCCCACATACCTCGCGCGTCGCCTGAAGCCCATTTCAGCACGGCTCTAACGCGCCCAGGCGAGACCATCCAGTGATTTGTTTTCAAGAAGAACCATCAGCGGCGCTGATATTTTTTTCGCTGCATCAGCGATGCTGATGCGTCTTTTGGATCGAGCATCAGCGATGCTGATGCAGGGGCACGACCTTGTTGCCGGCGTCGATGAGGACGTCGATGGAAAGCGGTTCTTCCTTGAAGACCGTGCCGGCGAGCGCCGGGCGGGCGAGATGGAAGCCTTGCAGCAGGTCGACGCCGCCCTCGAGCGCGACGCGCAAGTGCTGTGCATTCTCGATGCCCTCGACCAGCACTTTGGCGCCGCGCTCGTGCAGCATCGCCACCAACGGCCGGAAGAAGCGTTCGGCGGCGGCATGGCGGCAGAGCTCGCCAAACCAGGCGCCATCGATCTTGACGATGTCGGGTGCAAGCAGATCGATGCGCGCTTCGGTCGAATGCCCCGTGCCGAAGTCGTCGATGGCGATGCGGATGCCGTCGCGCCGCATTTCGCGCACCAGGCTGGCAAGAACCTGGTCGTCGGCTGCCTGTTCGGTGATCTCGCAGACCAGCAGGCTGGGCTCAAGCTCCAGATCGCCGAGATGCCTGGTCATCAGCCGGATCTCGGCGAGCGCACGTCCGAGATGGTCGTTGATGGTCGGATTATAGTTGAAGAACAGCGTCAATTCCTCGACGCCGATGTTGCGGTAATTGCCGAGATGCAGCATCCGGCACATCGTTTCGACAAACAGAAGATCGGACGCGGGAATGCTGCCGAAGAAGACCGAAGCGGCTACCGGCTGCGCGACGCGGCGCGGCTCGATCAGCCCCTCGACGGCGACGGCTCTGAGCACCCTGCCCTCCGGCGCGAAGATCGGCTGATAGGCGCTCCACAGCCGGTACTCGCCATAGACGCCGAACTGTAGGCCGATCTCGTCGGTGAAGATCGCCTCGGCGACGTTGCGCCGCCTGTCTGATTGTCCGCTCATGGCGCGACCTTGCGCCCGAACACCCTTGCCGGCCGTCCGTGCAGCGTTGGGGCCGCCGGGCTTGCGGCGGCCGGTGCCTTGCTGTCTTCGCTCGAGGGCTGCTGCGCGCCCTTGCCGAAGACGCGAAAGCTGGTGGGGGCAAGTTCCGGCCGGGCAAGCACGTAGCCCTGCACCATGGAGGCGCCGGACCTCTCGGCGAGCTCCAACTGCCAGCCTTCCTCGATACCTTCGAAGACGGTGCGGATGCCCTGGTTCTCGAAACTCTGCACCATCGCCGTCAGCAAGGCGAAGCCGGCGCCGGACTCCATCAGATGGGTGATCCAATTCGCATCGAATTTGACGATGTCTGGCTTGAGTTCCTTGATCCGATTGATGTCGGAATCATCGGCGCCATAGTCGTCCACCGCGATGCTGAAGCCATTGGCCCTCAGCGCCTCGACAAAACCGTAGAGCGCTTCCTGCGAAGCCGACTTCTGTTCGGTGACCTCGCAGACGATGCGGCGCGGATCGATGCCGGCTTCGTGCAGCACCAGCCGCATGTCGCGCAGGGCCTTGTCGGCGATGTGGCGATCGGTGAAGACCGACGGGTCGAAATTGACGAAGATGGAGGCCTCTTGCGGTAGGCAGGCGCCGGCGTTCAGAAGATGCAGCGTGCGCGTCAGCGCCTCGATATGCAGCCGGTCGGCCGCCGGGCAGGTGCCGAAAAATGTCCCCGGCGACTGCGGCTCGCCATCGCGGAACGGCCGGATCAGCCCTTCGAAAGCGACGACCGAGAGCTTGCCCTGCTTGAAGGCGAAAATCGGCTGGAACGCGCTCTGCAACGTATAGATGCCCCAGACACCGGTCGAGGTGCCGTCATCATGACGGATGATGTGGGCGAGCCCGATGCTGCGCGACAAGGTTTCTCGCTCCGCGAATAGTCGCAATCCGATCTGCGATCCTGCCAGCCAAGGGTTTACCGGCCGTTGATGAATTTAGCGTTGCCGCTCACGCAGGCTGACTTTGGTCACGCCTCCTGACCTCTGGCTCATCGCACAATGCTTGCGCTCCGCGCGATGATGCGACATGAGAGGCGCCGCGGCCGCTCCTGGCCGCTTTTCCTAGGAGACATTTCGTCATGGCCTTTCTCGCCGACGCCCTTTCCCGCGTTAAGCCTTCCGCGACCATCGCGGTGACGCAGAAAGCGCGCGAGCTGAAAAATGCCGGCCGTGACGTGATCGGCCTCGGCGCCGGCGAGCCGGACTTCGATACGCCCGACAACATCAAGAATGCGGCGATCGAGGCGATCCGCCGCGGCGAGACCAAATATCCGCCGGTTTCCGGCATCGTGCCGTTGCGCGAGGCGATCTCGAAAAAATTCAAGCGCGAGAACAATCTCGACTACCGGCCGGAGCAGACCATCGTCGGCACCGGCGGCAAGCAGATCCTGTTCAACGCCTTCATGGCGACGCTGAACCCGGGCGACGAGGTCATCATCCCGCGCCCCTACTGGGTGAGCTATCCCGAAATGGTGGCGATCTGCGGCGGCACGTCGGTGTTCGCCGACACCTCGATCGACAACGGCTTCAAGCTGACGGCGGAAGTGCTGGAAAAGGCGATCACGCCGAAGACCAAATGGCTGTTGATGAACTCGCCGTCGAACCCGTCGGGCGCCGCCTACACGGAGGCCGAGCTGCGGGCGCTGGCCGACGTGCTGCTCAGGCATCCGCATGTCTGGACCTTGACCGACGACATGTATGAGCACCTGACCTATGGCGATTTCGTCTTCAAGACCATCGCCGAGGTCGAGCCGAACCTCTATGAGCGCACGCTGACCATGAACGGCGTATCGAAAGCCTATGCCATGACCGGCTGGCGCATCGGCTATGCCGCCGGCCCGGTGCCGCTGATCAAGGCGATGGACATGATCCAGGGCCAGCAGACCTCGGGCGCCTGCACCATCGCGCAATGGGCTTCGGTCGAGGCGCTCAACGGACCGCAGGATTTCATCGCCAGGAACAAGGCGATCTTCCAGGGCCGGCGCGACCTTGTGGTCTCGATGCTCAACCAGGCGCGCGGCATCTCCTGCCCGTCGCCGGAAGGCGCCTTCTACGTCTACCCGTCCTGCGCCCAGCTGATCGGCAAGAAGACCAAGACGGGCAAGGCGATCGACAATGACGAGACCTTCTGCTCCGAACTGCTGGAGGCCGAAGGTGTCGCGGTGGTGTTCGGCTCGGCCTTCGGCCTCGGACCGAACTTCCGCATCTCCTACGCCACGTCGGACGCCTTGCTGGAAGAAGCCTGCACGCGCATCCAGCGCTTTACCGCGTCGCTGACCTGATCGGCCGCCCGGCCGGCCAGCAAGAAAAACCCGGCGCCGCGCCGGGTTTTTCTTGGACGCCGATCAGCTGCCATATTGCTCGTCGGAAACCTGCTCCAGCCAGTCGGCGTGGACGCCGTCCAGCGCCTCCTGCATGGCGATGTGTGTCATGGCGGTTTTCCGGCCGGCGCCATGCCAGTGCTTTTCGCCCGGCGCGAAGGAAACGACATCCCCTGCCCTGATCTCCTGCACGGGGCCGCCCCAGCTTTGCGCCAGGCCGGCGCCGGCGGTGACATAGAGCGTCTGTCCAAGCGGATGCGTGTGCCAATGGGTGCGCGCGCCGGGCTCGAAGCTGACCAGCGTCGCCCTCAGCCGCGCCGGCGCCTCTTTCTCGATGATCGGCGTCTGCAGCACCCGCCCGGTGAAATATGTCTCCGGCGCGATGATCGTCGGCACGCTGCCGCACGCAATGAGCTTCATCGTTCAGATCCTCTCGAACAAAGCGCCCCGCCCGGCGTCTCACGCGGTAGTTTCACCTCGTCGGGAGACCGTTGCAACTGGCTTTGAGCCGTTGCCGGGCGGCAACCTCGATTTCTCATTCGTGCAGCGGGCGGATTGCAGCATTAGAATGTCAGAGAACCGTCACAAATAGTTGCTTTTTAACCATAAAATCGCGATCTCCACTCAGCGGCAAAGGAATAGATCAAGGCAGCGGCCAAGCTCAGCGTTTCTTAACGGCTGAGGTCCTAGCCATGTCGCGTGCTGTGGGGGCGCGGACATGAGTATCTTGGCGACAATCAAAGATCACAGCGGCCGTATCTATCGCGGCATCCAGGCGTTGCTCGTGATGAGCATCGCCACCACCGGGCTTGCGGCTTTCGCGCTGACGGAGAACGCCTCCCGCGCCGGCGCGCTCGCGGTTTCGGTGACTTCGACCTTATTGGCGCTTCTGGTGTTGATGTATATGCGCTCGAACGTCGTCCAGCGCCTGCAATCGGCGGCGGACGCCGAGGCCGAGAAGCATCGCTTCCTCACTGTCGATGCCATGACAGGCGCCATGACCCGGCGCTACTTCATCGAAGCGTTGGGCGATTGGCTGAGCGGCTCGCGCAATCGCCGCCAGGCAAGCCTGCTTTTGATCGACCTCGATCATTTCAAGCAGCTCAACGATACATTCGGCCATCAGTTCGGCGATCTGGCGCTGGCGCATCTGGTCGCGGAAGCGCAGCGCATCTTCGAGGACGGCGTCATCGGCCGGCTCGGCGGCGACGAGTTCGGCATCATGGTTCCGCATGGCGACGTCGCCAGTATCGGCAACGACGCCCGCCGGCTGCTGCATGCGATGCGGGCCGGCAAGAGACATGAAGGCAAGATCATTCCCCTGTCGATCTCGGTGGGCGTCGCGCTCGCGCCGTTGCACGCTTCGAACGGCACTGAATTGATGCTGCTGGCCGATCTCGCGCTCTACGAGAGCAAGGCGGGCGGCCGCGGCCGCGTCACCGTTTTCGACGACGAGATGCTGTCTGACAAACGCTATCGCCGGCTGGTCGAACGCGAGCTGCGCGCTGCGATCTATCTCGGCGAATTGGAACTGCACTACCAGCCGATCGTCGATCCCGACGGCTCGGTCGACGCGCTGGAAGGATTGATCCGCTGGCGTCATCCCGTGCGCAGCTTGATCTCGCCGTCGGAATTCATCCCGATCGCCGAGCGTTCGACGCTGATCGACATGATCGGCGAATGGGTCTTCAAGCGGGCCTGCGCCGATATCGGGCATTTTCCCGGACGGCGCATCTCGATCAACGTCTCCGGCGAGCAGCTGAAGCGCGACGAGATCGTGACGATGTGCGACCGGGTCCTGCGCGAGACCGGCCGGTCCGCGTCGCAGTTCATCATCGAGATCACCGAGACAGTGGCGACGGCCGCAACGCCCGAGGTTCTCAGGCGCCTCGAGGCACTGCGCGGCCTCGGCTTCCACATCGCCCTCGACGACTTCGGCACCGGCCATTGCGGCTTCAACTACCTGAAGTCGCTGCCCATCGACAGCGTCAAGATCGATCGCTCCTACATCCGCAGCCTCGCCCACGACCAGGTGGCGCAGATCTTCGTGTCTGCGCTTGCCCAGATCGCCCGCATCCAGGACATCGCCATCGTCGCGGAAGGCGTCGAAACCGCGGAGGAATTCGCGCTTGCCCGGACGGCCGGCTGCAGCCGCTTCCAGGGCTACTTCTTCGGCAGGCCGGCGCCGCGCGACAAGGCAAGCGCGTTATGTGCCGCCGCCCGCGAACCGCTCGCCCTCACAGCCTGACAAGCAAAAATAGCGGCCTGCTGAACCCAAGCCGGCGAACGTCCTATTTTCTTGCCCTCCGACAAACCCGTGTGACGATGGTTTTGGGAAGAGGTGAAACCCTGAAAAATGCCGGCCGTGACGCGATCGGCCTCGGCGCCGGCGAGCCGGACTTCGATACGCCCGACAACATCAAGAACGCGGCGATCGAGGCGATCCGCCGCGGCGAGACGAAATATCCGCCGGTTTCCGGCATCGTGCCGCTGCGCGAGGCGATCGCGAAAAAATTCAAGCGAGAGAACAATCTCGATTACCGGCCGGAGCAGACCATCGTCGGCACCGGCGGCAAGCAGATCCTGTTCAACGCCTTCATGGCGACGCTGAACCCGGGCGACGAGGTCGTCATCCCGCGCCCCTATTGGGTCAGCTATCCCGAAATGGTGGCGATCTGCGGCGGCATCTGGCAATCCTTCCATTGGGGAGAACCCCTGCCCTGTGTCGGCTACCACCCCAGCCGCGGCCAGAACAGGCCGGCTCGACCGCGATAGGCCTGGTAATCGCCCGCCAATGGCGTACGCGAAAACTTCTTTTCTTCGCCCAGCGCCGCAACCACATAGAGGACGGCGATCCCGGCGACCGGCACCACCGCCCAGATCGACCAGGTCGCGATCCCCCATCCAATCCAGAAGATGATGTATGACGAGTAGAAAGGGTGGCGGATGTAGCGGTAGGGGCCACCGGTCAGCAGGCTGTGCGGATTATCGGGCGCGAAGGCGAAGTGCAGCCGCGCCTTCCGCGAGGTGACGATCGCCCACCAGAAGAGGGCAGAGCTTGCCAGTTCGACGGCGAGCCCGGCGAGCTTTGCCGGAACCGGCTGCGATTGGATCCACAGGATGGCGAGAAAGAAAAAAGTCGTAGCAATCACCGCTGCCGAAATCACCATGGCGCCTGGAAACATGGCCTGCAATTGGAAATGCGCCCGCATCGACCAGACATATTGGCCAATGGTCGCGATGCTGCAAATCGAGACAAGAAGATCGAGGAGTGGTTCCATCGTAGGGGTTTTCCGCCGGTGCTGCCATCCAGCCGGTAGCCACGCCGGCCGCTTATTTCCAGGAACCCTCTCTTAACCACATGCTTAAAGAAGATATAGAGCCCCGGATGCGATGTTGGCCACCAGCCACATCCGAGGATCTAATCCAGCATGAGCGTCACTGACCGCACAATCCGTACGCCGCAGGCTGATTTGCGCCTCAGCCAGTCGTCTGGTTCCGGCCTGCCCATCGTCATGATCCACGGCTCGGGCAGTTCGCGCGCCGTCTTTGCGCGTCAGTTCGACAGTCCGCTCGCCGATGCCCACCGGCTGATCGCTTTCGACCTTCCCGGCCATGGCGACTCCTCCGATGCTCGCGACCCGGCCGCAACCTATACGATCACCGGCCTCGCCCAGACCACAGCCCGCCTTCTCGATGCCCTCAACATAGGCCACGCCATCATCTTCGGCTGGTCGCTTGGCGGCCATGTAGCGATTGAACTTGCCAGCTTCCATCACGCGGTGAACGGTCTGGTGTTGACCGGGGCGCCGCCGGTGTCGAGGGGGCCGCTCGGCATGCTGCGTGGCTTTCATGCCAACTGGGACATGCTGCTCACCTCCAAGAAAGTTTACTCCGAACGCGACATCGAGCGCTTTGAGGCGTTTTGCTTCGGCGGCAGCGCAAGTCCGTCTTTCCGCGAGGCCATAAGGCGCACCGACGGCAGGCTGCGCTCGGGCGTGGCGTTCGGCATGTTTGCCGGCAAGGGCGCCGACCAGAAGCAGGTGGTCGAGAATGCCCCGTTCCCGGTCGCGGTGATCAATGGAGAGCATGACCCGCTCGTGCGGCTGAGCTACTTCGAGACAGTGGCCTACGCCTCGCTGTGGGAACGGTGCCATGTCATATCCGACGCCGGCCATGCACCTTTCTGGGAAAAGCCGGACCTGTTCAATCCGCTGCTGTCACGCTTTGCCGAGAATGTAGTGAAGCAGAGCGCAGTCATGCCGGTGCGCCGAACCGAGGCCGGCTGAGCCTTTATCGACATCTTCCGATTCCGGCTTCTGAACCACCACCATCGATGGGTGGCGCGGCGGCCCAATTGGCAGGTGCCGGCTTGGCTTTTAGCGGCTGCGGTCTTGCCCTCACGGGCTGACAAACAGGAAATCGCGACCTGACGAAACCCAAGCCGGCGAACGTCCTATTTTTCTTGCCCTCCCGACAAACCCGTGTGACGATGGTTTTGGGAAGAGGTGAAAACCCGCCCGCGACGGCCGAACAGGCCGGCCGCCGCTCTGCATAGGGTGCGATCGGACGCAAACCGGTTTCCACTTTTGCTGATCGCTCTCTTGGGAAACGCCTGAGTGGAGGTTCAGCCATGGGTACTCGCGCCGGAGGACGACGCACGGGACCGAAATGCATTGCCATAGTCGGTCCCTTCGCAAGCGGTAAGACGACACTTCTCGAAGCCATCCTCGCCCGCACGGGCGCCATTCCCCGCCAGTCACCAGTTTCATCGGGCAACACCGTTTCCGACCATTCGCCGGAGGCACGCGCCCACGGCATGAGCGTCGAGGCGACCTTCGCCACCACCGATTTCATGGGCGAGCAGATCACTTTCGTCGACTGTCCCGGCTCCATCGAATTCGCCTTCGAGGCCGAACCCGTGCTTGCCGCTTGCGACCTCGCGGTCGTCGTCGCCGAGGCCGATGAGAAGAAGATCCCGGCGCTGCAGCTCATCATGCGCAAGCTCGACGATCTCGCCATTCCGCGCATCCTGTTCCTCAACAAGGTCGACAAGGCGGTCGCGGGCGTGCGCGAGACGCTGAAGATGCTGCAGCCGGCAAGCACGGTACCGTTGCTGCTGCGCCAGATTCCGGTGCGCAAGGACGGCATCGTCATCGGCTCGATCGATCTGGCGCTGGAACGCGCCTACATCTATCGCGAATACGCCGAGAGCCAGGTTGCCGAGATCCCGAACGACGACAAGGCGCGCGAGCTGGAAGCCCGTTTCTCCATGCTGGAGACGCTCGCCGATCATGACGATCACCTGATGGAGCAATTGCTGGAGGAGATCGAGCCGCCGAAGGACGCTATCTTCGACGATCTCTCGGCCGATCTGCGCGCCGGCGCGGTGACGCCGGTGCTGATCGGCACGGCCGAGAAGGGCAACGGCGTGCTGCGCCTGTTGAAAGCCATCCGCCATGACGCGCCGGATGTCGAGGCGACGCGGAAGCGCCTTGGCGCGCCGGACGGCCAGACGGTAGTGCAGGTGATGAAGACCATTCACACCGCGCATGGCGGCAAGCTTTCGGTGTCGCGCGTGCTCTCGGGCCAACTGGCCGACGCAGCCGAGCTCTTCCTTTCCAACGGCGACACGGCGAAGGTTTCCGGCATCTACAGGATGCTCGGCAAGGACCAGTCGAAGCTGACATCCGCCAAGGCGGGCGACACGGTTGCGCTTGGCAAGCTCGACAACGTCAAGACCGGCCAGACGCTGAGCTCGGCCAAGGGCGGCATCCGGCCATTGGTCACGCTGGAGCCGCCGCAGCCGGTCTTCGCCTTCGCGCTTCGCCCCAAGGAGCGCAAGGACGAGGTCAAGATGTCGGCGGCGATCCAGCGGCTTGCCGAGGAAGATCCATCGCTCAGCCTGCGCCACAACCAGGATTCCGCCGAGACCGTCCTGTCTGGGCACGGCGAGATGCATCTGCGCGTGGTGCGCGAGCGCCTCGAAGGCAAGAACCAGATCCCGATCGAGGGCCATACCCCGGCGGTGCCTTACCGGGAGACGATCCGCAAATCGGCGCAACAGCGTGGCCGCCACAAGAAGCAGTCCGGCGGCCACGGCCAGTTCGGCGACGTGGTGATCGAGATCAAGCCGCTGCCGCGCGGGTCCGGCTTCCAGTTCTCCGACACCATCACCGGCGGCGTGGTGCCGAAAACCTATATCCAATCGGTGGAGACCGGCATTCGCGACTATCTGAAGACAGGCCCGCTCGGCTTTCCGGTCGTCGATGTCGCCGTCAATCTGTCGGATGGTTCCTACCACGCGGTCGATTCCTCCGACATGGCCTTCCAGATGGCGGCGAAGCTCGCGATGAAGGAAGGCATGGCCGCCTGTTCGCCGGTCTTGCTTGAGCCGATCATGAAGGTCGAGATCGTCACGCCCTCCGACGCGACCTCCAAGATCATCGCGCTGATCCCGCAGCGGCGCGGCCAGATCCTCGGCTATGACGCAAGGCCCGACTGGCCCGGCTGGGACGTCGTCGAGGCGACCATGCCGCAGGCCGAAATCGGCGATCTGATCATCGAGCTGCGCTCGGCGACCGCCGGCGTCGCCAGCTACAAGGCCACTTTCGATCACATGGCCGAGCTCACCGGCCGGCTGGCCGACGAAGCGATGAACGCCAACGGCAAAGCGGCCTAGAGCAATTCCGGGAAAAGTGTGAGCGGTTTTCCGTCCGGAATTGCGAAAGAACAAGGAGATAGTGCGGTTCGCCGTTTCCGTGAAACGGTGAAACGCACGAGCAGGTCGACCTGCTGGCAGGCTTCTGTTGGAGATATGAAAGCGGCGTCCGGATGATCCGGACGCCGTTCCTATTGCGGACCGTTCTCCTGGGAGGCAACGGCTGGCCCGCCGCATCCGTAAAAAGGTTCGGACGCGGTGCTTGCCTGAGCCCGGTCTTTCGAGTGATGCCCCCATCTCCCGAACCGACCAACCGCGTCCTATCGTCTACTTAAACGATAGAGTGGGTCTGCGACATGTTACCCGATGTTACATGTCACTGTTACGCGGTGGATTCAGTCGTTTTCTTGCCGGCTCGAAGGCATGCGGGCAACAAAAAAGCCGGATCAATAAAGATCCGGCTGAGTTTGATTGGAAGTGCCGATTAAGGCTAACCTCCAGAGGGGAACACTCGAGGGCGCTAATGGGAGGAGAACGCGCCCCGGAGATGTGACTATATATGTGCTCATCATGCCCAAGAAACAAGCATCTATTTTGCAACACACGCATGCAAAAAGACGCAGGCTGTGGTCCAACCTGTTCCTCGAAGCCATAGGACCAGAAAAGTCGCCGATTCCGACGCGTTTCCGGCGCTAAAGCGACTGCTTAAAAGCAAACCGAGCCGATTTTGCTCAGAAATATGCGAGTCGGCGAAATGATGTCGATTTCGGCAGGCCGAGTTTATTTTTACGGCAGGAGACCGATGATGCGAACTTTTTCAGCAATCGCCGGCAGCGCGCTGTTCCTGGTCGCAGCGCCGGGCGTCGTCGCCGGCTTGGCGCCGTGGCTGCTGACCGACCATTATCGCAAACCTCTGTCGGCCCTGCCGGGCTTCGTGGCTGTGGGCTCGATTCTTGTGATCGGAGCGGCCGCCATCCTGCTTCATGCCTTCGCCCGCTTTGCCCTCGAGGGCCTGGGCACGCCCGCTCCCGTGGCTCCGACCGAGAAACTGGTCGTAGGCGGCGTCTACCGCCATGTGCGCAATCCCATGTATGTGGCGGTGTTGTCGATCATCCTTGGCCAGGCGCTGATCTTTTCGAGTTGGGCGGTGCTGGTCTACGGCCTCATCGCCGCGGCGGCGATGATCTCGTTCGTCAAGCTCTATGAAGAGCCAACGCTCGCCAACCGCTACGGCGAAGAATACGAGGTCTACCGCCGCGCCGTGCCCGGCTGGCTGCCGCGCCTGAAACCCTGGCGCGGATAAGCCGCCCTTTCCGAGAGGGGTGCCGATATTCAGGTCAGGCCGAGTCGAGAACGGTAGGCTCCGAGAACCGGAACGGAGCGTACTTCAGTACGTGAGTACCGGAAGCGCAGGAGCCTGCCGTTCGCAGGCCCGGCCTCACCTGAATATTCAGTAAGACCAGCTGCGCGCCTTGGCGATGATAAAGTCGCGAAACACGTGCAGCTTCGCCTGGTTCTTCATCGCGTCGGGATAGGCGAAATAGGTGTCGAAGGACGGCACCTCGGTCTCCGGCAGCAGCTGCACCAGGTTCGTGTCCTTGTTGATCACATAGTCCGGCAGCATGGCGATGCCGGCGCCGCCCTGCACTGCCCGCTTGATCGACAGGATGTCGTTGATCTGCAGCGTCGGCACCCGCTGCCCGCCCTCGAAATCGCCGACCGTCTCCAGCCAGTTCAGCTCCGACAGATGCGAGGGCACCGGCAGGCCGAAAGTGACGATGCGGTGGTTCCTGAGCTCGGCGATCGAGGCCGGCCTGCCGAACTTGGCGATATAGGACGGCGCCGCATAGAGGTGGAAATGCACCGTGAACAGCCGGCGCTGGATAAGGTCGGGCTGCTGTGGCTGGCGCAGCCGGATCGCGCAATCGGCCTGGCGCATGGTGAGATCGAGCTCCTCATTGGCCAGGATCAGCTGCAGGCTGATCTCGGGATAGAGCTCAATGAATTCCTGCACGCGCTCGGTCAGCCAGCCGGCGCCCAGGCCGACCGTGGTCGTCACCCTGAGCACGCCCGACGGCCGATCCTTGGTCTCTGTGAGCCGCGTCTTGATGGTTTCCAGCTTCATCAGCACGTCATGCGCCGTGCGGAACAGCATCTCGCCCTGCTCGGTCAGCACCAGGCCGCGCGCATGGCGGTGGAACAGTGCAACGCCGACGTCATGCTCCAGCGCGCTGACCTGCCGCGAGATAGCCGATTGCGACAGATGCAGCGTCTCGGCAGCATGGGTGAACGACCCAGCCTCCGCCGCTGCGTGAAATACGCGTAGCTTGTCCCAGTCCAGCGCCATGATTCCCCTCGCGTTGCCTTTGGCGTCTGAATGAAAAATCAGGCTTTTAAACGGCTCTTTTCAGCCGATTGTCATTCCGCCGCTTCGCGGTGAACCTCGATGCCCGCCAGATATTTTTCCGCCTCGAGCGCGGCCATGCAGCCAAGCCCGGCCGCCGTCACCGCCTGGCGGTAGACGTCGTCGGTGACGTCGCCGGCGGCGAACACGCCGGGCACGTCGGTGCGGGTGGAATCGGGCGCCGTCCACAGATAGCCGTTCGGCTTCTGCTTCAGCTTGCCCGCGAAGAGCTCGACCGCCGGCGCATGGCCGATGGCGACGAACACGCCGTCGACCGGCAGCTTCGATTCCTGGCCGGTCACGACGTTGCGCAGCGTCAGGCCCTCGACCGAGGGCGGCAGCGGCGCCTTGCCTGGCCGTCCGGTGATCTCGTCGACGACCGTGTCCCAGATGACGCGGACATTGTCCTTCTTGAGCAGCCGCTCGCGCAGGATGCGCTCGGCGCGGAAATCGCCGCGCCGGTGGATGACGGTGACGCTCTTGGCGAGGTTCGACAGATAGAGCGCTTCCTCGACCGCCGAATTGCCGCCGCCCACCACCGCGACGTCCTTGCCGCGATAGAAGAAGCCGTCGCAGGTGGCGCAGGCCGAAACGCCGAAGCCCATGAAGGTCTGCTCCGACGGGATGCCCAGCCACTTCGCCTGCGCGCCCGTGGCGATGATCAAGGCGTCCGCGGTGTAGACGGTGCCGGAATCGCCGGTGGCGCGGAACGGCCGCACATTGAGATCGACCTCGGTGATGATGTCGTTGATGATGTCGGTGCCGACATGCTCGGCCTGCTTGAGCATCTGCTCCATCAGCCACGGACCCTGGATCGGATCGGCGAAGCCCGGATAGTTTTCCACGTCGGTGGTGATCATCAATTGGCCGCCCTGCTGCAGGCCGGCGACCAGCATCGGCTGCAGCATGGCGCGCGCGGCATAGACCGCCGCCGTGTAGCCGGCCGGGCCGGAACCGATGATGAGAACGGGCGCATGTTTGGTGTTCATGAAAAAGTCCCCTGCGGCGCGAAGCCGTGGTTTTGTTGGGCTTAATGTAAGTGTTGCCCGTGAGACCAGCAAGGCAAGTTGGCTTTCGTCCCCGGAAAGCTTCGTTCCCCGTATATAGGGCCATATCGCCGCCCTCACCGATGCATGCCGCCCGGAGATATGCGCGGCTCTGGCATCATCGCATGCATCAAAAGAAGGAGAAAATCATCGTAAAGGGATGGCCTCCCAGGCGAAACCAAATTACAAAATCGCGAAAGATTCTTGCGCGAAAGCCGTCCATGCCGCTCAAAGCCGACCTCGATGCCATCGACTGGAAGATCCTGCGCGAACTGCAGGGTGACGGCCGCATGACCAATGTCGAATTGTCCAACCGGGTCGGCATTTCGGCGCCGCCCTGCCTGCGCCGTGTCAGGCGGCTGGAAGAGGCCGGCATCATCCGCGGTTACCGCGCGCTGCTGAACGCGCCGGCGCTCGGCATGGATGTCGTCGCCTTCTGCCTGATCGGCCTGCATCATCAGGCCGATGCCGAGCTGAAGACCTTCGCCGAACGCACGCGCGGCTGGCCGATCGTGCGCGATGCCTGGATGGTTTCGGGCGAATCCGATTTCCTGCTGCACTGCGTGGCGAGCGACCTCGGCACCTTCCAGACCTTCGTCATCGAGGAACTGGCCTCGGCCCCGAATGTGGACACGGTACGCACCGCTTTGACGATCCGCCGGGTCAAAGACGAAGGGCTTGTCGCTTTTCCAACTTAATGTGCCGGCTTCCGGAAATTCTCCTGCGCAAACAAAGGGCTTAGCGCCAGGTTTTGAATCAATCCGCGATCAGAGCGACCGTATCGCGGTAAGCAGCTCCTCAACGTGGTGAGCGCCGCGCAACGGCGAAACCGAAAACCCGCCTGTCGTCGAGGCTTCGCCGTCGACGAGCCAGCCACGCATGAGGCCGGCGCGCTGGCCGGCTTCCATGTCGGCCGGCTTGTCGCCGACGATCAGCGATCGCTTTAGGTCGAGGCCGAGGCGGCGGCCCGCCTCCAGCAGCATGCCCGGATTGGGCTTGCGCATCGGGTGATCGGTAATGGCGAGAGGACCTGAACCGGCTTCGTGGTAGGCGCAGGCAAGCACCATGTCGACGAAGGCATTTTTCTGAGCCAGCAGCTCGAGCACGCGCCCATTGACCCGCGCGAACGCGTCCCAGCCGAAATAGCCGCGCGCGATGCCGGACTGGTTGCTGACGACAATGGCCGGAATACCGTGCACGTTCGCGGCCTCGATGACCGGCGCGATGCCATCGCGCAGCACCATGGTCGCCGGATCGTCTGGATAGCCGGTATCGACATTGATGGTGCCGTCACGATCGAGGAACAGGGCCGGCCGGCCGGCCGGAAAGCTCGTGGCGGTGGTCCGCTCGACCCACAGGCCCGGCGCGGCCAGCGGAAAGCCTTCGCTCTCATCCATTGCTGAGACGCGCTTCAACCGCCTCGCACAGATGGTGATAGAGGCACAGATGCCCCTGCTGAATGATCGGCGTCGAGGTCGACGGCACGTTGAGCAGGATATCGGTCAGCTGCTTGAGCTTGCCGCCGGTCTCGCCGGTCAGGCTGATAACCGTCATGTCCATCGCCCGCGCCTGCTCGGCGGCGGCAAGGATGCTTGGCGAATTGCCGCTGGTGGAAATGGCGAGCAGCACCGCGCCTTCCGATCCATGCGCCTCGACCTGGCGCGAGAACACGGTGTCGAAGCCGTAATCATTGCCCCAGGCGGTCAGCACCGCGGCGTTGGCCGGCAGCGCGATGACGTTATAGGCCTTGCGCTCCTTCAGGAAGCGGCCGACCAGCTCGCCGGCGATGTGGATGGCGTCGCTGGCCGAGCCGCCATTGCCGCAGATCAGCAGCGCCTTGCCTTGCGACAGCGCCGTCACCACGGTGCTCACCGCGCGTTCCATCTCGTCGGTGAGGTCGCGCTCGACCATCGCCGATATCGCCGCCGCGGAGCGGACCAGGTAGTCGTTCAAATCTGACATGAGATCCTCAGTTTGCGGCACGCAGCTTGCCGATCGTGTTCGTCGTGCTCTTGCCGGCGACGAGATCGACCAGCACCACGCGCCCGCCCGCCTTCTGCACGACATCGGCGCCGACCACGGTCTCCACCGTGTAATCCGCGCCCTTGACCAGAATGTCCGGCAGGAGCGCCTCGATCAGCTTCAGCGGCGTGTCCTCCTCGAAGACGACGACCGCATCGACAGAGGCAAGTGCCGCTAGCACGCAGGCGCGGTCATGCTGGTTGTTGACCGGGCGCCCCGGCCCTTTCAGCCGGTGCACCGAGGCGTCGCTGTTGAGACCGAGCACCAGCCGGTCGCACTGGCTGCGCGCGGCATGCAGCAGGCTGACATGGCCGGCATGCAGGATGTCGAAGCAGCCATTGGTGAAGCCGACGGTCAGCCCCTCTTCCTTCCAGGCAGCGACCATCCTGGCCGCGGCATTGAAATCGAGGATGGCGTCCTGATGGCCGGTCGGCCCGTGCGAGCGGAACAGCGCGCCGGATAGCTCCTCGACGTTGAGCCGCGCCGTGCCGCGCTTGCCGACCACGACGCCGCCGGCCGCGTTGGCGATGACCGCGGCATGCACCCGGTCGGCGCCGGCGGCGAGCGACAGCGCGAAACTCGCGATGACTGTATCGCCGGCACCGGAGACGTCGAAGACTTCGCGCGCCTGGGTGGAGATGTGGCGGGCGTCCTCGGCGGAGACCACGCTCATGCCCTTCTCGCTGCGCGTGGCGACGATGAACTCGAAATCATGCGTGGCGATCAGGTCGCGCGCCGCCGCCACGATCTCGTCATCGCCGAAGACCTTGCGCCCGACCGCCTCGCCAAGCTCCTTGCGGTTCGGCGTCACAGCCGTGGCGCCGGCATAGCGCGCATAGTCGCGTCCCTTCGGATCGACCAGCACCGGCTTGCCGGCATCTCGGCAGATCGCGATCAGCTCGCCGGCGACGCCGTCGAGCAGGATGCCCTTGCCGTAATCGGAGAGGATGACGATGTCGGCGCGGCCAAGCGCCGCCTGGAAATGATCGATGAGCTTCGCCCGCTCGGCCCCGGCGAGCGGCTTGATCTCTTCCTCGTCAAACCGCAGCACCTGCTGGTTGAGCGCGCTGAAACGGCTCTTCGACGAGGTCATGCGGTCCTGGCGCTGCAGGAGCCCGTCGGTATCGACGCCGATCTCGCCCAGCATGCGCATCAGATTGTCGCCGGCCTGGTCGGCACCGATCACCGAAACGGGAATGGCGGCCGCGCCCAACGAAACGATGTTGGAGACGACATTGCCGGCGCCGCCGATGTTCAACGCCTCGCCCTTGCCATGCAGCACCGGGATCGGGGCTTCCGGCGAGATGCGCTCGATCACCCCGCTGACGAAACGGTCCAGGATGAAATCGCCCACCACCAGCACGGTGACGTCGCCGAACCGGGCGATGGTGCGATGCAAAGGTTCCGGAGAAGGCAGATGGTGCTTGATCATCTCGCTCGAGCTATGCCTGAAGACGGCCGGACTTGATTAGGTTTCAGCGCCGGAATTGTGGCGCGGGCTGTTCAAAGCGATGCCGATATACCGCAATTCGGGCGAGCGCAACGGCAGCCCGGCGCGGACCTTAGCCGGAGCCGGGTTGGCAATCAGCTCCTCTGCAGGGCGACGTGGACGCCGAGGCCGACCAGCACGGCGCCGCCCGCTCGCTGCATCAGGCGCTGCGCGCGTCCCGAACGCCGCAGCCGCGCTATCATCGCGCCGGCAAGGAATACGCACATGACGTCGGCGGAGGAGAACATCAGGTTGACGATGGTTCCAAGCACGACGAACTGCAGCCAGACCGGAAACGCCGCCGAAGCATCGATGAATTGCGGCAGGAACGCCATGAAGAAGATCGCCGTCTTCGGATTGAGCACCTCGACGGTGATGCTTTCGAAAAAGGCGCGCCGGACCGATTTCCGCTCGATGGCGGGCAGAGCCATATCGCCGTCCGCCCGTTTGCGGAACATGGCAACGCCGAGCCAGACCAGATAAAGCGCGCCGATCAGCTTGACCGCCAGGTACAGCGGCGGCACGGTGTGAAACAGGACGGACAGGCCGGCAGCGGCCGCGAAGACATGCACATAGCCGCCGAGATGGATACCGAGTGCCGCCGTCAGCCCAGACCAGCGCCCGCGCGCCATTGTCTGCGCAGCGGCGTAGAGCATGGCGGGGCCAGGGATATAGGCGAAGACCGCGGTGGTGGCGAAAAAAGCGATGAGCAGTTCGGTCGACGGCATCTTGTCCCTCATGATCCGGTCGCAGCCTGTTCAGTCCGCACGCGGGATGGCTTTGGATTGACCTTTGCGGACAACCGTAATGAAAGCAGCCATGACTTTCTTGTGGAATGACGGACTGAACGCGCCGATGCGCGCGCCCGGCTCGAAATAGGCTGACGATTCCAGGATATCGTGATTGTATTCGTCGACTATGACCCAAAGAGGAATAGGGTCAAGGCCGGCGCGGCGGCGTTCGATTTCCGGAACGGAAACGGCAACACGATCGCGACCCGGTTGCGTAGAGGTGATTGCGAGGATGAAGAGGTTCGTGCCGCCGGCTTTCCCGGGAAGGACGGCCACGAAGGCAACGGGCCGTCTCTTGCGGCCTTCGGTCTCGCCGTCTCCATGCTGCCGATACCAAAGATATGGATATCGCCAGACGTCGGCGGCAACCGGCTTAATCACGATCCAACTCCGCAGCGTACTCCTCAAGCATCTCGACATGGTCTGACGGAGCATCCTTGGCAGCGTAAGCGCGACGGCTGTCGTTGGCAAAGCGAGCCTCGTAGGCCTCGATGCTCATTAGGACATATCTCGGCTTGTTGTGACGGGTAATGGAGACAGGCTGCTGGCTCGCGGCCGCAAGCACGTCACCGAGATTTTGTTTCAGATCAGTAGACGGGTATTGCTTCATGAAGTCCTCCATCTTGTACAAAATAGGCAAAACAGACGAAATAGACAAGCTCAACGACCTAAGACGGGACGATGCCTGCTTTGTCGACAGCCCGACTGGCCTCCCCTATAAGAGCCGGAATCGCAAGCAGCAGAGGCCATCATGATCATCGTCACGGGCGGCGCCGGCATGATCGGCTCCAACATCGTCGCCGCTCTCAATGCCGAGGGCCATGACGACATCGTCGTCGTCGACGATCTCACCGACGGCCACAAGATCGCCAACCTTGCCGACCTTCGCATCGCCGACTATTTCGACAAGGACGATTTTCTCGCCCGGCTCGAGGACGGCGCGCTCGGTCGCATCGAAGCCGTCTTCCATCAAGGCGCCTGCTCGACCACCACAGAGTGGAACGGCAAGTTCATGATGGAGGTGAACTACGCCTATTCGAAACGGCTGCTGCATGCCTGCCTGAAGCTGCGCGTGCCCTTCCTCTACGCCTCGTCGGCTTCGGTCTATGGCGGCGGCAGCGAGTTTCGCGAGGAGCCAGACTTCGAGCGGCCGCTCAACGTCTATGCCTATTCGAAGAAGTTGTTCGACGACTACGTCCGCCGCAACGTCTTCGATACCGATCATTCGCAAGTGGCGGGCCTGCGCTATTTCAATGTCTATGGGCCGCGCGAGGCGCATAAGGGCGCCATGGCCTCGGTCGCCTTCCATCTGTTCAACCAGGTCGAGCGTGGCGAAAACCCGAAGCTGTTCGGCGCCTATGGCGACTTCGGACCCGGCGAGCAGAGCCGCGACTTCATTCATGTCGGCGATGTGGCCGACGTCAATCTGTGGCTGTGGAAGCGCGGCGCGAGCGGCATCTTCAATTGCGGCACCGGCCGCGCCCAGCCGTTCCGGGCGATTGCCGAGACGGTGATCGACACCCTGGGCAAGGGCGAGATTGAATTCATCCCCTTCCCCGACCATCTCAAGGGCAGCTACCAGAGTTTCACGCAGGCTGATATGTCCCGCTTGCGCGCGGCCGGCTACAATGGCCAATTCCGCACAGTCGAAACCGGCGTCAGGGACTATGTCGAATGGCTGAAGGCCCAACGATCCTCGTGATCGGCCCACGCTGGGTGGGCGACATGGTCATGGCGCAGTGCCTGTTTGCGGCGCTGAAGGAAAAACATCCGAACGCGGCCATCGATGTGCTGGCGCCGGCCTGGGCGGCCCCGCTGGTCAAGCGCATGCCTGAGATACGCAGCCAGATCGACTTTCCTTTGATGCCGGGAGCGCTCGAGTTCCGCAGCCGCAGGCGCTTCGGCCGCCTGCTGCGCGGCCGCTACGACATGGCCTATGTGCTGCCGGGGAGCTGGAAATCGGCGCTGATCCCGTTCTTCGCCCGCATCCCACATCGCGTCGGCAATCTGCGCGAAATGCGCTACGGCCTGCTGACGGATGTCGTGCCGCTGCCGGAAGCGCTGAAACGGCGCACCGCACGCGCCTATTTCGGCCTCGCGCGCGGCGGCACTTTTCGCGCGCCGCGTCTTACCGTCGACAAGGCCAATCAGGCCGATCTGCTGGCGCGCCTCGGGCTGACCGGGAAGAAATTCGTGGCGCTCATGCCCGGCGCCGAATTCGGCCCGGCAAAACGCTGGCCGAGCGATCGCTATGCTGGGCTGGCCCGGGACATGATGGCCAAGGGTTTGAGCGTCGCGCTGCTCGGCTCGAAGAACGATGCCGATGTGACCGGCGAGATTGCAGCCCTTGCGCCAGGCGCAATCGACCTTGCCGGCAAGACGCGGCTGGAGGACGCCATCGACCTGATCGCAGCGGCAAAGCTTGCGGTCTCGAACGACAGCGGGCTGATGCATGTCGCCGCCGCCGTCGGCACGCCGATCGTTGCCGTCTACGGTTCGACCTCACCGGATAACACGCCGCCTCTCAGCGAGCGCTCCGAGCTGATCTGGCTGCATCTGTCCTGCTCGCCCTGCCACAAGAAGGTCTGCCCGCTTGGCCATCTCAACTGCCTGAACACGCTCGACGTCGCGCGCGTCACCGCCGCGGCCGACCGCTTGCTGAAGGTTCCGGCAGCGGCATGAAGGTGCTGATCGTCAAGACATCGTCAATGGGCGATGTCATCCACACTTTTCCCGCCATCGAGGACGCGGTGCGCAATCGCCCCGATATAGATTTCGATTGGTGCGTGGAGGAGCCGTTTGCCGGTATCGTGGCTCTGCATCCGGCGATCGGCACCATTCACAAGGTGGCGGTCCGGCGCTGGCGCAAGCGGCTTCTCGATGGAGCCACGTGGCGCGAGATGACCGGACTGCGCGGAGCGCTCCGCGCCTCCCGCTACGATCTGGTCATCGATGCGCAGGGCTTATTGAAATCGGCCCTGGTCGCGATCCAGGCCGGCGCGCCGATTGCTGGCTTTGATCGGGCGAGCGCCCGCGAGCCGTCGGCGACGCTGTTTTATCGACACAGATATGGGGTGCCGCGCGACCTGCACGCCATCGAGCGCACCAGACGGCTGTTCGGGCTGGCGCTTGGCTATCAGCCCGACCTGTCGACGCTTCGCTCAGGCATCGTGCCGCCGGCGGGCAACCTGCCTGGCATCGAAGGCAGAGCCGCCTTCCTGCTGCACGGCACCAGCCGCGAGGACAAGAAATGGCCGGTCGAGGACTGGATCGAAACCGCGCGCCGACTGACCGACCGGCAGTTCACACCAGTGGTCACTTGGTCCAATGAGGCGGAAAAGAATGTGGCGGAAGCCGTTGCCACTGCGGTGCCAGGGACGGTGGTGGTTGCGAAATCGCCGCTCGCGGATGTCGCCGCGATCCTTGGCCGCGCGGCGCTGGTCATCGGCGCCGACACCGGCCTCACCCACCTCGCCAGCGCCTTCGGCCGGCCGACGGTCGCCATCTTCCTGGCGACGGAACCCGGTCTCACCGGCCCGCGCGGGCCTTTCGCATCGACCTTGCTTGCGCCTGCGGGCGGCAGAGTGACGCCGGCCGAGGTGATGGCTGAGGTTGAGCGCCTGCTGGCGCTCAGATCAAACGCGCCAGCGTGAGGACCTTTTCAGAATTCGCTCTGGTGAGTCGAATAGCGTGGCTTTCGAGAACCGGAGCGGAGCGTACTTAAAGTACGTGAGCACCGGAAGCGCAGAAAACTACGCTAGTCGGCCGCCAGAGTAGAATTATCAAAAGGTCCTCAGATAAACTGCACCTGGACAATCTCGTAGCCTCGGGCGCCGCCCGGAGCATTGACCTCGATGGCATCGCCGACTTCCTTGCCGATCAGCGCACGCGCGATCGGCGATGAAATCGAGATGCGGCCCGACTTCACGTCCGCCTCCTGGTCGCCGACGATCTGATAGGTCTTCTTTTCCTCGGTATCCTCGTCGACGAGCACGACGGTCGCGCCGAACTTGACCTTGTCGCCGCTGAGCTTGGAGACGTCGATAACTTCGGCCCGCGCGATCAGATCCTCGAGCTCGTTGATGCGGCCTTCATTGTGGCTCTGCGACTCCTTGGCCGCGTGATATTCGGCATTTTCGGACAGGTCGCCATGCGAACGCGCTTCGGAAATCGCCTCGATGATACGAGGACGTTCCTCCTGCTGGCGCCAGCGAAGTTCTTCCTTCAATGACGCGAACCCCTCGCCTGTCATCGGGACCTTGATCATAGCCTGACCTTTCTGCCGCCACCCCCGTTTTCGGGAGGGACCTTGTCAATAGGTACAAAAAGAAAACGGTCCGGCAGCCTCGGGCTAACGGAACCGTCTCACCACAATTTCCCTGAATATAGCGATCTTTGCGCGCTTTTCACGCCCAAAATTGAAGTTCGGCAAAATGATCACCGCTTTCGCGGGTCCGGGCTGACGGCGAGCAATAAAAAACCGGCTGCGATTGCCCGCAGCCGGTTCGAGAGGCTTCGAGCCCTGTTCAGCTCCTCAGGAAATGATCGATCTGCTCGGACAGCATGCCGTATTCGCGCGAGCCCTTGCCGGTCCGCTTTTCGATCTCCTGGAGCTGCTGCTGTGCGCCGGCGAGATCGCCGATCTGCAGATGCGCCTCGCCGAGATATTCGCGCACCAGCGTGTAATTCGGGTCGATCCGCAGCGCTTCCTCGTAATAGCCGAGACCGACCGTGACGCGGCCCGAATGGCGGTGCGAATAGCCGAGATAATTGAGGATGCGCGGATCCTGCTTGTTGGCGGCGAGCGTCAGCACCGAGATCGCTTCGTCATAGCGTCCGGCCATCGCCAGATCGTGACCGGCCTCGTAGATGCTGTCGTCGTCCAGCATGCCATATTGCGGCTTTACGCATTTGTTCTTCTTCTTGTCCCAGACCTCGCCCTTCTTGCAGGTGGTGGTCGTCTGGCCACCGCTGCTGCCGCCTTCACCAGCCGCAAAAGCCGGCGCAACGAACAGCGGCAGCGCCGCAATAGCCATGACCTGAACAAGCAAACGTCTGCGCATCGAAGCCTCCGTGAGTGTGACAATGCCAGATTAACGCCGCCTTGGCGCGGTTTCATCCCGAAATGCGGGCGACTACCGAACTATTTTGAACGGGCCGGACAGAAGCCGATAGCTGCGGACGTGACGCGCGCTTTAATTCCGCTATCATCGGACCAAGCGCATCACGTGGAGAAGGACCGTGCAGCAGCGCCTCGAGAAGGAGTGGGAACTTTCGATCGATCCGGACACGGTGCGCCTGTTCATCCTCAAGGCGAAGGCGCTGAGTGCTGCCGTCAACGAGGACTATGATGACGGCGCTGAGCACGAGGTCGAGTTCGACGGCGACACGCATGACAGCCACCATCATGACGGCCTTGTCGAGGAAGCCTCGGAAGACCTGACCGGGGAAGAATTGCGCGAGCTGATCAACGATCTCAATATCGACGAAGCGGCCGAGCTCATCGCGCTCGCCTGGGTCGGGCGCGGTGACTATGAGGCATCCGAATGGACGGACGCGGTGGCCGCCGCCAGGGAGCGCCCCAGGAAGCGCGTGGCCAAATATCTGCTCGGGCTGCCGATGCTTGCCGACTGGCTGGAGGAAGGCCTTGAAGCCATCGGCGCGTAACGCGCCGGTAACCGATTGTGATCGGCAAGGCAGCCGATACAGGCAACTTCGCACCGCGACCGCCGTTTCCGGGCGATGGCAACGCTGAGCCTTTCACGACTTTGCAGATTGGCGCTGCCTGTGGCGGCTGCGATGTTGCTGGTTACGCCGGCCATAGCCAAGCATCATCATCGGCATAAAAGACATCTGCCGCCGGCCAGCCAGAGCGCCGCTCCGGCTCCGGAAACGCCGCCGGCGACCCCGGTTCCAGGGTCGCGTCCGCAAGACCTGGAGAACGGCACTGAGAAGTCGGGGCAAGGCAAGCCGCGCGCGGACGGCAGCGACGACTTCCTCAACCAGCAGAAATCGCATTCGAAATGGGACGCCCGTCCGCCGCGTTCGAAGAGCGCTCAATCCGCGCCGCGGACGGAAGCCGAGCCGCAGACGCCGGATGTTGTGCCGACGCCCCCGCAGAAGCCCACCGAACTGGAGCCGGAGCCGCCGGAAACCGCGCCGCAGCCAGCGGAGAAACCCGAACCGCCGGGCGAGGAAAAGATGCTTCCCGATCCGCGCTCGGCCGACATGCCGGCCGAAACGATGCCGGCGGAAGAAACCGCGTGCCGCGAGCGGCTGAAGGCTCTGGGCGTCGAGTTCGAGGAGCACAAGGCCGAGCACGATGCGGAAATCGGCTGCTCGATCCCCTATCCGATAATTCTGAAAACGCTCGGCAAGTCCATCGGCATCAGTCCCGGCACCGAGCTCAACTGCCAGATGGCCGAGGCGGCGGCACGCTTCATGGCCGAAATCGTCCAACCCACGGCAAAGGCCGAGCTCGGCGCCGATTTGAAGTCGATCGACCAGGGCTCGGCCTTTGTCTGCCGCCCGCGCAACGGAACCCGCAAACTGTCCGAACACGCCTTCGGCAACGCGCTCGACATCGCCAGCTTCACCTTGTCGGACGGGAGGAAGATCGAGGTCGGGCCGGCGCCGCCTGAGAAGGACGCAAAATTCCTCGACGCGGTGCGCAAGGCTGCCTGCGGGCCGTTCAAGACGGTGCTCGGACCAGGCGCCGATCCCGACCACGCGCTGCATTTCCATCTGGACCTGGAACCGCGCCGCCACGGCGGAACCTTCTGCCAATAGGTGAATTCCGGAAGTCTTGCCCGTGCCAAGCCAAGCACAGCGCCGCAATTCCGCCCCATGCGTGAATGCCGGCGCTGATCTTTCCTTTACTGTTGGCGGTTAACCTTGTGCCATTCGGGGACAAGGACGCCTTTCAATGGCTCGAAGACTTGGCGCTATGCTGGCAGCGGCGCGACGGAGCAAGCGTGCGCGCATCACGATCGCCGGGCTGGCCGCGGGCGTCGCCATGGCGGCGATATCGGCCTGCACGACCGGCGACGTCTTTGCGCTGCAGCCGGCCGTCGATGTCGGCAGCCAGACGGCAGCCGTGCCGCAGCCCGATGCGCCGCAATATTCCGGCATGCAGCGTCTTGTTCCGTCCAACCCCTATATGACGCAGGCCGCCTATCCGCGCATGGACGAGCCGATGTCGCCTCTCGAGCAGATGCCGGCCAGCGAGATCGACTGCCGCAACGAGCTGAGGCGGATGGGAGTCGTCTTTCAGGACGTCCAGCCGATCCATGAGGGCCGGTGCGGCATCGATTATCCGGTAAAAGTCTCGGCCATCGGCAACGTCGCCATGACGCCCGCGGCGACGCTGACCTGCAACATGGCCGCAACCTTTGCCGCCTGGACGAAGAACGAGCTGCAGCCGGCTGCCCGCTGGCGCTATTTCTCCGGCGTCAAGGCGATCCACCAGGGTTCCAGCTATTCCTGCCGCAACATCGCCGGCGAAGGCGTGCTGTCCGAGCACGGCAAGGGCAACGCCCTCGACGTCATGAGCATCGAGCTCAACAATGGCGACGACATCGACGTCCGCAAGCCCGGCCTGTTCGCCTTCCGCACGCGCGGCTTCCTCAACAATGTGCGCGCCGACGGTTGCGAGTATTTCACCACGGTGCTCGGCCCCGGCTACAATTACGACCACCGCAACCATTTCCATTTCGACATCAAGAACCGCAAAAGCGGTTACCGCGCCTGCCGCTAGTCTAGATTAGCCTTGGGCTTCGGTGGCAGCGATGATCTGCCGGGCGACCAGATCCTGGATATGCCAAAGATTTCTGTCGCGGATCCCGCTTTCCTCCAGCTTGGCGACCGTCCGGAAAAGATATTGCGCCGAGGAGCCCCAATGCCCGGCGGCGCGCGCCAGCGTGTGCGCAACCTGCTCCAACGCCAGCCTGCCGGCATAAGCCCTGCCCTCGGGCGCGGCGACAAAAGCCAGCGCACGCAATGGCCCGTCCCTGGTCCGGAGCTTGATCCAGCATGGCACGTTGGTCGGCGGGTTCGCATCTATTTCGCGACGAAGCAGTTGGACGATCTGCCCCTGATGGTCCTCCGCCGGCAGCCGATAGGCGATGCCGTTGCAGCTGCCTCCCCGGTCGAGCGCCAGCATCAGCGCCGGCAATTCACGCGTTCCGCGCCAGCGTGTCAGCTTCAGGCAAAATGAGCGGTGCCAACCCAGTGCCGTCGCCTGACGCTGCTCTTCATAGATGAATTCTGGATTCCAGATCAGCGAGCCATAGGCAAAGACCCAAAGCGTCTCAGGCCGATATTGCGCAAGCAGCTGTTCGGCCAGACCGTCAAATTCAGCGTCGCTATGCTCGCTTGTTCCGGGCTCGGGACCGGGATCCGGCTCCATGCGCTCGACCCTCGCGACAAGCTCGGCAGTCAGCGCCATTTTCCCGCGGCCTGTCTTTGTCGGTTCCATTCGCTGCACCCCGGTCAAGCGATAATCGATGGTAGACGGTCTCCAGATCGCTGGCCATTGATTTCCCGTGATTGTCGCGCAACACATGCCACACGGGATCGAGCGGCGTTCATGAGCCACAGAAGTTTGAGACGACGCGCGGTGATCTGGATCGCGGCTTTCTGCGCCTTCTACGTGATGCTCGCCTATCTCGCCGCGCCGGAATTCTGGACCTGGCGGGAGCGCGGCTTCCGCACCCGGCCCTTCGAGATGGTGACGCATACGCCGCAGGGCATTCCCGGCGACCCGATCAATGTCGGCCTTGTCGGCACCGAGAAGGAAGTTGTCCACGCCTTCGCGGTCGCGGGCTGGGACACTGCCGATGCCGTGACGCTGCAGACCGCGATCGACATCGGCGAAAGCGTCTTGTTTTCCCGCCCCTACCCCGATGCGCCGATGAGCCGCCTTCTGTTCGAGGGCCGAGCCCAGGACCTGGCCTTCGAGAAGCCGGTCGGCGACAGCGCCGACCGGCGCCACCACGTCCGCTTCTGGCAGACGGACACGGTGGGCGACGACGGCCGCCCGCTCTGGCTGGGCGCCGCGAGCTTCGACCGCGGCGTCGGCCTCAGCCACGATACCGGCGCCGTCACCCACCATATCGGCCCCGACATCGATGCGGAGCGCGACTTCCTGATCGGCGATCTGAAGGCTGCCGACCTGCTGGCCTCCACCAGCGAGATACCCGGGATCGGCGCCACCAAGGCCGGACGCAATGGCGGCGGCGACCCCTATTTCACCGACGGCATGGCCATTATCGGCGTTCTGAAGACGCAGCAGTGACGGCGCACCGTCACGCGCGCGCTGACGCCGAAGGTGCGCGTGGTGGTCGACGCGCTTGTCGGGCATTTTTCGGCGCCGCTTTGGGATGCCGCCTGAACAGCGCGCCTGTCATGTTCCAAAAATACCCGCGGGCTATTTTCGAACGCACTGCAGCAATGCTATTGACCGCCCATGCTATATGTTGAAATCGCCGTCGTGGCCGTCCTCATTCTGGTGAACGGCCTCTTGTCGATGTCGGAGCTAGCCATCGTCTCGTCGCGGCCCGCCCGCCTCAAGGCGATGATCGACCGCAACGTCAGGGGCGCGGGCCGCGCGCTGGCGCTCGGCTCTAATCCCGGCAAGTTCCTGTCCTCGGTGCAGATCGGCATCACCTTGGTCGGCGTTCTCTCCGGCGCCTTTTCGGGCGCCACGCTCGGCGAAAGGCTGGCGCAATATCTGGCGTCGACCGGCATCCGCGAAAACATCGCCGATCCTGTCGGCGTCGGCATCGTGGTTGCTTTGATCACCTATGCCTCGCTCATCGTCGGCGAGCTGGTGCCGAAGCAGATCGCGCTCAAGGATCCGGAGCGCGTCGCCGTCAGAGCCGCGCCGGCAATGACCATCCTCGCCACCTTCTCGGCGCCGCTCGTCTTCCTGCTCGACCTCTCGGGCCGCGCGGTGCTTTGGCTGCTTGGGCAGGCCGGCGAGACCGAAGAGAAGGTCACCGACGAGGAGATCAAGATGCTGGTCGCCGAGGCCGAGCATCACGGCACCATCGAATCCGATGAGCGCCGCATGATCGCAGGCGTCATGCGCCTCGGCGACCGCGCCGTGCGCGCCGTCATGACGCCGCGCACCGAGGTCGACTGGCTGAACCTGCAGTCAGACGACACGGCGGTCAAAAAACTTCTGATGGATACCCAGCACTCGCGGCTGCCCGTCGGCGACGGCAATGTCGACGCCATGGTCGGCGTCATCCAGACGCGCGACGTGCTGGCCGCCCTTCTGGCCGGCAGGGTGCTGGATCCGCGCCAGCATGTGCGCGCCGCCCCCATCGTGCATGATCAGGCCGACGCGCTCGATGTCCTGCAGAAGCTGAGGGAATCGGACGTGCCGATGGCCCTCGTTCACGACGAATACGGCCATTTCGAAGGCATCGTCACCCCGGCCGACATCCTCGAAGCCATCACCGGCGTGTTCCGCTCCGACCTCGAGGCCGGCGAGGAAGAGAACGCCGTCAAGCGCGATGACGGCTCGTGGCTGCTCGCCGGCTATATGCAGGCCGACGAGATGGCCGAGGTGCTGGGCATCGACCTGCCCGAAAACCGCGACTACGAGACCGTCGCCGGCTATGTGCTGTCGCATCTGCATCATCTGCCGACCACCGGCGAATGCGTCGACGCGCAAGGCTGGCGTTTCGAGGTGGTCGACCTCGACGGCCGCCGCATCGACAAGCTGATCGCCACCCGCCTGCCCGACGGCCACCGCCCGGTGGCGCGCTGAGGCGAAATTTATGTGGTGATCAACTCGCCGTCAGCTTTGAACGGCCAATCTGCTTTCCGGCAAACCGCCACAAGCTGCCGCGTCCAGCAGTGCAGGGTTGCCGCATAGAGAAGGCGGAAGCGCCAGATAGCGTTTCGATCATTCACCTTATCCGCCGATGTAGGCCGCCAATTCGTCAGGGGTTCCCTTGGGAAACGCCTGCTTCAAATAGTCGAGGAACGCCGATACGCGGACGCTGAGCAAGCGTCGGGACGGATAGAGCGTCCATAGGGCGATGTCCGGGCCGTCGACATCGCCCCAATGCACCAGCGTTCCAGCAGCCAGATCGTGACTTACAAGCGAGATCGGCAAACGTCCGGCGCCGACGCCCGCCCGGACGGCATCGCGGAACATGAGGAGCGACGAAAGGCGAAGGACTGGCTCAATCGCGATGCGCGACCGTCCGGTCGGCGTCGCGATGTCCCAGGCTGCAACGCGCTCGCCGGACTCCCGCACGACGGCCGGAACGGCGAGATCGTCAGTCGGTCTGGCGAGGCCCGGACTCGCGACCACGACCAGCCGGTCGCGCAGGAACACCCGTCCGACAAGACTTTCATCGGGCTCGGGATCGACCCGGATCACCAGATCGTATCCCTCCTCGATCATATCGACGGCCCGGTCTTCCGTCGTGACCTCGAGCCGGACTTCCGGATATTTCAGCGCGAACCCGGCGGCCAGCTTCCCCATCGCAGTTTGGGAGAAGAGCAGCGGCGCGCTGATCCGCAGCCTGCCCCGCGGCGTGCGTCCGCCCGAAGCGATCGCCGTCGCGGTTTCGTCCAATTCGGTCAGCAACGCTCCCGTCCGCTCGAAGAGCGCCCGTCCTTCCTCGGTGAGCTTCAGCGCACGCGCCCCGCGCTCGAACAGACGCAAGTCGAGGGCGGCCTCCAGTTCCGCGACTCGGCGAGACAGGGTCGCCTTCGGGCGCCCCGCGGCGCGCGCCGCCCTTCCAAACCCTCCGTGCCGGGCAACCAGATTGAAATCAGCGAGGGCGAGAAGGTCCATCTGTTCCAACATTGAGACGCTGTGTCCAAATGTAGCGCCTATCGGTTCGAATGTGGATCACTCATTTACGGGATGTCTTTTGACCCAAACCCGGAGTGAACCCCATGACCATTCTCGTTACCGGCGCGACCGGCAATGTCGGCAGCCAAGTCGTCAACCAACTCGTCAAGCGCGGCGCCGATGTCCGTGCGCTTGTCCGCGACCCTTCGAAGGCGAACTTCCCTGCGAGCGTCGCCGTGGTGCAGGGCGACCTGATCGACGTCGATTCTCTGCGCAGCGCCTTCTCGGGCGTTTCCACCCTATTTCTGCTCAATGCCGTGGTGCCCGACGAATTCACCCAGGCGCTGATCGCGCTCAACTTGGCCCGCGAGGCAGGCATCGAACGCATCGTCTACCTGTCGGTGATCCACGGTGAGCTTTACGCGAACGTGCCGCACTTCGCCGGCAAGCTCGCGGTCGAGCGGATGATCGAGCAGATGGGCCTCAACGCCACCATCCTTCGTCCGGCCTATTTCATGAACAACGAGTTCATGATCAAGGACGTGATCCTCAGCCAGGGCGTCTATCCGATGCCGATCGGCAGCAAAGGCTTGGCAATGGTCGACGCGCGCGACATAGCCGAGGTCGCGGCGATCGAGTTGCTTCGCCGCGAGCAGGCCGAAATTGCCCTCCCGCTCGACCGGATCAACCTCGTCGGTCCCGACACCCTGACCGGCACGGATGTCGCCGGCATCTGGACCGAGGTCCTGGGCCGCCAGATCGCCTATCCCGGCGAAGACCTGGCAGGCTTCGAACAGAACCTGCGGCAGTTCATGCCGGGTTGGATGGCATTCGACATGCGCCTGATGGGCGAGCACTTCATCAGTGAGGGCATGATTCCCGACGCTGGCGACGTCGACCGCCTGACCAAGCTGCTGGGCCGTCCGCTGCGCACTTATCGCGACTTCGCCGCAGAAATCGCCGCCGCGGCCTGACGCCGGCGGCAGCCTGCCACCCCAACATCAATCCCAAGGATACGATTATGATCTACTCAACCGCCACTGTTCCAGTGAACCCGGAAGGCGCGACCAGGCTGACCCGTGCGCAAGCCTGGGCCGGCCTGGAGCTCAAGGCTCGCGACGCCCGCGAATTCCTGCCGCCCGGCCTCTGCACCCGCTGCGATGTCGTGGAAGAAAGCGCGACGCATTTCGTGCGCGAAGCGACCATCGCGGGTGCAGATCTGCGCGAGATCATCACGCTTGAACCGGAGAGCAAAGTCACATTCTTCCAGGCCACCGGGCCACGCGAGGGCGCGATCATCAACGAACTGTTCGAGAGCGCCGACGGCACGCTCCATCTGCGCTTCTACTGCTATCTCGGCCTGCGTGGCAAAGAGCCGAACGGCCCCGAGGAGCAGGCCGAACAGGCGCAGTTCGACGGCGACCAGGGCTACAAAGCTGCCCTGCTGTCCACACTGAAGCGCACCCGCGAGTTGCTCATGGAGGGCCGGCTCTGACCATCACCCATGAACATCAACCAGGGACCTTCTCTCGTCGGCTTGGCTATTCTCGGACGAAGGTGTCGAGGCTGATGCCGAAGGCACGCCAGGTCCCCACCCGCTTGCGGGAAGCGGTTTCGCCCTCCTTGCCGGTGATGGTGCTGCCGGCCACTGTCAGCCACATCGTCTCCAGTCTGCCGTCCCGCAAAATGCCGGTGTAGCTCACGGCGGCAGGGCCGGCCGTACCCTCGCCGGCGGCCGTTACTCCAATCACGTCGCCATGCGCGATGCCGGATATCGGCACGGTCTGTCCATAGAAGCTGCTGTCTTCGAGCGCCGTGCGAAACGTGCCTTCAATCCGGCCGCCCTCCTCGCCGGTGATGTCGAGGACGGACCCATACTGATTGCGCCATCTGCCAAGCCAAGGCATCCCGCTCCTCCACGACTGTGCTGTCTTCGTCTTCGGTGGATTCGGGCCTGCATCTAACGCGCCGTTCCGAGCGGTCAACAGCGCGACGGCCAAAGGGATCAGCCTGGGATCCAGGCAAGACAGACAGCTCCGCAAATGGAAAGGGGCAGCGCTGGCGCCGCCCCTTTCCCATTGGGAGGACAGTATCGATCGACCGCTCAGGCGGCCTGGGCTTCGCCGGCGATCGCGTCGGCGGCGCGGGCCGCTTTCAGCACCCTTGCCCACCAGGCGACGTCATTGACCAGCGCGGCGGCCGACTGGTTCAGGTGCTCGAGATCCTCGAGCTTCTTCTCGCCCTGGCGAACCGCAAGGAAATCGCCCCAGGCGATGTGCACCGCCGACTTGACCGGCGCCATCTGCAGCTCGACGGCGATCAGCCGAAGGTGCTCGATCGCTCGCGAGCCGCCGACGCTGCCATAGCCGACAAAGCCGGCCGGCTTCTTGTTCCACTCATTGGCGGCGTAATCGATGGCGTTCTTCAGCACAGCGGTCGGGGCGTGATTGTATTCGGCGGCAGTGAAGATGAAGCCGTCGAACTCGGCGACCTTCTTCTGCCAGCGCTGCGCCACTTCGTTCTGCGACGGTGCCCAGGCGGACGAAGCGACCTCGTCGAAGAAAGGCAGCGGCCAGTCACGCAGATCGACGATCTCGACATCGATATCGGCGTGCGACTTGGCGATCTTGGCGATCCACTGCGTCGGCACGTCGGCGAAGCGGGCGGCGCGCGTCGAACCGACGACAATGGCGATTTTGGGCTTGGACATAAGGGGCTCTCCTTGCGGGAATTTCTGGTATCGTTTGGATACCGGCGCTATATGTGATACTGACAAATCGGCGCGCAAGGAGGCACTTCTTTGTTACTGAGGCACCCGCACAACACCGAGGACTGCCGGGCCGTTTCAGAAATCCTGCAACGGGTCGGCGACAAATGGACGGTGCTCGTCGTCGGCAAGCTCGGCGGCGGACCAATGCGCTTCAACGAATTGCGCGCCGCCGTCGGCGGCATTTCGCAAAAGATGCTGACCACCACCTTGCGCGGTTTGGAGCGCGACGGCTTCGTCACGCGCAAGGTGTTTCCGACAATTCCGCCACGTGTCGACTACGAGCTCACCCAACTCGGTCACGAGCTCCTCGTGCCGGTCGGCGCGCTCGGCGAATGGGCGCGCAAGAACACCAATCGAGTCCGCGAAGCGCGCGCGAAATTCGACGGCCTGCAGGCCTGAAACCCTTGAAGTTCAAGGATTTCTGAACCATTGGATGAGCCATGCGGCTGGGCGCAGGGCCCGTCCCACCTTCCGGTTTAATGGATCCGCTGCGGCCCCGCAGTCAGCCTCGCCGGCGTCTCCGCGCAACCGGCTCGCCAAGGAGATCCGTCTTTGGCCGGCAACGGATCAGGCGCTTGGGGCAGTGCTGTCGCAGCACGCGGTCGAGCAGCTCTCCCGCTGCGCGGCCTTCTTGTCGATCGCCTTCGGGCCCCGCATGCAGGCGACGTGTGGAAGGCCTTTGCTGACCTCCACATAGGCTGTTATCCCGAGCAGGCAGACCAAGGCAATAAGAGCTGCCACGAGCCAGCCGTTCAGCATATGTTGACGCATTGTCTTTCCCTCGCGCCTACAAGGTGGGGGGTGAAGGCAACCATTGGATGTCGCGAAGCGAATCTCCCGAGCAGGCGTTGTTACAAAGCGGCAAGTCTGGGGAGAATCAGTATCCCGCCGGAGCGTCAGCTCTCGGCCGGAACCGGCTTCGGCTTGCCCTCGCCGTCGAGCGCCACCATGACGAAGTCGGCATGGGTGACCTTCTCCATCAGATCGGAAAGATAGCGCTGCGCCCAGGCTTCGACCTTGAGCACCATCGAGGTGCGGCCGACGCGCTCGACATGGGTGTAGATGCAGAGCGTGTCGCCGATCTTCATCGGCTTGGCGAAGGACATCTCCTTGACTGCGGCGGTGACCACGCGGCCCTTGGCGCGCTCGGCGGCGCGGATGCCGCAGGCAAGGTCCATCTGCGCCATCACCCAGCCGCCGAAGATGTCGCCGGCCGCATTGGCGTCGGACGGCATGGCGAGCGTGCGCAAGGTCAGATCGCCAATGGGTTTTCCGTCCGCGTAATGCACCATGGCAAAATCCTCAAAGGGCAGCTTCTGTTGCGTATCAATGCGACCGCCATGTCGCAAGCTCTGGTAAAGGCGAAATGTGCCTCACTGCGCCGGTCGCTTTTTTCACAAGCCATGCCGGAAGCCACGGCGACGCCGCAAGCCGGCAATGTCTAGGGTAAGCGCAACAGCGCGGAGCCCGCTTTTCCATCATGCAGACTTACGACTTCATCATCGTCGGCTCCGGCTCGGCCGGTTCGGTCGTTGCCGACAGGCTGTCGGCTTCGGGCCGCTTCTCGGTGCTGGTGCTGGAAGCCGGCGGAACCGACCGGCGCTTCTACGTCCAGATGCCGCTCGGCTACGGCAAGACCTTCTTCGACCCGGCCGTCAACTGGAACTACAAGGCCGAGCCGGATCCCGGCCTTGCGGGCAACAGCGACCACTGGCCGCGCGGCAAGCTGCTCGGCGGCTCGAGCTCGATCAACGCCATGGTCTATATCAGGGGCGCGCGCGAGGATTTCGATGCCTGGGCCGCCGCAGGCAATCCCGGCTGGGCCTATGACGACCTCCTGCCATCCTTCAAGGCGCTGGAAGACAATGCGGCGGGCGCCGACCAGTGGCGCGGCGTCGGTGGCCCCTTGCACATCACCGACTGCACGAACGCGGTGCATCCGCTGACCAAGCGCTATCTTGCCGCCGCACAGCAAGCCGGGCTGCCGCTCAATCCGGACTTCAACGGCGCCTCCCAGGAAGGCGTCGGCGTCTACCAGATCACGACGAAGAACGGACGCCGCATGTCGGCCGCCCGCGCCTTCCTGCGGCCGGCGATGAAACGCGGCAATGTCCGTGTCGAAACCAACGCCCTGGCGACGAAAATCCTGTTCGAGGGCAAACGCGCCGTCGGCATCGAATACGAGCAGAACGGGCAGAAGAAGACGGCTCGCGCGGGCCGCGAGGTGATACTGTCGGGCGGCTCGATCAACTCGCCGCAGTTGCTGCAGCTGTCCGGTATCGGCCCTGCGGCATTGCTGGCCGACCTCGGCATCCCGGTCGTCCATGCCAACGACAATATCGGCGCCAATCTGCAGGACCATGTCGGCATCAACTACACCTTCAAGGGCAAGCTGCCGACGCTCAATCAGATCCTCAGGCCCTGGTGGGGCAAGCTGCTCGTCGGCATGCAATACATCCTCTTGCGCTCCGGTCCGCTGTCGCTGTCGATGAACAATGCCGGCGGTTTCTTCCGCACCGACCCGTCGATGACGCGGCCGAACATGCAGCTCTATTTCCAGGCTTTCTCGACCGTCATCCCGAAGAGCGGCGAGCGTCCGATCCTGACGCCCGACCCCTGGCCGGGCTTCTCGATCGGCCTGTCCAATTGCCGGCCCTCGAGCCGCGGCGAGATCATGATCCGCTCGAAGGACCCGCGCGAGTATCCAAGGATCACGCCCAACGCCTATTCGACCAACGCCGATGTCGACGAGATGCTGGCGGCGGTGAAGTTCGTGCGCAAGATCGCCTCGATGCCGGCCATAGCCGAGATCATCGAGGAAGAGGTTCTGCCCGGCCCCTCGATCCAGTCGGACGCCGACCTGATCCAGGATTTCAGGAAACGCTCGGGCACCGTCTATCACCCGGTCTCGACCTGCCGCATGGGACCTGACGCATCGCGCGCCGTCGTCGACCCGCGGCTTCGGGTGCATGGGCTGGACGGTCTGCGCGTCATCGACGCTTCAATTTTCCCCGACAACATCACGGGCAACACCAACGCCGCCGCGATGCTGACCGGATGGAAAGGCGCCGACCTGGTTCTGGAGGATCACACATGAAAATCATCGACGTGAAGACCTGGGTTGTCGGCAACCCGCCGCCCGGCATCGGCGGCAAGTATTTCATCTTCGTCAAGCTCACCACCGATGGCGGCGTGGTCGGCTACGGCGAGGCCTACAACGCCACCTTCTCCGCGCATGTCACCGCCAGGATGATCGAGGACATGGCCGAGCGCTATCTCGTCGGCCGCGATCCGCACGACATCGAGAATTTCTTCCGCCGCGCCTATTCTTCCGGCTTCACCCAGCGCCCCGACGTCTCCGGCATGGGCTGCTTCTCGGCGCTCGAAATGGCCTGCTGGGACATCGTCGGCAAGGAGGCCGGCAAGCCGGTCTACAAGCTGCTCGGCGGCCAAGTGCACGAGACCCTGCGCTCCTACACCTACCTCTATCCGCACACCGGCAGCGTCCATTCGGAAGATGCGCGCGGCAAGAACGTCTACAACGATCCCGACATGGCTGCGGCCTGCGCGCTCGAATATGTCGAGCAGGGTTTTAATGCCGTGAAGCTCGATCCGGCCGGCCCCTACACCGCCTATGACGGCCATCAGCCGCGCTTGATCGACATCGACCTGTCGGCGCGCATGGTCAAGGCGATCCGCGAAGGAGTCGGTAACAGGGCGGATATCCTGTTTGGCACGCATGGCCAGTTCACCGCCTCGGGCGCGCTGCGGCTCGCCCGCGCCATCGAGCCCTACGATCCGCTGTGGTTCGAGGAGCCGGTGCCGCCTGATATGCCCGAGGTGATGGCGCAAGTCGCCCGCCAGACCTCCATCCCGATAGCAACCGGCGAGCGGCTGACGACGAAGTTCGAGTTCGCCCGCGTCATCGAGAACCGCGCCGCGACCATCCTGCAGCCGGATCTCGGCCGCTCCGGCGGCATTCTCGAGACTAAGAAGATCGCCGCCATGGCCGAGGCCTACCACATCCAGGTCGCGCCGCACTGCTACTGCGGCCCGATCGTCGGCGCCGCCAACATCCAGCTCGCGGTGACGCTGCCCAACTTCCTGATCCTGGAATCGCTCAAGCAGTGGGACGGTTTCCACGCCACGCTGCTCAAAAAGAAAATCGAATGGCAGGACGGCAACGTCATCCCCTCGAAAGAGCCCGGCCTCGGCGTCGAGCTCGACGAGGCGGTCTGCGAGGCCCATCCCTATAGCGGCAAGGAGCTGCATCTGCAGATGATGCAGACGCCGCTGATGCCGTGACCCTCGCTTACGCCTTCGTCGGCCTTGGCCATCTCGGCGGCAACCTTGCCGCCAGCCTGCTGCGCAACGGCTTTGCCGTCACCGTCTTCGACCGCGACCCGGGGGCGGTCGAGCGCCTTGTCGCGCTCGGCGCCACGGCGGCGGCGAGTCCGGCGGAAGCCGCTGCCCGCGCCGGCAACGCGATCACCTGCCTGCCCTCGCCGAAGGTCAGCGAAACTGTGCTCGCCGGCCCCGACGGATTGCTCCAGGGCCTGCCCGCGGGCGGCACCTGGATCGAGATGTCGACCAATGGCCGTGACGAGATTTTACGACTCGCCGCGCTGGCATCGGCACAAGGCATCGAGACGCTCGAATGCCCGGTGACCGGCGGCGTGCATCTGGCCGCAGTGGGCAGGATCACGGCGCTCGTCGGCGGCGATGCGGCGCTCTACGAACGCCATCGTCCGGCCATCGAGGCGATGTGCGCGAAATCCTTCCTGATGGGCCCGGTCGGCTCGGCGGCGGTGATCAAGGTCATCACCAATATGCTCGCCTTCATCCATCTCGTCGCCGCCGGCGAAGCGTTGATGCTGGCGAAGCAGGGCGGCCTCGACCTTGCGCAAGCCTACCACGCCATCGTCGCCTCTTCCGGCAACAGCTTCGTCCACGAAACCGAAAGCCAGCTCGTGCTCAACGGCTCCTACGACATCGGCTTCACCATGGATCTGGCGCTGAAGGACCTCGGCTTCGCGCTTGCCATGGGCAGGGATTTCGGCGCGCCGCTCGACCTTGCCACCCGCGTCAACGCGATTTTCGAAGAGGGTAAGCGCGCCTATGGCGGTGGCGCCTCGTCGACACAGATCGTCAAGCTTTTGGAAGACGCGGTCGGGACGGAGCTTCGCGCGCCGGGCTTTCCGGCCAAGCTCGAACTGTAACCCTGCAGAAATTAGCCAGCTGTTTCAATTGCCTGACCGCACCGGCTGAATCGGGCTCTTAACCGGTTGATTCAACCCCTCAGCATTAGCGCGCCGGGCAGGATCTCAAACGTCGCCGGAATTCGGCCTGGCGACTCGCCGTCTATGTCGACCAGCGCGCCGTTCTTCTCGGCATCGCCGAGCGGCTCGACCAGCACCTTGCGGCCACGCAGGATGGTGATTGCCGGATGGTTGCGGTGGCGTCCGCCATAGAGCAGGCGGAGGTCGCGGATCAAGCCGAGCTTGCCGGCGGCCCGCAGGATGACGATGTCGAATTGGCCGTCAGCGAGCTCGGCGTCCGGCGCGATCATCATGCCGCCGCCGAAGAATTTGCCGTTGGCCACCGCCACCAGCGCCATGCGCGCCTCGACCGGCTCGCCGTCGTCGATGGTGATCCTGACATCCTGAAAACGGTAGCGGATGAACTCCAGCACGGTGCGCCAGAAGAACAGCGCCTTGGCCGAGACCCTGCCCTTGCGCTTGTCCGCATTGACGGCGCGATCCGTCGCGCCGGACAGGCCGAGGCTGGCGATGTTGATGAAGTGGCGGCTTGCCAGCGCGCCGTGGTCGTCGATGTAGCAGATGCGGCCGGCGTCGATTTTTCGGGCCTTGGAATCGGCGACCCGCTTCAGCGCGGCATCGATGCCGCGCGGCAAGTCGAGCCCGCGCGCGAAGTCGATGCCGGTACCACAGGGCAGAAGGCCAAGCGCGGCTTCCTGGCCGGTCTCATCTTGTGCCTGCAGCAACTCGTCGGCCACCTCGCTTGCGGTGCCGTCGCCGCCTGCCGCGATCACCAGGTCGCACCCGCCGGCGGCGAGATCGATCGCCAGCCGCTCTGCGTCGCCGCTGGCCTGAGTTTCCCGCAAGTCGAAATCGCCGAAATTCCTGTTGAGCGATGCCGCGGCCTCCGCCCAATGCCGCTTGAGCCTGCCGCCGCCGGCAATCGGATTGAGAACAACCCCGACTTTCAAGTCGACCTCCCCCGAGGCAAGTCGCGCAACTAGTACCCAGAGTCTTTTGCCGACATTGAAACGCGGACCGGGCGCCGGAGCAAGGCTCCAACATCGAGCGGTCACAGAAAAGCCGGGGCAGGCCGTCTAAGCGGTTCGGCCGGCGGATTCCGAAGCTTTCGCCATTGGTCCCCGATAATCCCGCTATCCACAGGCGCGCCGGCATTTCCCAGAGCCCTTACCCGGCGTACATTCAACCCATCTCAGGCGGCTACCGAACGCCCAGCCGAAAGGCAAAAGCGCAAGGCGGATTTCCTGAGGCCCGTACGGCCCAGAACGAGAGCAGGCTTGCCTGTTGGAGGGACGGATGCCGAGACCTACGGGTGCCGCGGAAAGCGTGCCAACGCCGACGGCGGACCGATGCTGCCATGAAGGCCGGTAAAAACCTTCGATGGCACGCTGGGCGAAGCCTGCAAGGGTGGAGATCGGCGTGGTCTGGAACGGGAGCTGCCCTTCGGGCGGCGACTGGCAGGACCGTCAAAATCAAGGCCGGCCTGGCGCGACGACTTTACGGAAGTTGCTGCCTTGACTGGTTCCTGATCTGACAGGGAGGCGCTGGGAGAAATCCCAGCGCCAACTGTCTTTTTGGCCCGCCTCACAGGCTACCGCGCCTTCCGGGCGTCCGCTGCTGATGCTTTCCGGCCACAGTCGCCGGCCAAGCAACCTTCCGTAACGCGTCGACACGCACAATCCACAATCGCGGCCAAATCCCGCCTTGTTCCCCGGCGATTGATCGGTTTGGGAACATTTAAAGGGACAAGACCGTGATCAAGACCGCCCTTGTCGCCATGACCATTGTCGGCTGCGACTGCGACGCCAAGCTCTGCGAATATATCGGCGAGACGCCGGCCAAGTGGGCGACGCTCGCCGACTGCGAAGCGGCGGTGAAGAGCCAGATGCTGCACCAGCGCAATTTCGACTATCCGCTGGTTTCGGGTATCTGCCGCGTCAAGGGCTCGGCCTCTTCCTCCGAGCTTGCCGAGAAAGCTTCCAGGCCGGATTTGAAGCCCAGGAACCGCGTCGTCGAAACCATCGCCCCGCTGCCGCCCGAGCTCGACCATCGCCCGAGCGCTCCGGTCGGCGGAACGGTGACCGCCAGCGAAACGGAATCGGCAAAGCCCGTGGCCTTCGATGGATCGGTCGATGGCGGCCGCGCCGTGCTCTACCGCACCAAGGCCGGCTATGCCGTGGTCAAGACCGACCTCAGCCGCGCTGCCGGCGCAACGGTGGACGCGGCGAAGCGCTCGGCGAACTGGCTGGCCGGATTGACCGGGCTGTAAGCCTGCCCACGGTTCAGGTCGGCCCGAGCAGAAGTGAAGCCATTCCCTTATGATTGCCCGATGACAAAGGCGTAGGGCCGCTTCGCAACCGCAGATCGGATTGATCAAGCCGACACATTGCCCGAAGATAACGCACAGGATATTGGCCATCACCGGGGGGTGTCATGACAACTGCCGTTCGTATCGCGTTATCCCTGCTGCTGGCGCTCGCCCCCTTGCATGCCAGGGCGGAAGGCGACGACAAGGCCATGGTGATCGCATCCGACGACGCCGAGATGGCGGTGGCGGTCGAGAAGGCGCGATCCAGCCTGGATGAATTCCTGAACCTGTCCGACGCTCCGCCGCCGGGAACCGACAGGTTCAAGCTGAAGGTGATGGTCGTCGACGGCAATGCGACGGAGCATTTCTGGGTCATTCCCTTCAAGCGGACGGCCAACGGCTTCGTCGGGATATTGGCGAACGAGCCGGAAATCGTCCGCAACGTCGTCCTTGGCCAGAACATCGAATTCACCAGGGACGACATCTCCGACTGGGGCTACACCAGGAACGGCCGCCAGGTCGGCAGCTTCACCGTCTGCGTGATGCTCAAGAAGATGTCGAAGGAAGAGGCCGAGCACATGCGCGCCCAATACGGCTTCGATTGCTGAACCCTATCCGGCCGCTTCCTCCATCGCGCCGATCTTGCGCTCCGACATGGGAAAAATCGTCACCAGTCGGGCCGCGACCCGCTGCTTGAGCGCGCCACCCAGAGCCACGACAGGCACCAACCGCTCGTGACCATTGGTGGCGAGGCGCGCGAAAAAATGCATCCGGTAGGCGGCGATCCTACCCCGCGTGGCCGGATCGACGCTGACATCGACGACGAATATCGAGCCGATGCGTACCGGCCATGGCAGTCTGGCGAGCGCAGTGCCGAGGAAATCGCCAAGGCCGTAGGCGATCACGCTGTCGCCGACACGCTCGATGGGCTGCACGACATGCGCGTGATGCCCGGCGATCAGCCGGACGCCGTGATCCGCCAGCCGTCTCGCCAGCGCCCGCGTCGCCGGCCGTGGAAAATGCCGGAACTCCCAGTCCCAGTGCGGCACGGCGCAGATGAGATCGATGCCGGATGCAGCGTCGCTCGGCCATTCGGCGGCATGCATCGAGATGCGTTCTTCGAACCGCGCGGCATCCGTGTTGCGCCAGAGCGTGAAAGCCGCAAAGCCGATCGTCAGCGGTCCGGCCGCATGACGCTGGACGGGCCCGCCGGCAACCGTGCCGATGGTCCGGATCCCGAGCCGGTTCAGCGCCGCGAGCGTTTCCTCGAAACCGGCGATGCCCTGATCGAGCACGTGGTTGTTGGCCAGGGACAGAACGAGCCTGTCGCGCGCGATGCCGGCGGCTGCGAGCGCATCGGCCAGGAAATGCTCGCTCATCGCATGATGCGTGCCGAGCCACGTGCCCATCACCGCGCGTGGGCGTTCGACGATCGGGCTTTCGCAATTGCCGATCACGAGGTCGGCGGACGAAAGCAGCGTCGTGATTGCCGGATCGCAATCCGGCGCATCGCAATTGGCGACGGCCGAAATGTCGCCGACGAAGGCCAGCCGCACCTTCCGTGTGGGCTGCGGATCGAGCAACATCGCCGCGGGCGCCGCGAAGCCGCTTCTGTCGCCGGCAAGCGATGGTCTCAGCAGGCGCGGCAGCCACGACAGTTTATAGGCAAGCGGATAGTTCGACACGGGCCCATCCAGTTTCGCCCTGTGTAGACTGTCTGACGGGCCGGTTGAAGCGGGTTGCTGGCGATCCCGCGGCGGCCATCTCGGACTGCCCGAAATCCGTGTATGCTCACGACGTGGAGCAGTGGAGGGCGATGACGATGCGTAGAACGATCCTTGCAGCAGCCTTGTTTGCATTCCTGCCGGCGTCCGTCGCCTGGGCCGAGATGCCGGACGAAGCCAAGTCCATGTTCGAGGCGAAGAGCGTGGCCGACCGGAACACGGCGCTGTCGACGTTGGAGGCGGCAGCGGCCAAGGACCCGGCCTCGGCCTATGCGGCCGGCGCCGGCGAATTCTTCACCGCGCTTGAGGTCCTCGCCGGCGGACTGCATCGCCACGGTTTCGAGAGCCCGAAATCCTTCATGCTGCCGCTGATGCGGTTGCCCGTGCCCGACAATCCCAACCCGCAGCCGCTGACCTACGAAGAACTCCGCGCCATCCTGGTTGCCTTCCGCGACCGGCTCGAAAAATCTGCGGCCACGCTCGGCTCGGTACCAAAAGATGCCGATGTCGGCATGGTGGTCGATCTCACCCATGTCGGCATCGACCTCAACGAAGATGGCAAGCTCGCGCCCGATGAAAGCTTCGCCGCCATCATGGCGTCGCTGTCGCGCGGCAGCATCGACACCAGCAATACCGCGCCTTCGCTCACCTTCCGCTTCGACCGCGCCGACGGTTTTTGGCTGCAAGGTTATGCCGAGTTCCTCATGGCGCAGGCCGATTTCTGGCTGGCGCATGATTTCCGCAATGCCTTTGACGGCTCGTTCCACATGCTGTTCCCGCGCGCGAAACTGCCATTGCAGGATACGCTTGTGCCGCTGGACGGCGGCATGAGCGGCAACATTTTCGCCTCGGAATGGCGCTTCGCCGACTTCATCTCGCTGGTGCATCTCGTCAACTGGCCGGTGGTCGAGCCGGAACGCCGGCAGGCCGCGCGACGCCACCTGCTGGAGATGATCCGACTGTCGCGCGAGGACTGGAAATCGATCCTGGCCGAGACCGACAACGATCGCGAATGGCTGCCGGGACCCCAACAGAAAGGCGTCAATCCGCTGACCGGCCTCGAGGTCGGCGAGGAACAGGTGCAGGCCTGGCTCGCCACGTTGACCGTGGCCGAGGATCTTCTCGAAGGCCGCGCGCTGCTGCCGCATTTCCGCATCACCGGCAAGGGCATCAACATGAAGCGCTTCTTCGACGAGCCGAAACCTTTTGACCTGGTCCTTTCGATCACCGGTCCCGGCATCGCGCCCTATCTCGAAAGCGGCAAGATCCTCACCAGCGACGATTTCGACCAGATCCAGCGCCAGTTCAGCGGCGCCGGTTTCTTGACGTTTGCGCTGTGGTTCAATTGAGGCCCGCGGTCTTAGGTTCCTCGCCCCCATGAAATGGGGGAGAGGTGGCTCGGCGAAGCCGAGACGGAGAGGGGGCGCCGGTCCCGCGCGGCGAAAGCGCTTTGAAGAGAAGGGCTTCCGCCTTACGAAACCCCCTCTCCGTCCGCTTCGCGGACACCTCTCCCCCGCCTCTGGCGGGGGCGAGGAAACCGAACCTTCGAGGTCGACGCCGTCCCCCTGGCTATCGTCAGAAAATTGCGCCCTGATAAAGCACCGCTTCCGCCTCTTCCGGCGCGAAGCGCCGCGCCAGCGTGCGGAAGGCGCTGTGGACGCCGTCGCGGTCCAGGTTGCAGCTTCTGAGGTGGCGGACGGCCAGCGTCGGATCGAATTCGGTGCGTCCGTGCAAGACCCGCTGATTGTCGAAGACCAGCACCTCGCCGGGCTGCAGCTGATGCCGGAACTGGTTCGCCGGATCGCAGATCAGCCGCGTCAGCTCGGCAAGCGCCTCGATCAGCCCGTCGATCTCATCGACAGCGCCCGTCTGCGGCGCCAGGCAGCGATCGTTGAAGCGTATGCCGGTGACGGCGCCGCTCGCGTCGAGGCTGATGACATGCGCCTCGGCGCTGAAGAACACGTCGCCGGCATGCTCGCGATGGAATGTCACGCCATGTCGAGCGAGCAGGTCGAACAGCTCCGGACTGTTTGTGCGCATCCGTTCGGCGACTTGAAATCCGTCGACCATCAACGAGGTGCCGCCGCTGCCGGCGCCGGTCCTGATGGCATGGAAGAAGATGAAGCCCGGCGGCGAATAGCGGAACGGCTCGTCCGTGTGCGGAATTTGCGCGCGCGCCGTTTCCCCGGCCACCCGGGCGTCGGGCCGTGAGATGAGATCGAAAACCTTGCCGTAGCTGGTCTCGCGCACCGGACCGTAGCGGCCGGCGACGCGCAGCGTCGCCTCCGGCTCGGCCGGGACGCCGGTCAGCATGGCGATACCATGGTCGCGCAAGGCGCGCAGCGACTGGAAAAGCGCCGCGTCCCCCTCCACCACGGCGTCGAAGGCGAAGCGCCCAAGCCGCGCGCCGAGATCGCCATTCCACAGTTCCGGCTGAAAGCGTGGCGCGCCGAAATCGCCGCCCCGTCCGGCATGGGCCGCCAGAAAGCCCGCCGCGAAGCGCGAGACGTGGCCGTCCTGCCAGACCACGTCCATCTTCCCATCCGTCGAGATTTCGATCGAGGCCGCGCGAATACCGACCGGAACATCAGCAGGCGTCAGCCAGCGCTTTCCGGAAGCGGTGTCGCCGCATATCCCGCATTCGCAGGCAAGCCGCAGCCAGCGCATCGACAGCCGGCCGGCGCTGCCGTCGTCGAATTCCATGGCGATGTGCGGTCCTTCGTTGCGCATCGATCGCAAGGAGCGCGTTGCGAGTGCCTGGCCGGCGGGGACGGACTGCGTTTGCATATCAAGCATGGCGACGGCTTTCCTGGATTGAGTTGTCTTCAACAACGGTAGGGCGCTCGCGGCTTTTCTTGCAAACGAGTTTGTTTTCGCAAGTTTTGAGGTATTCTCAATACATGGCATTTCTTCGCGACCTCCCGCTGTCGGCCCTGCGTGCGCTTGCAGCCGCCGCGCGCACCGGCAGTCTCACGCGCGCCGCCGACGAGCTCGGCGTCACGCCCGGCGCCGTCGGTCATCAGTTGCGGCAGCTGGAGGATCGGCTTGGCGTCAAGCTGGTCAGGCGCGAGGGCAACGGCATCGCGCTCACGCGCATTGCCGAGGCGGCGCTGCCCGACATCGACCGCGGCTTCGACGCGCTGGCCTCCGGCTTGCGGCGGCTGCGTTTCGAGCGCCGTGCCGATACGTTCACCATCGCCGCCGATCCGTCCTTCGCCTCGCTTTGGCTGGCGCCGCGCCTTGGCAATGTCCGCGCGGCTCTCGGCAGGCTAGACGTGCGCATCGTGGTGTCGATCGCGTTGGATTCGATGCTGGAGGAAGGCATCGACCTCGCCATCAGCTACCGCAACAGCACGGCAAGAGATCTCGTATCGGCCGATCTCTTCACCGAAAGGGTGGTTCCGGCCTGTGCCCCTGCGCTGATCCGCAACCGCACAGATCAAGACAGCGCCGAAGTGCTCGACCGCCTACCCCTCCTCCACATCGACCAGACGATGGGCGACGACGTTTACCCCACATGGGCAAACTGGTTCGCCGCCGCCGGCCGCCTGCGCAAGAACATCGACCACGGCCCGCGGTTCCCCTTGACCGTGCTGGCGGCGCATGCCGCGATCTCCGGCATGGGCGCGCTGCTTGCCAGCGAACTGGTGCTTAGGGAGCATTTCCGCTCCGGCCAGCTCGTCGAGATCGCCCGCGAGGTTCCGGCATTGACCATCAAGCGCCGCCTGGTCTGGCCGGTGGATGGACCGAAGGCCCGCCGCGCCGCCGCCGTCGCCGCGGCGCTTGCCGCGGTTGCCAAGGCGGAGCCGGACGATCCCAGGCCCATCGGATCATGACCCCTCTCCTGACAGCCTTCTGTCAGCAGCGTCCAAGCGCGGCCGGAGCCCTTTCACTCCGCTCTTTCCATTTCGGCCGAGTCCTCCCATATTCGGGCCATGGCCAGACATCCTGACAAGAAGACGCCTTCGCAAGACGGCGCGCCGAAGCGACGCAGTCCGCTGACCGAGTTCCTCGATGCCGCCGAGCCGCTGGAGCCCGGCGGCTTCGCGGAAGCGCCGCAGGCCGAATTTGCCGGCGCGCCGCTGACCGGCTCGATCTCCGATTGGGCCGGGCAGATCGAGCGCGAGGCGGAAAAGCAGCCGAAGGCAAAAGCGCCGAAGAAGATACCCGAGCGCTCGTCGGCGCCCGGCCGCACCGCGCGCGGCACCTCGATGGGCGGCGCTGCCTCGGCCAAGGAGCGCGCGGCCGCCGGCCTCAACCCGGTGGCCGGCCTCGACATCAGCCTGGAGGATGCCGAGTCGGTTTCGTCCGGCGGCGTCACTGCAACGGTCGCGGCGCTCTCGGCGCTGATCGAATCCGGCAATCCGCTGCACAAGGACGGCCAGCTGTGGACGCCGCATCGTCCGGCCCGCCCGGAAAAGTCTGAGGGCGGCATCGCCATCAAGATGGTCTCGGATTTCGAGCCCGCCGGCGATCAGCCGACCGCCATCAAGGACCTCGTCGAAGGCGTCGAGCGGAACGACCGCACCCAGGTGCTGCTCGGCGTTACCGGCTCGGGCAAGACCTTCACCATGGCCAAGGTGATCGAGGAGACGCAGCGCCCTGCCTTGATCCTGGCGCCGAACAAGACGCTTGCCGCGCAGCTCTATGCCGAGTTCAAGAAATTCTTCCCCGAAAACGCGGTCGAATATTTCGTCTCCTACTACGACTATTACCAGCCGGAGGCCTATGTCCCGCGCACCGACACCTATATCGAGAAGGAATCCTCGATCAACGAGCAGATCGACCGCATGCGCCACTCGGCGACCCGCTCGCTGCTCGAGCGCGACGACGTCATCATCGTCGCCTCCGTGTCCTGCATCTACGGTATCGGCTCGGTCGAGACCTATACGGCGATGACCTTCCAGATGCAGGTCGGCGACCGGCTCGACCAGCGCTCGCTTCTCGCCGACCTCGTCGCCCAGCAATACAAGCGCCAGGACATCAACTTCGTGCGCGGCTCGTTTCGCGTGCGCGGCGACACCATCGAGATCTTCCCCGCCCACCTGGAAGACCGGGCCTGGCGCATCTCGATGTTCGGCGACGAGATCGAGCAGATCACCGAGTTCGATCCGCTGACCGGCCAGAAGACCGGCGAGCTGAAGAGCGTCAAGATCTACGCCAACTCGCACTACGTGACGCCGCGCCCGACCTTGAATCAAGCCATCAAGTCGATCAAGGAGGAGCTCAAGCATCGCCTGCAAGAGCTTGAAAAGGCTGGCCGTCTGCTGGAAGCGCAACGGCTGGAGCAGCGCACGCGCTTCGATCTGGAGATGCTGGAGGCGACCGGCTCCTGCGCCGGCATCGAGAACTATTCGCGTTACCTCACCGGACGCCAGCCCGGCGACCCGCCGCCGACCTTGTTCGAATATGTGCCCGACAACGCGCTGATCTTCATCGACGAAAGCCACGTCACCGTGCCGCAGATCGGCGGCATGTATCGCGGCGACTTCCGCCGCAAGGCGACGCTGGCCGAGTATGGTTTCCGCCTGCCCTCCTGCATGGACAACCGGCCGCTCCGCTTCGAGGAATGGGACGCCATGCGCCCGCTGTCGGTGGCGGTTTCGGCGACGCCGGGCGGTTGGGAAATGGAGCAGTCCGGCGGCGTCTTCGCCGAGCAGGTCATCCGTCCGACCGGCCTGATCGATCCGCCGGTTGAGGTGCGTCCGGCCAAAAGCCAGGTCGACGACGTCGTCGGCGAGATCCGCGACACGACCCGGGCCGGCTATCGCACGCTGGTCACCGTGCTGACCAAGCGCATGGCCGAGGACCTCACCGAATATTTGCACGAGAACGGCATTCGCGTCCGCTACATGCATTCCGACATCGACACGCTGGAGCGCATCGAGATCCTGCGCGATTTGCGCCTCGGCGCCTTCGACGTGCTGGTCGGCATCAACCTGTTGCGCGAAGGCCTCGACATTCCCGAATGCGGCTTCGTCGCCATCCTCGATGCCGACAAGGAAGGTTTTTTGCGCTCCGAAACCTCGCTGATCCAGACCATCGGCCGCGCTGCCCGCAACGTCGACGGCAAGGTCATCCTCTACGCCGACCAGATCACCGGCTCGATGGAACGGGCGATGGCCGAGACCAACCGCCGCCGCGAGAAGCAGATGGAGTGGAACGCCGCCAACGGCATCACGCCGGAATCGGTCAAGTCGCGCATCGCCGACATCCTCGACTCGGTCTACGAGAAGGACCATGTCCGCGCCGACATCTCGCAGTTCACCGACGATGCCGGGGCGATGATCGGCAACAATCTGAAGACGCACCTCGAGGCGCTGGACAAGCAGATGCGCGACGCCGCCGCCAATCTCGACTTCGAGAAGGCGGCGCGCATCCGCGACGAGATCAAGCGGCTGCGCGAGATGGAGCTTGCCATCTCCGACGACCCGCTGGCGCGCGAGGTGGAAGGCCAAAGTCCTGCCTCAGGCCGCGAAAAGGGCAAGCACAACAAGGGCGTGGCCAAGCATCGCACGGTCGAGGAACAGGAGCGCTTCCGCAAGCTCGATGAGGCACGCGCCGCCGAGGAGGCGGCAAAGGCTGCCCGGCCCAACCTCTTCCGCAAGCCGCATCTGGACGAGATGGGCGCCGACGGTGCCGTGCCGGTGAAGAAGCCGCTCTTCGCCAAGCCGTCGATCGACGACATGGGGCCCGGCACCGACATGACGACCCCCGCCGGCGCGGTGTCGCGTTCGCTGTTCAAGAAGCAGAGCGCGCAGGAAGCGCACGGTTCCGATTTCGGCATTCCCGGCGAGCCGACAAAGCCCCTGTTCAGGAAGAACTCGCTCGACGAGATGACGGTGCGCCGCACGGAGAAACCGGTCGAGGGCAGGAAGCCGGCGAAGCCGCAGCCAACGCCTCCTCCGGCGGGGGAGATGTCCGGCAGGACGGGCGCGAAGGAACGCGACGATAAGCCGATCGTCCGCCAGCGAACCGGCATCGGCTCCTACGAGGACCCTGGCGACGAGCGGCGTCAAAAACGCCGGCCGGGCAAGACCGGACGGCCGGGGCAGTAGCATCTTTTCCTTCTCCCCGTGTGGGAGAAGGTGTCGCCGAAGGCGACGGATGAGGGGTGCTCCAGGGAAAGCCAGCGTCTCACTCCGCTGGAACACCCCTCATCCGTCTCGGCGCTGTCGCGCCGATCCACCTTCTCCCACAAGGGGAGAAGGGAAAGGCGCACCTTGCCTCCGCCCCTCCCCCGGTGTACCCAATTCCCAATTCGAACATCCGGAAAGGAGGGCTGCGTGAACTACTGCCACCACCGTCAGCGCGGCCCTGTCTGTGCCCTGCGAGCTTGCTTGCAGGGCTGACCAGGACGGTCCGGGTTTTCCCGCTTCGATTTTTGGTCTGCCCTTCGTGGTGCCGCTGAACCTGGCCTGATGGCCCGCCGGCGCACCGTCAAAGTGCATCACAGCCCGAGTTCCTCCGGGCAGACCAGAGAAATAGACATGGCCCTGATCAGCCTCAAATCCCTCGGCGTCACCATGAGTGCGCCGCTCTTCTCCAACCTCGACCTCATCATCGGCTCCGGCGACCGGCTCGGCATCGTCGCGGCCAATGGCCGTGGCAAGTCCACACTTCTCAAATGCCTGACCGGCGCGTTCGAACCCACCACCGGCGACATCACCCGGTCGCGCGGCCTGCGCGTCGGCCATGTCGAGCAATCCATCCCTGACGCATTCCTCGGCCGCAGCTTCCATGATGTCGTCGCCGATGCCTTGCCGCCCGAACAGCGCGACAGCGAGTTCTGGCGCGTCGACGTCGTGCTGGATTCGCTCGAGGTGCCGGAAGACATGCGCGGCCGGCCGATGCGCGCTCTGAGCGGCGGCTGGCAGCGTCTGGCGCTGATCGCCCGCGTCTGGGTCACCGATCCCGACGTGCTTCTGCTCGACGAGCCGACCAATCATCTCGACCTCGCCAGGATCAGCCAGCTGGAAACATGGCTCAATGCGCTGCCGCGCGATGTGCCGGTCATTATCGCCAGCCACGACCGCGCCTTCCTCGACGCGGCCACCAACCGTACCCTGTTCCTGCGCCCGGAAGAATCGCCGGTGTTCGCCCTGCCCTATTCGCGCGCCAGGCAGGCGCTCGACGAGCTCGATACCTCGACGGCGCGCAAGTTCGAGCGCGACATGAAGATCGCCCAGCAGTTGCGCAAACAGGCCGCCAAGTTGAACAATATCGGCATCAATTCCGGCAGCGACCTTTTGACGGTGAAGACCAGGCAGCTCAAGGAACGGGCCGAGAAGCTGGAGGATGCCGCCATACAAGCGCATCGCGAGCGTTCGGCCGGCGCGATCAAGCTGGCGAACCGAGGCACCCACGCCAAGGTGCTGATCACGCTGGAGGACGCGGCGGTCGAAACCCCTGACGGCACGCTGCTGTTCAGGACCGGCAAGCGCCACATCTGCCAGGGCGATCGCATCGTGCTGCTTGGCCGCAACGGCGTCGGCAAGACGCGCTTCATCGCGATGATCCGCGACGCCGTCGCCGACCCGGGATCGGTCGCGAACTTCAAGGTGACGCCGTCGACCGTGCTCGGTTACAGCGGTCAGGCGCTGTCGGGCATCGATGGCGGCGACACGCCGCTGGCGATGGTCTCGCGCCGCTTCGAGGTCGGCGAGCAGCGCGCCCGCTCGTTGCTCGCCGGCGCCGGCGTCGCGATCGAGATGCAGGAGAGGAAGATCGGCGCTCTGTCCGGCGGACAGAGATCGAGGCTGATGATGCTGGTGCTCAGGCTCATCCATCCCAATTTCTATCTGCTCGACGAGCCGACCAACCATCTCGACATCGACGGCCAGGAAGCATTGGAGGACGAGCTGCTGAAGCATCAGGCGAGTTGCCTGCTTGCCTCGCATGATCGCTCCTTCATCCGCGCCGTCGGCAACCGCTTCTGGCTGATCGACAAGCGGCGGCTGACCGAGGTCGACGACCCGGAAGCCTTCTTCCGCTCGGTCGCCGAGATGCGGAGCTGAGACGATACCTCTGTTGGGCCGGCGCTGCCGGCCCGACAGGCGTTGCTGCCGGCTCGGCGATACTTTTCCACCTGCTAAAAAAAGCGCATGCTGAACTGCTTAGCCATGGAGGGAATGGGCCATGCGTGCAGTGGAAATCGTCAGCAATCTCTATCAGGCCTATGCGGATCGCGACATCGAGGGCGCCTTGTCTCGGTGCGCTGAAGATGTCGTGTTCCGCTGGATTGCCGATCCCCGGCAATCGCGTCATGCCGGCACCGCGCACGGCAAGCAGGAATTCCTCGCCAGGCTGCTGGCGCTCGACGACGACTTCGAATACCGGCATTTTGTCCCGGTCGAGCTCATCGACGGCGGCGACAAGGTCGCCGCGCAAGTCGAGATCCACATGACGCGCCGCGCCACCGGCGAGGAGTTCATCATGCGCACCGCCAATTTCTGGACGGTCCGCGACGGCGAGATCATCGAGATGGTGGAATATTACGACACCGCGCTGGCCGCGTCGGTGTTCTAAAAAAAAATCGAGGGCGATCTGTCGGATCGCCGATTGCCGCCTCGTCCTTGGGATGCCGACACGATGATGCCGGCATCAACCAGGGAGAGACATCATGTCGGTACTGTCATCCATCGGCCGCCTTGCCAACCGCTATACCCAGGCGCGCGCCCGTCATCGCAGCGAGCGCATCCTGCTGTCGCTTCCGGCCGAGCTGCGCAAGGACATCGGCTTTCCGGAGATTTTCGAAACGCGGGAAAGCCGCCGCGCCGCCACCTTCTCGGCGAAGGTCATATAAGTCGCTTTCGATGCGATCGTTTTGCAGCCGCGCTTGCCGCCCGAGCTGTTTGGGCCAGCTACTCTAAAAATAATTCTCGGGCCATGTAGGATCGCCGCCGCTTCATCCGTCCTGGGGTCGCAAAACCGGATCAACCCGTGAAGAGGAACACGAGAATGAATGACCAAACCCCGCCCCGCGCCAAGGTCCTTGGCGGATTGACCCCCTACCTGCAGGTCGACGGCGCTATCAAGGCCGCCGAGTTCTACAAGAAGGCTTTCGGCGCGGAGGAAGTGTTCGCCCATCCGCCTGACGACAAGGGCCGCACCATGCACATCCATCTCTACGTCAACGGCTCGACGCTGATGCTGGGCGATGCCTATCCCGAACACGGCCATCCGCACCAGGCGGCACAAGGCTATACGCTGCAGCTGCATCTCGGCAGCGACGACATCGATGCCTGGTGGCAGCGCGCGGTGGATGCCGGCTGCGAGATCGTCACCCCGCTGCAGGTGATGTTCTGGGGCGACCGCTGGGGCCAGGTGAAAGACCCCTTCGGCGTCGCCTGGGCGATGAATGCCCCGGTGAAGTGAGCCCGCCCACCTCTCCCTGTGGGAGAGGTCGGATTGCCCCAATTTGCCCTTCGCAAATCGGCTCCGGGTGAGGGGTAAGCGACGCCGAGCTGGCGCACCCCTCATCCGTCTCGGCGCTGCGCGCCGATCCACCTTCTCCCACAGGGGAAGAGACGCCACAAAGAGGAGTTCAGCATGTCCTATGTCGATGGTTTCGTGCTTGCCGTGCCGAAGGCAAATCTCGATGCGTACAAGAAGATGGCCGAGAACGCCGGCGCCGTCTGGATGGAGCACGGCGCGCTCGCCTATGTCGAATGCGTCGGCGACGATGTCCCCTATGGCGAGCTGACCTCGTTCCCGCGCGCCGTGCAGGCGAAGGACGACGAGGTCGTCATCTTCTCCTGGGTCGTCTACGAGTCCAGGCAGAGCCGCGACGCGGTCATGGCCAAGGTGATGGCCGATGAGCGTCTCAAGATGGACTGGTCCGCCATGCCGTTCGACGGCAAGCGCATGATCTTCGGCGGCTTCCAGCCATTCATCCAGCTTTGAGGAGCGACGGAACGCCGGTGTCGGCTGATCGCAATCCGTTGCGATTGGCCAAGACGCTCGTCAGGTCGTCATCCACGGGCGGAGCAAGGAGCGAAGCGACGCGGCGCAGACCCGAGGATCCATTCCGTTACCTATGAGCTTTGCAGCGATGCAAAACGACCTCTGTTCTGCGCCGCCTTTAACCTTCGCGCGAGGTCACGGAATGAATCCTCGGGTCTACGCGTCCGCTTCGCTCCCGCTCCGCCCGAGGATGACGAAGTTCGGACGCTTCGGCCAATCGCTGACGCGTGTGCTAGTTCAGCCGATCAAGCAGCGGCTTCAGCCGCTCCCCATACCTCTTCCACAGATCGACCGAGCCCTGATACATCGGCTGGCGCACCTGCGCGGCGGAAGCGGTGCGCACCGGCCGGTCCGTCTCGTGGAAGGACAGCACCTTGTCGTCCCAGGGCAGGCCGAGATACGCCATCAGCGCCCGCGACTGCCCTTCCTGGTCGGCGACGAAATCCTCATAGCGCACATCATGCACGACGCCTGGCAGCACCTTGTGCCAATGCGCCATGATGTCTGTGTAGAGGTTATGGAAATCGGCGAGCTCGCCGAGGTCGTAGCCGTAGCGGTGGCTGTCGCCGCGGAAATGCACCTTGAAGATCGACAGGCACGTGGCCGCCGCATCGCGCGCGCAATGGACGATCTTGGCCTTCGGCAGCATCATGTGCAGGAAGCCGACCAGCAGGAAGTTGCCCGGCATCTTGTCGGTGACATGGCGGTAGCCCGGATAGCGGCTATGCAGCATGTCGAGATAGGCCTGGCCCGCCTCGGCGAATGCCTTGTCGGGCATGTCGGCGATACCGGCGGGGAAGCCGCCCGGCATGCTCATCGGAAACTGCTTGCCGACGGCCGTCTTGAGGATGTTCAATTCGCCCGCACCGAAAACCTGCGGATGGCTGGCGATGATCTGCTCGACCAGCGTGGTTCCGGAACGTGGCATGCCGACGACGAAGATCGGCGTGTCGTCGGAAATGCCGCTTGGCATGTGCTTCTCGAAGAAGGCTGCGTCGAAGGCCGTCTTCATCGCCTCGAATTCGCCCCGCGTGCGCGCGGGATCGTAGTCGATCACGCTGCGGCGGATGGCATTGCCCTCGGCGAAATAGTCGAAGGCGCGGCCATAATCCTTGAGGTCGTCATTAACCTTGCCCAGTCCGAAGGAGAGCTGCATGCGCGCGAGGCTGCCTTGCGGCGCCTTGGCATGTTCGGCCTCCATGCCGGCAAGCTCCTTGTCGCGCTCGGTCTGGCGCTTGACCTGCGTGAGCAGCAGCCAGGCTTTGGCCATGTTCGGGGCGATCGCCAGCGCCTGACGGGCGCGGTCGGCCGCCTCGTCGAGCTTGCCCTTCTCCATCATCGCGACGCCCAGACCGTAGAGAAGCTCGGCGTCCTTCGGCCGGATCGACAGCGCCTCGCTGAACAGCTTGATCGACTCGTCCAGCCGCCCGGCTTCCTGCATCGTCTCGGCAAGGCCGATGCGCGCACGGACATGGAACGGATTGCGGCCGATGGTGCCTCGATAGATCTCCTCGGCCGCGTCGAATTTGCCGAGCTGCTTCAGCGACGAACCGAGATTGTCGCGCGCGGCCAGCTGGTCCGGCCGGATATCCACGGCCCCGCGGAAGAAATCGACCGCCGCGGCGACGCGCCCGAGGTCGCGCATGACCGTGCCCATATTGTTGAGGAAGTCGGCATTCTCGGGCTGCAGCGTCACCGACTGCTCGATGAGATCGAGCCCTTCCTCGCTCCTGCCGGTCTGGTGCAGCAGCAGCCCGAGGAAATGCAGCGCTGCGGCATGGTTCGGCTGCTGCCCCAGGACCTGCCGGTAAAGCGCCTCGGCCTCTTGCCGCCGGCCGCCCTGGTGCAGTTGCAGCGCCTTTTGCACATAAGGATCGAGCGGGTTCACCGAGCCACCTGGCCTGCCACCGGCGTTTGCCGCTCTTCTGCGATCTTTGTTAATGGGAAACCTGCCGTATTTGTTGGTCCGCCGGACCTAAGCCATGCGGGCAAGAGATTCAAGACAAACGTCAGCGCGCCTCGCGGTGTCTATCTTGCGAATGGACACCGCGGTCTGCTCAGCACGGCCCGTCGCCGACGATGCGATAGTCCGCCGCGCGCGCCTCGCAGGCGTTCGGGAAGGTGCGCATCTGCCCATGGCGCCTGGCGCAGACCGGCGCGTATTCGCGCGTGCAGAAGGCTTGTTCGCCACCACCGCCACCGCCGTCGCGGCAAGGACCGTCCCGCACGATGCGGTAGCCTTCCCTTTCAGCCAGGCAGGCATTGGCAAAGGTCTGCCGGTCGCCGCCGCGCCGGGCGCAGACCGGTTGGTACTGCATGGTGCAGAGCTGCGGATGCGGCCGGGACGGCAGCGGGCGCGGCCCATCGTCGACGACGACGGTGCAGGCTGCCAGCAGCGCCGACAGCGTGAAAACGACAACGCCCTGCCATAACACCGCAAGAAGCCGCATATACCCCTCCTCCATCCCGACGCGTGATGCCGGCTCGCGGTATCCTCGCATCCTGCGCATTAAACGCAACCATCGTTTGTGGAGCCACGGAACGGTCGTCGCCGCCTTGGCCCATGCTTGGCCCGCCTCTGGCCGATGACCGGTGATAGGCCCGGGTCTATCGAGGCCCAGCGTTGGACGCGCCGCTGGCCGCCCGCGAGCGTCGTCTTGCAACCATCACGTTTCCGTGTAATAAAAATCATGTTCGGGCATTTGCGACCCGGAGAGCGGAACGTTTTGGACGACCTTTCCCCGATAAGTGTGAATCTCTGACAACCCCGTTTTTCGGCGGGGGGTTTGACCATGCGCGAATGCATGACCGCCGAAGCAACCACCGGGATTTGCCCAAGGCGCGAGGCAGCGGGCAAACCACCAAGACTGACACGGGTGAAGGAGTTTTCCCCAATGGCCCAGACCGGTACTGTAAAGTTCTTCAATGCCACCAAAGGCTTCGGCTTTATCACGCCGGATGGTGGCGCCAAGGACGTGTTCGTCCACATTTCCGCGATCGAGGCCTCTGGCCTGCGCACGCTGGTCGACGGCCAGAAGGTCACCTTCGACGTCGAGCCGGACCGCATGGGCAAGGGCCCGAAGGCGGTCAACCTGCGCGCTGCCTGATCCGCCGAAACAGCCTATCGTTGCGGATGCAATGGTGCGGCAGGATCATGAGCCGGCTTCAGGACAGGCCTGAATTTGCGAAGGCGCGACCGAAAAGGTTGCGCCTTTTTTGCGCGCAAATGCTTGGATCGGCAGGCGAAAACTTTCTCTTGCCGATAGCGCTAAAATAAAGGACAAATTTCCTCTCGGGCAGTTTGCCGGCCCGAGACTTGACTTGATGGGATCAAAGGAGTTTCCCATGCCGCAGACCGGCACCGTCAAATTCTTCAACCATGCCAAGGGCTTCGGCTTCATCACGCCCGATGATGGCGCGAAGGATGTCTTCGTCCACATCTCGGCTGTGCAGGCGTCGGGCCTTCCCGGTCTTGAGGATGGGCAGAAAGTGACATTCGACACCGAGCCGGACAAGCGCGGCAAGGGTCCGAAGGCCGTCAATCTGTCGGTCGGCTAAGCCGGCTCGCGACGGATCCGACGGAAGCTTTTCAGGCGGGACCGCTCCCGCCCCGGAACGGATTGTGCCTAGGTCCGGAAAGGTCGCCGGCTTCGAAAATCGCCAAGCCTCGCAAACCGCCGAGGCTCGAAAAATCCCCAGGCCTCGAAAAATCGTTTACGCCGATTTCCGTTCAGCCTCCGTTCAGCCACGGTCTTCTATTAACCTTTGCTAAAGCCGGTCCGTATCCCCCGAAAAACGCGCGGGCCGGCGCGAAGGAGACCGAAAATGAATCGTTTTCTCAGGACCGCCATCCTCAGTGTTGGCATTGCCGCGACCACCTTGGCCACCTTCTCGGCGGCCAATGCCGACGACTGGCGCTGGCACCATCATCGTCATCATGGCGGTGACGCCCTCGCCGCCGGCGTTGTCGGCCTTGCGGCAGGCGCTCTGATCGGCAGCGCGCTCAGCAACCCTGGGCCGCGCTATTACGAACCGGCCTATGGTGACGACTATTATGTCGACCGGCCGGTGCGCCGCTACTACGTTCAGCAGCCGCGTGTCGTCTACGCCGACCGCTATGCCGAGCCGTGGACCCGCGGCTGGTACGAGTATTGCTCGGACCGCTACCGCAGCTTCAATTCGCGGACCGGCACTTTCACCGGCAGTGACGGCGCTCAGCATTTCTGCGTCGCCAATTAAGAAAACCCAGGTTCCCTACCTTAAAAAGCGCCGCCCTTGGGCGGCGCTTTTTTGAATAACTCGCCAACGATGGCTATGCCGAGATTCAGGTCAGGCCGAGCCGAGAGCGATGGGTTCCGAGAACCGGAGCGGAGCGTACTTACAGTACGTGAGCACCGGAAGCGCAGGAAACTGACGCTCGCAGGCCGGCATCACCTGAATATCGGCATCGCCTAGGTCAGAAACGGATTGGTCCGCCGTTCGTCGCCAAGGCGGCTACCCGGGCCATGGCCGCAGATGAAACCTATGTCGTCGCCTAGCGGCAGAAGCTTGTCCTTGATTGAGGCGATCAGCGCTGCGTGGTCGCCGCCGGGCAGGTCGGTGCGCCCGATCGAGCCGCGGAACAGCACGTCGCCGACATGCGCGAATTTGGCCGCCCGGTTGTAGTAGACGACATGGCCCGGCGCATGTCCCGGGCAATGCAGCACTTCGAACACATGGTTGCCGAACGACACCGTTTCGCCTTCGGTGAGAAAACGGTCCGGCACGCAATTGCGCACCGGATCGGTGAGGCCGAAACGTTTGGCCTGGTTCTCGAGATTGGTAAGCAGCGGCTTGTCGGCCTCATGTGGGCCGATAATGTCGATGCCCAGCGCGTCCTTCAGGTCCATCGCGCCGCCGGCATGGTCGATATGACCGTGCGTGATCCAAATTGCGCCGGCGGTGATGGCATTGTCCTTCAGCGCCGACAGTATCTGGTCGACATCGCCGCCGGGATCGACCACGACGCCCGACCTGTCGTCCATGTCGAAGAGAATGGTGCAGTTCTGCTGGAAGGGCGTGACCGGCACGATACCGGCATTGAGCTGACCCATGGCATTCCTTTCCCTTCCTTCGAAGTGTCGCCCTGATGTAGACAGCCCGGCGAACCTCGTCCACCATTGTCCGAACTTCGGGAGGAAATGCGCGGCCGAGGCCGCTGGCCATGTTTCCAAAGGAATGGGCGGCCGAGGCCGCCGGCTTGGTAATAAAGAATGGGCGGCCGAGGCCGCCCATGGCAAAGTCCGAAAGACCGGACCTATTTCTTCATCGCATTCATGACCGCGCCGACGATGCCGGTCAGTATCGCGCCACCGCCAACGCCGCCGAGGAGGTTCTTCAGGTCGAGCGCGCTGCCGATGCCGCCCGCCGCCGCTGCCGCGTCAACGCCGCCGCCGCCGAGCAGGCTGCCGAGAATGGCCGCGCCGCCGACGCCGCCGATCGCACCGCTGAGGATTTTGGTAAGTTGGCCCATCGCCGCCTGCTTGAACGCCGCGCCAACCGCCTGGCCACCGATAACGCCGGCAATTACCTGTACAACGATCTGAATAATCGTGTTGCTGTCCATGTAACTAGTCCCTCCATAGCCGCCAGCCTCCTCGGGCCGACGCCATCATGAGACGCCGAATTGTTCGAAAGTCAAATGCGCGCGCGCTTAAATAAAAGGGGCGGCTCGAAAACCGCCCCTATTGCATAAAAAAGCTGTGACTATCTCTATTCTGCAGCGATTGCGTGCTTTGGCTGCACCGCGGCGGAATAGTCATTCATCAATGTCTTGGCGATCTCGCCGACCTCGAATCGGTATGGACCGATCTCGGAAACCGGCGTGACCTCGGCGGCGGTGCCGGTGAGGAAGCACTGCTCGAAACCTTCGAGCTCCTCCGGCATGATGGCGCGCTCGATCACCTCGAAACCGCGGTCCTTCGCCAGGCCGATCACCGTGCGGCGGGTTATGCCGTCGAGGAAGCAGTCGGGCGTCGGCGTATGGATTTTGCCGTCCTTGACGAAGAAGATGTTGGCGCCCGTCGCTTCCGCCACCTGGCCGCGCCAATCGAGCATCATGGCGTCGGCGTAGCCATTGGCCTCGGCGGCGTGCTTGGACAGCGTGCAGATCATGTAGAGGCCGGCGGCCTTCGACTTGGACGGCGCGGTGCGCGGATCGGGCCGGCGCCATTCGGCGACGTCGAGCCGAATGCCCTTGAGCTTCTGCGCGGGATCGAAATAGCTCGGCCACTGCCAGATGGCGATGGCGCAGTTGATGCGGTTGTTCTGCGCCGAAACGCCCATCTGCTCGCTGCCGCGCCAGGCGATCGGACGCACATAGGCGTCCTGGAAACCCTGCTTCTTCAACAGCGTGCGGCAGGCCTCGTCGATCTCGGCGACCGGATAGGGAATCTTGAAGCCGAGCAGGCGCGCCGATTCATGCAGGCGCTCATTGTGCTCGGTCAGCTTGAAGATCTGGCCGCCATAGGCGCGCTCGCCCTCGAAGACGGCACTGGCATAATGCAGGCCATGGGTCAGCACATGGATCTTGGCATCGGCCCATTTGACGAACTCGCCGTTCATCCAGATGAAGCCTTCCAATTGATCGAAGGGAACGGATGCCATGGAAACCTCCCGCGGGCAGGCGCCCGCAAATCGTTGTGTTTATGACCTTCCGAACCGGCCCCGCACAGGATCCGAAACGCTGGCCAATGCTTGAAAGCGTAGGCGGATATTCAATCCGTGGCAAACTCAGGAAGTTCCGGAAAAACGGCTTCCTCTTGCCTTTTTGTTCGCAATCCGCCGAAAAGCTTGTCAAAAATTATCATTGCCCGGAAATTACGTCAATAGTACTGACGTAATTCCCGCCTCGCATGGAGAAACGATGACGAGCCCCGCAGCCGGAAAACCGATCAGGACGGCCATCGCCGATGAGGACGGCATCGACTTCGCCATCATCGAGCTGTTTTTCTTCGCCTATCGCGATTTCACCTCCGACCCGGACCAGATCCTCGCCGATTACGGCTTCGGCCGCGCCCATCATCGCGTGCTGCATTTCGTCAACCGCAGGCCCGGCCTCACCGTCGCCGAGCTGCTCGATGTGCTGAAGATCACCAAGCAGAGCCTGGCGCGGGTTTTGAAGCAGTTGATCGACACAGATCACATCGTCCAGGTGCAGGGTCCGCGTGACCGCCGGCAGCGCGAGCTTTACCCGACCGCCAAGGGTCGCGCCCTGGCCCTGGCGCTGGCGCGGCCACAGTCGCGCCGCATCCGTGCGGCATTGGAGGATTCCGGAACCACCGAACGCGCCACGATCGAGCGTTTCCTGGAAGCGATGGTCAATCCGGAACTAAGAGCGCAGATCGACATTGTGCCTGCGCAAACATCGGGGAAGAACCATGGAGACCATTGAGAAGGTCGATCATCCGTCAGCGCCCGACGATGACGCGCCGCATCTTCTGGTCGTCGACGACGACACGCGTATCCGCAACCTGCTCAAGCAGTATCTGTCCGAGAACGGTTTTCGCGTCACCGTGGCCGGCAATTCCGGCGAGGCCAGGCGCAAGCTCGCCGGCCTCGACTTCGACCTTCTGGTGCTCGATGTGATGATGCCGGGCGAGACCGGCGTCGACCTCACCAAGGCGCTGCGGGCCGAGAAGAACGTGCCGATCCTGATGCTGACGGCGCTGTCCGAGACCGACAGCCGCATCACCGGCCTGGAAGCCGGCGCCGATGATTACCTGCCGAAACCGTTCGATCCGCGCGAGCTGATCCTGCGCATCAACAACATCCTGCGCCGTGGCGGCCCGGCGGCGACGCCCAAGGTGGAGCAACTGGTGTTCGGGCCCTACACGTTCCAGATCGCCAAGCGGGAATTGAAGCGCGGCGGCGAGGCGCTTAAGCTGACCGACCGCGAGCAGGAGATCCTCGCGATCTTCGCCGCGCGGGCGGGCGAGACCATACCGCGCCATGAGCTGGTGGGCGATGAATCGGATGTCGGCGAGCGAACCATCGACGTGCAGATCAACCGGCTGCGCCGCAAGATAGAGCGCGATCCATCCAATCCGGTGTGGCTGCAGACGGTGCGCGGTATTGGGTATCGGCTCAGCGTCGAATAGGTTACCGTCGAAGGCCCTTTGCTGAACGGCCATCGACGAGCGGAAGGGCGAATGGCGACCACGCAACTGGACAAGCCGAAAGGAAGCGGTCCCGGCGATCTCGCATTGCGGACGCTGAGGGCGATGCCGCGTGCCTGGAACCGGTTCTGGCGCCTGGTCGCACTCTATATGCCGAAACGGCTTTACGCCCGCTCGCTGATCATCGTGATCGCGCCGATGATCCTGCTGCAGTCGGTGGTCGCCTTCGTCTTCATGGAGCGCCATTGGCAGACTGTCACGCAGCGCCTGTCGCAGGCGACCATCTCGGACATAGCGGCCGTCATCGACATGATGGAGACCTATCCGCACGACGCTGACTACGCCAACATCATCCGCATCGCCCAGGACCGCATGCAGTTGAAGGTGGATCTGCTGCCGCCGGACCCGCTGCCGCCGCCCGGTCCCAAACCGTTCTTCTCGATCCTCGACGAGGCCTTGTCGTCGGAGATCACGAAGCAGATCAACCGTCCGTTCTGGATCGACACCGTCGGCAACTCCAACGTCGTCGAGGTTCGCGTCCAGCTTGAAGGCAAGGTGCTGCGCGTCTTCGTGAGGCGCAGCCAGGCTTATGCCTCGAACACCCATATCTTCCTGATCTGGATGGTCGGGACCTCGCTGGTGCTGTTGATGATCGCCATCCCGTTCCTGCGCAATCAGATCAGGCCGATCCTGACGCTCGCCGAGGCCGCCGAGAGTTTCGGCAAGGGTCGACCGATGCCGCGCGATTTCCGCCCGCGCGGCGCCGAGGAAGTCCGTCGCGCCGGCTTCGCCTTCATCCAGATGCGAGAGCGTATCGAGCGCCAGATCGAGCAGCGCACCGCGATGCTGACCGGCGTCAGCCACGACCTCAGGACCATCCTCACCCGCTTCAAGCTGCAGCTGGCGCTGGCCGGCGGCAAGTCCGAGACCAAGGCCGCGCTGAACCAGGACATCGACGACATGCAGTCTATGCTGGAAGGCTATCTCTCTTTTGCCCGCGGCGAGTCCGCGGAGGATACAGGCCGCTTCGACCTTGAGACCTATTTCCAGAAGCTCGGCGAGGAAGCGCAATTGCGCGGCTGCAAGCTCGCGACGACGCTGGTCGGCGATCCGACCGTGCATGTGCGGCCGAACGCCTTTGCCCGTTTGCTGTCGAACGTCATCGGCAATGCTTTCCGCTATGCCAAGACCGTCGAGGTCCACGCCAATCATGGCCGCGGCTCGCTCACCGTCACCATCGACGACGACGGACCGGGCATCGCGCCCGACAAGCGCGAAGAGGTGTTCAAGCCTTTCCTGCGGCTCGACGAGGCGCGCAATCTCGATGCCAGCGGCACCGGCCTTGGCCTGTCGATCGCCCGCGACATCGCCCGCAGTCACGGCGGCGACGTCGGCCTCGAGGACAGCCCGCTCGGCGGCCTGCGCGCAGTGATCAAGGTGCCTGCGTAAGTCCAGCCGAGACAGGCTTCATCCGCCCGTCATGAAATCATGGTCAAGAGCGCGCATGAAGCGCGCGACCTCTATTGATTCGGCCCTGCCGCACCGCTTCGATCCGGCCCCTGCCCGGGTGCGCTGGAGCGAGGCGCGAGCGGCTGCCTGGTCGCCGTTCCGGCACCGCGCCGGCGCGCTCAGGAATTATTGCGGTATAGGATCGCCATCCGTATTGGGATCGCCATGCGTATCCTGATGGTCACCGACGCATGGCGGCCCCAGGTCAACGGCGTGGTGCACACGCTGGAACGCCTCACCGAGGCGCTGAAACCCTTCGACGTCGAGCTCGATTTCCTGACGCCGAACCTGTTTCGCACGTTGCCGATGCCGACCTATCCCGACATCCGCTTAGCGTTGACCACGCCTGGCCGCGTCGCGCGCATGATCGAGGCCGCCAAGGCCGACCACATCCACATCGTCACCGAGGGTCCGCTCGGCATCATGGCGCGCCGCCATTGCCGAAAAGTGGGCCGCCCCTTCACCACCAGCTACCACACGCGCTTTCCCGAATATCTCAGCGCCCGCCTGCCGGTGCCGGAGAGCTGGGCTTACAATTGGCTGCGCGACTTCCACAATTCCGGACAGGGCACGCTTGTCGCCACGCAATCGCTGGCGGACGATCTCGCGGCACGCGGCTTCAACAAGCTGAGGCCCTGGACGCGCGGCGTCGACACCGACCATTTCCGGCCCGACAAGCGCAAGGAAACCGGATTCCCGCACCCGGTATTCTTGTGCGTCGGCCGTGTCGCAATCGAAAAGAACCTGACCGCCTTCCTCGATCTCGACCTGCCCGGCAGCAAGGTTATCGTCGGCGAAGGACCGGAACTGGCAAAGCTCAAGGCGCGCTATCCCAACGCGCATTTCCTCGGCCACCGGCCGAACGACGAGCTGGCCGAAATCTACGCGTCGGCCGATGTCTTCGTCTTTCCGAGCCGCACCGATACCTTCGGCAACGTCATCATCGAGGCGCTGGCCAGCGGAACGCCCGTCGCCGCCTATCCGGTGACCGGACCGATCGACATTGTCGGCGATGGCGTCGGCGGGGCCGTGTCGAACGACCTGGGTGAGGCGGCGATGAAGGCGCTTCACGTCGATCGCGCCGAAGCGCGCCAGCGCGCGATGCGCTACAGCTGGCAGGCCTGCGCCGAAATGTTCATCGACGCCGTCGACGAAGCGCTGGGCATGCCAAGCAAGCGCGCCGATCAGGACAGAGCGGCTCCAGTTCGCCCCAGGCTCGCCCTAGAATAGGCGCCCGCCGTCCGGCACTTTGCGCTCGATGGCGCCGAGCACCACGGCGCCCTCTTCGTCGGGAAAGCCCAGCGTCAGCACTTCCGACATGAACGGGCCGATCTGGCGCGGCGGGAAGTTGACCACCGCGAAGACCTGGCGGCCGATCAGCGTTTCCGGCGCGTAGTATTTGGTGATCTGCGCCGACGACTTCTTCACCCCGATCGCCGGGCCGAAATCGATCTTCAGCTTGATCGCCGGCTTGCGCGCCTCCGGAAACGGCTCGGCCTCGACGATCGTGCCGGCACGGATGTCGACACGGTCGAAATCGGCAAAGCTGATCTCGGGCTTGCGCTCGCTGCTGGAACTCATTGGCGATTTCGGCTTGGCTCAGGCGTTTCCATGGGTCTCAAAGAGCACGCTGGACAGCGCGTCCTTGGCCGATGTACCCGACCAGACGACGAACTGGAAGGCCTGGAAATAGCATTCACAGGCCTCGAGCGCCGATGACAGCAGCACCTCGACCTGCTGGCTCGACGGCTCGACCCCGCCGGCAAGCAGCAGCGACTGCCTGAACATGATCGCGCCTTCCTGCTCCCACAGATCGAAATGCCCGAACAGCATCTGCTCGTTGATCAGCGACAACAGCCGCATCACTTCCAGCGCGCGCGTTTCCGGCACCTTGATGTCGAAGGCGCAGGCCAGATGCAGCGCCTCGAAATCCTCCATCCAGGAAAAGGAGACATGATAGTCGGTCCAGCTACCGGCCACCGAAATCGAAATCTCGTCGTCGCCGGCGCGCTCGAAGGACCAGTCGTTGTTGTGGGCCACCTGCTCGATGACGTCCACCGGGTGGATTTCGCGGGAGAATTCGAGTTCGAGGAGTTCCATGAATGCTTCCTGTGTTCAGGGGAGCGCCACACGCTCCGCGGGGCACACACGACGAACAATCTTGTCTAGAACTCGGACGGTCAGGACTTTCCAACACAAAGACCCAACCGGACCCCACCGCCCGGCGCATGACCCTGCTTCGAATCATGCAACAAATTCAGTCTATTGATCGGGAGTCGCGTGAACAGCCCAATTTTTCGCACTGCGTCATCCGCATGTGGAAAGGTGGCTGTGACAAAGATTCATGCAATGCCGGTAAGCGATTCACGGCAAAGCGATTTTTCGGATCGCGCTATGTGGAAAAGTTTAACGATTATTTTTTTGCGCGGGGCTTCGCGGCACCCGCTGGTGCGGCTTGTCCGGTCAGCTCGGCGAGCCTGGCCTCGAGCGCCTCGACGCGCGTCGCCAACTGGATGTTGTCTTCCCGTGCCTTGACCGCCATCTCGCGCACCGCCTCGAACTCTTCGCGCTGCACCACATCCATGGAATTCAGCATGCGCTCGGCCTGGGCCCGGAACGCCGTCTCCACTTCGCGCCGCACGCCCTGCGCGGCACCCGCGGCATCGGTCATGATCTTTGCGAATTCATCGAGAATGCGGTTCGGTCCGGTCGACATGGCAGATCCTCGCTTTGTCGTTTTGACGTAGTGGCGAGCGGCGCGGAATGCAAGCGAAGCCTTGCCTTGACCGCGCCAAAACCCTGCCGCATGGTCCGCGCCCAATCGTGACCGTCACCGGGGAACCGTTTTGAGCGAATATTTCCTGCTGCCGCTGGCCTCCCTGCCCTTCCCCAACATCGATCCGGTCATCGTCCATATCGGGCCGCTGGCGGTGCATTGGTACGGCGTCGGCTATATCGTCGGCATACTCTTTGCCTGGTGGTACGCCAAGCGCCTAGTCACCAACCCGCGCCTGTGGCCCGACGGCAATCTGCCGATGAAGCCCGAGGACCTCGACGACTTCATTGTCTGGGCGGCGATCGGCGTCGTGCTCGGCGGGCGCACCGGCTACGTGCTCTTCTACGACCTGCCGCGCTATATCGCGCATCCGCTCGACATCTTCGCGGTCTGGCAGGGCGGCATGTCGTTCCACGGCGGCCTGCTTGGCGTCATCCTCGCCATGACGCTGTTTTCGCTCAAGCGCCGCATCCCCACCTGGACATTGTTCGATGTGGTGTCGGCGGGCGTGCCGGTTGGGCTGGGCCTGGTCCGGGTCGCCAACTTCATCAATTCGGAGCTTTGGGGCCGGCCGTCGGACGTGCCCTGGGCGATTGAATTCCCCAATGGCGGCCCGTTCACCCGCCACCCCAGCCAGCTCTACGAGGCACTGCTCGAAGGGCTCGTGCTTTTCCTGGTGCTGCGCTTCCTCACCCATTCGCGACTCAAGCTGAAGATGCCGCGCTTCGTCGGCGGCGCCTTCATCTGCGGCTACGGCCTGTCGCGCATCTTTGTCGAGTTCTTCCGCGAGCCCGACCAGCAGCTTGGTTATCTGCTCGGCACCGGCTGGCTGACCATGGGCATGATCCTGTCCACGCCGATGGTGCTGGCCGGCATCTGGGCCATGGTCACCGCAAGGCCGGCGGTCGAGCCGCGGGCGGCATGACCCGGCTGAAGGAGCGCATCATAGGCCTGATCGGCGCGGCGGGGCCGATCCCGGTCAGCGAATATATGGCGCTCTGCCTGTTCGATCCCGACGCCGGTTACTACACGACGCGCGAGCCCTTCGGCGCCGCCGGCGACTTCATCACCGCCCCAGAGATCAGCCAGATGTTCGGCGAGCTTGTCGCCGTCTGGCTCTATCAGGCCTGGCAAGGTGCCAGCCGGCCGTTGCCCGCGACCTTCGCCGAGATCGGCCCCGGCCGCGGCACCCTAATGAAGGATATGCTGCGCACCTGGTCACGGCTCGACCCGGCGCTCGTGGCCGGCGCCTCCTTTGCCATGATCGAGACCAGCCCGCGCTTGGCTGATATCCAGAGAGAGACACTTGCCGGCCAAGACGCAAAGCTAGCCTGGCACCAGACCATCGACACGCTGCCGCGGCAGCCGCTCTTCATCGTCGGCAACGAGCTGTTCGACGCGGTGCCGATCCGGCAGTTCGTCCATGTCGGCGAAAGCTGGCGAGAGCGCGTGGTCGGCCTCGATGGCGCCGATGAACTGCGTTTCTTCGCCGGCGCGGGGTCTGTCGATCCGGCACTGCTGCCGGCCGCCGCGGCCGATGCGCCGCAAGGCGCCGTCGCCGAAATCGCGCCCGCCCGTTCGGCGCTGATGGCGGTGATCGCCGAACGCATCGCCGGCCAAGGCGGCGCCGGCCTGTTCATCGACTACGGCCACCTCCGGCCGGGGATCGGCGACACCTTCCAGGCGCTGCGCCGGCACCGACGCGAAGACGTTTTGGCCAATCCAGGTGAAGCCGATCTCACCGCCCATGTCGATTTCACGCCCCTTGCCGATATGGCGCGCGCTCACGGCCTCGATGTGCAATTGTCGACCCAGGGCGAATTCCTGCTCGGCATGGGCTTGCTCGAGCGCGCCGGCACGCTCGGCGCCGATGCCGATGCCAAGACACGTCAAGCCATTTCGGAAGCGGTCGAACGCCTGGCCGGCCGCGACGCGATGGGCGAGCTGTTCAAGGTGATGAAGATCCTGCCGGCCGCGAGAACAGCCTGAGATCGAGGAGCGGGTCATGCCGCATGGCCCGCCTCGTCATCCGAACTTCACCTTGACGAGACCGCCCCGCACGGACGACAAACCCAACCATGCTGAATCAGACCAGACCCGATCCAGTGCGCTCGCCGCTGCTTGAAAAGGCGCAAGGCATGCGCCACGGCTATTTCACGCGCATCGGCGGCGTCTCCGACGGCATCTATCGGGGGCTCAACATCGGCACGGGCTCCAGCGACGATCAGACACTGGTCGCCGAGAACCGGCGGCGCGTTGCCGCCTGGATGGGCGTGCCGGCGGATCATCTGTTGACCGCGCACCAGGTCCATTCGCCGGATGTCGTCGTCGCCAGGGAGCCCTTCGCTGGTCCTCGCCCAAAGGCCGACGCCATCGTCACCGACCGTCCGGGCATCGCTATCGGCGCCTCGACCGCCGATTGCGGGCCGGTTCTCTTCGCCGATGCCGAGGCGCGCGTCATCGGTGCCGCCCATGCGGGCTGGAAGGGTGCCTTCACCGGCGTGCTCGAGAATACCGTCGCCGCGATGGAGAGCCTCGGCGCCAGCCGCAAGCGCATCGTCGCCGTGCTCGGTCCTTCCATCGGCCCCGACAATTACGAGGTCGGGCCGGAATTCGTCGCCCGCTTCGTCGAGGCCGACGCCGGCAATCATCGCTATTTCAGGCCATCGAGGACCGCCGGCCACTCGATGTTCGATCTCAACCGATATACGGTCGACCGGCTGCGCAAGGCCGGCGTGACCGCCGAGGGGCTTGGCCGCTGCACCTATGCGGAAGAAGACCTGTTCTATTCCTACCGGCGCACCACACACCGCAAGGAAGCGGATTACGGGCGCCAGGTTTCGGCAATCGTTCTGGAGAAAGAATAATGGCGCTGCATTTCGAACGTTCGGAATTCGACGCGCGGCGCGACCGGCTGCTGATCGAGATGGCCGAGAAGAAGCTCGACGCCGTGCTCCTGTTCGCGCAGGAGAGCATGTATTGGCTGACCGGCTACGACACGTTCGGCTTCTGCTTCTTCCAGTGCCTGGTGGTGAAGGCCGACGGCTCGATGGTGCTGCTCACCCGTTCGGCCGATCTGAGACAGGCGCGCCATACCTCGACCATCGAGAACATCGTGCTGTGGACCGATCGTCAGGGCGCCAATCCGGCGATCGACCTGCGCAACCTGCTCAACGACCTCGATCTGCTCGGCGCCCGCATCGGCGTCGAATACGACACCCATGGCTTGACCGCCTACAATGGCCGCCGCCTGGACGAGCAGTTGCAGACCTTCGGCCAGATCGCCGATGCTTCCGGCATCGTCGGCCGGCTGCGCCTGTTCAAGAGCCCGGCCGAGATCGCCAAGGCGGAAAAAGCCGCCAATCTTTCCGACGACGCGCTGGATGCCGCCCTGCCCCTGATCAAGCAAGGCGGCGACGAAGGGCTGATCCTTGCCGCCATGCAGGGCGCGGTCTTTGCCGGCGGCGGCGACTATCCCGCCAATGAGTATATCATTGGCTCCGGCGCCGATGCCTTGCTCTGCCGCTATAAGGCCGGCCGCCGCAAGCTCACCAAGAACGACCAGCTGACGCTCGAGTGGGCCGGCGTCTTCCACCACTACCATGCCCCCATGATGCGTACCGTTTTGACCGGCAAGGTGTCGAAACGTCATCAGGAATTGTTCGACGCTTCCCGCGCCGCCCTGCTCGCGGTCGAAAAGGCGATGACGCCGGGCAACACTTTCGGCGATGTCTTCGACGCGCATGCCCGCACGCTCGAAACGCACAATCTGACCAAGCACCGGCTGAACGCCTGCGGCTATTCGGTCGGCGCCCGCTTCACGCCGTCCTGGATGGACATGCCGATGTTCTACCAGGGCAACACGGAACCGATCGCGCCCAACATGACGCTGTTCGCGCACATGATCATCATGGACTCTGAGACCGAGACCGCGATGACGCTTGGCCGCACCTACCTCACCACGGAATCGGCGCCGAAGCCGCTGTCGCGCCATGATCTCGACTTGATCGTGCAGTGAATCCATAATCGTTCGTTCACGCGGGGGCGTTCGCCAGCAGGGAGTTTTCAGGCAAATGAGACGATCGCAGGTGACGACCGTGTCATTGCTTGCGGCGCTGGCGCTTGGCGCCTGCACCAATGCCAAGGACGTGCTCGAACCTTCGGCGATCACCCCGCCGGCGGGCTCGGCCCAGTCCTCGGCCGCTTCGCAGGGCACATCGACGACGGCCACAACCCCGACCACGACCGCGCCCGCCCCTTCGCCCGCGCCTTCCACCACAGCATCGCCCGCGACATCCAGGACACCGGCCCAGACCGCGGCTGTCGCCAAGACGCGGCTGCAGGTGGCGCCGATCGTCGGCGCGTCCGTGGAGGCTGCGGCGCCCTTGACGGCGGAACTGCAGGCCCGTGCCCGGCAGCGCGGCCTGACGCTTGTCGGCAGCACCGACCAAACGGCCACGCATGTGCTGAAAGGCTATTTTTCGACAATGTCCGAGGGCAAGGACACGACCGTCATCTATGTCTGGGACATCTACGACCCCTCCGGCAATCGCCTGCACCGCATCAATGGCCAGCAGAAGGCGCCCGCGGCCGGCAGCGGCGAGGGCTGGCCCACGGTGGCGCCCGCGACCATGCAGGCCATTGCCGACCAGACGATCGACCAGTTCGCCGCCTGGCTCGGCAGCGGCGGCGCCGGTTGACCGGACCGGCGCGGGCCGAACTGTTGCCGGCCAAACTGTTGCCGGCTTGCGATGTTTTCCGTGTTTGTTGCGGCCGCCGGAAGGATTCCCCACGACGAGGCTTGCAATACCGGCCCGGCCCGCTAAAAGCCCGCTTAAAAGGCGCATGAGAGTCTCTCCGGCCTCTCCATCCTTCACCAGGAACGGTGCATGAAGCTTTTCGCGGGCAATTCCAATCGGGTGCTGGCCGAGGCGGTCGCTCGCTATCTCAACGTCCCGCTGGGCAAGGCCAGCGTCAGGCGCTTCGCCGACCAGGAGATCTTCGTCGAGATCCAGGAAAACGTGCGCGGCGAGGATGTCTTCATCCTGCAATCGACCTCTTATCCGACCAACGACCATCTGATGGAACTGCTCATCATGATGGACGCCTTCATGCGCTCCTCGGCGCGGCGCATCACGGCGGTCATCCCCTATTTCGGCTATGCAAGGCAGGACCGCCGCGCCTCGGGCCGCACGCCGATCTCGGCCAAGCTGGTCGCCAACATGATCACCCGCGCCGGCGCCGACCGCGTGCTGACGCTTGATCTCCATGCCGGCCAGATCCAGGGTTTCTTCGACATCCCGACCGACAATCTGTTCTCGGTGCCGGTGATGGCCCGCGACGTAAAGGCCAAGTACAAGCAGCTCGGCAATGTCGTCGTCGTGTCGCCGGATATTGGCGGCGTGGTGCGGGCGCGTGCGCTGGCCAAGCGCTTCGACGCGCAGCTCGCCATCGTCGACAAGCGCCGCGAGCGTCCCGGCGAATCGGAAGTCATGAACATCATCGGCGCGGTTGCCGGCAAGGACTGCCTCCTGATCGACGACATCGTCGATTCCGGCGGCACGCTTTGCAACGCAGCCGACGCGCTGCTGGCCAATGGCGCGACCTCCGTCACCGCCTACATCACCCATGGCGTGCTCTCCGGCGGCGCCGTTGCCCGTATCGCCGGCTCGAAGCTGCAGGAACTGGTGATCACCGATTCCATTCAGCCGACGCAGGGCGTGCTCGACGCCCCGAACATCCGGGTCATTTCGATCGCCGACCTGCTGGGCGAAGCGATCTCGCGCACCGCGACCGAAGAATCGGTTTCGAGCCTGTTCGATTGATCAGAAACTGGTTTCCGCGGGCGCATAGCGCAGCAGCGTGACCCCTTGCGCAAGGCGCCCCGTGCCGAGCGGCTTCAACGCCAGCGACAGGCCGGACTGGAAATAGGGCTTGCCGCCGCCGCCCAGCACGACCGGATGCATGTAAAGCCGGTATTCGTCGATCAGGCCGGCACGCGCAAGGTGCCCGGCAAGGTCGGCGCCGGAGACCGAGATCTCGCCATCTGTATCCGTCTTGAGGGTCCTTGCCACCGCCTCCGCGTCAGCCTTCACCAGCCGGGCATTCGGCCCGACCTCCTGAAGCGTGGTCGAAAACACGACTTTCGGCGTCTCCCGCCACGCGCGGGCAAAATCCCGCTCGACCTCCTCAGCCGCGATATCGCGTTCCGGGCTGTCCCAGAAGCGCATGGTTTCATACATTCTGCGCCCGCAGAGCGCGATCGACGTCCGCCTCATCTCGTCGTTGAAATGCCGATGCAATTCTTCCTCGGGAACCGGCAGGTCGATGTCTCCGCTCGGCCCGGCGATGTAGCCGTCCAGCGATGTCAGCATGGCATAGACGAGCGTTGCCATGGGGGCCTCCGATTTTGCGTTTCTCGGAAAAGAACCATAACTGATTGCAAATTGCAATCAGAATTGGCGCCTACGCCGAGCACACCGGCTCAATGCCGCCGGGCGCTGTTTCACGCGGCGATCGGACCGCCTGTGCGGCGCTGGTTCTCACCGGCATCGCGCGCGCCACGCATATAGCCGCGCGGCGAAGCGCCGAGCATGCGCTTGAACATGGTGATGAAGGCCGGCACGCTGTCATAGCCGAGATCGAGCGCCACCCTGGTGATCGGCTCGCCGTCGGCGAGCCTTGGCAACGCCGCGAAAAGGCAGGCCTGCTGGCGCCAGGTCGACAGCGACAGCCCGGTCTGGCGATGGAAGGCGCGGGTGAAAGAGCGCCGGCTCATGCCCGCGGCATCCGCCCATTCATCGATCGTCGCATGCGGCGAAGGGGCCGCCACGAAGCGCCGGCAAAGCGCCGCGAGCTTCGGATCGGACGGGAAAGGCAAGCCGAGCGGCCGTTCCGGCAGGTTCGGGATCTCGTGCAGCAGCAGTCCCATGACGAGCGCCGCCCGCCCTTCGAGCTCCCCGCCCTGCGGCAGCTTCTCCGATTCGACGATCAGGCTGTGCATCAGCTCGGTAATGCCGACGACGCGCAAGCTGTCCGGCAGGCCGGCAATGGCACCCGGCATCACATAGACCGAGCGCATCGAGACGTCGCCCAGCATCTCGACGGAATGCTCGATGCCGGCCGGTATCCACATCGCATGGTCGGGCGGCACCATCCAGCGCCCATGCCTGGTCGTCACCAGGACCACGCCGACCAGCGCGTGCAGCAGCTGGCTGCGGCTGTGGCGGTGCTGCGGCACGTGATAGCCGTCCGGGTATTCGGTCGGCAGCGCGACCGCCGGTCCGACAGCCTGTTCCAGCCATTGCCAGCGGCTTTCATGCAGCCGGCCGAGCTCGGCAGCGTCGCCCTTGAATATCTCCTTGCCATGCGGCATCGATGTGGCCCACTTGCGAAACTATTGGACCAAACCACGAAAGAAGTCGCTTGGCAACGGGCCTATAAGGCCGGCTGCGGTTCGCCGCCTAGAGCATGATCCCGAAAAGTGGGAACCGGTTTTCGGACAAGATCATGCTCCAACAAGACTACGGAGCATTGCCTTGACTGATACGACCGCCACCTCCGTCGCCGCACCGGCGCCGGCAAGCAACATCTCGGCGCAAGCGACGGCCTTCACCGTCATTCTTGCGGTGAGCTTCTGCCACTGCGTCAACGACATCATGCAGTCGCTGCTTTCGGCGATCTATCCGCTGCTCAAGGACAATTACGGTCTCGATTTCTGGCAGATCGGCCTCCTGACCTTCACCTTCCAGGTGACGGCCTCGCTGCTGCAGCCGGTGATCGGCATGATCACCGACAAGAAGCCGATGCCCTACTCCTTGCCCTGGGGCATGGCCTCGTCGCTGGTCGGCCTGGTTGTCCTCGCCCATGCCGGCCACTATTGGCTGCTGCTGATCGGCGCCTCGCTTATCGGCATCGGCTCGGCGATCTTCCATCCGGAATCCTCGCGTATCGCCCGCTTCGCCTCGGGCGGCCGGTTCGGCCTGGCGCAATCGCTGTTCCAGGTGGGCGGCAATTTCGGCCAGGCCATGGGGCCGCTGCTCGCCGCCTTCATCGTCGTGCCCTTCGGCCAGACCAGCATTTCCTGGTTCGCCGTCGGCTCGCTGATCGGCATCGTCGTGCTGTGGCGGGTCGGCGGCTGGTACAGCCGGCTGCGCGCCTCGCTGGCCACCCGCAAGCAGGCTGCCCATGTCTCGCCCTTCGCGCGCAAGAAGGTCATGTGGGCATTGGCCGTGCTGACGCTGCTGGTGCTGACCAAGAACGCCTATATCGCCTCGCTCTCCAGCTACTACACCTTCTACGCCATGCATAAATTCGGCGTTTCGGTGCAGATGAGCCAGGTGATGCTGTTCCTCTTCCTCGGCGCCTCGGCGCTGGGCATCCTGCTCGGCGGCCCCTTCGGCGACCGCTACGGCCAGAAGGCGATGATCTGGTTCTCGATCGTCGGCGTCCTGCCGTTCACGCTGGCGCTGCCATACGCCAATCTGGAATGGACGATGGTGCTCACCGTGCTGATCGGCCTGATCCTGTCGTCGGCCTTCTCCAACATCGTCGTCTTCGCGCAGGAGCTGGTTCCGGGCCGCGTCGGCATGATCGCCGGTATCTTCTTCGGCTTCGCCTTCGGCATGGGCGGCATCGCCGCCGCGGTGCTCGGCGTCGTCGCCGACATGAAGGGCATCGACTTCGTCTACCAGATCTGCTCGTACCTGCCCTTGCTTGGCCTGCTGACTGTTTTCCTGCCAAACATGAAGGAAGCGCGGAAGGCCTGAGCCGATCGGGTCAGCGGCCAAGCTGCCGTTCAACAAAAGATCGCCGCCGGGTTCGGAGCCTTGAAGGTTCCGGAGCCGGCGGCAGCATTCCATGGCGCGACGCTTGCTTTACCCAACAAGCAGCTTCTTCCTCGCCGCCCTCGCGACGAGATCAGCTCCATCCCCTCAAACCCAGGCGTTGCAAAAGGCCGTGAAGAAAGCGACCCCGGCCATCGGCCGGCTTCGCCGCCGGCTGGCGTTGCCGCCTCGGCAGCGCTGCGAACAGCTCGGGAAGCTTTCGGAGCGTCGAACTCCAAAGCAGCGTGTCGAGCTGCGCGATGTCTGCCGAATTCAGCGTCTCCGGTTCGCTTCTGAGCGCCTGGGCAAGCACATCCCGGAAGTCTTCCGGCCTGTCCGCCAGCCGGACATTCGGCCAATGCTTGAATTGCTCGTAGCCGCGCAACGCGAAGGATGTCGCCACGACCGGCTTGCGGTTGTACAGCGCTTCCGCGGTCTTGATATTCGTGCCGCCGCCCTCGACGATCGGAAGCATCACGACGTCGGCAAGCTCGATCAGCGCGCTGAGGTTCGCGCCGTCCTGCATGCCGAGCAGCTCGATCCGGGCATTGTCGGCGCCACGGCGCCGCAGGAATCCGGGATCGTTGCGGATCTGGTCGGCAACGCCGCCGACCACCACAATCCGCTCCGAGGCTGAGAGAAAACCAAGGTCCGGATCCGTCATCTGGAGAAAACCGCGGGCATTGGGCGGATGGCCCGACCCGACGAACAGCGCCGTGCGCAGGCCGGCGAACCGCGATGACCACCGATCGAGGCCAACGGGCGTTTCCCGCGGCCATACGCCGTTGGCGGCGACCACCACGCTTGGATTGAGCTTGCGAAAATGGGCTGCATCCTGCTCGCTGACCGCGACCACCAGGTCCGCCTTTGCGGCAAGATCGGACTCGATGTCCGCCGCACGTCGAGCGCTCCAGAGGTCCGTTCCCGCGCCGGCAATCGCGGCCTCTTGCGCCAGCAAGTGCTGTTCGACATTGTGCGAGCTGTAGACGATTGAAAAATTCGCCTCGGGCGAGCACGTTTCAACATACTCACGCAAAGCCGGCCAAAGCCAGCCTTGCTCCACGGCAATGACATCCGGCCTGAAGTCGTCGAGAAATCTTGCGATTTCAAGGCGATGGGAGCTGTTGCGCGCGATGAATTCGGCGGTGGCGACATCGGAACGCCATTTGCGCCTGGCCATCTGCTTGCGAAACCGGCGCGGCATCTCGATGAAAAGATCGCCGGCCTCCATTTCCCGCCTGGCGCCGCGGTTGGGAGTAACGAGGACATGGCGTGTTTCCCATCCACAATCCCGCAGGACCCTGTGGATGGCGTTCGCCCGCAGCTGGCCGCCCTGGACCGGCTGCCGGATCGGATACGTTCCCAGCGAAACATATCTCATCGGATCAGCGTGATGCTGCAATCGCCGGCATCAAGCAGCGATCCTACGACGGCACTCATTTTTTTGCCCCCTTCTTCAGAGGCGACAGTACCATTTTTCGGTGCCGAGTCTGGAGATGATATCGGCGGCCGGGCGCTGACTTCTCGCCGATATCGAAAGGACGGCATAGGGACAATATCGAGCGTCCTCGCCCAACCGCGAAACGATGATCCGTCATCTTACAGCACCCGCCCGAGGGCGGGTGCTTTCGCGTTTTGGCGGCCAGCCTCAGGCCTTGAAGAAGGCCAGCAGGTCGGCGTTGATGACATCCGCATGGGTCGTTGCCATACCGTGCGGGAAACCCTTGTAGATCTTGAGCTCGCCCTTCTTGAGCAGCTTGATCGAGATGAGCGCGGAGTCGGCGATCGGGACGATCTGGTCGTCGTCGCCATGCATGACCAGCACCGGCACGTCGATTTTCTTCAGGTCCTCGGTGAAGTCTGTTTCTGAGAAGGCCTTGATGCAGTCGTAATGCGCCTTGGCGCCGCCCATCATGCCCTGGCGCCACCAATTGTCGATGACACCTTCGGAAGCCTGGGCGCCGGGACGGTTGAAGCCGTAGAACGGGCCGGCCGGCACGTCGTGGAAGAACTGTGCCCGGTTGGCCGCCAGCGCCGCGCGGAAACCGTCGAACACCTCGATCGGCAGGCCGCCGGGATTGGCCGGCGTCTTCAACATGATCGGCGGCACCGCGCCGATCAGCACGGCCTTGGCGACGCGGCCTCCGCCGCCATATTGCGCGACATAGCGCGCGACCTCGCCGCCGCCTGTCGAATGACCGACGTGGATGGCATCCTTGAGGTCGAGATGCTCCGCGAGCGCCGCCACATCCGCGGCATAGGTGTCCATCTCGTTGCCGGTATCGGTCTGGCTGGACCTGCCATGGCCGCGCCGGTCGTGGGCGATGACGCGGTAGCCCTGTGCCAGGAAGAACAGCATCTGGGCGTCCCAGTCGTCGCTGCTCAGCGGCCAGCCATGGTGGAAGACGACCGGCTGGCCAGTCCCCCAGTCCTTGTAGAAGATCTGCGTTCCGTCCTTCGTGGTGATCGTGCCGCTGCCCGAACCCGACTTGGTCTGCGAGGTCATCTCAATCTCCTTGTATTAGCGCGATAAACAATATCGCGATAATTATTTCGTAATGAAGATCGAGAGCCTTGTCTACCAAAAAATGTATCGCGATACCATTTCCCGTGATACATAAAGGATGCTCAGTCGGCAAAGGAATGCGCCGTGCCTCTCCCGTTGGACAATCAGCTCTGCTTCACCCTCTACGCCACCAGCATGGCGATCAACCGCACCTACAAGCCGATGCTGGACGAGATGGGGATCACCTATCCGCAATATCTCGTGCTCAATGCGCTGGGAGAGACGGACGGCATGTCGGTGGGCAGCATCGCGCATCGGCTGGCCCTCGAATCGAGCACCATCACGCCGCTGGTGAAACGCATGGAACAGGCAGGCCTTGTCACCCGCCAGCGCAGCCAGACGGACGAGCGCCAGGTGCAGGTCGATCTCACCGCCGCCGGACGTGCTCTGCTCGTCCGGTGCAATTGCCTGAACGAGACCCTGATCGAGCGCTCAGGCATGAAACTGGCTGAACTCGATGCGCTGAACCGGCAAATCCAGGCGCTGCGCAATGCTTTAAGCGGCGACCAGATGGTGGACACCGCCGAAGGCTAATCGAGATTCAAAGTCGGGCTGGCATCACCTGAATATCAACCTAGTGCAGGCCGAACTCGCGTAGCAACTCCTCGCGATAGCGCACGAAGCGGCTTTCGCTGCGCTCGCGCGGCCGCGGTAGGTCGACATCGATCAGTCGCGCCGCGCCGCCTTTCTCCCTGGGCAGGATCAGCACCCTGTCGGCAAGATAGATCGCCTCTTCAAGGTCATGGGTCACCATGACCATGGTGACATTCTCCTCGCTCCAGATGCGCGCCAGCTCCTCCTGCATGGAGATCTTGGTCATGGCGTCGAGCGCCCCGAGCGGCTCGTCGAGCAGCAGGATTTCCGGCTGCACCGTCAGTGCCCTGGCGATGCCGACGCGCTGCGCCATGCCGCCGGAGAGCTGCCTGGGATATGCATCGCTGAATTCGGCAAGGCCGACCAGGGCGACATAGAAACGCGCCCGCTTCTCGGCCTCCGCCTTGGCAATGCCGCGCACTTCGAGACCGAAGGCGACATTGCCGAGCACAGTCAGCCAGGGCAGCAGCCGCGGCTCCTGGAAAATTACCGCTCGCTCTTCGCCGACGCCCTCAATCCGCTTGCCGTCGATCGCGACGGCGCCGCCATCGGCCCGCTCCAGCCCGGCAAGGATGCGCAGCAGCGTCGTCTTGCCGGAACCGCTTGCGCCGACAATGACCAGGCATTCGCCGGAGCGGATATCGAGATTGAGCGAGCGCAGCACGGCAAGCTGCCGCCCGGCGAGTGCGAAGGATTTCGACAGGTCGCGGATCGTGACATCGCCGCCGCGTGCCGTGGGCATGGTTTGCGTCTCCGTGCTCAATTGGTCTTGGTTTCGCCGAGACGGTAGAGAATGTCGGAAGCCTTGAGCTTGCCTTTCGGCAGCCGGCCGTCGCGCTCGAGGATATTCACCCAGAACTCGACGTCGCGGTCGGTCACCGCCGCCTTCTCGCGCAGGCCGAAGCCGGTCCAGTAGCGCGCCAGCTCGCCATTCTCGCCACGCCTGTTGAGAATGTCGGCGAGCAGCTTGCGCGCCTCGTCCGGATTTTGCCGCGACCAGTCCGACGCGCGCGCCGACTGTTCGACGAAGTTGCGGGCCGCATCCGGATTCGCCGTGATGAAATCACGACGCAGCACGACGAAGCCACCGGCGATTTCGCCGAGCACGTCAGTATCGTTGAAGACGCCGCGCACGCCGCCATTGCTGACCAGTTGGCCCGCAAACGTCGCTTGCCAATAACCCAGCCCGGCAATATCGACCTGACGCGAGCGCAAGGTCTGTTCGAGCTGCGGCCCGGGCACCACCACCAGCTTGGCCGCGTCCGGCGACAGGCCAACACTGTGCAGCGCCTCGCGCACCGTATAGTCGAGATGGGCGCCGAGCGTGTTGACCGAGATCGTCTTGCCGGCAATGTCGGCGATCGATTTGATCGGACTGTCTTCCAGCACGTAGAAGACACTCTTCACATCCTTGTTGATGCCGTTGCTGGGATAAGCCGCGACGAAGTCGTTGCCGCCGGCGATAGAGTTGATCACCGCCGGCGTGGCTGCCGAGCCCAGGTCGACGCTGCCGGACGCGAGCGCGAACAGCGATTCCGGGCCGCCCGCGGCATAGCCGACATTTTCGAGCTCGATGCCGAGGCCCTTGAAATAGCCGAGCGCGTCGGCCAGCTCATGCGGGGAGATGCTGCCGCGGCTGGCGAGATAGCGGATCTTGACGGATGCGGCTTGCGCCATGGCGATCGACGGCAGGCCGGCGAGAATGCCGGCAGCAAGCGGAGCGCGCAGGAGAAGCGAACGGCGGGTGATGCTCATGATCAAGCCTTTCGTTGTTTTGGGAGTGACGGTGAAGGTTTGGGTGCTTAGCCGGCTGAAACATTCCAACGACACAGCCGCCGCTGCAGGACGACCAGCACCTGGTTGGCGATCAGGCCGAGTGCCGCCAGGATGACGATCGCCGCGAACATCAGCGGAATCTGGAAATTGTACTGGGCATTCATCACCTGGAAGCCGATGCCCTTGTTGGCACCGATCATTTCCGAGGCGATCAACAGCAGCAGCGCGGTCGTGGCGCCGAGCCGCAGGCCGACGAAGATCGACGGCACCGCGCCCGGCAGCACGACGCGACGGAAAATCGTCAGCCGCCGGGCACCATAGGCGCGCGCCATTTCGAGCAGCTTCGGGTCGACCTCCTTGACGCCGCTGATGGTGTTGAGCAGCAGCGGAAACAGCGTCGCCCAGAAGATGACGAACACCTTCGAAGCTTCACCCAGCCCCAGAAGCAGGATGAACACCGGGTAGAGCGCCAGCGCCGAGGTCTGACGGAACAGCTGCAGGATCGGGTCGAGCGGGGTCTCCACGGCACGCGCCTGGCCCATGACCAGGCCAAGCGGAATGGCGACGACGACGGCCGCCGCGAATGCAAGGCCGGCACGCTGCAGGCTGATGGCTATGTCGCCAAGCAGGCTGCCGCCAATGAGACCCTTCCAGAGCGCCGCGACGATCGTGTCGACCGGCGGCAGCACGGCCGAATTGACCCAGCCGCTGCTCGCTGCCACCTGCCAGAACACGAGGAAGCTGAGCAGCACGCCATAACGCGACAGGATTCGCGCCGAAGTCCGCGTCAGGAGGCGCAGCGGCTCCATGCCGGTGCCGCTGCCACCCTCATGCCGGCCGATACCGACCGTCTTTTCGATATGCTGCAAAGTCATCGTCTTGCTCTCGCGTCGGGAATCATTCGGCGGCGAGCACGGTCGAGCGCGCGGCCGTCCACGGGTTCTGTGGCCGCCTCAGGCCAAGATTTTCGCGCAGCGTCCTGCCCTCGTAAGCGGTGCGGAACAGGCCGCGACGCTGCAGCTCCGGGATTACCAGATCTACGAAATCGTCGAGCGCGCCGGGCAGCCAGGGCGGCAGGATGTTGAAACCGTCGGCGGCCTCGCCTGTGAACCATTCCTCCAGCTGATCCGCGACCTGGGCGGCACTGCCGATCACCGTGTAATGGCCGCGCGCGGTCGCAACCCACTGATAGAGCTGGCGGATCGTGAAATTATGCTCGTCCGCGATCTGGCGGATCAGCGCCTGGCGGCTCTTCATGCCTTCGGTCTCCCTGCTCGGCGGCAGCGGGCCGTCCAGTGGATAGTCCCTGAGGTCGAGCGTCTGGCCGGCAAGTCCGTTGAGCAGCGCCACGCCGTCCTCCGGCAGGATCAGGTCGTTCAGCTGCTGGTATTTGGCACGGGCCTCCTCTTCGGTGCGGCCGACGAAGGGCGCCACGCCCGGCATGATAAGCACCTGCGCCGGATCGCGCCCGGTCGCCGCGACGCGCGCCTTGATGTCGCGATAGAATTCCTGCGCCGAGGCAAGGTTCTGATGCGCCGTGAATATCACCTCGGCCGACGCCGCCGCGAGCCCGCGACCGTCCTCCGATTGTCCCGCCTGCACGACCACCGGATGACCCTGCACCGGACGCGGCACGTTGAGCGGCCCCTTGACGCTGAAATGCGCGCCCTTGTGGTTCACGTCATGCAGCTTGTCCTTGTCGTAGAAACGGCCCGTCTTCTTGTCGCGGATGAAGGCGTCGTCTTCCCAGCTGTCCCACAGCGCCTTGACCGTTTCGACATGCTCATGCGCCCGCGCATAGCGCTCGGCATGATTGGGCTGGACGTCACGATTGAAGTTGCGCGCCGTGTCGTCGCCGGCCGACGTCACCACGTTCCAGCCGGCGCGCCCGTTCGACAAAAGATCGAGCGAGGCGAATTTGCGCGCGAGCGTGTAGGGTTCTTCATAGGTGGTCGAGGCGGTGGCGATGAAGCCGATATGCGTGGTCAGCGGCGCTAGCGCGGCAAACAGCGTCACCGGCTCGAATCCGGCGATCTTGGCGTTGCCGCCTTCACGGGCGCCGAGGCCGATGGTGAGATTGTCAGCCAGGAAATAGGCGTCGAACAGACCCCGCTCGGCGGTCAGTGCGAGTTGCTTGTGGAACTCGAAATTGGTGGCGCCATCGGCCGGCGCGTCCGGATGGCGCCAAGCCGCGACGTGCTGGCCGCCGCCGGGCAGAAAGGCGCCGAGCTTGATCTGTCTGGATGTGCTGGAGCTGGTCATGGCTGATCCTTCGGGTTCCAAAACGACTGCCTGAATTCAGGCGGCGAGGCCGACGCTGCGAGTTTCGCCAACGATGCGCAAAACCTCGGCAACGGCCTGTCGGGCGCGGGCTTGGGTAGCTTCCGACACCAGCACGCCGTCGGTGAAATCCTTGTCGGAAGCGTAGATCGCGGTCGGCATGGTGAGCGCTTCGAAGAATCCGAACAGCGGCCGCAGCTGATGCTCGACGATCAGCGAATGGCGCTCGCCGCCGCCCGTGGCAACGAGAATGATCGGCTTGCCGCGCAGCGACGACGGATCGAGCAGATCGAACAAGTGCTTGAAAAGTCCGGTATAGCTGCCTTTGAAGGTCGGCGACCCCACCACCAGAACGTCGGCGCCGAGCAATTGCTCAACGATATTGCGCGCCGTTTGATCGAGATCGGAAATGCGCCGTGCCGACGGGAACGATAGACCGAGATCTTCAATGTCATGGACCGCCGAGGCCGCCCCGATGCGGCCAGCCGCTTCGTCCGCGATCTGCGTGATAAATGCCTTGGTCTTTGACGGACGGGTCAGATTGCCGGAAAATCCAACCACCAGCTTCTTTGTCATGTTCGGGCTCTCCTCGCGGACACTTCTTCATTAAGACTACAGATTTTGTATAATTAAATGAGCGAGAAGATTTCAAAACGCGCCGCGCAAACGGATTGAGTTTGCGCGGGAGAAGCGTTGATTGGTTCAGCCCATGCGGGTCAGGCCTCGATCTTGACCGGAGCCAGTGGAGGCGCCTGAAGTCCCTGGAACGGGTCGCGCCAGGCATCGATCGCCTCGAGCCGGCCATACCAGCGGCGGATAGACGGGTAGTCGTCGAGCGGCAATCGGGCGGCATCGTTGAAAGGCAGGAACGTCGCCATGCGGAAGTCGGCATAGGAGACGGAATTGCCGACCAGCCAATCGCGTCCGGCAAGCTCAGGCTCGAGGATCGCGGCGGCGGCGTGGAACTGCCTCAGTCCCTCCTCGACCAGCGCGCGGTCGATAGGACCAAGCCCATAGCGCTGCTTGGTCCCACGCTCGAAATGCACCATGTCGCAAGCGAAAGCGAACCGTTCCTTGCCCCAGCTGATCCAGCGGATCATGTCCGGCTCGTCCTGCCCGCCGCGCCAGAAATCCGAATGCGTCTCGCGCGAAAGCCGGCAGGCGATGGCGTCGGTCTCCCAAAGGCTCCATCCCGGCCCGACCAGGATCGGCAAGGTCAGATTGGGGTTCAGCGCGCGATAGCGTTCGGCCTGCCCCGGCGCCATGGGCGATGCGAACTCGAACGCGATCTCCGCCTTGAGATGGCGCGCCGTCGCGACCGCGAGGCGAGGATTGGGATTGCGGCTGAATAGAAGCTTCATATCGGTCCCCATTGGGTCTGGTCAGATGCCGCAGGACGGCTGAGAACTGCGCGTTCCTACATTTGCCGCAAATCGGATTTCCGGTTTATCCTTTCGGCACCGGAAACCGCCCGCAACCCGCCCGGCCAACCGCTTGCACCCTTGCCCGCCTTCCGCTATAGAGCCGCCACCCGCGTAGACACCCTTGGAGGCAACGCGGAGGAAGGCCGGCCAGGCCTGCATGATCCCCTAGACGCTTTTGGATCGCCAAACGCATCGACAGATCGTGCAAGGCCGCGACGGCTTTCGACGTTTACGGACGGGTTTGCCGGCCGCGAACGCTCCACAACACGCGAAAGGAAATGCCATGAGCCACGATGCTTATGAGCTGAAAGCCGAAGCGCGCGAACAGGTCGGTAAGGGGTCCGCCCGTGCAGTTCGTCGCGACGGTAAAGTGCCTGCAGTTATCTATGGCGACAAGCAGCCTCCCCTGGCGATTGCGCTCAACTACAAGGACATCTTCTACAAGATCCATGGCGGCGGGTTTCTGACCACGATCGCCACGATCGATGTCGACGGCAAGAAGATCCAGGTCCTGCCGAAGGATTTCCAGCTCGACCCGGTCAAGGATTTTCCTGTCCATGTCGACTTCCTGCGCATCGGCAAGGACACCGAAGTCAATGTCGACGTGCCTGTCCACTTCATCAATGAAGACAAGTCGCCAGGCATCAAGCGCGGCGGCGTGCTCAACATCGTTCGTCACGAAGTCGAGTTCCACTGCCCGGCCAACGCGATCCCGGAGTTCATCACCGTCGATCTCACCGGCACCGACATCGGCGATTCGATCCATATCTCGGCGGTCAAGCTGCCGGCCGGCGTCAAGCCGGTCATCTCCGATCGCGATTTCACCATCGCGACCGTTGCCGGCTCGTCGGCGATGAAGCCGGAGACGGAAGCGACCACGGAAGCTGTGGAAGAGACGGCGGCCCCGGAGGCCGAAGAGAAGTAATTCTCCGAGCCGGATGATTTCATCCGGCTCTAAATCAAAGAAATAGAGCATGATGTTTTCCGAAAACCGCTTCCCACTTTTCGGCATCGTGCTCTAAGTCTGGAGGCGGCGATGCTTGTCTTTGCAGGCCTCGGCAATCCGGGCGCGAAATACGAAAACAACCGGCACAATGTCGGCTTCATGGCGGCGGACGCGATTGCCCGCCGCCATTCCTTTTCGCCCTGGTCGAGAAAATTCCAGGGCCTGGTCTCAGAAGGCACGCTCGGCGGCGAAAAAATCCTGCTGATCAAGCCGCAGACCTTCATGAATCTCTCCGGACAGTCAGTCGGCGAAGCGCTGCGCTTCTACAAGCTCGAGCCATCCGCCCTCACCGTCTTCTACGACGAGATCGACCTTGCTGCCGGCAAGCTCCGGGTCAAGGTGGGCGGCGGCTCCGGCGGCCATAACGGCATCCGCTCGCTCGACCAGCATGTCGGCAACGCCTTTCGCCGGGTGCGCATCGGCGTCGGCCATCCCGGCGTCAAGGAGATGGTGCACGGCCATGTGCTTGGCGATTTCGCCAAGGCCGACCGCGAGTGGCTCGATGTCCTGCTGGACGCAATCGCCGACGCTGCCGGCTTGCTCGCCAAGGGCGACGACAGCTCGTTCATGAACCGGGTCACGCTCGCCTTGCGCGACAAGCTTGTGCCGACCGGCGACGACGACCGCCCGCCGCCCAAGGCGCCGAAGCAGCAAAGCCATGTCCGCCAGGCGCGCCCGCAGCAGCCAGCGGCAAAGCTCCCAGAAAGCGGCCCGATGGCTGCCATGCTGAAGAAGCTCTTTGGCAAGGACTAAAGCATGTCTCCCGAAAGTGGGAACCGGTTTCGGGGTAAAGACATGCGCAAAATCAAAAGCCTAAAGCGCAGGGAGCGAATCTAAAAGATCGCGACGCGCTTTAGGCCCTGTCACGATAGAGGCATGGGGCTTGACGTTCGTCACCCCTATCGCCCATAGCCCTCACCAAAATCGAATTTCCGACAGGATTGGACGAACATGGGTTTCAAATGTGGCATCGTTGGCTTGCCCAACGTCGGCAAGTCGACGCTGTTCAACGCGCTGACCAGGACGGCCGCCGCGCAGGCCGCCAACTATCCTTTCTGCACCATCGAGCCGAACACCGGCGAGGTGGCGGTGCCCGACCCACGCCTGCAGAAGATCGCGGCGATCGGCAAGTCGAAGGAGATCATCCCGACCCGCATCTCCTTCGTCGATATCGCCGGCCTGGTGCGCGGCGCCTCCAAGGGCGAAGGGCTGGGCAACCAGTTCCTCGCCAACATTCGCGAGGTCGACGCCATCGTGCACGTGCTGCGCTGCTTCGAGGATGACGACATCACCCATGTCGAAGGCCGTATCGACCCTGTCGCCGACGCCGAGACGGTCGAGACCGAGCTGATGCTCGCCGATCTCGAAAGCCTCGAGCGCCGCATCGCCCAGATCCGCAAGCGCGCCGCCGGCAAGGACAAGGAAGCCATGGCCGTCCTGCCCATGATGGAGGCCGCGCTCGAGCTTCTGCAAGCCGGCAAGCCGACGCGCTTCCTGCTCAACGGCATCGCCGCGGAGGACCTGCGCATCCTGCAGGGGCTGAACCTGCTCACCTCGCATCCCGTTCTCTATGTCTGCAACGTCGCCGAGGCAGACGCCGCCACCGGCAACGAGCACACCAGGGCGGTGGAGAAGATGGCGGCCGCGCAGGGCGCCGGCACGGTTGTGATCTCGGCGGCGATCGAGGCTGAAGTCGCCCAGCTTTCAGACGAGGAGGAAATGGAGTTCCTTGCCTCGATCGGCCTCGATGAGCCGGGCCTCAACAAGGTGATCCGCGCCGGCTACGAGCTCCTGCATCTGATCACCTATTTCACCGTCGGGCCGAAGGAAACGCGCGCCTGGACGATCCACAAGGGCGATAAGGCGCCGCAGGCGGCCGGCGTCATCCACACCGACTTCGAGCGCGGCTTCATCCGCGCCCAGACGATCGCCTACAACGACTTCGTCACGCTGGGCGGCGAGGCTGCCGCCAAGGAAGCCGGCAAGGCGCGCGACGAGGGCAAGGAATACGTCGTCCAGGACGGCGACATCATGCTGTTCAAGTTCAACACCTGATCTCCAGGGAGACCCGGCGATGATAAAGACCTTCGTCGTGGACAATGATCGCCTGCGCCTCACGGAGGACCTTGTTGCGGACGGCGACAGGATCGTCTGGGCCGATCTTTTCAACCCGACCAAGGAGGAAGAGGCGCGCATCGAGAGCTGGCTGGGCATTGCCATCCCGACCCGCGAGGAGATGGAAGAGATCGAGATTTCGAGCCGGCTCTATATCGAGGACGGCGGCTACTTCATGACTGCCGTGCTGCCGGCGCAGACCGAGGCCGACGATCCCTTGATGTCGCCGGTGACCTTCGCGCTCGCCGGCAAGAGGCTGATCACCATCCGCTATCATGAGCCCAAGGCCTTCAAGACTTTCCCGCAGCGCGCCGAGAAGGTGGCGACCGGCTGCACCAGCGGCGACACCATCCTGATCGGCCTCCTCGAGGCGATCGTCGATCGCCTGGCCGACATCCTCGAGCGCGCCGGCCGCGAGGTGGAAACGATCTCGCGCGACATTTTCGAGGCGCGCTCGACCAAGGCCTCGAAGCGCAATCGCGATTTCCAGGAGCTCCTCAAAGGCATCGGCCGCAAGGAGGACATCGCTTCCTCGGTCCGCGACAGCCTGATCTCGTTGCAGCGCCTGGCCGGCTTTCTCGCCCATGTCGCTGACCAGACCAAGATGAGCAAGGATGTACGCGCCCGCATCAAGACGCTGTCGCGCGACGTGCTCTCGCTTGCCGACCATGCCACCTTCCTGTCGCAGAAGATCTCCTTCCTGCTCGACGCCACGCTCGGCATGATCTCGATCGAGCAGAACGCCATCATCAAGATCTTCTCGGTCGCCGCCGTCATCTTTCTGCCGCCGACGCTGGTCGCCTCGATCTACGGCATGAACTTCGACATCATCCCCGAGCTCAAATGGGAGTTCGGCTACCCCTTCGCCATCGCCCTGATGGTGGTCTCGGCGATCCTGCCCTTCTGGTATTTCCGCCGCCGCGGCTGGCTCTGACGGACTTGGCCGGCGACGGCTGGCTTACCAGAAATCACTTGACCAAATCGACTTGGGCCGGCATCCGGGTTTTCCGATCCTTGCGGATCGCGTTCGTCAACCGGATTGCCGATCATGACCGGAAAGACCTGGGCCTATGAGGATTTCGCCGAGGGCGCCTCGCTCGACCTCGGCAGCAAGGACGTAAGCGCCGCCGAGATCATCGAATTCGCCTCGGAGTTCGATCCGCAGCCGATGCATCTCGACGAGGAAGCCGGCAAGGCGACCATCCTCGGCGGGCTTTCGGCTTCGGGCTGGCATACCTGTGCGATGTTCATGCGCATGCTGTGCGACGCCTTCCTGCTCGATTCGACCTCGCAGGGCTCGCCCGGCATCGAGCATGTGAAATGGAAGAAGCCGGTGCTGGCCGGCGACAGGCTTACCGGCACGCTCACCATACTTTCCAAGCGCCAGTCGAAATCGAGGCCGCAGCTCGGCTTGATCACCATGCGCAGCGAGCTCGTCAACCAGCGCGGCGAAAGCGTCTTCGAGCTCGAAAACACCGGCATGTTCCTCGCGCGTGATGCCGCAACGGACCTGTCATGACCCTGGACGAGTATTTCCTGATCGGCGAGACCGTCACGCTCGGCTCGCATAAATTCGAAGCCGACGAGATCAAGGCGTTCGCCAACAAATACGATCCGCAGGTCTTCCACGTCGATGAAGAGGCGGCGAAGAAGAGCGTGCTTGGCGGGCTCTGCGCCTCAGGCTGGCACACTGCCGCCACCTGGATGAAATACAATCTCGAAAAGCGCATGGAGACCGAGGGCGTGCGCTGGACAGGCCCAGGTCCGCAGCCCGAATTCGGCCCCTCGCCCGGCTTCCGCAATTTGAAGTGGCTGAAGCCGGTCTACGCCGGCGAGACCGTGACTTTCACGCGCACCGCGCAGGCGCACCGCCCGCTCGCCGGGCGCCCAGGCTGGAACCTGCTGACGCTGCGTTCGGAAGGTTTCGATTCGACCGGCGACAAGGTGATTGAGTTCGACAGCGCCGTTCTGGTGAAGGTGGGATAGCGCCTCTCCTTCTCCCCTTGTTGTGGGAGAAGGTGGATCGGCGCGCAGCGCCGAGACGGATGAGGGGTGTTCCAGCGAAGTGCGACGTTGGCGTTCCCTGGAACACCCCTCATCCGTCGCCTTCGGCGACACCTTCTCCCCCAAGGGGAGAAGGGGAAGATCAATGCCCCTCGAACCCGATCAACGTCCTCACCGGCACGTCTAGCGCTTCCAGCTTCTGGCGGCCGCCGAGGTCGGGCAAGTCGATGACGAAGCATGCCGCGACGATGTCGGCGCCGATTTGCCTCAGCAGCTTCACCGCGGCTTCCGCCGTGCCGCCGGTGGCGATCAGGTCGTCGACCACGATCACCTTCTCCCCCGGCGAGACGCCGTCCTTGTGCATCTCCATCTCGTCCAGGCCGTATTCGAGGCTGTAGGCGACGCGCACCGTCTCGTAGGGCAGCTTGCCTTTCTTGCGGATCGGCACGAACCCTGCCGAAAGCTGGTGCGCCACAGCGCCGCCGAGGATGAAGCCCCGCGCCTCGATGCCGGCGATCTTGTCGATCTTCAATCCGGCATAGGGATGGACCAGCTCGTCGATGGCGCGGCGGAAGGCGCGCGCGTCGCCAAGCAGCGTGGTGATGTCGCGAAACAGGATGCCGGGCTTGGGATAATCCGGAATGGTGCGGATGGCCGCAAGCAGCGTGTCTTCGAGGGAGGATTTCATCGAGGCTTTCCGCGTGTCCGGCTGTCGGATTTGGCGGCGTCGGCCTTTGCTGCCCGACGCGACCGACAAGGGCTACCGCGATGTCGCGCCAGAGACAAGCACATCCGGCAAAGGATCGGCACCGATCGGCCTCGACCATAATGAAAAAGGGCGCCCGCGAAGGCGCCCTTCGAAAAGCAGGCGCTACCGAGCGGCTACATGCCGAGATCCGAGCGCAGCTCGGAGCGCGCCACTTCGTACTCGGCCTTGAAATCTGGACGGTTGAGCAGGACCGCGGCGATCACGCTGCCGGAGATCTTGCCCATCTCGATGTCGGACGGATAATGGATGCCGCCGACCACGCGGTTGTGGGCGAATTCGGCCGCGCGCGCCATGATCTCGGCGCGCTTTTCGGGGACCATGTCGGCAAGGACGATGCCCATCATGGTGCCGACCGTCGCATGGCCAGACGGCCAGGAACCGGAGCTCGACAGCTTCACGACCGGCTTGACCAGATCGCTGAGCTGATGCGGCCGCGGCCGCTTCCAGACATCCTTGGCGGGATCGACGACGGCGCCTTCGGTCGCCACGACGCGATCGAAGAAGGCACTGAACTTCGGCAGCTTCTCCTTGTTGAAATTCGGGCCCATGACGTCGGCGAAGCGCCAGATATTCTCCTCGGCGTCGGCGATGGCGCGCTTTTCCATTTCCGGCGTGCGCGTCACCTGCAGCGTCAGCACCTCGCCGAGCTCGGCTTTGGTTTCCGGCGAGTCATTGGCCGGTGGCGGCGGCAGGATCATCGTCAGGTCAATGTCCTTGCTGGTGACGAAAGGCTGGGCCTCATCGGCATGGGCGACATATCCGGTGACAAGCAGCAGGAAACCCGCCGCGAGCGATGCATATCTTTTCATGGGTGCGATCCTTTGCTGAGTGCGAGGCAGGATCGCCACGAGCGATGACGGTCATGTGACACGCCCCGGTTTGCGCGCGCCGAAATACAAAAGGGCGCCTTGTGGCGCCCTTTCAAAATTCTTGCGATCGACGCCGCCTCAGTGCGCCACGTCGGCCCACACCCTGCGCTTGGTCATGTAGACCAATGCGCCGAAGACCAGCAGGAATATCATGACACGGAAGCCTGTCTTCTTGCGATCCTCGAGATGCGGCTCGGCCGCGAACATCAGGAAGGCCGAGACGTCGCGGGCATACTGGTCGACGGTCTGCGGCGAGCCGTCGTCATAGGTCACCTGGCCGTCCGAGAGCGGCTTCGGCATCTTCAGCGACACGCCGGACAGGAAGTACGGGTTGTAGTGCGTGCCTTCCGGGATCACCATGCCGGCCGGCGGCGTCTGGTCGTAGCCGGTGAGCAGCGAGTGGATGTAGTCCGGGCCGCCCTGCGCATACTGGGTGAAGATGTCGAAGATGAAGCGCGGGAAGCCGCGCTCGACACCGCGCGCCTTGGCAAGCAGCGACATGTCCGGCGGGGCGGCGCCGCCATTGGCGGATGCCGCGGCCTGCTCGTTCGGGAACGGCGCCGGGAAGTGATCCGACGGCTTGCCGGGACGATCGAACATGTCGCCGGCATCGTTCGGGCCGTCATGGATGGTGTATTCGGCGGCCAAAGTCTTGATCTGCGCCTCCGAATAGCCGAGCCCTTCCAGCGTGCGGAAGGCCACCAGGTTCATCGAATGGCAGGCCGAGCAGACTTCCTTGTAGACCTTCAGGCCGCGCTGCAGCTGCGCCTTGTCATAGGTGCCGAACGGACCGGCGAAGCTCCAGCTCATTTCCTTCGGTTCGTTGATCGGGAAATGCGTCGGAGCGGCCGCGTTGTGTTCCTCTTCGGCGGCGATGGCAGCGGTGCCCGCGACCACCAAGCCAAGCAGCGCCAGCGAGGTGAGAATCTTCTTCATACCCAAAATCCCCTCAGATTCTCAGCCCGTGATTTCCGGCGCGGCGGTAGCGCGTGCCGGATGCCCGCTGCCCTTTTTCTTTTCAAGCACGGCCTCGGTGATCGAGTTCGGCAGCCTGCGCGGCGTCTCGATCAGGCCGAGCACCGGCATGACGACCAGGAAGAAGGCGAAGTAGAACAGCGTCGCCATCTGCGCCATGAACACATAGCTGCCTTCCGCCGGCTGCGAGCCCAGCCAGCCGAGCAGGATGGCGTCGGCTACGAACAGCCAGAAGAACAGCTTGTACCATGGACGATAGACCGCCGAGCGCACCTTGGAAGTGTCGAGCCACGGCACCAGGAACAGCATGGCGATGGCGCCGAACATGCACAGCACGCCGCCGAGCTTGGAGTTGATCGGGCCGATGTTGAAGGTGATGGCGCGCAGGATCGCGTAGAACGGCAGGAAGTACCATTCCGGAACGATGTGAGCCGGCGTCTTCAGCGGATTGGCGACCGTGTAGTTGTCCGGATGGCCAAGAAAGTTCGGCAGGTAGAAGACGAAATAGGCGAAGACGAACAGGAACACGATCATGCCGAACGCGTCCTTGATGGTGGCGTAGGGCGTGAAGGCCACGGTATCGGTCTTCGACTTGACCTCGATGCCGGTCGGGTTCGACTGGCCCACGACATGCAGCGCCCAGATGTGCAGCACGACCACGCCGGCGATCATGAACGGCAACAGATAATGCAGCGCAAAGAAGCGGTTCAGCGTCGGATTGTCGACGGCGAAGCCGCCGAGCAGCAGTTCCTGGATCCAGTTCCCCACCAGCGGAATGGCGCTGAAGAAGCCGGTGATGACGGTAGCGCCCCAGAAGCTCATCTGGCCCCAAGGCAGCACGTAGCCCATGAAGCCGGTGGCCATCATCAAGAGGTAGATGATGCAGCCGAGGATCCACAAGAGCTCGCGCGGCGCCTTGTAGGAGCCGTAGAACAGGCCGCGGAAGATATGGATGTAGACGGCGACGAAGAAGAATGAGGCGCCGTTGGAATGGAGATAGCGCAAGAGCCATCCGGAATTCACGTCGCGCATGATCTTCTCGACCGAATCGAAGGCGAGATTGGTGTCGGAGGTGTAGTGCATCGCCAGCACGATGCCGGTCAGGATCTGCGCGGCCAGCATGATCGACAGGATGCCGCCGAACGTCCACATGTAGTTGAGGTTGCGCGGCACCGGATAGGCGACGAAGCTGTCATGGACCAGCCGCGGCAGCGGCATGCGGGCGTCGAACCAGCGCTCGATACCGGTCTTGGGCGTATAGGTCGAGTGTCCCTCGCTCATCGAAATGTCCCCTGCCTCAACCGATAAGGATCTTGGTATCGGAAATGAACTTGAATACCGGGATCGCCATGTTCTCCGGCGCCGGGCCTTTGCGGATGCGGCCGGCGGTGTCGTATTGCGAACCGTGGCACGGGCAGAACCAGCCGCCGAAATCGCCTTCCTGGCCGAGCGGGATGCAGCCGAGATGCGTGCAGACCTGCACCATCACCATCCAGGCTTCCTTGCCGGGCGTGGTGCGGTTGGCGTCGGTCGCCGGCGCGTCGGACGGCAGGTTGGCGTTGCGTGCGATCGGATCCTTGAGATCGGCGAGATTGACGGCCGCGCCGTCCTTCATTTCCTTTTCGGTGCGGTTGCGCACCACCACCGGCTTGCCGCGCCACTTGACGACCAGCGAGCTGCCGGGCTGCAGTGAAGAAACATCGACCTCGACCGAAGCCAGCGCCAGGGTCGAGGCATCGGGGCGCATCTGGTCGATGAACGGCCACGCGACGGCTCCGGCGCCGACAACGGCGGCCATGCCGGTGGCTACGTAGAGAAAATCGCGACGGTTGGGATCGTGGATATCGGTTGCGCTCACGGGTGCCTGATCCTTTCGCCTCTTCCTAACCGGAGGCCGAGCCTTGTCCCCGCTCAATCGCACCTGCCCGACAGCGCATGGCGAACAGGCTAGCGAATTCCTCCGGCATTTGGAGTTCGGTTTATGCGTGCGGCCCGTTTTTGTCCAGCGGGGTGAGACCACAAGGGCAGATTGTCGCGGGGATGCGCGGCGGCCCAGGCCGACGCGTCCCCGCCAGGCCGCCGGACAGGGTGAAACAGCGGGAAATCCGGGGTCAATCGAGCCGGTGTTCGCCTCGACATCGGCTCCTGGCCCGGTCTATTCTGGCGTCATGGCGCATGTCATTGAACGCGACAGCTGGGCCGAAGCCCCCGACCGCTGGAAAGGCGAGCTGCAATGCGGCCAGTTCGGCGCCAATTCCTGCCTGATCTTCAACTATCAGCCGACGGTCGGCGGCGGCCCGCGCCTGCACAAGCACCCCTATGCGGAAATCTTCGTCATCCGCTCCGGCACCGGCCTGTTCACGATCGGCGACCAGGAGATCAAGGCCACGGCCGGCCAGATCCTGATCGTGCCGCCCGACACGCCGCACAAATTCACCAATCTCGGGCCTGGCCCGCTCGAAAGCACCGACATACACGAGAACGGCCACTTCATCACCGAATGGTTGGAATGATTCTTCCGATCGTCGGACCGGGCCTGTCCGAACGCTGATTGCAGCCTAGTTCCATCGAGCTGGCATCGATGGAGATGAAGCATGCGACAGCGCACCGTTGAGGTCGAGGGGCTGGCTATCGCGATCCGGGACGCAGGGCCGCCCGATGCGCCGGGCCTTCTGCTGCTGCATGGTTGGCCGCAAAGCTCCCATGCTTTTGAGGCAATCGTCGACGAGCTGGCCGGCGACCAGCGCGTGGTCGCGCCGGACTTGCCGGGCATCGGCGGTTCACACGGCGCGCCCGAGACCGGAGAAAAGGCATATCTGGCCAGACTGATGAAGGGGCTGATCGCCGTTTGCGGCTTGCGGCAGGTCATCGTCGCCGGTCATGACGTCGGCGGCCAGATCGTCTTCGCGCTGTTGCGCGACGAGCCCGAAAATTTGTCCGGCGCGGTGATCATGGACGTCGTTATCCCCGGCGTGGCGCCGTGGCAAAATGTCATCCGCAACCCGCGTATCTGGCATTTCGCCTTTCATGCGATCCCGGCCTTGCCGGAGATACTGGTGAGCGGCCACGAGCGCGCCTATTTCGATTTCTTCTTCGATATTCTTTCGAAGGAAAAATCGGCGATCCCTGCGGAAGCCAGAGACATCTATGCCAAGGCCTATTGGCGGCCGGAAAGCCTCAAGGCCGGCTTCGACTGGTACCGCGCCTTTGCCGCGGACGCCAAGGTCAATTCCCACCCATCCGCGACGCCGATCGCCACGCCGGTTCTTTATCTCAGAGGCTCGGCCGAATCCGGCGACATCGCCGACTATCTCGACGGCTTGAAGGCAGCAGGCCTATCCAATGTCGAAGGCGACATCATCCCGGGTAGCGGCCACTTCGTCGCCGACGAGAATCCCGGAGCCCTTGCTGCGCGATTGGCGCGTTTTCGCCAGGAAATCGGCGCCTAGCTGGCGCCGAGCCTGACCAGCACCGCGCGCGGGATGTCGTATTCGCGGATCACGGCGTCATGCTTGCGCAAACCGCAAAGCTCGCGCTGGATGAAATAGGCGTGGACGGCCGCTGCCGCCTCCTTAAGCAGCCGGTTGCGATGCTCGCCCTCGCCGCTCTCGCGCAATCTGGCAAGGGTTTCCTCGACACGCCGGCCGGCGCGGCCGAGCGCTGCGGCCTTCTCGGCGAGGATTTCGTGGCCGAGCAGATCGAGCGCGCTTTCCTGCGCGCCTGACCGTCCGAAATTCATAGGCATGCGTACCGACATGATGCCGTTCTACTCCGCTGGCCGCGTCTCTTCCAGCGCGCTTTCCTCGTTGAACAGGAAGCCGCCGGACTGCCGCTTCCAGAGCCGCGCATAGAGCCCGTCAAGCGCCACCAGCTCGTCATGCGTGCCCTGTTCGACGATGCGGCCGCCGTCCAGCACCACCAGCCGGTCGAGCGCTGCGATGGTCGACAGCCGGTGCGCGATGGCGATCACGGTCTTGTTCTCCATCAGTCTGGTCAGGTTCTCCTGGATCGCCGCCTCGATGTCGGAATCGAGCGCCGAGGTTGCTTCGTCGAGGATCAGGATCGGCGCATCCTTGAGGAAGACGCGCGCGATGGCGACGCGCTGCCGCTGGCCGCCGGAAAGCTTCACGCCGCGCTCGCCGACATAGGCCTCGTAGCCGGAGCGCTCGCGGTTGTCGCGCAGCCCCAGGATGAAGTCATGCGCCTCGGCTTTCCTGGCCGCGGCCATCACCTGCGCATCGGTCGCGTCCGGCATGCCGAGCTTGATGTTGTCGCGCAGCGAGCGGTGGAAAAGTGCGGTATCCTGGCTGACCACGCCGATATTGCTGCGCAGCGAGTTCTGCGTCACATGCGCGATGTCCTGGCCGTCGATCAGGATCTGGCCGCCCTCGAGGTCATAGAGGCGCAGGATCAGGTTGGCCAAGGTCGTCTTGCCGGCGCCCGACGGGCCGACCAGCCCGACCTTCTCGCCCGGATGCACGACGAGGTCGATGCCGTCGAGCACGCCGGCCCCCTTGCCATAATGGAAGGTGACGTTCCTGACGTCGATGCTGCCACCGGCGACGACCAGTTCCTTGGCGTCCGGCGCGTCGGTCAGGCCGAGCGGCTGCGAGATCAGCGCCTTGGAATTCTCCAGCACGCCGAGATTCCTCAGGATGCCGTTGAGCTGCATCATCAGCCTTCCAAGCAGCATGTTGAGCCTGAGCACCAGCGACAGCGTGAAGGCGACGGCGCCGACCGTGATCGAGCCTTCGACCCACAGATAGATGGCGAACGCGGCGATCGCCGTGATCATGATGCCGGAGAGCATGGTCAGCGCCATGCGCACGCCGGTCAGCCGGCGTGTGAACGGCCGCAGCGCGTCGAGATAGATGCCGAAGCCGCTGCGGATATAGCGATCGTCGCCGTCGGCCGAAAACAGCTTCAACGTCTGCACGTTCGAGTAGGAATCGACGATGCGGCCGGTGATCATCGAACCGGCCTCGGCCGTCGCCTCGGCATGCTTGCGGATAGCCGGCAGATAGAGTTTCGCCAGCCAGCCGAAGGCAGCGATCCAGATCACCACCAGCACCGCCAGCCGCAGATCGAGACCGGCGACCAGCGCGAGCGTCGTCACCGTATAGACGATCATGAACCAGACCACCTCGATGAAGCTCTCCATCAGGTCGCCGGTCGCCTGCCCCGCCTGCCAGACTTTTGTCGCGATGCGGCCGGCGAAATCGTTCTGGAAGAAGGCATAGGACTGGCGCGAGACGTGCCGGTGCGCCTGCCAGCGCACCAGATTGTAGAATCCGGGCGTGATCGTCTGCTCGTCGACCAGCGCCGACAGGCCGACCACCAGAGTGCGGATGACCAGCACCACGGCGCCCATGAACAGGAGCTCGGGACCGGCGGCCGCCCACAGCGCGTGCCAGCTGCGCTCACCGGGCAACTGGTCGAGGATATCGACCAGCCTCCCGACGAAATAGAACAGGCCTGCCTCGACCAGCGGCGCGATGCCGCCGATGATGAGCATGGCGAAGAAAGCGAGCTTGGCCTGCCCGACATAGTGCCACAGGAAGCCGCCGACGCTGGCGGGTGGCCGAAGATTCACGGGCTCGCGGAACGGATAGACCCAGCCCTCGAACCAGCGATAGACGCCTTTCATCATTCCGCGGCTTCACCTTTCGCCGCCAGATCGTCGGCGGCCTGCTTTTCCTCGAGCAGGAAACCGCCCGACTGGCGCCGCCAGAGCTGGGCATAGAGCCCACCCTTGGCGATCAAGGTCTCATGCGAGCCGTCCTCGACGATGCGTCCCTTGTCCATCACCACCAGCCTGTCCATCGCCGCGATGGTCGACAGCCGGTGGGCGATGGCGATGACGGTCTTGCCCTGCATGAGCTTATAGAGGTTCTCCTGGATGGCGGCCTCCACTTCCGAATCGAGCGCGGACGTGGCCTCGTCGAGAATGAGGATCGGCGCGTCCTTCAGCATGACGCGGGCAATGGCGATGCGTTGCCGCTGGCCGCCGGACAGCTTCACCCCGCGTTCGCCGACAAGCGCCTCATAGCCGCTCTGCCCATACGGATCGGTCAGTGCCGCGATCACATCATCGACCTGAGCGGCTTTTGCGGCGCTGAACATGGCCTCGTCGCTGGCCGACTGGCGTCCATATTTGAGGTTCTCGCGAACGGATCGATGCAAGAGCGACGTGTCCTGGTTGACGAAGCCGATCGCCGCGCGAACGCTCTCTTGCGAGACGTGGCGGATGTCCTGTCCGTCGATCAGCACCTTGCCGTCCTGCACGTCGAACAGCCGCAGCACGAGATTGACCAGCGTCGACTTGCCGGCCCCGGAGCGACCGATCAGGCCGACCCGCTCGCCCGGCGCGATCTTCAGCGACAGATTGTCGATGACGCCGCCTTTGCCGTCCTTGCGCCAGTAGTTGAAATTCACCCGGTCGAACTCGATGCCGCCGGCGGTCACGGCGAGGGCCGGTGCGTCAGGCTGGTCCTGCATGGTGATGGGACGCGCGATCGTCGTCATCGAATTGCTGGCAACGCCGATCTGCCGGAAAACGTTGGCGCCGACATCGAGGATCCTGCCGGAGATATTGGCGATCTGCAGCGCGAACGGTATCGCGGTCGCCACGGCTGCCGTAGTCATGGTCCCCGCGTTCCAGCCGGCCAGCGCCAGCCAGCTTATGGCGATGAGCAGCGCCGCGTTGAGGACGAACAGGGCCGACCACATCAGCGTGAAAACGCGCATCAGCTGGTAAAACGTGTCGGCATGCTCGACCACCGCCTGCGAGACATATTTGTCTTCGTGCTCGCCGGTCGAGAACGTCTTGAGCGTCAGGATGTTGGTGTAGCTGTCGACCATGCGGCCGCTCACCTGCGACCACCGCTCCGACAGTTGGGACGAACGCTGCGTGATCCTGGGCATCGCGGACCAGAAGATGAGGCAGTAGAACACCAGCCACACCGCCACCACAGCCAGCAGCAGCGTATCGAGCCGCGCCAGCACGACGATGGCGACCGCGACGAACACCAGCGCGTACCAGACGGCATCGACGGTGAGGTTGACGCTCATCTCCACCGAATCGCCGCTCTGCATGACCTTGGTTCCGATGCGGCCGGCGAAGTCGTTCTGGAAGAACGACCAGTCCTGGCGCACGACGTGCCAATGGCTCTGCCAGCGGATAAGATCGATGAGGTTCGGCGCGATGGCGTGATTGCGGATGAGACCATCGACAACCATCGACAGCGGACGCAGCAGCACGACGATCGCCATCATGACGAGCAACGGCATGTGCGCAGCGAAGAAATCGCCTGGCTTGGTGCTGGAGAGCAGGCCGACGATCAGGCCGACGAAAATCGGCAGCATCGCGTCCACTACCGCCGCGAGGGCAACGATGATCATGCGCAGCCGATAGGCGGCGCGAAACTGTCTTATGAAATACCAGTAGAACCGCCAAAGCCCCATTGGCGGCTGCCTGTCGTCGGCCAGCGCCACCGGCGAATAACGGCTTTCGAACCAGGTGAAGATGCGGTCGAACATTTTTCTCTCATCGCGCCGGAAATCCGCCGGCACCGATCTGGTCGCCAGCAGGCCTCTGGCGAGGTCGTGGTTACGCCCGGTATCGATTCCCCGCAATCGCCGTAACCTTGATGCCGGAGCGGCTCGACGGCTCACAGAACCGCCGGGCCGCTCCAAGTCTTTGTTTTGCGCAATTCCGGACGGAGTTGCTGCAATCGCGATCGCGTTACTCCGCAGCCATCTCGGATCGAAGCGACTTGGTATCGGGCTCAGCCGGCGCGTCATCGAGCAGGAAGCCGCCGGACTGGCGTTGCCAGAGCTGGGCGTAGAGCCCGCCCCTGGCGACGAGCTCCTCATGCGAGCCTTCCTCGATGATGCGGCCCTCGTCCATGACGACGAGCCTGTCCATCGCCGCGATCGTCGACAGGCGGTGCGCGATGGCGATGACGGTCTTTCCCTGCATCAGCTTGTAGAGGTTCTCCTGGATGGCCGCCTCGGCTTCCGAATCGAGCGCCGACGTCGCCTCGTCGAGGATGAGGATCGGCGCGTCCTTCAGCATGACGCGGGCAATCGCGATGCGCTGCCGCTGGCCGCCGGACAGTTTGACGCCGCGGTCGCCGACATGGGCATCGAATCCCTTGCGGCCGTTATGGTCCGAGAGCCCGCCGATGAAATCGAGCGCCTCCGCCCGGCGCGCCGCCTCGATGAGCATTTCGTCGGTCGCGTCCGGCCGGCCATAGAGGATGTTCTCCTTCACCGAGCGGTGCAGCAGCGAAGTGTCCTGCGTGACCATGCCGATCTGCGCGCGCAAAGAATCCTGCGTCACCGCCGCAATCTCCTGGCCGTCAACGAGGATCCTGCCGCTTTCCAGGTCGTAGAAGCGCAGCAACAGGTTGACCAGCGTCGACTTGCCGGCGCCGGAGCGGCCGACAATGCCGACTTTCTCGCCGGGCTTTACCGTCAGCGTCAGGTTCTCGATGACGCCCTTCTGCTTGCCGTAGTGGAAGCGGATGTCGTCAAAGCGGATTTCACCCTGGCTGACGGCGATGTCCTTCGCGCCGGGCCGGTCTTCGACGAGACGCGGCAGTGAGATCGACTGGATGCCGTCCTGCACCGTGCCGATATTCTCGAACAGGCCCGACATTTCCCACATGATCCACTGCGACATGCCCCACATTCGCAGCACCAGGCCGATGACCACGGCGACCGCGCCGATCGTCACCGCCTGGCCGAGCCAAAGCCACAGCGAGATCGCCGTCACCGAGAACAGCAACAGCGAATTCAGGATATAGAGCAAGCCATAGAGCACCGTCACCAGCCGCATCGAGCGGTAGACGGTGCCGAGGAAGCTCGCCATGCCTTCCCTCGCGAAGGTCGCCTCGCGCCGCGCATGCGAAAACAGCTTCACCGTCTGGATGTTGGTGTAGCTGTCGACGACGCGGCCGGTCATGGTCGAACGCGCATTGGCCTGCTCCTCGCCGACCTTGCCAAGCCGCGGAATGAAAAAGCGCAGCAGACCGATATAGCCGGCCAGCCATACGGCGAGCGGCGCCGCCAACCGCCAGTCGGCCGAGCCGACGATGAACAGCATGCCGAGGAAGTAGACGACGACGTAATTCAGCACGTCGATCAGCTTGATCACGCATTCGCGCACGGCGAGCGCGGTCTGCATCAGCTTGGTGGCGATGCGGCCGGCGAACTCGTCCTGATAGAAGGCCATCGACTGCTTGAGCAGATAGCGGTGCACCTGCCAGCGGATGCGCATGGGATAATTGCCCATCAGCGTCTGCTGGTTGAGGAGCGAATGCAGCCATACCGTGCCCGGCAGCGCGAACAGCACGACGAAAGCCATGCCGGCGAGCTTCCAGCTCTCGGTCTGCAGGAAGGTTTCGCGGTTTTGCGCCGACAGCCAGTCGACGATGCGGCCGAGGAACCCGAACATCCAGACTTCGGTAAAGGCGATCGCCGTCACCAGCACCGCGTCGAGGATGATGTAGGGCCAGGCGCCGCGCGTGTAATGCACGCAGAAGGCGATCAGCGTCTTCGGCGGCTCGACCGGCTCCGCGGCGGGAAACGGATCGAGCCTGTTTTCAAACCAGCGGAACATTCCAGGCACTCGACTTATCTATGCGCTCACGCGGCGCGGGATTGATGGGCAAGGCTTTGCGGCCGCGCGGCATTGCGGGCCGGCGATACGGAATCATCCGCATCGCCGGCCCTGTCCCGCGCAATATAGGGTTTCGCCGGCATTTCGCCGACAGGCTCGTTTGACGTCCCTGACGGCCCGGAACGTCCGGACGAAAGGGCGGAACCAGCCCTGCTCCTGTCGCCCGGCCGGATCAGGCGGATGATCCGGCGCACAAGCGTGGGCCGGCTGTGATCGGGCACCGCGCGCGAGAAATCGACGTCCGGCAGCATGCCGCGATGCGGCCTGCGCCGTTCCTCGGCATGCACGGCCGACGAATAGGTCTCGCCGATCAGCAGCGCCCAGGTAGCCACCTTGCGTTCATGCAGGCTTCTTGAACCAGGTATCTTGTAGGGATCGAACATCGGCCCGTCCTCCATATGCAAATGCGTTAAAAAGGGTGATGCGGCCTCGACCATCGGCATTCGGCCGAAGGCGCGGATCGAATCGGCCGGGACACGACCAGCGTCGGTCCCGACACGCTCAGCTGGGGCGCGGCGCCCCTTTGGCAGTTTGAAAAACATCGCAAGATTCCTTCGAAGGCCGAAACTGGGTTCGGCGGGAATCGGTGCGATGAGGACTTAAAGTGTCAGAAGAATCGTCGTACCGAAACCGCCGGTGGGCATAGGGGTGCCCCGGAGAGGAGCTGGAAGTGCATGGTCATCATGTGGTCCCCCTCCTTCGGTTCGGGTTGACGATGGTGAGCATATACTCGACTTCGCAGAAAATGGCCACCTGCCAGTCCAGAAATCGCCGAAAGCCGCAGGCGCCTGTGGCCGATCTGCCACTTATTAGCAGGATACGGAAATGAACGGTCGTCTCCGCATCGCGCTCTACCAGCCGGACATCGCCGGCAACACCGGGACAATCCTGCGCTTTGCCGCCTGCCTCGGTATCGGCGTCGATATCGAGCCGGCTGGTTTCCCGCTCTCCGACCGAGCGCTGAAACGCGCCGGCATGGACTACCTCGAAATGGCGGCGCTTTCCCGTCATGCCGACTGGCACGCCTTCGAGGAGTGGCGAAAGACCAACGCGCGCCGCCTCGTGCTGCTCACCACCAAGACCACGGCCGCCTACGCCGACTTTGCTTTCGCTGCCGGCGACATCCTTCTGTTCGGCCGCGAATCCGCCGGCGTGCCGGACCAGGTCCACCAGGCGGCCGACGCGCGACTGACCATCCCGATGCGGCCCGGCGCGCGCAGCATCAATGTCGCGCTGTCCGTCGCTGTGGTCGCGGGCGAAGCGCTGCGCCAGCTCGGCTAGAACCCCGAACCCCTCTTCATTGCCGCGCGCAGGCTCCACTCGCGGCGTCATTCTCACCCAGGCGCACATCGCCTTCTCCTGCAATTGCCCTATCGACATTTCTTGGCTACAAGCTCAAGTTAACTTGAGGTCAAGCGGAAAAATCGAGATGGCCCCGGCAAGGGAATTGACGGTCGGCCAGGTGGCCGTTCGCAGCGGCGTTGCGGTATCGGCGCTGCATTTCTACGAGGCGCGCGGCCTGATCCGCAGCCACCGCACCTCCGGCAACCAGCGGCGCTACAGCCGCGACGTGCTTCGGCGCGTGGCGATCATCCGCGTCGCCCAGGAGGTCGGCATCTCGCTTGCCGACATCGCCCGGGCGTTCCAGTCGCTGCCGGAAGAGCGCACACCGAACCGCGAGGACTGGAACCTGCTTTCGACAGCCTGGCGCGACGAGCTCGACCAGAAGATCGCCCAGCTCAAGAAATTGCGCGACGGCCTGACCGATTGCATCGGCTGCGGCTGCATGTCGATCGACAAATGCCCGCTGAGGAACAAGGAAGATCGGCTGGCCAAGGAGGGGACGGGGGCGAGACGGCTGGCGGTGCGCTGACAGTCTGTCGCCAAGGTGCATTGAGATTCAGGTCAGGCCGAGTCGAAAATGGTGGCTTCCGAGAACCGGAGCGGAGCGTACTTAAAGTACGTGAGCACCGGAAGCGCAGGAAGCCGCCATTTGCAGGCCGGCATCACCTGAATATCAATGCACCTTAATCGGCCGCCGGCAGCCGCCGCATGGTAAACTCGATCACGTCGCCCGGGCGTTCGAACCAGCTTTCGATCTCGGTCCAGTAGGCCTGTTTCGGAAAACGCTCGAACCACTCCTTGGCCTTCAGGCGCGCATCCGGGCGCGGCAGCACGAAGGTTTCGCGCAGGAAACCGTCGCGCGGCTGGTTTTCGCGCTCAGCCCGTGAGCGCTCCAGCCTCTTGCGTAAGCCATCCAGCGGCGGTCTTGCCGGGGTGCGCACGAAGGAACTCCCTTGCACCTTGGTCAGACAGGACTTGACCCTTCCTCTCAAGAGATTAGGGATCGCGCCCTGAAAAGACGAGTCATTTGTCAGGCAAGCGCGCCTGCGACTGGAGACCGAATTGGAAAGACCTGACCTTCCCGTGGGCCTGCCGGCCGACATCGAGCAGAAGAAGATGAAGGCACGTCTGTGGTTCGAGGCCTTGCGCGAGCGCATCTGCGCCACTTTCGAGCAGATCGAGCAGGAACTCACCGGCCCGCAAGCGTCATGGTCGCCCGGCCATTTCGAGAAGACCCCCTGGGAGCGCGACGAGGGCCGCGGCGGCGGCGGCACCATGTCGATGATGCGCGGCCGCGTCTTCGAGAAGGTCGGCGTCCACACCTCGACCGTCCACGGCGAATTCTCGCCCGAGTTCAGGAAGCAGATTCCCGGCGCCGAGGAAGACCCGCGCTTCTGGGCGAGCGGCATCTCGTTGATTGCCCACCCCTGGAACCCCAACGTGCCGGCCGTGCACATGAATACCCGCATGGTCGTCACCACGCGCCAGTGGTTCGGTGGCGGCGCCGATCTGACGCCGGTGCTCGACCGCCGCCGCACCCAGGACGATCCCGACACGATCGCCTTCCATCGCGCCATGCAGTTCGCCTGCGAGAAGAACGCCGCCGTCGCCGACTATCCCAAATTCAAATCCTGGTGCGACGAGTATTTCTTCCTGCCGCACCGCAACGAGCCGCGCGGCATCGGCGGCATCTTCTTCGACTGGCTGCATTCTGACGAGGACAGGGGCGGCTGGGAGGCCGATCTCAATTTCGTCCAGGACGTCGGCCGCTCCTTCCTCGTCGTCTATGCCCATCTGGTTCGAGGCAACTTCAACCAGAACTGGACCGACGGCGAGCGCGACGAACAGCTCATCCGGCGCGGCCGCTACGTCGAATTCAACTTGCTTCACGATCGCGGCACCATCTTCGGCCTGAAAACCGGCGGCAATGTCGCCTCGATCCTGTCCAGCCTGCCGCCCGAGGTAAAATGGCCGTAACGATCCGGTGAGCGCGGCGACGGCCGCATTGCTGTCCAATTCGCCGAATCTTGGCCGGCAATGTGGCAGGGACGATATCTTTTTCGTCTAATATGCTTTTGAAAAAATTGAGCTATTTAAGATCGCCGGGTCGGGAAGCGCCGGCGGTCGAAGCGAGATCATCTCGTCTCCCTCCGGCCGTGAGCCGGCGCGACTTGACGACCCTGATCACGAGAGGTGCCTCGCCGAATCGGGCACCCGCATTCCAGGAGAGCACGCCATGCGCAAGCTTATCGTGACCGCAGCTACCGCCGCCCTTCTCGCCTCCGGCGGCGCCGCGTTCGCAGCGGTCAAGCACACCACCGGCACCGTCAAGAGCTTTGACGGAACGGCCATGAGCCTTGTTCTGGACGACGGATCCACTTTCAAGCTGTCCAAGGCCTTCAAGGATCCCGGCATCCAGGCCGGCGAGAAGGTTCGCGTCTCCTGGGACATGAGCGGCAAGAACAAGATTGCCGAGGCCGTCAAGATCATGAAGTGAAGGCCTGCCCGTCAAAGGCAGATCGAGTTCTCAGGCGGCAAGGAAGGCGGGGCAGCACTGCTCCGCCTTCCTTTTTTGGAGAGAAAAGCAGTCTGCCGCGGGCTGCGATGCAACCGAAACCGGTCGCATGTGTTATGGTTTTCCAGCAGAACGAGGAAAGGAAAGTCCCATGAAGGAATTCCAATGCGGGTCGCTTGTCCCCGGCTGCGACTGGCATACGCGCGCCGAGGAAGAAGCCGAGGTGATGCGCCGTGCCGTCGAGCACATGCGCGAGACGCATGGCGAGACCGTCATCCGCGAGACGATGATCGAGGCGATACGCTCCCGCATCCAGAAGGTTCGCGACGCGGCCTGAGGGACTTCTCACCTTCGAACAGATCGACCGGCAGCGAAATCAGGACGGCTCAGGGCCTGAGCATGTTCCATCGCGAGTTGCGAACCAATTTGCCTGAGTCGATCCCGGAAGGTCCGGACCGGCCAGGCATTTCAAACAGATACTTATATTCGAGTCATCTCATTTAAGTTTGCGGTAACGGAATTCGTGCCACCGTCGGGCAAATGATCCGGCTGCAGGGCTGGCCGAGAAACTCGCCGCCACCCAAGGCGCTGACCGGATCGGTGGGGCGAGGTGTTTCGCGCATGCGCGAACGATCCGGCAAGAGGAGCACATCGTGCGAGGCGGCGCTGCTGCTGTGCGCATGTCTCGGCGCGTCTCCCGCGGCCGCCCAGGAAATGATGACCACCTCGCTGATCGGCATGCATCAGGGGTCGCCGCTGAGCGACCGTGCCCGAGGCCTCGGCGGTGGCGGCTATGAGCTGCAGAATGGAAGCTGGGTCTCGTTCAACCAATGGTACCACACGAACTGGGTAGACATGCATGTCGACCTGCTCACCCAGGTTACCGAAAACACCGGCATCCTTTGGGGGTTCGGGACCGGCGAACAAGGCGACAAATACAGCATCGGGCCCAGCCTGAAGCTCGGTTTCCTCACCCAGACGCATCCGAATCCGAACAGCACCCTGTCGCTGTCCGTAACGTCGATCATCGGCGGAAACCTCACCGAGAAACCTTGCCTGGCCGACTACGGGGATCTGGGCTCCTACAGTGTCAATTGCCGGCTCGCGGCCGGTGAGATGGCGCCGCAGGAAACCCTGAAATATCTGGTTAGCGCCAAGCCCGAGAGCATGCATCTTTGGCTGAATTATCGTCTCACTTTCTGATCGCCGGGAGCCGCGAATGAAAAGTCCATCTCGTCCCGAAACGCGCGATCGCCCGTCCTGGTTCTTGTTGGCTGGAGTTGGAACATGTCTGCTGGTCACCTGAAATTCGGCCTCCTTGCCGCCCTTGCCATCCTTTCGGCCCCCATTGCCTCGGCGCAGGAGGGCCTCGGCGCGGACGAGACGGCGGCGCTCTGCCATGGCGGCGGCTCCATCTGCGTGAGCGCAAAGATACCGGTCGCGCGCACGACGCAAACGGTACAGAACTGGATGAGCCCCGACGTCGGCGCGGCATGGGCCGCCGGCTACAAGGGCAAGGGCGTCACCATCACGATGGTCGACGACTTCAGCAGCACCTCGCGCTTTTCCGGCAATTTCGGGATCGGCGTGCAGACCCAGCGACACGGCGAATGGACGCGCGAGGAAGCAAGCATGATTGCTCCCGCCGCGACCATCCGCTCCAAGGATTTCTCGACCGGCACGGCCGTTTCGCTGCCACGCGGCCTTAATGTGCTGAACCTGAGCTACGGCATGTATACAACCGCGGGCTACAGCGCGAACCAGATCTGGTGGGCTCCAGAGGAGTCCTCGATCATCTCCTACGCCACTAAGGGTTCGGCCATCGTTTCGAAGGCGGCCGGCAACGACGCGGTCGCTGTTGGCGGGGTCACTGGTGGCCAGCAGGACTATCTCGACCTTGCTTTGATCGGCAAACCGACCGCGATCTTCGTCGGCGCGCTGTCGACGAACGGAACCACAGCCAACAAGGCCCAGCTCGCCTGGTATTCCAATTATGCCGGCTCCGACCAGGCTGTGCAGAGCCACTTCCTGGTGGTCGGCGTCGAGGGTGACAAGACCGGGCTCTACGGAACGTCTTTTGCCGCGCCGATCATCTCCGGCTATGCTGCGATCATCGGCAGCAAGTTCACCAAGGCGACGCCCGTCCAGATCACCAACGACCTGCTCAATACGGCCCGCACCGACACGCTGGCCAATTACGACCCGTCCGTCTACGGCAAGGGCGAAGCAAGTCTCTCGCGCGCTCTCGCTCCTGTGGCCATACACTGACAGGCACCGGCCGTTCCGGCCCGTCTAGCTCTCCAGCGCCTGCGCGGCGCGTTCCACCAGCGCGCCGCGTTCCAGGGTGAAGCCGGACTCGACCCATTCCTTCTCGAGGTTCTTCAGCGTGGCGCCGAGCTTCGGTCCTGGCGACGCGCCAAGCGCGGTCAGGTCGGCGCCTTTTATCGGAAACACCGGCTTTTCCCATTTCAGCGTGAAATTGAGCAGGCGTGAAAAGCCGCCGGCTTCCATCATCGCCTGATTGTCCTCGACTGCGCGTGTCCGCGCGGCGGCAAGCGCCAGCCGAATGCGGTCGATATAGCCGTTGCGGTCGCCGTAATAGAGTTTCTTGGCCAGCTCGGTCTCCGTCGCCTTGGCATCCGGCGCGATGGTCAGTGCCCAATGCCGCAGGCGGCCGGCCTCGTCGTTCGACAATCGCAGCCGCTCGCCAAGCGTCTTCATGCGCACGGCATCGGGCGGGACGATCGCCTCCAGCCTCAGCACAGGATCGGCGGCCCAGCCGAGATCTTTTCCAGTTTTGACCAGGCCATGGATGGCGTCGATGCCCCACTTCTCGCTTTCCGGCAGCACGGCGGTGAGCACGCCTGCCTGGCGCATCCATAAGAGCGCGCGCGAGGGATCTGGAGCCGACAGCAGCTTCTTCAGCTCGGACCAGACGCGTTCGGCCGAAAGCCGGGCAAGTCCGTCCTTCAGCCTGGCACAGGCCTTCAGCCCTTCCGCGTCCGGCCGTCCGTCGCCATACCAGGCAAAGAAACGGAAAAAGCGCAGGATGCGCAGATAATCCTCGCGGATGCGCGCCTCCGCGTCGCCGATGAAACGCAGCCGCCGCGCCTCTATATCGGCGACGCCGCCGACGAGATCGACGACCGTGCCGTCCGCTTCGGCATAGAGCGCGTTGATGGTGAAGTCGCGCCGCTCGGCGTCCGCTTTCCAATCGCGCCCGAAGCTCACCTTTGCCCGCCGGCCGTCGGTCTCGACATCGGCCCTGAGCGTCGTCACCTCATAAGGCTTGCCGCCGGCGATCACCGTGATCGTGCCATGCTCAATGCCTGTCGGCACCGTCTTGAAACCGGCCGCCTCCGCGCGCCGGACCGTTTCCTCGGGCACGGTGGTCGCGGCGATGTCGATGTCGGCGACCGGCTGGCCGATCAGCGCATTGCGCACCGCGCCGCCGGCGACGCGCGCTTCCTCGCCGCCCTGCTTCAGCGCGGCAAGAAGCTTCTGCAGATGCTTGTCGGCCAGCCAATCGGCCCTGCCCGAGAGTGACGCCTCAGCGGTCAACCATAAAGCCTTTCATAGAGCGTGCGGATGATGCCGGCGGTGACGCCCCAGATACGCTGGCCGCCATAGGGCATCTCGTAGAAGAACCATTCGAGCTCGTTCCACATGCGGCTGTCGCGCGCGTGGTTGGCCGGATCCATCAGGAAACTCAGGGGCACCTCGAAAGCCGCATCGACCTCATCGACATTGAGCGTCAACGAAAAACCCTGGCGCACGATGGCAAGCACCGGCACGATGCGGTAGCCGCTGCCGGCGACGTAGTCGGGCATGCGGCCGATGATCTCGACGAAATCCCGTTCGAGGCCGATCTCCTCGAAGGTCTCGCGCAAAGCGGTTGCCTCGGGGCTTGCATCGGTCGCATCGATGGTGCCGCCTGGAAAGGCCACCTGGCCGGAATGGCTGCGCAGCTTCTCGGCGCGCTTGGTGAGGAGCACCATGGCGCCCTCGGCGCGGTCGACCACGGGAATCAGCACCGCCGCGTCGCGCAGCGGCTTGATATGTTTGAGCCTGGGATGGCCGGGATTGAAGCGATGATCGCCGAATTCGTCGCCGGGAACGATCGCCGCTTGCGCCGCGACGCGCGCCCGAAAATCCGCGACCGAAAACGCCGCCGGCGTCACCTGGTCCATCACGCGCTCAGCCGCTTCAGTTTCTCGGCCGGCATGATCGGATAGACCTCTCCGCCCGAGCGAATGGCGAACATCGCCTTGCCGCCGATGTCGATCTCCTCGCCATGCTCGACCAACTCATACATCACCGGACGCGCCACCAGCGCTTCCAGTCGTCCGCGCACCAGCACATAGGGTTTCAGTCCGCCGGTTTCGTCCTCGTCGACGAAGCGCAGCGCATGGCCGGGGCCGGCGGCGACGACATCGCCGACATTCGTGCGGAAGGTGACAACCTGGTCGTTCCCGCTCCCGGACACGTTCATTTCGACGGCGATGAAGGGCGCGTCGACGACGCGGATCCCAACCCGCTCGACCGGCGTCACCAGATAGGTCTTGCCGTCGTCATCCTTGCGCAACACGCTGGAAAAGAGCTGCACCAGCGGCATGCGGCCGATCGGCGTGCCGAGATAGAACCAGGTCCCGTCAGCCTTGATCTCCATGTCGAGATCGCCACAGAAATCCGGATTCCAGCGCTCGACCGGCGCCGGCCCCTTGCCGGCCCGGGCCGCGCGGGAGATCAGCGCCTCCAGGCCGCGCGCCTCTGTGGCGCCGATCAGGCTCTGTTTGCTCAAGCTGTGCTCGCCAGCGCTCTGTTCGTCGGGCGTTTGTTCACGATGTTCGCTGCGTTCGGCCATGGTCACGAAATAGTCACTGTTGTCCCGATTGTCAGCCTTGTCCGCCCGAGTCTGTGATTTAAGTTCAATTACAGGCGCCAGGTGAGGCCGAATCGCGGCATTCTGCGGCATCGAGAGTGCAGGCCGGCATTTCCAACCACAAGGATCGAACGGCATGAGCGTGATGATCAAGGAAAGCCCGATCAGCGAAAAAGCGATGATCGAGGAAGCCGAAAAGGCGCTGGCCGATATCTCCAGGATCCGCGACGCGGTCGGCAGGGTGATCTTCGGCCAGGAGGCGGTCGTCGAGCGCACGCTGGTGGCTCTGCTGGCCGGCGGTCATGCGCTGCTGGTCGGCGTGCCGGGCCTCGCCAAGACCAAGCTGGTCGAGACACTAGGCATCGTGCTCGGCCTCGATTCGCGCCGCGTCCAGTTTACGCCCGACCTGATGCCGTCGGACATCCTCGGTTCCGAGGTGATGGAACAGGACGAGTTCGGCAAGCGCTCCTTCCGCTTCATTTCCGGGCCGATCTTCACGCAATTGCTGATGGCCGACGAGATCAACCGCGCTTCGCCGCGCACACAATCGGCGCTGCTGCAGGCCATGCAGGAATATCACGTCACCATCGCCGGCGCCCGCCACGACCTGCCCGCGCCCTTCCACGTGCTGGCGACGCAGAACCCGCTGGAACAGGAAGGCACCTACCCGCTGCCGGAGGCTCAGCTCGACCGCTTTCTGATGCAGGTCGACATCCTTTATCCCGAGATTGAGGCGGAACGCCGTATCCTGCTCGAAACCACCGGCGTCGACGAAGCCAAGGCCGACAATGTGCTGCAGCCGGCCAGGCTGAGGGAAATCCAGACACTGATCCGCCGCATGCCGGTGCCGGAAAGCGTCGTCGAGGCGATCCTCAAGCTGGTGCGTTCGGCCCGGCCCGGCCAGGGCAATGCCGAGACCGACAAGCATGTCGCCTGGGGGCCGGGACCGCGCGCCAGTCAGGCGCTCACCCTGTGCGCCCGCGCCCGCGCCCTATATGATGGCAGGTTGGCGCCTTCGGTCGACGACGTTCGCGCCTTGGCCGAACCGGTGCTGCAGCATCGCATGGCGCTGACTTTCGCCGCCCGCGCCGAAGGCACTTCCGTGCGCGACGTGGTGGCGAAGCTGGCAAAAGGCATCTGATGGGTCGAATAGGCGAGGTCCAGGCACCGGTTGCGACGCGCGACGCGCTCGCCCGTGGCCGGTTGCGGGCTTCACTGGTGCCGGACCTGTTGGTCGAGGCGCGCCGTATCGTCAATACGGTGATCGCCGGCTGGCATGGCCGTCGCAAGCGCGGCATCGGCGAGAATTTCTGGCAGTTCCGGCCCTATGTCGAAGGGGATTCCTCGCGCATCGACTGGCGCCGCTCCGCGAGAGACGACCATACTTATGTGCGCGACCGCGAATGGGAAGCCGCGCACACCGTCTGGCTCTGGGCCGACCCCTCGCCTTCCATGCTCTACAAATCCGCCGCGGCAAGCGTCTCCAAGCAATCGCGCGCGCTGGTGCTGGCGCTCGCCTTGGCCGAGCTCTTGTCGCGCAGCGGCGAGCGCATCGCCTGGCCGGGCCTGACGGATCCGTTCACCGCCCGCAACGGCGCCGAGCGGATCGCCGCCCAGCTCAGCCACGCCGCCGCGCTTCCGGCCAAGCCCGATCTGTCGGCCATCCGCCGCTTCTGCGACATCGTGCTGGTCAGTGATTTCCTCGATCCGGTCGAGGAAACCATGGCCTGGCTCGACGTGCTCGCCCGCCACGGCGTGCGCGCGCATCTGATCGAGGTGGCCGACCCGGCCGAAGAAACCTTCCCCTACGCCGGCCGCACCGAGTTCACCGACCCCGAGACCGACGACAAGCTGACCGCCGGCCGCGCCGAGATACTGGCCGAGGAATATCGCCTGCTATACCGAGCCCGCCGCGACGAACTGGCCGCCTGGTGCAAGCGTCTCGGCTGGAGCTACACCGTCAACCACACCGACCGCCTCGCCTCCGAGGCGCTGGTGCGCGTCCACCTGGCGATGACCGCCGACGGCACCAATTTCGGAAGGGCGGTCGCATGAGCTGGCTGCCGCTTTCGTTCGGGGCGCCCATGGTGCTGTGGGGCCTTCTGGCCCTGCCGGTGATCTGGTGGCTGCTGCGGCTCACCCCGCCCAGGCCGCAAACGGAAGTTTTTCCGCCGCTGAGAATCCTCGCACGGGTCCTGAGGCGCGAAGAAACCCCGCAGCAAAGCCCGTGGTGGCTGACGCTGCTTCGGTTGCTGATGGCGGCGCTCATTGTGATGGCGCTGGCCGAGCCGGTCTTCAACCCGCGCGAAAAACTGCCGGCGGAAGGTGCTGCCCTGGCGCTTGTCGTCGACAATGGCTGGGCGAGCGCCGCCGACTGGAACAAGCGCGTCGCCACCGCCGAGCGGCTGATCGCCGACGCCGGTTCGAACGGCGTGCCGGTCGTGATCGCCTTCACCGCCGAGAAGCCCAATGCCGAGATCGGCCCTTTCGACGCTTCGGGCGCGCTCGATCACCTGCGCGCCGCCAAGCCGCGACCGATTCCTACCGACAGGCCCGCCGTCTACGCCCGCGTCGCCGCAGCGTTGGAGCGCCTGCCGGGCGCCAGCGTTGCCGTGCTAGCCGATGGGCTTGCCGCCAAAGGCGACGAGGCCGCTTTCAGGACGCTGCTCGAAAAGAATGCGACACGGCTGGTCTGGGCCACGTCCGACCGGCCTTCCGTGACCGGCCTGATTGGTGCCGACAACCAGGTCGATGGTTTCGCTTTGAGCGCCATTCGCGCGCCGGGCAATCCGGCGCCGGCGCAGGTCACCGCTGGCGCCTTCGACGACAAGGGCCGCCGCATCGCCGATGCGACGCTGACCTTCGCGCCGGGCGAAGCCACCGCCACGGGGACGATGGCGGTTCCCTTCGAGCTGCGCAACGACTTCGCTTCGATCGCGCTCGACGGTGAGCACCAAGCCGGCGCCGTGCGCGTGCTGGACGAGAGCTCGAAACGCCGCCGCGTCGGCCTTCTGTCGCAGGCCGAAGCCGACCAGGCGCAGCCGCTTCTGTCGCCGCTCTATTACATCCGCCGCGCCCTGCAGCCCTTTGCCGACCTGGTCGAGCCGTCGAGCGCCGATCTCGCCGATGCCATTCCGCAGCTTCTCGACCAGAAGCCGGCGATGATCATCATGGCCGATGTCGGCACCATCCCGGCGCAGGTCAAGCAGCGGCTGGTCGACTGGGTCGACAAGGGCGGCACGCTGGTTCGCTTTGCCGGCCCCCGCCTTGCCGCGGCCGGCAATGACGACGACCTTTTGCCGGTCAGGCTGCGCAGCGGCGAGCGCGCGCTAGGCGGCGCGCTGTCGTGGACGACGCCGCAGGCGGTGACCGAATTCCCGAAGAGCGGCCCCTTCGCCGACCTCTCGCCGCCCTCCGAGGTGACGGTGAGCCGGCAGGTTCTGGCCGAGCCGACGCCCGACATCGTCGAGCGTACCTGGGCCACGCTTGCCGACGGCACGCCGCTGGTGACGGGCATGAAGAAGGACAAGGGCACGCTGGTGCTCTTCCATGTCACGCCCGAGGCGACCTGGTCGAACCTGCCGATCTCCGGCAGCTTCGTCGAGATGCTGCGGCGCGTCGTGCAATTGTCGCGCAACCAGGGAGCCGCGATCGCCAATGCCGAAGCCGCCGCCGCGTCGCTCGCTCCCTACCGCATGATCAGCGCCGACGGCATGCTGACGCCGCCCTCGCCGGATGCCCGACCGCTGGTGCCCGGCGCCGGTCCGCTGCCGGTGACGCTGGAGAATCCGCCCGGCCTTTACGGCTCCGAGACGGGCGTCTTCGCACATAATCTGCTCGATGCGTCGAGCACGTTCACGCCGCTGGTCCGTCCGCAGGTTTCGCTGCCGGTGACAGCCATCCCCTATGCCTTCGATGAATCGGAGAACCTGAAGGGGCCGCTGGTCGCCATCGCGCTGCTGTTGATGGTGCTCGACACTTTGGCCGTGTTCTGGATGGGCGGACTGCTGGCGCGCCGGCCGCGCCGCGCAGGCACGGCGGCGACCGCCGCGGCCGTTCTGGTCGTGCTGGGCGGCCTCTTCGGCCATGCCGATCTTGCCCGCGCCGATGATTCCAAGCCCGGCGACACCCAGGCGATCGAGGATATTTCGAAAACCCGCATCGCCTATGTCATCACCGGCGAGCCGGGCGTCGATTCGATCAGCCGCGCCGGCCTCGAAGGCCTCACCCGTTTCCTCATCGAAAAGACCGCGCTTGAGCCCGGGCCGCCGGCGGGCGTCGACATCGCCAAGGACGAGCTGTCCTTCTTCCCGCTGATCTATTGGCCGATCGATGCGACGGCGCCTATGCCCAGCCAGGCGGCGATCGCCCGCATCGACGCCTATATGCAGCAGGGCGGCACGGTTCTGTTCGATACCCGCGACCAGTTTTCGAACGGCATCGGTGCCGGCTCGGCAAGCCCGGCGACCGAGCGGCTGCGCGACATCCTCGGCAATCTCAACGTGCCGCCGCTGGAGCCGGTGCCGTCGGACCACGTGCTGACCAAATCCTTCTTCATCCTTCCGGAGTTCCCCGGCCGCTTCAACGGCAGCCCGCTCTGGGTCGAGGCCTCGCTCGACGCCAGCAACACCGAGAACCGCCCCGTGCGCACCGGCGACGGCGTCTCCCCGATCATGATCACCGCCAATGATTTCGCCGGCGCCTGGGCCATCGACGAGAACGGCGATCCGATGCTGCCGACCGTGCCGCCGGATCCGATGCAGCGCATCTACGCGCTGCGCGCCGGCGTCAACATCATGATGTACATGCTGACCGGCAACTACAAATCCGATCAGGTGCATGTGCCGGTGCTGCTCGAACGGCTGGGGCAGTAGATCATGAACTGGTCCATCTCATTCGAACCGCTTCTCTCCTGGCCGCTCTTCGGCCTGCTCTTCGTGCCGCTGCTTTTGCTGGCGCTGGTCGGCCTGTGGTTCCGCCAGCGCGGCTCGGCATTGCGCTTCATCGCGCTGCTCGCGCTCGCCGCTTCATTGCTCAATCCCGTTTTCCTCGCCGAGGAACGCGAGGCGCTGAAGAGCGTCGTCGCCCTCGTCGTCGACCGCAGCCAGAGCCAGGACATCGGCGACCGCACCAAGCAGACCGACGAGGCGCTGGCCGGCCTGCAGCAGCGTCTTGCCCGCTTCAAGCAGTTCGATGTCCGTGTCGTCGAGGCCGGCAAGTCCGAAGCCGCCGACGAGCGCACCGAAACCAGGCTGTTCAGCGCGCTGGAAGGCGTCTTCCGCGACGTGCCGCCGTCGCGCATCGGCGGTGCCGTCATGATCACCGACGGCGAGGTGCATGATGCGCCTGCCGGCGCGCCGGAGTTCAACGCGCCGCTGCATGCGCTGATCACCGGCAACGAGCATGAGAAGGACCGCCGCATCCGCTTCGAGAACGCGCCGCGCTTCGGTCTCGTCGGCAAGCCGCTCGACATGACCTACCGCGTCATCTCGACGGAAGGCGACGGCGCTCCGGTGGACGTGCGCGTCTCGGTCAATGGCGAGCAGGTCTCGGTCGAGCACGCCACGGTCGGCCAGCCGATGAAGCTCTCGGTCACCATACCCAATGCCGGCCGCAACATCGTCCAGCTCGGCATCGACCGGGAGCCCGGCGAGCTGACCGACGCCAACAACCGGGCGATTGCCCTGGTCGACGGCATCCGCGAGAACCTTCGCGTGCTCCTGGTTTCCGGCGAACCGCATGCCGGCGAGCGCACCTGGCGCAACCTTTTGAAATCGGACGCGTCGGTCGATCTCGTCCACTTCACGATTCTGCGCCCGCCGGAAAAACAGGACGGCACGCCGATCAATGAGCTGTCACTGATCGCTTTCCCGACGCGCGAGCTGTTCGTCGAGAAGATCAAGGATTTCGATCTGATCATCTTCGACCGCTACCAGCACCGCGACGTGCTGCCGATCCTCTATTACGACTACATCTCCGAATATGTCGAAAAGGGCGGCGCGCTGCTGATTGCCGCCGGCCCCGAATATGCCGGCGAGAACTCCATCGCCCGCACGCCGCTCAACGCCGCGCTGCCGGCCATGCCGACCGGCGAGGTGGTGGACAAGGCCTTCTACCCGCGCCTGACCGATCTCGGCCAGCGCCATCCGGTGACGCGCGGGCTCGACGGCTCGGCAAACGAGCCGCCGCATTGGAGCCGCTGGTTCCGCACCATCGGCGTCAAGAACCCGGAAGGCGAAGTGGTGATGAAAGGCGCCGACGATCGGCCCCTGCTCCTGCTCGCTCGCAAGGGCGAGGGCCGTGTCGGCATGCTCCTGTCCGATCAGGGCTGGCTGTGGGCGCGCGGCTTCGAGGGCGGCGGGCCGCATGTCCAGCTTTATCGCCGCATCGCCCACTGGCTGATGAAGGAGCCGGAACTGGAAGAAGAACGGCTAACCGCCGACGGCCGCGGCATGATGCTCGAAATCCGCCGCCAGACGATGAGCGATGATCCCGGTCCCGCCCAGGTCATCACGCCGTCCGGCAAGGCGGTGGCGGTGAAGCTCGAGAAAGCCGAGCCCGGCATTTTCACCGGCAGCCTGCAGACCGGCGAGATCGGCCTTTACCAGATCGGCAATGGCGACCTTACTGCGCTTGCCCATGTCGGCCCGATCAACGCGCCGGAATTTTCCGACGTGATCTCGACCGAGGATCGGCTGAAGGCGCCCGCCGAGGCGACCGGCGGCAGCGTGCGGCGTCTGGCACCGTCGTCGACGCTCGGCAATCTCGCCGGCGGCTTGACACTGCCGTCGATCGTTCCCGTCCGCACTTCAGCGGCTGCGTCGGGCGACGACTGGATCGGCCTGCGCACCACCGACGACAGCACGCTCAAGGCCGTGTCGCGCGTGCCGCTGTTCGGCGGCTTCCTCGGCCTCGGCCTCCTGCTGCTCGCCATCGGCTCGATGTGGTATCGCGAAGGGCGGTGACGCCACCTTCTTCCTTCTCCCCTTGTGGGAGAAGGTGGATCGGCGCGCAGCGCCGAGACGGATGAGGAGTGTTCCAGCGGAGTGAGGCGTCGGCGTTCCCTGGAGCACCCCTCATCCGGCCGCTTCGCGGCCACCTTCTCCCACAAGGGGAGAAGGGAAAGCGCCTGCCCCTACTCTTCCGGTTCTGTGGTGAACAGCAGCGGATAGCCCTTGGCCTTGCCGGCGTCGGTCGCCCGCGTCGCCTTGGTCTCGGCGATATCACGCGTAAACACCGCGACGACGCACACGCCGCGCGTATGCGCGGTGATCATGACGCGATGCGCCTGATCCTCACTGAGCTTGAATTCGCCCTTGAGCACCGTCACCACGAACTCGCGCGGCGTGAAATCGTCATTGACGAGGATGACTTTGTAGAGCTTCGGCCGCTCGGTTTTCGGCTGCGTCTTAGTGCGGGGTTTGAGGACGGTTTCGGGCATCGGATCCACCAGCGAGAACTGGGCTCTCTCGCTCTCATTCTGTCACGCAGCAAATATACGTCCAATTCCACGCGCGGATAATGCCGGCCTGGACCATCAGCCCTATGTGGGGAATCATTGCCGAAGGTCAACGGCCCTGGCGGCGCAACGCGGTGCCCGATCTGCCGGAACCTGCACCGCCATCCATGTCGGAGCCGCGTTCGACGAAGGCGAAAAACATCCAGCCGACAAAGCCGATCACGGTCGCACCGGCCAGCAGGATCAGGACCCAGGACTGCGCCGGCGTGATGTAGTCGAAGCTTGAAGAGATCAGCGGAGCGAACAGCTCGGGCTCGGTCGTGCCGCTGGCGGGATCCGGCACGGGGCTTGCGGTAAAGATGATCAACGATCGTGCCGCCGCGGTGGCGATCAGGCCGCCGAGGGTCAGCGAACGCATCAGGGACGAAAACCGCTTCTTCATGCGGACTGTCCTACAGCACCGGCATTGCGATCGGGTTAAGGATAGGACTTGAGCGCGGTGGAAACCTGCTGGTTTCGGGCTCCCTGCCGCAAGCAAGCCGCCCCTGCCGAAATCGACCGGAGCGGCTTCGTCTAGTGGCGCAGAGCGCTGGATCAGGGCTTCTTGGCAGCCGGCTTCGCAGCAACGGGCTTCGCAGCCGACGCTTTCTTCTTGACCGGGCACTTGTGCGTCTTGGTCACTTTGCAGGCCTTCTTGGCAGCGACCTTCTTCATCGGCTTCGCAGCCGTGCTATCCGCCGGAGCAGCCGTGGTGGTCGCGGTCGAAGCAGCCGGGGCAGCCGTCGTCGTGGCGGCGGCGTTGCCGAGCGCCGGCATTGCGAAGGCGAGAGCAACACCGAGGCCGAGGGCGGAGAGGATGGACTTCTTCATGGCTTCATTTCCTTTTCTTGCGGGTCTGGGTGGGTGTCACTGAACGGGATCGATCGGTGCCACTCCAAGCAGCTTCAAAGCATTTGCGAGCATCCGGATTCCCTGTGCCTGCTTTTTGTTGGCGCAGAACCGGTTTCCCCTTCTTTGCAGTGCTTTCGCCGCGGTGACCTGCGTTGCCGCGGCATGGGTTTCGAGAGCTTCGTCAACCTGACGGCTCAGATTGGTGCAGCGCTCGGTCCGGGTGAGCGGAGCGACGACCTTTGCGGTGGAGGCGCCGTCCGCGGCTGTGATGAGCGATATGCTGAGCAAAGCACCCATCACGCTGATCCAGAACCTCTGCATTGGTCTTATCCGTTACTCCGGAAACGTGCGTCGCAGCCGATGACCTGACCGCCACGGCACCGGTTATGCCCTTGAAATTTTTCACCAGTTTTTCCCAACTGTAGAATTTTGTTTCTGGATTGTTTCTGAGGATCCGCCCGGCGCGGCGATCGCGGCCACTGGCCAAGATGTGGCCCGAATTCTATCGTGTGGGTTGTCTCGAACGGATATCCAGCAAGAGCCGGCAAAGAGAATGATAGGTTTCGAGTGAAATCCGATGCGCACATACTGATCGTCGACGACGACAAGGGCATACGCGACCTGCTGCAGGAGTTCTTCCAGAAGCGCGGGCTGCAAACGACGGTGGCCGGGGACGGCACCGAGATGGAAGCGATCCTGCGCCGCACGCCGGTGGACCTGATCATTCTCGACGTGATGCTGCCCGGCAAAAGCGGGCTTGAGCTTTGCCGCGAGATCCGTGCCAATTACACCACGCCCATCATCATGCTGACCGCGGTGACGGAAACGACCGATCGCGTGGTGGGCCTGGAAATGGGCGCCGACGACTACGTGCCCAAGCCCTTCGATCCGCGCGAGCTTCTGGCCCGCATCCGCGCCGTGCTGAGGCGCAACGGCAGCGCCGAGCCGCGTCGCCCCACGATCAAGCAGATCTACCGCTTTGCCGGCTGGACCATGGACTGCGCGCGCCGCCGCCTGACGGCGCCCGACGACGTCCGGGTGGAACTGACGATGGCGGAGTTCAACCTGCTGCAGACCTTCGTCAAGAGCGCCCAGCGTGTGCTTACCCGTGAGCAGCTGATCGAGCTGTCCGGCGGCGACACCGGCTACAGCTTCGACCGCAGCGTCGATATCCTGGTGAGCCGCTTGCGCCGCAAGATGGAAGACGATCCGAAAACGCCCCAACTGATCCTGACCGTGCGCAGCGGCGGCTATCAGTTCCTGCCCGAGACCACGTCGGAATGAGACGCTTCCTGCCGCAGACCCTGCCAGTCTGGGTGCTGCTGATCGTCATTGCCGGCCTCATGATCAGCCAGGTGACGACGCTCTACATCGTGGCGCGCGACCGCGCCGCCGCCAACAGCGTCGTCGATCTCTACCGGCTGAACGACCGCGGCTATTCGCTGGTGCAGCTGATGCATGACGCCACGCCCGAAGAGCGCAAGGCGACCGCGTCCGGCCTGTTCAACTCGACCTATGCGCTGACGGTTTCGGACACGCCCGCCGTCACCTCTTCGATCGCCGGCGATGACGAGCTGGCCGAGCTTGAGGACATCCTGGTCGGCCGCCTGTCGAAATTCGGCGTGACCGACGCGCGCGTGCGGCGCGATCCGGCCACCCAGGAAGCCGACGTCCCAGACGGGCAGGCGGTGAACAAGGATGTCGGCCAGGTCGAGCGCGACCTGCTGGTCTTGGCCGCGGATTTCGCGCAAAGCGATAAGCTGACCGCCTCGCTGCGCTTTTCCGACGGGCAGTGGCTGAATTTCACCGAACCGATCACGCCGGCGGGACCGATTCTGAGCCTCGACAGCCTGCCGCTTTACTCACTGATCGCCGGCTTGATCATCATCATGTCGATCTGGTCGCTGCGCCGGCTGACCGCGCCCTACCGGATGATGGAAACGGCGGTGACGCGCATCGGCAATGACCTGAAAAGCCCGCCGATCGCCGAGAGCGGCAGCCGCGAGATCCGCGCGGCCGCAAAGGCGATAAATGCCATGCAGATGCGGCTGCGCGATTATGTCGAGGACCGCGAGCATCTCGCGGCAGCGCTGGCGCATGATCTGCGCACGCCGCTGACCCGGATGCGCCTGCGCCTCGAACTGTTGCGCAGGTCGCCCGCGCGCGAGGCGCTGGCGCACGACCTCGCCGACATCGAAAGCATCGCCAGCTCGGTCATCGACTTCGCCAAATTCGAGGTGACAGAGGAAAAGGCCGAGCGGATCGATTTCTGGTCGCTGGTGGAATCGGTGGCGGACTCCTTCGACGGCGCGTCCTTCGACGAAGGCGTGGTCCCGTCGCGCGGCCTGATCTGCGTCGCGCGGCCGGTGGCGCTGCGGCGCTGCGTCACCAATCTTATCCAGAACGCGGTGACCTACGGCAAGAAGGCGCATCTCGGCGTGCGGCGATCGGGCGACATGATCACGCTTTCGATCCGCGACGAGGGCCCCGGCATCCCGCAAGCGAAGCTGGACGCGGTGTTCGGCTCCTTCGTGCGGCTGGAGGAATCGCGCAACCGCACCACTGGCGGTCTAGGCCTCGGCCTCACTATCGCCCGCAACATCGCGCGCGGCGCCGGCGGCGAGGTCGATCTCTCCAACTACCCCGGTGGCGGGCTGTTGACGGAGCTGCGGCTGCCGCTGGCAGCTTGAGTCAGGAGTGGGCTCTGTCCGCCACCGGCGCCACTGGATCAGCCGAACCATCCTTGTGATAGTGCGGCCCGCCTGGTCACGAGGGAAATCCACCCATGTTCTACGCCGTCCTTGCCTATCATGTCGAAGACACCGTGCAGTCCTGGTCGCCCGATGAGGATGCGGCGCTGATGAAAGACCTGCTCGAGGTCAACGACAGGCTGACGCGCGAGGGCAAGCTCGGGCCCGCGGCCAGGCTCGGCGCGACGGCCAAGGCCGTGACGCTGCGCGGTCCGGGCGACGGCTTGGTGATCGACGGTCCCTTCGCCGAGACCAAGGAGCAGTTGCTCGGCCTCTATGTCCTCGACTGCGCGACCCAGGACGAGGCGATTGCCGCGGCGCGCGATCTCAAGCGCGTCAACCCCACCGCCGTCTACGAGATCCGGCCGATCATGCTCTATCTACCGGGCGCCGCGCTGACGGTAAGCTGAGACAGCTTCCCGAGCGTGCTTCAGACCGGTATCGCGGCCTCGATTTCCCGTCCCAGCCGGAGCATCTCCGTCACCAGCAGGTCGAGATCGCTGCGGCGGGTGCGGTGATTGGCGATCGCCACCCTCAGGCAGTGCCGGCCCTGCACCCTGGTATCGGATAAGGCCGCGGTGCCCTCCTCCTGGAGTCTCAGCATGATCTCGGTGTTGAACGCCTTGAGCCGTTCCTCGGATGCCCCATCCAGGCGATGGCGGAAGCAGACGATGTTGATGGTGCTCGGCGCCATCAGTTCGAGCACCGGCTCCGCCTCGATCAGACGGGTGAGGTGGCGGGCCTGGGCGATGTTCTGGTCGATCAGGCGGCCGAACTTCTCGACGCCATGCTCCTTCAGCGCCATCCAGATCTTAAGCGCACGGAAGCCGCGCGACGTTTGAAGCCCATAATCGTGCAGCCACTCTCCGGAGGCCAGGCCCCGCGGCGTCGATTCCAGATATTCCGGCGTCACGGCAAACGTGTTGCGGTGCTGGGATGCGTCCCGCACCAGGGCGCAGCCGGCTTCGAACGGCGCGTGCAGCCATTTATGCGGATCGAGTGCGATCGAATCCGCCTGTTCGATGCCGGCGACGAGCGATCGGTTCTTAGGCGCGATCGCGATGAGCGCGCCGATGCAGCCGTCGACATGGAACCAAAGATCCTCTTCGGCCGCCACGCTCGCCAGCGCCTGCAGGTCGTCGACCGCGCCGGTGTTGACGGTACCGGCGGTGCCGATCACGCAGGCCGGCCTGAAGCCCGCCTCGCGGTCCTCCGCGATTGCCGCCTTGAGCGCGGCGATATCGATGCGCAAGCCGGCATCGGTCTGGATGCGCCGCAGCGCCTGATTGCCGAGGCCGAGCGCCTCCACAGCCTTGCGATGACAGGAATGGACCTGGTCCGAGGCGTAGTAGCGCAACGGCTTCGGCATGGCGCCGACACCCCGCTCGCGCACGTCGACGCCTGCCTTGACGTTGCGCGCCACGGTCAGTCCGATAATGTTGGCCATCGAGCCGCCGCTGACCAGGGTGCCGCTGGCCGAGACTGGGAAACCGACCATCTCCTTCATCCAGTTGACGACCTGGCTGTCCATCAGTGCGGCGGCATGGTTGCCGCCGCCGAGATTGGAGCCCTGGATCGCCGCCAGGAAATCGCCGAGCGCGCCGGTGAAGTTGCTGGATCCCATATACCAGGACCAGAAACGCGGATGGATGTTGCCCATCGGGTAAGGCATCACGTTGCGGGCGACGTCGTCATAGACGTCAGCCGCCGGCGCCGGCGAGCGCGGCAAAGGTGCGCCGAAGAATGCCCGCACCTCGGCCGGCATCTCGCACCAGACCGGCCGGTTGCGGACATCCTCGAGATAGGCGATGGCCTCGTCGAGGATTCGGTGCGAGAGCTCTCCCACATCGGCCCAATCCGGCGGATCGAGCGTTTCCTCCGCGTTGGTCGCTTCCGGAAATATATCCATCTCGCCTCTCCCGCCGGCGTGGGTCAACCCGCGCATAAAAGAACGACGCCGCCATGCGGGGGCGGCGTCGCGTTTCTGTTCTCAGCCTTCGAACTGGCAGCTCGGCGTCGAGCGCGACAGCGCCGTCTCCTCGGCGTCCATCTCGGCCTCGATGCCGTCGAAAAGCGGCGTCGACATATAGCGCTCCCCCGTGTCGGGCAGCATGCACAGGATCACCGAGCCGGCGGGGGCCTTGCCCGCGATCTGCCGCGCCACGGCGAAAGTGGCGCCGCCGGAGATGCCGGTGAAGATGCCCTCCTGCCGCGCCAACGCCTTCGTCCATTTGATGCCTTCGGGACCGGGGATCGGCACCACCTCGTCATAATAGCGTTGGTCGATCGCCTCCTGCAGCACGTTGGGGATGAAGTCCGGCGTCCAGCCCTGGATCGGATGCGGTTCGAAGGCCGGATGGCTGGCTGACGGCGCGCCGCCGGCGCCGCGCTCCTGGGCCTTGCCGCTGCCGATCAGCTGAGCGTTCGCCGGCTCGGCGAGCACGATCTTCACCTCCGGCCGCTCGCGGCGCAGCACGCGGCCCACGCCGGCCACCGTGCCGCCCGTGCCGTAGCCGGTGACAAGCACGTCCAGCCTCGAGCCGGCGAAGTCATTGATGATCTCGCGCGCCGTCGTCGCCTCGTGAATGGCGGCATTGGCCTCGGTCTCAAACTGGCGCGCCAGGAACCAGCCATTGGCTTCGGCGAGCTCGACCGCCTTCTTGTACATGCCGAAACCTTTTTGGGCGCGCGGCGTCAGCACCACTTTGGCGCCCAGCATGCGCATTAGCTTGCGGCGCTCGATCGAGAAGCTGTCGGCCATCGTCACCACCAGCGGATAGCCTTTCTGCGCGCAGACCATGGCAAGGCCGATGCCGGTGTTGCCGCTCGTCGCCTCGACGACGGTCTGGCCAGGTTTGAGCTTACCGCTGCGCTCGCCTTCCTCGATGATGTTGAGGGCCAGCCGGTCCTTCACCGAGGCCGCCGGATTGAAGAACTCCGCCTTCACATAGATCGTCGCGTGACCTGGCCCGAGATTGTTGATGCGGATGACCGGCGTGTCGCCGACGGTATCGAGAATGCTGTCGAACAGCCGGCCGCGACCGGCCGTGGTCCTGATTTTCAATTGATGCAACATGGCTCTCTCCTCGATCTCCTCACGTGCCGGTTACAAACCGGCGAATTGGGCGGCGCGGTTTCGACACCTTGCCGCGCTAGTTGCGTGTGACTTGCCGGCAATTCGGCAAAGGCCGCGTCCGGCTCGAAAATTCGCTGCCGGATGCGCCCTGTCGTGTTTGGTGATAGAACATGGACCAACTGTTCGACGTGGGAGCGAGCGTGGAAACGGACGTGGAATCCGTTCGGTCGACTCTGAAAGGCATGGCAGCCAGCCTTTCGATCAGGCTGCTCGGCCCGTTTACGATCATGCGCGACGATGTTCCTGTGGCCTTGCCTTCGTCACGCAAGCTGCGCGCCCTGCTTGCTTATCTGGCGCTGGCGCCCCACCCAGTCAGCCGCAGCCGTCTTTGCGAACTTCTCTGGGACGTGCCCAACGATCCGCGCGGCGAGTTGCGCTGGTGCCTGAGCAAGCTGCGTGCCGCGCTCGACGAAGCGGGCTTGCGCCGGGTCGAAACCGACGGCGATATGGTGTCGCTCCGTCTTGACGATGTCCATGTGGACGCGCTGGATGCCGCCTCGGCGGTGGCCGAAGGTGTCCAGACGCTCGATCTCGTGCGGCTGCAGGCGATTTCGCAACATTTCGCCGGCGATTTTCTCGACGGCCTCGAGCTCGATCGCAGCCCGCATTTCGGCAGCTGGCTGACGGCGCAGCGCCGCCGTTTCAGCGCATGCCATGTCGCGGTTCTGGAGCATATCATTGGGCTTCTCCCACGTGGAACCGATGAGGCCGGCGCTTATATCGACAAATGGCTGGAGCTAGCGCCCTTCGACGGCCGCGCGCATGTGGCGCTGCTGGAAAATCTGGCCCGGCGCGGGCAGATCGGCGCCGGCGAAGAGCATCTTGCCACGGCAGCGGAGTTGTTTCGCTCGGAAGAGCTGGATTTCACGCCATTGCGCGAGGCTTGGCAGGAGATAAGAGCCCGGAACGCCGGCGCAACGCCATGCGCCCGATCCGGGCCGGCTTTCCCGGTTTCGGAATCGTCGGTCGCCGCGGACGAATCCGAGCCCGTTGCGACCCGCCGGGCTTCGCTCGCGGTGATGCCGTTTGCCGAGAGCGCCGGCGCCGGCGGCTTCCGTGGCGGGCTTGCCGATGGCCTCACGCATGACATCATCACGCGGCTTGCCAAGCTGCGCGATTTCTTCGTCATCGCCCGCGGCTCTGTCTTCGCGCTCGCCGAGAAGAACATCGCGCCGGAAGACGCCGGGCGCAGGCTGAATGTCGACTATGTCGCGACGGGCTCGGTGCGGGCTCTGCCGGGCAGGTTCATCGTCTCGGTCGAGCTTGTCGAGGTCCGCACGGCAAGGATCGTTTGGGCGGAAACCTTCGAGCATAAACCCGACGACATCTTCATCGTCATCGAGGATATCGGCAACAGCATCGTCTCATCGATCGCCGCCGAGATCGCGACGGTGGAGCGCAATCGTGCATTGCTGAAAGCGCCAAACTCGCTCAATGCCTGGGAGGCCTATCATCGCGGCCTCTGGCACATGTATCGCTTCACCCGCCAGGAAAACGAGCTGGCGCAGCATTTCTTCGGCGAGGCATTGAAGCTCGATCCCACTTTCGCGCGCGCCTATGCCGGCATGTCCTTCACCCACTGGCAGAATGCTTTCCAGCGCTGGGGCGACCGCGACCGCGAGACCGCGCTTGCCTTCGAAAGCGCCGGCCAGAGCCTTTTGGTCGACGACCGCAACCCCGCCGCCCATTGGGCGATGGGCCGCGCGCTATGGCTGCGCGGCGAGCAGGACGGCTCGCTGCTGGAGCTCGCGAGCGCCGTTGACCTCAGCCCCAATTTCGCGCTCGGCCACTACGCGCTGTCCTTCGTCCATTCGCAGTCGGGCGACCCGCAATCGGCGATCGGCTCATCCGACCATTCGCGTCATCTCAGCCCCTTCGATCCGCTGCTGTTCGGCATGATGGGCGCGCGCGCCATGGCGCATGCGAGGCTGGGCGAATTCGAAGCGGCGGCCGAATGGGCGCTGAAGGCGGCCGCAAGGCCAAACGCCCATGTCATCATCCTGGCGATCGCCGCCCATTGCCTGGCGCTGGCCGGCCGGCAGGAGGAGGCGCGAACCTTCGCCGCCGCTATCCGCAACGCCTTGCCGAACTATCGCGCCGACGATTTCATCGCGACATTCCGTTTCGATCGCGATGGAGAAGCCCTGTTCCGGAACGGCGCCAAGCTCATCGGGCTGAACTGAACCCGGCCGGCGCGCCTAGAGCAATTCCAGGAAAAGTGTGAGCGGTTTTCCGTCCGGAATTGCGTAAAAAACAAAGAGATAGGGCGTTTCGTCGTTCCGTGAAACGGTGAAACGCACTAGTGCATGTCGCCCAGAAGTGCGACGCGCTTTAATGCATCAGCGGGCCGCTGGCTTTCCGCCAGGCGTCGATGCCGCCCTGGATATGGCGGGCACTGGTAATCCCGACATCCTGCGCCGCTTGCACCGCCATCGCCGAGCGCTCGCCGAAGGCGCAGTAGAACAGGATCTGTTTGCTGGTCGACTTCGCCAGCTCGTGCAGCATGCCGCCGGCGGCAATGTTTTCCTGCAGCCGCGCATAGGGCAGATGGATCGCGCCGGGGATGACCCCGTGCCGCTCGCGCTCGGTTTGCTCGCGCAGGTCGATCAGCGCCACGTCGGGTCGCCCGACCAGCGCCAGCGCCTGCTCCGCGCTGACCGCCCAGCCGCGGCTGGCGATGTCGTCCTGATGCAGCCCGACCCGCATGTTGGCGGGCACGGCCACATCCATCATTTTCGGGTTGGACAGATTGAGATTGTTCATGATGTTCACATACTCGTCGACCGACTTCACCTGCAGGCGCGGATTGAAGGCCTTTTCCTCGCCGATCGTCGACACGGTCTCGCCCTTATAGTCATGCGCCGGGAAGATCAGCGTCTCGTCGGGCAGCTTGAGCAGGCGGCCGAAGATCGATTCATATTGCTGGCGCGGATCGCCGTTCTGGAAGTCGGTCCGGCCGGTGCCGCGGATGAGCAGCGTGTCGCCGGTGAACACACGATCCGGCAGGATGAAGCTGTAGGAATCGTCGGTGTGGCCCGGCGTGTAGATGACGTCGAGCGCCAGGCCTTCGATGCCTAGCTTGTCGCCGTCGGCAAGCCGCATCGACACCACGTCGGCCTTGGTCTGCTCGCCCATGACAGTCACGCAATGCGTCTTGTCGCGCAGCGCGCCGAGACCGGTGATGTGGTCGGCATGAAGATGCGTGTCGACTGCCTTGACCAGCCTCAGGTCCAGCTCATTGACCAGCTGCAGATATCGCTCGACCTTCTCCAGCACCGGATCGATGATCAGCGCCTCGCCGCCGCGCCGGCTGGCAAGCAGATAGGAATAGGTGCCCGAAACGGAATCGAAGAGCTGACGGAAGATCATTCGTGCCTCTTTCGCCTGATGCCGGTTGTTCGGCTGCCGGTCAGTCTAGAACAAGCGCGAGGTGCCCGCCAGCGGCACACGCCCGTCAAAAAGGCTGAAACCCTACCGCCTCAGCACAGCACTCAGCACGTCCCTGATGCCAATCGAGCCGACGAAGCGCGAGCCTTCATCGAACAGCGCCACCGGCGCCGTCTGCGACCGGTGCATGGCGAGCATCACCGTTTTCAGCGGGGTGCCGGGATTGGCCCAGAACACCTGGGCGCCCTCCTCCGGCTGGCGCTCGACATCGGCGCAGGACACCCACACCGCCGGCTTGCCGTCGCGCTCGGCCGCCGCCACAAGGCCGTGGTCGTCGATCTTGAAGCGTGTCGTCTTGCGCCGGTCGAGCCACACCCAACCATTGTCGCCCTGCTCCAGGTCGCGACGGTCCCGCATCACGTTCCACGCCGTCAGCACCGACAGCGGATTCACATTGGCGATGAAGTCGCGGACATAGTCGTTGGCAGGGCGCAAGACGATGTCTTCCGGCGCGCCGGTCTGCACGATGCGGCCGCCCTCCATGATCGTGATGTGACTGCCGATCTTCAGCGCCTCCTCGAGGTCGTGGCTGACGAAGATGATGGTCTTCTTCAGCTCGGCCTGGAGCTGCAGCAATTCGTCCTGCAGCTTGGTGCGGATCAGCGGGTCCAGCGCCGAAAACGGCTCGTCCATCAAAAGGATCGGCGCCTCGGTGGCGAAGGCCCGGGCGAGACCGACACGCTGCTGCATGCCGCCCGAAAGCTCATGAGCGTATTTCTTCGACCACTGGTCGAGATGGACAAGCTGCAGCTGCTTCTGTACCCGCGCCTTGCGCTCGGCTTCCGGCACGCCAGCAAGCTCGAGGCCAAAGCCGACATTTTCCTCGACCGTGCGCCAGGGCAGCAGGCCGAACTGCTGGAACACCATGGCCACTTGCTTCTGCCGCAGCCGCCGCAAGGTCGTCTCGTCGCAGGTGACGACATCGACGATGCGGTCGCCGTCCTTGACGAGCACCTGGCCGCGCGACACGACGTTGAGCCGGTTGACGGCCCGCAGCAGCGTCGACTTGCCGGAACCGGACAAGCCCATCAACACCGAGATCTCGCCTTCGTGCACGGTGAGGCTGGCGTCGGCGCATCCGAGCACATTGCCGGTCTTTTCGAGGATCTCGGCACGGGTGGCGCCCTGATCGATCAGCGCCAGCGAACCGGCCTGGTCGGCGCCGAAGACGATGTCTACATTCTTGAAATCAACCGCGACCGTCATTTCTTGCCTCCAACGCCGATGCGGGTCATGCGGTCGAGCACGATGGCGAGCACGACGATGGCGAGGCCGGCCTCAAGCCCGAGATCGATGCGCCGCGAGCCGAGCGCCCGGTTGATTTCGGTGCCGAGGCCACCGGCGCCGATCAGGGCGGCGAACACCACCATCGACAGCGACAGCATGATCGATTGCGTCAGGCCCGCCATGATGGTCGGCAGCGCCGAGGGCAGCTCCACCTTCCACAGAAGCTGCCGCTTGGTGGCGCCGAACGCCTCGCCCGCTTCGATGATTGCCTTGGGCACCGAAACGACGCCGAGATGGGTGAGCCGAACGGCCGTCGGGATGACGAAGATGATGGTGACGATGAGGCCGGGCGCATTGCCGAGCCCGAACAGCGTGAGCACCGGTATCAGGTAGACGAAGGTCGGCAGCGTCTGCATCAGGTCGAGCACCGGCAGCATGACGCGGTAGACCTTCGGCTTGTGCGCCGCCCAGATGCCGAGCGGCACGCCGATCGCCATTGCCATTGCGGCGGCGGCAACGACCAGGACCAGCGTCTGCACCGTCTGTTTCCACAGATTCTGGTTGATGATGAAGATCAGGCCGAGGAAGACGCCGATGGCGAGCGGCCGCGAACGCTGTAAGAGCCAGGCGATGAACGCGATGACCAGGGCCAACAAAACCGGCGGCACCATGAGCAGGAGGCTCACTGCTCCGTCCAGGATGAAATTCAGACCGTTTGAAAATGCGCGGAAGATGGTGTCGAAATTGTCGGTCAGGAAACCGAAGAAAGCCTTGCCCCATGGCCCGATCGGAATTTTGTAGTCGGTCAGGAATTTAGAAATCGGATCCATCTTTCCCCTCTCGGCTTCGCCGCACTTGCCGCACGGTCATCCTCTCACGTCTCCAGGCATATGAAAAAGGGCAGCCTCTTCGAGGGCTGCCCTTTTTCGGAAATCATGCCGGTCCCAAGCGGATCAGCCCCCGAGCGCGGTCTTGACGGCAGCCGCCGCGTCGCCGCCATCAAAGGTGGTGACGCCGGCGATCCAGGGCGCCACCGCGTCCGGATGCTTCTTCAGCCAATCGGTCGCCACCGTCTGCGGATCGCCACCCTTGAGGATCGCGTCCATCATCTCGCCTTCCATGTCGAGATTGAACTTCAGGTTGGCGATGAACTTGCCGGCGTTCGGGCATTCGGTGGTGTAGCCCTTGCGCACGATGGTATAGACGGTGGCGGCGCCGAAGCCGCTGTCGCCCATGCCGTCGAGATAGGTGATCTTCATGGCGCCCATCACCGGATGCGGCGTCCAGCCGAGGAAGGCGATCCACTCATTGTTCTTCATCGACTGCTCGGCCTGCGTCAGCATGCCGGCCTCCGAGGATTCGACCAGCTCGAAGCCTTCGAGGTTGTCCTTCGGGTTCTTGATCATGTCCAGGATGATGCGGTTGCCGTCATTGCCGGCCTCGATGCCGTAAATCTTGCCGTTGAACTTGTCCTTGAACTTGCCGAGATCGGTCAGCGTCTTGACACCGGCATCCGCGACATAGGTCGGCACGACGATGCCATAGCCGGCGCCGGTCAGGTTGGTGCTGATCGTCTCGATCGAGCCTTCCTTGGTGTAGTCCTTGATGTCGTTGGTCATCGACGGCATCCAATTGCCGAGGAAGACGTCCAGGTCCTTGTTCTTCAGCGAGGCCATGGTCACCGGCACCGAAAGCTGGATCGTCTGCGGCTCATAGCCGAGCGCGGTGAGCAGCACCGAGGCGAGGCCCGTGGTGGCCTGGATGTCGGTCCAGCCGACATCCGACAGCCGCACGGCCTTGCAGCTCGCCGGATCGCCGGCATTGGCGGCGGTTGTCGACAGGAACGCCGCAAGGCCGAGGCCTGCGACGAAAGATTTCATACGCGACATGAACTTATCTCCCATTGGATTTCCGAGGCAAAGCGAAGTCACGGTTCTTGCGCCCGCCTTGTTTCGTCAGCCAAACACCATTTTGATGTTGTTTCAAGCGGTTCAACGTCGCGACGAACGGCGCGCGCTGGCCATTAAGCGACATGACAGCTTTTTGAACGACATCGAGTTTTTGGTGGACGGAGCCGGTGCCCTCTCCCCGAGCCGCGGCAAGTCGGCTTAGGGTGTGTCGAGATTCAGGTCGGGCCGGTCTCGCCTGAATCCCGACACACCCAAAAGAGCGACATGGCCAAGCTTTACTTCCACTACGCCACGATGAACGCCGGCAAGACGACGATGCTCTTGCAGGCGTCCTACAATTATCGCGAACGCGGCATGTCGACGATGCTGTTCGTCGCCGGCCACTATCGTAAGGGCGACACCGGGCTGATCTCGTCGCGCATCGGTCTCGAATCCGAGGCAGAGATTTTCCGCGACGGCGACGACCTCTATGCCACGGTCGCCGAGCACCATCGGCATGGCCCTGTGCATTGCATCTTCGTCGACGAGGCGCAGTTCCTCGAGGAAGAGCAGGTCTGGCAGCTCGCCCGCATCGCCGACCGTCTAGGCATTCCGGTCATGTGCTACGGCCTGCGCACCGACTTCCAGGGTAATCTGTTCTCCGGCTCGCGCGCTCTGCTCGCCATCGCCGACGACCTGCGCGAGGTCCGCACCATCTGCCGTTGCGGCCGCAAGGCGACGATGGTGGTGCGCCTGGGGCCTGACGGCAAGGTGGCGAAGCAGGGCGAGCAGGTGGCGATCGGCAAGGACGTCTATGTCTCGCTCTGCCGCAGACATTGGGAAGAGGAGATGGGTCGGGCGGCGCCCGACGACTTCATCGGCTTTGTCAACCGCTGAGCCGAAAGCCTGCATAGAGCAATTCCAGGAAAAGTGGGTAGCGGTTTTCCGTCCGGAATTGTATAAAAACAAAGACTTATAGCGGTTCGGCGATTTCGTGAAACGCTGAACCGCTCTAGAGCCGGATGTCGTCCTAAAACCGCTTCAAGCCCTGACCGCCGCCGGTGAAACCGGCATCGCCGCCGCAAGATATTTGCCGGCGCTGTTTCATGGCCGGTCGCAAAAACAAGACCTTAAGGCATGTCAGCAAAAGCTGCTCGATGATGGTGCGCGTTACTAGGCGCCATGCGCATGCTTGCCTTGCCTTTCAAGGACCTAACCAATTCTTTTGTTTTGACGCTTCCCTTTGTCTTCCTTCTTTCAATCCCTTGAAGCCCCACATATATTCGCCGCCACAACACGGAAACGGATGCTGAAGCGGGAGGCCCCAATGGCGACATTGCAGAATTTCGATGCCGAAATTGCCAAGACCAAGCAGGTCGTGCAGGACATGCGCAGCAAGATCGAGCAGTCCGGCACCGTGCTCGATACGCTTGCTCAGGCCGACAAGAAGATCGGCGACGCCAATTTCGACATCGAGAACGCCCGCATCGAGGACGTGCTCAAGCAGCAGAAAGTCATGGAAGGCAATATTGCCGACCTGATCATCGGGCTCGAGGACGCAACCAATGTCTTCGGCGCCGAGTTCGAAAGCATGAAGAACTACACCGGCTGGGAAAATTTCGTCGGTATCTTTTCGGCGCAGCGCAAGCAGCGCATGCGCACCGATCGCGTCCGCAACATGTCGCTGGCCGGCAATCTGCAGGAGCTGCTGGCAAAATCGGACACCATCGTCGGCATCCTGAAGGCGCAGAAGCAGGTCCTCGACCAGCGCTACAAGACCTCCGAGGCCAGCCTTTCGCAGGTTATCGAACGCCGCAAGATGACGATGACCAACCTTGAAGCGGTGCAGAAGCGCATCGAGGAATTGAACCCGATGCTGCTCGACATCGAAAACAAGATCGCCGCCTCCACGACCCAGAAGGAGCGCACCGAGCTTGAGGGCGAGCGCTCCAAAATGGCGACCGAATACAATGAAAAGCAGGCCAAGGAGCAGGAGCTGCTGGCCGAAAGCCAGACGCTGGAGCGCTACACCTCGATGTTCCAGACCTTCGTCGATTCACTCAACAACCAGATTGCCGCGCAGTCGACGCTGATCAACAAGCTGACCATCGACACCGAGCAGCGCATCGTCCTCTACAAGGCGCTGGAAGATTCGCTCAAGACCGCCGCCCAGCAGGACGTCGCCCACAAGATCAACACGCTGGGCAGCCAGGTCGACAACACGGCCGAGGAGACGATGGCCGGCATCGGCGCCGCCTCGCAGAAGCATATCGGCGACCTGCTCGAGATGCATGAGAAGAACATGGTGGCTTCAGCCGACATCCAGCGCCGCAAGAAGCTCGCCGACGATGCTTTCGCCCGCCGCTTCGACGATGTGATGAAGAAGCACAACGCCGCCAACTATGTGCAGCAATAGGCGGCGCCGCTGATTTCATTTCCACGGCAGCCACATGACACCTGAGAACGACGCCGCGGCACGCTATTTTTCCGCCATCACGGCGGCGCTGAGCGGGCTGGAAGTGTTCATGCGCGACGACCGCTCGCCGCTCTACCGGCACGGCATCGTCGCCAGGATCGTCGCGGAGTATATCGCGCGGCTGGACAAGTCCTTTGCCTGCTGGCGCAACCGGCTGGGCTTCATGGACACCTTCCGCATCTCGCGCGCCGAAAGCGGCTATCCGGTCTTCCAGAACCTGCTGGAGCTGGAAAACGACCGCCAGCAGGCCGATGCCCGCCTGGCCAACATCCCGCAGGCCGGCGAGCTGCGCGAGGAGATGGCCGACTTCATCCTGCGCCATAAGGAATTTCCCGAGGCGCTACAGAAGTCGATGGCCGAGCGGCTCTATCTGGAGGACGTCAAGAGCGAGGCGACCTTCGGCCCCTTCACCCTGGCGCAGACGGCCAAGGTCTCGGTCAACCCGAAAACCATGCGGCCCTATTATCTCGTCCACTGGGCCGCGTTCGACGGCAGCGCCAACCTGCCGCTGGTCTACATGGCGACGGTAGAGGACTCCTCCGAAAGCATGGTGCGCCAGCTGGTCGACGTGAACGGCAAGCTCAACGAGCGGGTCGATATCCCGCTCCCCGTCGACGGCTTGCTCAACCCGGAGCTTGCGCACCGCTTCGACGATTTCACCGAGAAGAACTCGGCCTATACGCTGTCTCCGGCGACGATCGCCGTCAATCTCGACAAGGATTTCGAGCCGCTGCATCCCAAGCAGCTGAGGCGCGTGGTGCTGGGACCCTTCTACTCGGCCGGCATCACCCAGAACAATTCGACGGTGGCCGAGGTGCTGGCCAAGGTGCGCAAGCCGCAGAACGCCTGGCTGCTCACCTGGACCATCCAGGAAGTCTTCTCCAAGAGCGAAAAGCCCGGCCGCAGGGGCCTGTTCTCCAGCGAGAAGACGACGCAGGAATTCTTCATCAACACCGACGATCTCGAAGCGGCGCGCCAGGGCGTGTCGAGCTACGAGAACCACGCGCTGATCCCGCACGAGGCCTATCAGGCGCTCTACGCCGCCGGCGAGGCGCAGAAGATCTTTTCCGGTTACAAGGTCCACATCCTGTCCAACGGACAGGTGATCAGCGACGTCTGACCGTCAATCGCGGAGCATCCTTCATGGACACCGGCCTGACCACGATCTTGGAAGCCGCAATCGAAAAGCACCGCGCGACCGCGCACAGCTTCATCACCCGCATCGTCGTGCTGGAGGACCCTTCGCGCGAATCCGGCACGGCGCTTGCCGGCACCAACCGCCGCTTCGTCTCGACCGTGTCGGTCGGCTCGGTGCGCCGCACGCGCGAGGTCGAGCTCACGAAAACAGTAGCGGCCATTCATCCCGACGACCAGTTGATGAGCATCCCGCAGCACACGCTGCTCTACCGCGCCCGCCGCGGCCTGGCGATCGCGCTCGCCATATCCGACGTCTTCGCCGAAGGCTCCGACCTCGAAAGCCTGCAGGCGAGGAATGCGCGTGCGCCGCTGGAAGGCGATGAGGCAGCCACCTTCAAGAAGCTTCTGTCGGCCTCGGCTTACGTTTCCGCCTTCAGTTTCGCTTCGTATCTCTTCCAGCTGATCGACAGCGATGGCGAGGCGCCGAACGACATCCCCGAGCCCGACTTCCTGTTCGACACACCGCAGGACGCGGTCAAGTCGATCATCGCCGGTCTCGACAAGGCAATCGCCGGCTCGAAGGACGACGCCGACCTGACAACGCGCGCTCGCGCCTTCGCCCGCCTCGCCATCGACGGGTTGCTTGCGCGCAAAGGTCGCTTCGACGGCATTGGCCCGTTCGAAAATGCGCATATCCGTATCGACGTCGACGATTTTACCCTCGATGGTTTCGACGTCGCGCCCGGCAAGCGCACCAAGCCGCTGGTGATGACCTTCAAGAAACCGGAAGAGGTCATCGGCAACCACATCGCCAAATTCCAGTCGGTCAGGCTGGCCAAGATGCTGATGGCCTACGACTTCGAGCGCGAGATGAACCCCTTCGTCGAGCTCGGCGGCTTTCTTTTCACCTTCATCGGCGACGGCGCGCCAGGCACCGGCAAGACGACGCTGATCCAGATGATCGCCGGCCTCGTCAACGGCTACTGCCAGGTCGCCGGCTATCCCTTCGCCTATGAGAATTTCGGCGTCGACCAGATCTCGTCCTACCAGGGCAAGTCGGGCCAGAACTGCCGACAGTTCATCAACAACGTGCTCAATCCGCGCGTCATCGGCTTCGGCACCATCGACGACATCGACCAGGTGGCGGCGCGCCGTTCCGACGACCGTGCTTCCGCCGGTCAGCAGGAGATCACCGGTATCCTGATGGACGCCTTCGCCGGCGCCTCGACGGTGGTGCGTGGCAATTGCTCCTTCGGCATGTTCTCCAACTATCCGGAAAATGTCGACGATGCGCTGCGCCAGCGCGCCGGCGCGCGCTGGCTCGTCGACGGCCCGCAGACCCGCGATGATTATATCGACATCTTCGTGCTGCTTGCCGGCAAGAACCACGAGATCCCGCTTGGCAAGCACGAACTCTATGCCGCGCAGGAAATCCAACGCGCCGTGGCCGAGGCCTATGAAGAGCACGAAAAGCCGCAGGAAGACGGGCTGATGAAGGTCTATGAGCGCTACATGAAGGAAAACGGCGCGCCGAAGACCATGGCCGATGTCGGCACCTATCTGCACATGATCAAGGACGCCGAGCCGCGCTTCACCGGCCGCGCCATCAAGAACGTCACCGACGCGATAAAAATGCGCGCCATGGACATCGAGCTGCCGGACGACTGGTTCGAGAAGCCGGAAGCCTTCATGCACAAGAGCTACGATGACAAGAAGGCGATGATCGAGGAACTGCGCGGACCGTTCTCGATGGACATGGTCATGCAGGAGATCAACCGCTACGCCGATTCCGAGTTCCGCTATTCCGATAAATCCGACGACGCCGCCGTGGAGAAGCTCCTGCGCGACGCCAGGCTGCGCGAGCGCGCAGCGCGCGAGATGGAGGAGTTGAAGAAGAAGGGGCTGTGGAATGCGTGAGCTGCGCCGACCTCGCCTTCTCCCCTTGTGGGAGGAGGTGTCGCCGAAGGCGACGGATGAGGGGTGCTCCAGGGAACGCCAGCGTCTCACTCCGCTGGAACACCCCTCATCCGTCTCGGCGCTATCGCGCCGATCCACCTTCTCCCACAAGGGGAGAAGGGAAGAGTGCGCTGCCCCTCATCCGCCCTTCGGGCACCTTCTCCCCGTGAACGGGGAGAAGGGAAGATGAGCGCAATTAAAAAACCCGACCTTCTGCGCGACAACGAGCTGATCTACGGCCGCTTGCTAACCATCGACGAGCCGCATCTCATCCAGCGCTACAACAAGGCGCTTGCCGCTTTCGGCCTCAAGCCCACCAAGCTTGCGAGCTTCCAGATCGACCGCACCGGCTTCTCGCCCGAAATCGCCGAGGAATGCGGCGACTACAACTATCTCGATCCCAACGAGGTCAACCGCCGCTTCATCATCCTGACGCCGTCGCAGATCGACCTGCCGGTGGTCCACACCGCCTTCTCCAACACCTCGCAGCTGATGTTCGAGTTCATGTCGAAGAACCAGCGCGCCATCGACGCGCTGACCATCAAGGACGTCATCTACGGCGAGATCGAGGACTCGGTCCCGAAGGTCAACGACATCGAGGACCTGCTGTCGATCAATCAGGTCGAGTTCAAGGTGTTGTCGGCCGAGGATGTGCTCGGCAAGGCGGCCGAGCTCGGCAAGCTCGTCGACCGGCTGAGGCAGGAGCCTGACGCCTGGCGCGACGACGTCATGCTTGAGCGCATGGTCGAGCTTGCCAAGGTCTGCGGCGACATCCGCGAGAACGCGCTGGTGCCGGACCAGGTGATCTTCCGCCACAACGCCTACTGGACCAGCCATTTCGGCGGGCTCTATGTCTTCGTCGACCCCGACATGACGACGGTGATCAGCGATCCGGCCGCTCCCGGGTTCCGCCGCTCGCGCCCCTGGCAGGTGAGCTATCTGTCGATCAATGACGCCGACAAGGTGTTCGGCTTCCTGGCCGCCACCGGCCGCCTCGACCTGCCGCGCGCCTCCTGGATCGAGACTTCCGGTTATCTCGAACACCGCGCCGAAATGGTCGTGCGGGCGCTGATCCGCGATGCCGAGCCCAACCGCAATCTGACCGATGTCGACAAGGTCTGGCTGCAGACCTGGATCCACGGCCACGCCGACCTGATCGCCAGCGACGGCAATTTCCCGTTCCTCAACGCCGCCAAGCGCGAGATCGCCCAGCTCGGCCATCTCAAGATCGAGGATGTGCCGCCGCGCCAGCGTTTCCTCGTCGTGCGCGCCAAGCCCGATCATCCCGATGCCTGGCTGACCAACCAGCTGATCTCGGATTTCGTGCCGCAGGACTTCGTGTCGCGCTACGTCTTCAACAAGCCCGGCTTCTACAAGGACTATGACGGCTTCAGCGACGCTTGGCGAAGCCATGTTGTGGACGTTCTGAAAACCACATATTTGAAGGACAAGGCGGCGTTCCGCGCGCGCCTTTACGGTTTGACTGACTAGAGCATGATTCCGAAAAGTGGGAACCGGTTTTCGGGGGAAATCATGCTCCAACAAAGAGTTAGATCAGGATGACGTTTCAACGAAACGTTATTCTGATCTAGAGCAATTCCAGGAAAAGTGTGGGCGGTTTCCGCCCGGAATTGCGGCAAAACAAAGGGTTAGGGCAGATCGCCGTTTCCCTTGAAACGGTGAAATGCTCTGAGGGGGTGCCACAGCCATGCTCGACCCGATCGTGAACTTCGTCACCCGGATTTTTCAATGGATCGGCCGCGGCATCGGCTTCGTCATCGGCCTCATTCTGTGGCCGTTCATGTGGGTTGGCCGCTGGTACGGCCAGCGCGGCTGGATTCTGAAGGCGGTGGTCGGCCTTGCCGTTCTGGTATTGATCGGCCTCTATGCCAACTTCTTCTACGCCACGCAGTGGTGGAACAATTTCAACCCGAACTATCCCGACACCTACACGTTCGAGAAGCGGAACGTGTCGGCGGGCGAGCAGGTTTCAGCCGGCAGCGGCACCGATACGGCCAAGACATGCGGCAACTCGGCGATCGCCCAGGTTGCCGCCGATTTGACGGACTTCAACGTCAACCAGAATGCCTGGATCTCCTCGATGATCCTCTACAAGCTCGGCTTGTTCGGCATCGATTGGGACCACACGCCCTGGATGGACAACAAGGCCTCCTTCCAGCGCGGCATCAACCAAGCGGTGCGGCGCACCGCGACCGAGCTTGCCGACAATCTCGGCCGCGTGCGCACGACATCGCAGATCGACGCCGACCTGCAGGATGCGCGCGGCAATCTGCAGTTCGATGAATACACCTGGTATTTCGGCCTGAACCCGTTCGGCCCCAAGACGCCGACGCCGAGCTATTATCGCGACGCGGTGCGCAAGCTGCGAAACTTCAACGCCCGGCTGGCCACCTGCCAGGCGACGTTCGACGCCCGTGCCGACAATCTGAAGCAATATATCGACCGCATCTCCTCGGACATCGGATCGACCTCGGCCATCCTCAAGGAGCGCGCGGAAAACCACAATGATGGCTGGTTCGATACCCGCGCCGACGACCGCTTCTGGTTCGCCTATGGTCAGCTCTATGCATATTACGGCCTGATGAAGGGCGCCCAGGCCGACTTCGACGACGTGATCAAGGAAAAGCACCTGCAGAGCCTTTGGGACACGATGGATTCGCAATTCGTCTCGGCGCTGCGCATCCAGCCCTTCATCATCGCCAACGGCCGCGAGGACGGCTGGCTCCTGCCGACGCATCTGACGACGATGGGCTTCTACATCCTGCGCGTGCGCTCCAACATGGTCGAGATCAGCAACGTGCTCACGCAATAGCGCCTTTCGAGGCGACACGGCGATGGTGGATTTGCGCCGTCGCCTCTGTCGCTTTTCGCGTATTCAGCGGCTGTTTTGAGACGGCGGAACGGTCTTGGCTCTGGCTTCTATACGCCGCAAGCGACCGGGGCCGAAGACCCGAACAGGGTCGGACCGGGAACAGCAGTTTTTCTTTGCAGGAAACTTAGTTGCATGGAAGTTGACGCCGCGGCCGCGACAGGGTTAGAACTTACCCTTGCGCCCGCGCGGCGTTTCGAACATGCACAAATGATCAAAACCGTCCCTTCCACCGCCCAATCCAGAGGAAAGCCGTCATGGCCGAAGTGAAGTCCGACATCGAGATCGCGCGCGCCGCCAGGAAGAAACCGATCCAGGAGATCGGCGCCAAGATCGGCATCCCGAACGAGCATCTCTTGCCCTATGGCCACGACAAGGCGAAGGTCTCGGCCGAGTTCATCAAGTCGGTGAAAGACAGGAAGGACGGCAAGCTGATCCTCGTCACCGCCATCAACCCGACGCCGGCCGGCGAAGGCAAGACCACCACCACGGTCGGCCTTGGCGATGGCCTCAATCGCATCGGCAAGAAGGCGATCGTCTGCATCCGCGAGGCCTCGCTCGGACCGAATTTCGGCGTCAAGGGCGGCGCCGCCGGCGGCGGCCTCGCCCAGGTGGTGCCGATGGAGGACATGAACCTTCACTTCACCGGCGACTTCCACGCCATCACCACGGCACACAACTTGCTTTCGGCACTGATCGATAACCACATCTACTGGGGCAACGAGCTCGGCATCGATACCCGCCGCGTCGCCTGGCGCCGCGTCATGGACATGAACGACCGGGCGCTGCGCGAGATCATCTGCTCGCTCGGCGGCGTCGCCAACGGTTATCCGCGCGAAGCCGGCTTCGACATCACCGTGGCTTCCGAAGTCATGGCGATCCTGTGCCTCTCCACCGACCTCAAGGACCTCGAGAAGCGCCTCGGCGACATCATCGTCGCCTACCGCCGCGACAAGTCGCCGGTCTATGCCCGCGACCTCAAGGCCGACGGCGCCATGGCAGTTCTGCTCAAGGACGCCATGCAGCCCAATTTGGTGCAGACGCTGGAGAACAACCCGGCCTTCGTGCATGGCGGCCCGTTCGCCAACATCGCGCATGGCTGCAACTCGGTCGTCGCCACCACGACAGCGCTGAAGCTTGCCGACTATGTCGTCACCGAAGCCGGCTTCGGCGCCGACCTCGGCGCGGAAAAGTTCTTCGACATCAAGTGTCGCAAGGCGGGGCTGAAGCCGTCGGCGGCGGTCATCGTCGCCACGGTGCGCGCCATGAAGATGAATGGCGGCGTCAAGAAGGAAGACCTCGGCAAGGAAAACATCGAGGCGGTCAAGAAAGGCTGCCTGAATCTCGGCCGCCATATCGAGAATGTGAAGCAGTTCGGCGTGCCGGCAGTGGTGGCGATCAACCACTTCACCACCGACACCGAAACCGAGATCCAGGCGATGAAGGACTTCGTCAAGGCGCAGGGCGCCGAGGCCATCCTGTGCAAGCACTGGGCGCAGGGCTCGGCAGGCATCGAGGACCTCGCCAGGAAGGTGGTCGAGATCGCAGAATCCGGCGCCTCACAGTTCTCGCCGCTCTACCCGGACGAGATGCCGCTGTTCGAGAAGGTCAACACCATCGTCAAGCGCATCTATCGCGGCGACGAGGCGATCGCTGACAAGTCGATCCGCGACCAGTTGCATGCCTGGGAGCAGGCCGGCTACGGCAATCTGCCGGTCTGCATGGCCAAGACTCAGTACTCGTTCTCGACCGACCCGAACCTGCGCGGCGCGCCGACCGGCCATACCGTGCCGGTGCGCGAGGTCAGGCTCTCGGCCGGCGCCGGCTTCGTCGTCATCATCTGCGGCGAGGTCATGACCATGCCGGGCCTGCCCAAGGCGCCGTCCTCGGAGAAGATCTTCTTGAACGAGACCGGCCAGATCGAGGGCCTGTTCTAGACGCTGCTCGAACTGAAAGCCCAAGGGCGCCGCCCCACCGCGGCGCCCTTTTTTCTTCGCCGGCTTTCACGCCACCGTGGGCGAGCCGAACTTCTTGATGCCGGCGACCGACATCGAGACGAACTGGTCGAGGATGGCGAAGAAGATATCGAGGCTGAAGCCGAACAGGAAAGCGAAGGTGAACAGGCTGAAGCCTATGCCGGTCACCTCGCCGCCGAGCTTGGTTCCCGGCGCCATGAACCAGGCTAGGATCATCCCGGCAAGCCCGCCCAGCGCAATGCGATGAATGAGCCGCGACAGCGGCGGATTGGGTAGGAGCGGGTTCAGGATCATGCGCATGTGGAACATGATGCCGCCAAGCGCGCCGTAAAGCGCGGGCAGGATCCACAGCGCATAGGGGCTGAGGACTTCGCTCAGCGTCTTGGCCTGCAGTGTCAGCGTCGAAATCGAATTCGGCGTGATGGTGATGACGCCTTCGCACTGCAGATCGCGTGTCGCCGCGTCGAAATCCGCGCTCACGTCTTCGACCATGCCGGTAGAACTGACGACTTGCATGCCGCCTTGAGTGTTGCCGTTGTTCCTGCAATCGAAATCCGACTGCTTGAGCGGCTGGCTGCTCCCGGCCCCGCTCTGCTGTTGCGCCAGCGCGATTTCCTGGCCGCAGAACTGGTCAATCGCCATCTGCCTGGGGTTCGAGAAATCAAGCAGCGCGCCCGCTTTGGCCGAGGAAGCCGAAAACTTGCAATAGGCCCATTGCATGCCCCAGAGCGGAAACGGCGCCTCCTGCGTCATGAACCCCTGCGCCCGCACCAGCAACGAGGAAAAACGCTGGTCGAGCGAATGCAGGTTGTCGACGGAATTGTAATAGGCGTCCTTCAGAAGCGTCAGATCGGTCGCCGACGCCTGCTGGGCGGCGGCCGAGCTCAATTGCTTCTTGGTCGCCCAGACCTGCCTGATCGACTGCCCGAACCGAGCGCTGAAATCGTTGTTGTCGATCTCCTGCAGCTCCGCGTTGATCGAGACGCCCCTGTTGTAGACATAGGTCAGCTTGCCGATGACGATCATCATCGTCACCGACAGGGCGATGAGGAAATAGGTCGCGAGCGCGGTCCGGCGCGACATGTCGCCCGGCGACCAGCCGGTGCGCAGCGCAGCCAGGGTTGAAAACGGCACGGTGCTGGAGCAGTCGTTGAGCACCGTTTGAAGTTTGACGACCTCGGGCTGGCTTGCGCTCGCGTCACTGAGTTTTTCCGCGTCGCCGATCGCAGCGAAGAGCGCGCTGTCCTTGAACACGCCGTAGCGGCCGTAGCCGGCAACCAGCTTGGCGTCGGCAAGCAACCCGGAGACAAGAGGATCGTGGAATGTCGTCATCGCGCCCCCCGACGACTAGCCCAGATAACCCTGCACGAAGCCATATTGCGACGGGCATCCGCAGGGATAGCCGGCCGGCCCGGGCGGTTGCGCCCAGCACCAGAAGAATTGGGTGAAGCAGATCGTGCCTGGCGCATGCGGCGGCACTTGCGCGAAGGCGGGCCACGGCAGCAGCGCCGCGCCGACAGCGAGGGTCAGGACGACCAAAGTTCGTGCAACGCGCGCCTTCAATCCAGCCCCCCGAGCCATCCGCGCTTATTCACATGCGCGGCGACTTTCTGAAAATACCGGAGCGGCGTCCGTGAAATGGCTCACGCTCTTGCTGGATATTTGGCGCCAGGAAAAAGGCGCCGCATCCTGGCGGCGCCCTTGCTTTTGAATGGCTTCGGGCTACGCGGCGTTCCGCTGCAGGGCCCGCTGGTTGGACGCATAGATCGTGTCGCGCTCGGGCAACTTCCCGGTTTTCAGGCAATCGATCCACTCGGCGGTCTTGAGCACCGCAGCGAAGCGCGACTGCAAGACGACGCTCACCACCCGGTGTATATCCTCGGCCGACGCGTAGCCGGCGCTGTTGGCATAGGGCACCGAGCCGCTGGCATCCGAGAGGAACTCGACGGCAAAGCCCATATGCACCGCGTGGATGATGGTCGACAGATCGCAGTTGTGGGTCATGTAGCCGACGACCGCGATCGTATCGATGGCGTTGGCGCGCAGCCAGGCTTCGAGATCCGTGCCGGTGATGGCCGAAGGCAGCGTCTTTTCGACATAGTGGTCGCGGCCGCGCCTGGCGATCTCGGCATGCAACTCGCCGCCATGGCTGCCCTTGGCGAATATCGGCGAGGTCTCGGGCGCCATCTGCTTGACGACGACGATTTTGATGCCGGCCGCCGCGGCGGCATCCATGGCGCGCGCCACATTGGCGACGGTCTCAGCGAATGGCGGATGCTGGATGGCGAGATTGCCGCCATTGTAGTCGTTCTGGACATCGACGACGACAAGCGCGCGGCGCGGCTGGGTGGCTGGTGCTGACATGGCGGTTTTCCTTTCGACCGGGTTGATGGGCGCTAAGCTAGGCCGACGGTTCGAGTCGAGAAAGTGTCCCGATTGACATCATTCGAAAAAATTGGGACATTCAACTTTCGACGAAACGATGCTTGCCATGAAGAACCCGATCATCGCCGCCGTCGCCTTCGACGGTATCAGCCCGTTCCACCTCTCCGTGCCGTGCCTGGTGTTCGGCACCGATCGAACCAGCCTTGGCCTGCCGCGCTTCGACTTCCGCGTCTGTGCGATGGACGAGAGACCCATTCATACCGATGCGGGGCTGAGCATTGTCGTGCCGCATGGGCTTTCCGCGCTCGACGAGGCCGACATCGTCATCATCCCGAGCTGGAAGGATCTCGAGGATCCCCTGGCCGCGCCGTTCAAGGATGCTCTGCAACGCGCGCATCGGCGTGGCGCTTTGATCGTGGGCTTGTGCCTCGGCACCTTCGCAATTGCCGGCGCCGGATTGCTTGCCGGGCGCAAGGCGACGACCCACTGGGCCTATACCGATCGATTGCAGAAGCTTCATCCTGACATCGCGATCGACGCTGACGTGCTCTATGTCGACGAGGGCGACATAATAACCTCGGCCGGCGTCGCCGCCGGGCTCGACTGCTGCCTGCACATCGTGCGCGCTCGCTACGGCGCGGAGGCCGCCCTTCGGCTTGCCCGCCATGTCGTGCTCTCGCCGCACCGGCAGGGCGGGCAGGCGCAGTTCATCGAGCGCCCGCTTGCGCCGACACCGAATGCCGACCGGTTCTCGCGCGCTCTCGACCAGGTGCGGGCGACACTCGGCGAACCGCACAGCCTCGACAGCGTCGCCGATGCGGCCGGCCTCACCCGCCGCACCTTCACGCGCCGCTTCCAGAAGTCGATAGGCACCAGTTTCGGCGACTGGCTTGCCGACCAGCGCGTGGCGCTTGCGCAGAGGCTGCTGGAACAGACGGACAAATCGATGGACATCGTGGCCTTCGAAGCTGGCTTCGGCAGCGCCACCTCGCTGCGCCAGCATTTCGCCGCGCGGCTCAGGACCTCGCCGAGGCAGTACCGGCGCGAGTTTTCCAGAAGCACCAAGGCGTCAGACGGACTCAGCCTTTTGTAACGGCCCGTGCCGGGTTGCCGAGGACGGTCGCGTTGGCCGGTACGTCGCGGGTCACCACCGCGCCCGCGCCGACGATGGCGCCCTCGCCTATGCTGACGCCGGCGAGGATCACCGCGCTGCCGCCGATCCAGGCATTGTCGCCGATCCTTACCGGCCTGGCGATCTCCAGCCCGGCCAGCCGGCCGGCAGCTTCGCGATGATGCTCGGCGCAGTAGATCTGCACATTGGGCCCCAGCATCGTCCCCTTGCCGATGCGCACCGGCGCGGTATCGAGGATGGTGCAGCCGGCATTGAGGAAGACGCCGTCGCCGAGATGGATGTTGAACCCGTACGCGCAATGGAACGGCGCCTCGATGCGAGCCTCCTCGCCGACGCCGCCGAGCAGCGCCCGCAGGGCCGGAGCGATGTTGCCGCGCTGCCGGGGCGGCAGGCTGTTGTGCTCGAACACCGCATCGCGCGCAGCGATGCGCAACGCCTCGAGCTCATCGTCGATGCAGGTGTACCATTCGCCCGCCGCCATCTTTATGCGTTCGCTTGTCGTCATGGTGGCCCTCCAGGTTTTCGTCTGCTGCCAAAGCATAATCGATCGTCTGACAAAAGCCCCGTAGCCAAACGCCTAGCTTGTGCTAGCCTGCCGTTCCGAGGCCATGCGAAGGTCTCGGTTTGAGGGGGCCGATCATGCTTTACATTCTCGCCCTGCTGATAGGCGTCATTGCCGGCCTGCGCGCCATGACCGCGCCCGCCGCCGTCGCCTGGGGTTCCTATCTCGGCTGGCTGCCGGTAACAGGCACCTGGGCGAGCTTCATGGGCCACTGGATCGCCGTCGGCATCTTCACCATTCTGGCCATCGTCGAGCTGATCGCCGACCAGCTGCCGTCGACGCCGAGCCGCAAGGTGCCGCCGCAGTTCGGCACCCGCATCGTCGTCGGCGCCTTCTGTGGCGCAGTCATCGGCGCGACCGCCGGCGCCACCATCGGTGGCCTGGTCGCCGGCGCGATCGGCGCGGTGATCGGCACGCTGGGCGGCGCCGAGGTCCGCGGCCGGCTGTCCGTCGCATTTGGCAAGGATCCGCCCGCCGCCTTCATCGAGGATGCGGTCGCCATCATCGGCGGGCTGCTCATCGTGGCGGCGGTCGCATGAGCGCAAAGAGCTTCGACGCCATCGTCATCGGCGCTGGCCAGGCCGGGCCGCCGCTTGTCGGCCGGCTCGAGGCCGCCGGCATGAAGGTCGCGCTGATCGAGCGCAAGTTCATCGGCGGCACCTGCGTCAACACCGGCTGCATGCCGACCAAGGCGATGGTAGCGAGCGCCTATGCCGCGCATCTCGCCCGCCGCGCCGCCGACTATGGCGTCGCGCTGTCGGGCCCGGTCGGCGTGGATTACAAGCGCATCAAGGCACGCAAGGACAAGGTCACCAACGACGCCCGCGGCAACCTCGAAAAATGGATCGCCGGAATGAAGGGCTGCACGCTTTATCGCGACCATGCCCGTTTCGTCACCGCCGACACGGTGCGCGTCGGCGATGAGCTGCTCACCGCGCCAAAAATCTTCCTCAACACCGGCGGCCGCGCCTCGGTGCCCGATCTGCCTGGCGTCAACGACGTGCCCTATCTCACCAATTCCTCGATGATGGATCTCGATGTGCTGCCCAGCCACCTGATCGTCATCGGCGGCAGCTATATCTCGCTCGAATTCGCGCAGATGTTCCGCCGCTTCGGCTCCGAGGTCACGGTGATCGAGAAGGCGCCGCGGCTGACCGGCCGCGAGGATGAAGACACCTCCGCCGCCATCCAATCGATACTCGAAAACGAAGGCATCGCCGTCCATGTCGGCGCGGACGACATCGCCTTTGCCAGACAAGGCAATGGGATCGCCGTCACCTTCGCCGCCGGCAAGCCGCCGGCGGTCGGCTCGCATGTGCTGCTGGCGCTGGGGCGCAAGCCCAACACCGACGATCTCGGCCTCGACAAGGCCGGCGTCGCGGTCGACCAGCGCGGCTATATCGTCGTCGACGACCAGTTGCGCACCAATGTGCCGGGCATCTGGGCGATGGGCGACTGCAACGGCAAGGGCGCCTTCACCCACACCTCCTACAACGACTTCGAGATCGTCGCCGCCAACCTGCTCGACAACGATCCGCGCAAGGTGAGCGACCGCATCGAAGCCTATGCGCTCTATATCGATCCGCCGCTCGGGCGCTGCGGCATGACGGAAGCCGCCGTGAAGAAATCAGGCCGCCGCGCGCTGGTCGGACAGCGGCCGATGACGCGTGTCGGCCGCGCGGTCGAGAAGGGCGAGACGCAAGGCTTCATGAAGATCCTGGCCGATGCCGACACCGGTGAAATCCTCGGCTGCTCCGTGCTCGGCCCGGGCGGCGACGAGGCGATCCACTGCGTGCTCGACCTCATGTACGCCAAGGCGCCGATCTCGACGCTGGCGCGCGCCATGCACATCCACCCCAATGTCTCGGAGCTGCTGCCGACCATCGCCCAGGAGCTGAAGCCGCTGGAGTAGAGCAATTCCGGAAAAAGGCGCAGCGGTTAGGCTCGGCAACTTCGCCGTAGCAAGGCTCGGCGTCTTCGCCGTAGCAAGGCTCGGCGTCTTCGCCGTAGCCACGCTGCCCCGACAACCCGGCGCGGCTGGACCACTCGACAGCCCGATCGCAACAATGCATGGCTGAAACCTCCTCACGCGGAGTATCCCATGCAGAAGACGATCGAACGCATCGCCGGCGACAGCGAGGGTGTCGCCTACGAATTTCCGGTCTTGCGCTTCGAGGGCAAGGACAAGGCGGCTCCTTCCGCCTATCTGCAGGCGGCGCTGCATGCCGGCGAGCTGCCGGGCGTCGTCGCCATCGACGCGCTGATGCCGATGCTGGCCAAGGCGGAGGCCGAGGGCCGCATCAAGGGCCCGATCACCATCGTACCCTGGGCCAACCCGATCGGCCGCGCGCAATATCATTTTGGCGAGCACCAGGGCCGCTTCAATCTCGGCACCCGCACCAACTTCAATCGCTCCTTTCCGCTGCTTGCCGCGCCCGACGCCAGGCTTCTGCCGGATGTCAGCCTCGGCGGCGCCGATCGCCGGCTGAAGAACCGGCTCGTCCAGCTCTCGCTCGGCAACGACATCGTGCTTGACCTCCACTGCGATGACGAAGGTCTGGCCTATCTCTACATCCACACCAGCCTGTGGCCGCATATGGCCGATTGCGCGGCCGCCATGGGCGCCGAAGCCGTCCTGCTGTGGAGCGAGGACGATACCGGCACCTTCGAAGGCGCCTCGATCATGCCCTACCAGAACGTGCCGGCGAGCGTCGCGCGCTTCGATCGCCGCGCCGTCACCACGGTCGAATATCGCGGCATGCTCGATGTCGACGCCGCCTTCGCCGCGGCCGATGCCGCGGGACTTTACCGACTGCTTGTGACGCGCGGCGTCGTCCAGGACTCATCCGTGCCGAAATTCGAGAAATTTTCCGGACCGGTCGTACCGCTGGAAAACATCGACATGATGCCTTCGCCCAGGGCCGGCGCGATCCTTTACGACGTCAAACCCGGCGACCGCGTCAAGAAAGGCGAAAGGCTGGCGACGATCGTCCACGCGCCCGGCGAGGCCGGCGGCCGCACGGAAGTGTTCGCCCCTCAGTCGGGCTTCATCCTGACCCGCCGCGCGCGCCGCATCATCCGCGCCGGCGAGGATCTTCTGAAGCTCGCCGGCGACGCCAGGAGCACCGACGCGCGCTCCGGCACGCTGGAAGACTGAGGCGTAGCGGCTTTCACCATCGCCGTGAAATCCAGTTGCATGGACCTCCATTCGCCGCTATGGGAGTCGCCATGAACATGCGTTCGAACAAGACCATTTGGTGGTGGGCTCGCTGACAGCGGCCTGTTCGTGCGTGTGCGCGTGAAAAAGAGGGTGGCCGCAGCGGAATATCCGGGCGGCCATTTGTTTTTTAACGCCATTCCCGGGTCCGTTGCCCAAGACGCTGATGGAGACGGCAATGACGACTAAAGTTCTGGACAACGGGGCCGAGCGCTTCATCACCGCGGGCGGCGTGACGATCACCCGCGAGCGGCACGACCGGCCCTATGAAGGCGCGATCGATGCCTATGTCGACGGCCTGAATTCGCGCCGCGGCGCGGTGTTTTCCTCCAACTACGAATATCCGGGCCGCTACACGCGCTGGGATACGGCCATCATCGATCCGCCGCTGGTGATCTCCGCCCGAGGGCGCACAATGCGCATCGAAGCGCTGAACAAGCGCGGCGAAGCGCTGTTGCCCGTGATCGGCAAGGCGCTTGGCGAGCTCGGTGATGTGACGATCGTCGAGACCTCGAAGACGCTCATCCGCCTCGATGTCGCCAAACCAGGCCGCGTCTTCACCGAGGAGGAGCGCAGCCGCGTACCGTCCGTGTTCACGGTGCTGCGCGCCATCACCGCGCTGTTCAAGACCGCCGAGGACGCCAATCTCGGCCTTTACGGCGCCTTCGGCTACGACCTAGCTTTCCAGTTCGATCCTGTCGACTACAAGCTCGAGCGCAAGGAGAGCCAGCGCGACCTGGTGCTGTTCCTGCCCGACGAGATCCTCGTCGTCGACCATTATTCGACCAAGGCCTGGACCGACCGCTACGACTATTCCGGCGACGGTTTTTCGACCGAGGGCTTGGCCCGCGATGCCCATGCCGAGCCGTTCAAGACCGCCGACCGCATCCCGCCGCGCGGCGACCATGAGCCAGGCGAATACGCCAACCTGGTGCGCCGCGCCATGGAGAGCTTCAAGCGCGGCGACCTGTTCGAGGTCGTGCCTGGACAGATGTTCTACGAGCGCTGCGAGACCCAGCCTTCCGACATCTCGCGCAAGCTGAAATCGATCAACCCCTCGCCCTATTCCTTCTTCATCAATCTCGGCGAGAACGAATATCTGATCGGTGCCTCGCCGGAGATGTTCGTGCGCGTCAACGGCCGCCGCGTCGAGACCTGCCCGATCTCCGGCACCATCAAACGCGGCGACGACGCCATTTCCGACAGCGAGCAGATCCTGAAGCTGCTTAACTCGAAGAAGGATGAGTCCGAGCTCACCATGTGCTCGGATGTCGACCGCAACGACAAGTCGCGCGTCTGCGAGCCGGGCTCCGTGCGCGTCATCGGCCGTCGCCAGATCGAGATGTATTCGCGCCTGATCCACACCGTCGACCATATCGAGGGCCGGCTGCGCGAAGGCATGGACGCCTTCGACGCGTTTCTCTCGCATGCCTGGGCGGTCACCGTCACCGGCGCGCCGAAACTGTGGGCCATGCGCTTCATCGAGCAGAACGAGAAGAGCCCGCGCGCCTGGTATGGCGGGGCGGTCGGCATGGTCAATTTCAACGGCGACATGAACACCGGGCTGACCTTGCGCACCATCCGCATCAAGGACGGCATCGCCGAGGTCCGCGCCGGCGCCACACTGCTTTTCGACAGCATTCCCGAGGAAGAAGAAGCCGAAACCGAACTGAAGGCATCCGCCATGCTCTCCGCTATCCGCGACGCAAAGACCGGCAACGCTACCGGAACCGAGCGCACCACCGCGCGCGTCGGCGACGGCGTCAACATCCTGCTGGTCGACCATGAGGACAGTTTCGTCCATACCTTGGCCAACTACTTCCGCCAGACCGGCGCCAACGTCTCCACGGTGCGCTCGCCGGTGCCGGAGGAGGTCTTCGAGCGGTTGAAGCCGGACCTCGTCGTGCTTTCGCCCGGCCCTGGCACGCCGAAGGATTTCGACTGCGCCGCCACCATCAGACGAGCGCGCAGCCGCGACCTGCCGATCTTCGGCGTCTGTCTCGGCCTGCAGGCATTGGCCGAGGCCTATGGCGGCGAGCTCAGGCAGTTGCACATCCCCATGCATGGCAAACCATCGCGCATCCGCATTTCGAAGCCCGGCATCATCTTCTCAGGCCTGCCCAAGGAAGTGACCGTCGGCCGCTATCACTCGATTTTCGCCGACCCGGTGCGCCTGCCCGACGGTTTCGTGGTGACCGCCGAAACCGAGGACGGCATCATCATGGCTTTCGAGCACCGCAAGGAGCCGATCGCGGCGGTGCAGTTCCATCCCGAATCGATCATGACGCTCGGTCACAATGCCGGCATGCGCATCATCGAAAACATTGTCGCGCATCTGCCGCGCAAGGCCAAGGAAAAGGCCGCCTAGGAACCATGGCTGTGACGCAGGACACGGTGGCGGCCGCGGCGAAAGCCGCGACCCGCGAGAAGATTGCCAGGCTTGCCTTCTGGTCGATCCTGGTCGCCTTCGTGGTGCTCGTCTTGAAGCTTGCCGCCTGGTACATCACCGGTTCCGTGGCGCTCTATTCCGACGCGCTGGAATCGATCGTCAACGTGATCGCATCGGCCGCCGCCTTCTGGGCGATCCAGGTCAGCTACAAGCCCGCCGACCAGGACCATCCCTTCGGCCATCACAAAGCCGAATATTTTTCCGCCGTCCTCGAAGGCGTGCTGATCGTCGTCGCGGCGCTGCTGATCCTCAACGAGGTCTGGCAGTCCTGGCAACATCCCGCCCCGCTGGAACAGCCTTGGCAGGGACTTGCCGTTAACGGCGTCGCGACGGTCATTAATGCGATCTGGGCCTGGACGCTGATCCGCGCCGGCCGGAATGCGAAGTCGCCTGCGCTTGTCGCCGACGGCCGGCACATCATGACCGACGTGGTAACGTCAGTCGGCGTGTTCGGCGGTCTTGTCGGTGCCGTGCTCACCGGCTGGCAGATCCTCGACCCGGCACTTGCCGTGATCGTCGCGCTCAACATTCTGTGGCAGGGCTGGCATGTCATCGGCTCGTCGATGAGCGGGCTGATGGACCGCGCCGTCGAAAACCATGAGCACATGCAGATCCGCAACATCATATCGGCCAATTCGAAGGGCGCGCTCGAGGTGCATGATCTCAAGACGCGCATTGCCGGGCGCGCCACCTTCATCGAGTTCCATCTGGTGGTCGACGCCGACATGACCGTCGGCGCCAGCCATGTCATCTGCGACCGCATCGAGGATGCGCTGAAAGCCGAGATCCCCTCGGTGCGCGTCACCATCCATGTCGAGCCGGACGACGAGGCGAAGCTGCCGAAAGGCACCGCGGCCGTGCCTTTCGCTTAGCAGAGCGCGAAGGTCCGTCGAGATTCAGGTCAGGCCGAGTCGAGAACGACGGCTTCCGAGAACCGGAGCGGAGCGTACTTGAAAGTACGTGAGCACCGGAAGCGCAGGAAGCCGTCGTTCGCAGGCCGGCCTCACCTGAATATCGGCAGACCTCACGGAGCACAGGCCGACTGCGGCATCGGCTGCAGCCGATAGACCTTGTCGTCGGACCTGGTCTTGCCATCCGCCGCCTTCGAGCAGAGATCGACAATTGCCACTGCATTGTTGGGGTTCGCGACCATCATCGTGCCGTTGACGCCGCGCTTGAGGAAGATCTCCTTCTGCGAGACGTCGCAGGAAAAATCGCTCATCTTGGAACTGGCCGAGCAGCGCCACTGATCGGCCTCGCCCTGGCAGGAATAGGTCTGCGTGACCTTTTTCCCTTTCTGCCTCGTCGTCACCGAAACGGCGACATCCGCCCCATCCGGCCAGTTCGCGGCATCGCCGCCGGCTGAGAAGGAGGCGAGCTCGACGGGTCCGCGAAACACGCGGATCGATTGCGTCAGCTGGTTGGGATGCGACTTCAGATGCGCATCGTCGTAGTCACGCCCGAAGCAGAAGGGCTGATCGGGCTTGAGCCGCACGCGCAGCGGCTCGCCCAGCGCAGGGTCGATCGGGTCGATGCGCGCGAACTCCGCCTTGCAGGTCTCGGCCGGCATCGGGTCCAGCTTGAAATTGTCGTCCTCGCTGCCCAGCGCCTGCTTGTTGTACTCGGCCTCGCCGAGCTGCTCTTCCGAATCCGGGTCGAGATAGACGTCTGGCGACAGGCCGGACAGAAGAAGCTTCCCCTTGTTGTCGACTTTCAGCGAAGCCAGTGTCCTGTCGCAGTCCATGCCGCAACGGATGCCGCTCGCCTTGTCGCTTGGATCCTCGTTGTTGCACCAGCTGCTCGCCCATTCCGGCTTCTTGGCGCCGCGCACCGTTGTGGTGAGAAAGCCGTTATAGGACGTATCCTGGTTGGCGGCGGGTTCTTCGTTCGTCCGGCTGACCGGGTCATGGCCGTAGAAGAAGAAGATGCGCGCCACCTTCTGGCGCGGATGCGCCTTGAGATGGGCGGCGTCGTAGACACGGCCGAAGCAGGCGTCGGCGCCGGTCGGGCTGAGCTCGGGAAGCTTGGGCGGCTGTTCGGCGCGCGCCGCGCCGAACGAAGCGGCAAAGGCGGCGCAAAGCACCACCGCCATGGTCCTCGATGTCATGTGATCCTCCTCCCACCGACAGGACTTGGATATGCTAGTCTAGGAGTGCCGCCTGGACCATGCAAAATCGCGAGCGCGGCGAACGGAGGATACGATGCTGCGCCGTGACATTTTTCGAGCCGGCCTCGCAGGCGCCGCGGGCCTTTTCGGCCTGGGCCGGGCAAATGCGGCAACGCCTGAGGGGCGGCTGAAAGTCGCCTATCACCTCAGCGACGCCGACAAGGTCAACTTCGTCCTCGGCAACATCAAGAACCACTATGAAGGCACCGGCGGCAATGTCGACATCGTGCTCGTGGTGCACGGTCCGGCTCTGGCCGCCTTCAAAGTCAAGGGCGCTTCCGGCGCTGTTTCCAGCCGCTTTGCCGGCCTTGTCCAGCAGGGACTTGTGCCGCAAGCCTGCGGCAACACCTTGCACGGCATGGATATCACGCTGACCGACCTGCTGGCGGGCTTCGAGCTTGCCGACAAGGGCGGCGTCGTGAAGCTCGCCGAACTGCAGCATCAGGGCTATGTCTATCTCAGGCCCTGAATGCGCCCGCACTGAACGCCAACACTTGAACGCCGGGCCGGCAATGGCCTACGAAGGATGGCAACCCGGAGACCAGCCGACATGACGACACTTGCCATCCCCGATCTTGCCGGCAAGGCGGTGCTGGTCACCGGCGCTTCGACCGGGATCGGCGCGGCACTTGCCCGTGCCTATGCGGCGCAGAAATGCCGCGTCGCGCTGCATTTCAATGCAAGCCGCGCTCCCGCCGAAACCGTGGCCGGATCCATTCGCGACGGTGGCGGCGAGGTGTTCCTGGTCCAGGGCGACTTCTCGAAACCTGCCGACGTCGAGCGTGTGGTCGAAGAGAGCGCAAACCATTTCGGCCGGCTCGACGGCCTGGTCAACAATGCCGGCGGCATGCTTGGCCGCGTCGCCTATGCCGACCAGGACGAGGCGCATTACGACGCCGTGATGGACCTCAATGCGCGCTCTGTCCTGACCGCTTCGCGCAAGGCGATCCCCTGGCTGAAGCGCCAGGGTGGCTTCATCATCAACACCACCTCGATCGCCGCCCGCAACGGCGCCGGCGGCGGCGCCGGCCTCTACGGGTCGTCCAAGGCCTTCGTTTCCAACGTGACGCGCGGCATGGCCAAGGAACTGATCGGCTTCGGCATCCGCGTCAACGCCGTGGCGCCGGGCACTATCCTGACGCCCTTTCACGAACGCTATTCGAGCGCCGAGCAGATCAAAGCCATGGTCGCCACCATTCCGCAAGGGCGCGCCGGAGCGCCCGAGGATTGCGTCGGCGCCTATCTGTTCCTGTCGTCCGACCTGTTGAGCGGTTACATTATCGGCCAGGTGATCGAGGTGAATGGCGGCCAGTTGATGCCGTGAGCTGGCGATTGCATACTTGATGCAGCGTGCAACCTGGAGGGAGAGCAAGGGCATGTACGGACTGATCGGCAAGATGCGGGCGGCGCGCGGCCAGCGCGATGCGGTCATGGACGTGCTGCGCGAAAGCACCGGCGCTCTCCCCGGTTGCCTGAGCTACATCATCGCCACCGATCCGGCCGACGCCGACGCCATCTGGGTCACGGAAGTGTGGACCGACCAGGCGAGCCACAAGGCCTCGCTGCAGCTGCCGGAAGTCCAGGCGGCGATCGCCAGGGCGCGTCCCTTCATCGCCGGCTTCGAATTCCAGATCGAGACCCATCCCGTTGGCGGCTTCGGCCTTCCAGCGCCCGAAAAGGCCGGGTGAAATCGCCGCTGCGGCGCAGAACGTCGACATCTCTTTCGTCATGGCCTTGCAGACGGCGCGCTTCCTGGTCGTGCTGCTGATTGTGCCAAGCGTAGCCAGGCTGGTGGCGCGAAACGTCGGGGCTTGATCCGGGGTATCCAATGCCAAGGGAATTCCAGGAAACGTGCTCGGCGGTTTTCCGTTCGGAATTGCGTAAAATCAGAAAGTTGGAGCAAGTCAGCAATCCATCAGGATGCTGAATTGCTCGACGAGCAAGGGAATTGCCAATGAACCGCCGTTTGAACGCCGTCGATCTTTCCGGCCGCATCGCCGTGGTGACGGGCGGCGCGCAAGGCATCGGCTTTGCGGTCGCCCGGCGCCTGTTGTCGTCGGGCGCCGGCGTTGCCATCTGGGACGTCGACCAGGCCGCAATGACCCGGGCTGTCGCCGAGCTCGCTTCGCTCGGCCGCGTTGAAGCCATTCTCTGCGACCAGTCCCAGATCGAGGCCGTCGATCGCGCTGCCGCCGCGACTGAGCGCTCACTTGGCCCCGTCGATCTCCTGGTCAACAATGCCGGCATTGCCGGGCCGGCGGCGACCGTGGCGGACTACGACCCCGCCGCCTGGCGTCAGATCGTCGATATCGACCTCAACGGCGTCTTCTACTGCTGCCGGCGCCTGGTGCCCGGCATGGTCGCGCGCAATTACGGCCGCATCGTCAACATCTCCTCGGTGGCCGGCAAGGAAGGCAATCCGAATGCCGCCGCCTATTCGGCCGCCAAGGCCGGCGTGCTGGCGCTGACCAAGTCGCTCGGCAAGGAGCTCGCGGGACACGACATCGCCGTCAACGCGCTGACCCCCTCGCCCGCCCGTACCAGAATTCTCGAGCAGCTCACGGAAGCGCAGGTCGCTTATATGCTCGGCAAAGTGCCGCGCGGCCGCTTCGTCGAGGTGGAAGAGGCCGCCGCGATGATCGTCTTCATGCTGTCGGACGAGAACTCTTTCACCACCGGCGCAACCTTCGATCTCTCCGGCGGCCGCGCGACCTACTGACCATCCCCGCGGAGCTTCGTTTGGATTGCCGGGCCTATCGCCCCGCCGCAAGCCTCTCGGGAAGAAAATCGACGAAGACCCGGACCTTCGGCGAAAGATGGCGATTGGACGGCCACAGCATGCGGAACTGGCCGCGGCCGTCGACATGATCGTCGAGCACGGTGCGCAGCCTGCCGTCATGCAGCGCCTCCCGAGCCAGGAAGTCGGGCATGCAGGCGATGCCGAGACCGGCAATCGTCGCGCCCTTCAATGCCTCCATGTTGTTGCAGGTCAGCATCGAACGGATCTGCGGCTCGGCGCTCCCGGTGATGAACGGCCAGTTGAGCAGCCTGCCGCTGTTGAGAAAGCGGAAGTGTATCCCGAAATGTGCCGCTAGATCCGCCGGCGTGCCGGGCGTGCCATGGCGATCGAGATAGGAGGCGGCCGCGCACAAGATCATGCGAAAGGGCGCGACCGGCCTCGACACCAATCGCGAATCGGGCAGCTCGCCGCTGCGGATCGCGACATCGATACCCTCGTCGATGACGTCGACGATGCGATCGTTGAAATCGATGTCGAGCTCGATCTCGGGATAGCGGGCCATGAACTCCGACAGCACCGGCAAGAGCAGATGATAGGTGACGATCGGCGTTGAGATGCGCAGCCGGCCATGCGGCGTTTCGCGTGTCCGCGACAGCATCGCCTCCGCGTCTTCTATGTCGTCAAGGATGCGGCGCACCCGCTCGTTGAACAGCTTGCCCTCCTCGGTCAGACCTATGCGCCGCGTGCTGCGCTGCAGGAGACGCACGCCGAGTTCCTGCTCGAGCCGGGCGACGCTCTTGCCCACGGCGGAGGCGGAAATGCCGAGCGCATGTCCGGCGGCGACGAAACTGCCGAGCTCGGCGGTGCGGGCGAAAGCCAGAAGGCCGTTGAGACGATCCATGGTGAACCTATTCGAGCGTTTTGTTCCGAGATGAACGGAGATTTAATACTATTTTGCCGGAAACGTCGCCGCCCTATCTTGTCGTTGCGATCGGCTGTGCCAGTCAGGACATGCCGGCAAATCCCGCCTCGGATAGGAAAATCCATGACTTTGATGACCAGAACCGGCCCGGCCGGCAGATGGCTCGTGCTGCTGTCGGTTTGCCTCGCAGCCATGACGATGCCGTTGAGCTTCACCGGTCCCGCCGTGGCGCTGTCCCGCATTGCCGCCGATCACGGCGGCAGTCCGATCGAGCTCAATTGGGTGACCAATGCCTTCATGCTGACCTTCGGCGCCGGCCTGATGGCGGCCGGAGCGCTGGCTGACAACCATGGCCGCAAGCGGATCTTCCTCGCCGGCCTCGCCGCCTATTCCCTAGCCGCGCTGGGCTGCATGCTGGCGCCAGGCATCGTCTGGTTCGATTCCTTCAGAGCTCTGCAAGGCGTTGGCGGCGCTGCCGCCTTCGCCGGCGGTGCCTCCGCGCTTGCGCAGGAATTCGACGGCCAATCGCGTTTGCGCGCCTTCAGCTTCCTCGGCACCAGCTTCGGCATCGGCCTTGCCTTCGGCTCTGTTGCCTCCGGCCTGCTCATCGACGCGTTCGGCTGGCGCGCGATCTTTCTTCTGGTGGCGGTGCTTGGCGTTGCCGCCGCCGCGCTCGGCCTGCGCACCGTCGCCGAATCGCGCGACCCGGACGCAACCGGGCTTGACTGGGCGGGAGCCGCCACCTTCACCATCGCGCTTGCCGCGCTGACCTGCGGCGTGCTGCAGGCGCCCCAGAGCGGTTGGGCCAATCCCCTCGTCATCGCCCTCCTCGGCGTTGCAGCCATCTTCTTTGCCGCCTTCGTCATTGTCGAGCGGCGGGTGCGCCGGCCGATGCTGGACCTGACGCTGTTTCGCTTCCCGCGTTTCGTCGGCGTGCAGTTCCTGGCCGCCGCACCTGCCTATGCCTTCGTCGTCTTGCTCGTGCTCCTGCCGATCCGCTTCATCGGCATTGAGGAGATGAGCGAGATCAAGGCGGGGCAATTGATGATCTGCCTGTCCGGGCCGCTGCTGATCTTGCCGCTGCTGGCCGGCCAGGCGGCACGCCGGATCGCCCCGGCCACCATCTGCGGTGTGGGCCTCCTCGTCGCCGCGGCCGGCCTGGTCTGGCTCAGTTGCGTGCCCGTGGCGGACAACGCGCTGCTGCTCCCGCTGGTCTTGGTCGGCATCGGCATCGCCTTGCCCTGGGGGCTGATGGACGGACTTGCCGTCAGCGTCATGCCAAAGGAGCGCGCCGGCATGGCGGTCGGCATATTCAACACCACCCGCGTCGCCAGCGAGGGCGTGGCCCTGGCTATCGTCATGGCGGCCTTGTCCGGTTTCACGGCCACGCAGCTTGGCGCTCAAGGATTGGCCTCGCCTGCCGAAGCGGCCGCGGCGGCACAGCTACTGGCAACCGGCAATATCAGCGAAGCGGTGCAACATCTACACTTGGCCGACGCCAGTGCCCTGGTCCAAGCCTATGAGACGGCTTTCGACCGGCTGCTCATCGTGCTGGCGACGATCACCGTGCTCACCGCCGTCGTCGTCTTCTTCGGCTTGCGTCGCGGATCGCCGTCGCAACAAGACGTCGCGCCTGTCCCGGCCTGCCTGGAAGGCTGACGCCATGTGACGCCGTCAAGTCCGGCGAGGTATCAAAAAAAATACTTGACTCTCTTACTCATATTTGAGAGCGCGAAGGCGCAACCAAACATGAGGATTGGAGACAAGTTAATGACGAAGCGGTCGAGGACGTGGCGCCGGGGATTATCATTGCTGGCGGGCAGCGCCATCCTTGGCCATGCCTGGCCGACAATTGCCCAGGAAGGCGGCGACGCCACCGTTCTCGACAGGATCGAGGTGACCGCCGAGAGCAACGAGATCCTGAAGCAGGACGGCTACGTCGCGAAGAAGGACCGCATCGGCACCAAGACCGACACGCCGATCGCCAGGATCCCGCAGGCGGTCTCGGTCGTCACGCAGAAGCAGATCGAGGACCAGAAGCCGCGTACACTGAACGACGCGCTGGGCTACACGGCCAGCGCCAATCCAAACAGCTTCGGTTTCGACACGCGCTACGACGCCTTCTTCCTGCGAGGCTTCCAGGCCTTCTACAACGGCATGTTCCGCGACGGGCTGCGCCAGTACAACGGCCCTTCCGCCTGGTTCAAGACAGAACCTTACGGCATCGAGGGCGTCACCATCCTGAAGGGACCGGCCTCCTCGCTTTACGGCGTCAGCGGTCCGGGCGGCATCGTCAATGTCGTCACCAAACGCCCCAAGGACGAGCCGTTCCATGAGATCGAGTTGCTGGCCGGCGAGCACAACCGCTTCCAGGCGGCGCTCGATGCTTCCGGGCCGGTCAATGACGACGGCAGCATCCTCTATCGCTTCACCAGCCTCGGCCGTCTGAGCGAGACCGGCCTGCCCGACTATCCCGACGATAAACCCTATCTGGCGCCGGCCGTCACTTTCAAGCCGGACGAGGACACCAAGCTCACCATCCTCGGCGAATATTCGAAGTCCGTCACCGGCGGCACCGCGGCCTTCTACAACTCCGCCTATGGCGTGCTGTCGAACGTCTATGAAGGCGATGCGTCCTGGAATAATTTCACCCAGGATCAGGGGCGCATCGGCTACGAGTTCGAGCACCGCTTCAATGACTGGCTGACCGTGCGCCAGAACCTGCGCTACAACGCCGTCGACTCGGATATCGAATATAGCGGCCATTACTCGATCGGCGCCGATCAGCCGCTTGAGCGCTACTGGGGCCACTATACCGAGACGATGAAGAACTTCGTCGTCGACAACATGGCGCAGCTCGAATTCGACACGGGTCCGGTGCGGCACACCGTGATTGCCGGCATCGACTATGCCTGGTCGGACTATGACGCCGGCAGCGGGCTCTCCTATGTCTCGGTCGAGGATATCAAGGCCGCCCCCGTCCCCCATTCCGGCGGGCAGGAGATGAACCAGCTCGGCGTCTACCTGCACGACCAGATGGAGTGGAACGATTTCACCCTGTTCACCAGCGGCCGCTACGACTGGGTCGACACCACCTCCACCGCGGCGGATTTCAGTCAGTCGAAGCAGAAGGACAGCGCCTTCTCCGGCCGCGTCGGCCTGTCCTACCGGACCGAATGGGGCATCATCCCCTACGTCAACTATTCGACCTCGTTCTCTCCCAACATCGGCTTCGTCTATGACGACGTCTCGAGTTCCGTCAGCCGCGTCGCCCGCCCGACCATTGCCACGCAGACGGAGATCGGCGTCAAATACGAGGTCCCCGACCACAACGCGACCGTCAGCGCCGCGCTGTTCGACATCGACCAGAAGGACGGCGTCGTCTTCGACGCCTCCACCGGCATCAACAAGCAGCGCCAGCTCGACCTCAACTCGCGCGGCGTCGAGCTGGAAGCCAATGCCTCACTCGATAATGGCTTCAGCGTCATCGCCTCCTACACGTATCTGGGCGTGAAGATCGAACGCGGCGCCGAAGGCACCGACGGCAAGGAACTGTCGGCCACGCCGAACCACATCCTGTCGCTCTGGGGCCATTACCAGTTCGAGAACGGCACGCTTGAAGGGCTTGGGCTCGGCGCTGGCGTGCGTTTCGCCGGCGCGAGCTACGGCGACGACACCAATACTTTCAAGAACGACGCGCGCGCCTTCGTCGATGCCTCGCTGTCCTATGATTTCGGCTATCGCAACCCGAGGCTCGAAGGCGTGAAGCTGCAGATCAACGCCAAGAACCTGTTCGACAACCAGCAGGCAATTTGCTCGGCCGGCTATTGCTACCGCGACGAGGGCCGCTCGCTGTTCGGCAGCCTGCGCTATCGCTTCTGATGTCGGTCTCCGTCTCGAACCGGGCCGCCTCGTCGCCGGCCGCCATCGTCGCCGCGATCGGCGGCCTCTATGTGGCGCAAAGCGTGATCGGCGGCATCACCTGGACGGGTCTCCCGGCCGTGATGCGCGACCAGGGCCTGCCGCTCGACCGCATCGGCCTGCTCACCCTGATCGCCCTGCCATGGGCGCTGAAGTTCCTGTGGTCGCCGGCGGTGGAGCGCTACCGGCTTCCGCCAGCGGGCAGGAATCGCACCGGCGCGATCGTCCTCATCGGCGGCCTCATCTCCATCGCCGGACTGCTGGCCATGGCCCAGTTCGGTCCCGCCGCCTTCTGGCCGGTCGTCGCCTGCCTGACGGTGGTCGCCTTTGCCGCCTCGACGGTCGACATCGCCTGCGATGGCTTTGCGGTGCAGAACCTTGCCGGCAAAAATCTCGGCTGGGGCAATGCCGCCCAGGTCGGCGGCGCCTATTTCGGCTCGGCGATCGGCGCCGGTCTTTTCCTCTATCTGGTCGAAATCCACGGCTGGCGCGCGGCGGTGTCGGCGATGGCCTCGCTGCTGGTGCTGCTCGGCATGCCCTTCCTGCTCGGCATCGCCGGCCGATCGCGCGAGGAAGTGCGCGAACACGTGCCCGCGCTCGGCACGGCGCTGCGGCGCCCGCAGATACGCCGCGGTCTGGCGGCGTCGGCGATCTACGTTCTGGCGCAGAAAGGGGCGCTGACCATGCTCGGCCCGTTTCTGGTCGATGCCGGGCTCAGCCTTTCCACGATCGGCCTGGTCAACGGTGTCGGCAGCATGGTTCTCGGCGGCGCGGCCGCCCTTGCCGGCGGCGCTCTTGTCCGATGGCTGGGCACGCGCAGCGTGCTTGTGCTCGCGCTTATGCTGCAGGCCGGATCGCTGTTCATCCTCGCGGCCTTCGCGCTTTCCGGCGTTTTCCCGGCAGGCCCGCTGGCGGCCGTCGCGACGCTGAGTTCCTCGGGCATCATGGCGCTCGGCTTCGTGGCGCTCTATGCGCAGTTCATGCGCTGGTCGGATCCGAAGCAGGCAGGGGTCGATTTCACGCTTTTCCAGTGCATGGATGCCTTGGTCAGCATGGCGGGCGGCATCCTGGCCGGCTATGCGGCGCAGCATCTGGGCTATGGCGCACTGTTCGGCGGCGCGGGCGTCGTCGCGCTGCTGGCGGTGCCGGCCATCGCCATGGTCAGCGATCGCAACTAAAAGATTGAACTATTCCTCGCCGGCACCGTCTCCGCCCGACGCGCCGCGGCGCCAATAGGCGGTGACAAGATGCCGGTTGCGCGACAGGGCCCATTCCTTGCGCACGGTCCGGCGGATGTCGCGGAAGTCGGCGAACTCGCATCCGGCCCAGACAAAGAGATCGTCGGCCCCGCGGCCGCGCTCGCGCAGCGCTTCCGGCAGCAGGCCGGCCCGGCCTGCTTCGCGGCCATACCGATAAAGCCAATGGACAGCGATGTTCTCGCCCGCCGCCAGCGTCACCCGGTCTTGCGGACCGTCAACCTCGATGAAGGCCTCGGCACGGACGGACGGCGCAAGCTCTTCCAGCATCCGGCCGATCGCCGGAAGCGCGGTATCGTCGCCCAGAAGAAGCAGGTTTGATGCCTCGGGCACATCGCCGCCGCCGGGGCCGATCATGCCGATGATGTCGCCGGCTCTCGCATTCTGCGCGAAACTCGCAGCCGGCGTCTCGGCGCCGGGATGCAGCACGAAATCGATGTCGAGCCAACCCTCGGCCACGTCCAGCGCGCGGATTGTGTAGACGCGGATGGTGAGCGCATCCTCGCCCGACGGCCAGACGATCAGGCCGTCCGCGCCCATGGTCGGCCAAACCGGCTGCCGTCCGGCCGGCGGCAGCAGAAGCCGAACATGAAATCCGCCATGGGCGAAGCGGCCGAGGGCGCGGCCGGAGAAGCGCACGCGTTGCATATGCGGCGACAACCGTGTCGAGGACAGGACCGATATCTCGCGGAAGAATATCGGCGTGCCGGCATCCATGCCGTCTCCTTGCCAGCGCAGGCCTTCGGTGGTGCGGAGATGCGCGGCGATGTGGCCGGCGAAGATCATCTTCATGTAGGAGAGGCAGGTCTCGTCCTCCGCCGCGACACGGACCAGCACGCCGCGGTCGTCGAATGAGGCATTCAACGTGCCGTAATGCATGCGGAATTCCCATTGGCCGGCAACGCCGGTGTCGTTTTCATAGTCGCCGTGCTCGGCGCGCAGCCTGTCCATCACCGCGCGGATGTCGTCGTTTTGGATACGGGTTTGCGCGCCCAAGAGCTTCATCGCCGGGCCTTCCGATATCGACGAGATCGGCCGAAGCCCGATATCGCCGCGCCGGCATGCCACAGCGCCGGCGGCATTGCCACAAAAACATGATTATAATGATCATATTTTTGGACGATGCCGCACGAAGGTCGCGACGCATCCGTTCTTCAGCTGATGACCAGGCTCGCGATCCGGTCGCCGTTGAGCGTGAAGGCCATGTCGCCCTCGCCGTTGAAGCCGTTGCCGGTCACGGCGACGCGGGCATGATAGACGCCGTCGCGCTTCGCGATGCGAACGATGCGAAGGTTGGACTGCACGCCGATATTGTCCGACTGGTTCCACCGCGCGACGCCATCGCGGCCACGGAAATCGCGACCCCAGTCGCTGAGGAAAGCATCGTCTGTGAATGTGGCCAGAAAGGCTTCGGTATCGGCGGCGTTGGTCGCTTCGACAAAGCGACGGATCGGATCGGGTGTGGTCATTGGTCCGTACACTTTGAGGTGTGTTGAGCTTCAGGTCAGGCCGAGACGAAAATGGTGGCTTCCGAGAACCGGCCTTCGCCGGCCGTAGCCTTCATCGGGCGGAAACACTTAAGAGGGCTTCGGCCGGCGAAGGCCGGAGCGGAGCGTACTTCATGTACGTGAGCACCGGAAGCGCAGGAAACCGCCATTTGCAGGCCGGCCTCACCTGAATATCAACGCACCTCAGTCCAACCTGTGCATGAGGTCGTCATCCAGCCAACGGCCGAAGAAATAGACGAGCTGCTTATGCCACCACGGCCAGTCATGGCTGACGTCGCCACCCCAATAGTCGACCCAGGCCGGGATCGATTTGTCGCGCAGCACCTGTTCCAGCTCGCGCGTTTCGACCAGCATGCGCTCTTCCCAGGCGCCCTGGCCGCAACAGAAGATCAGCCTGAGCGCCCTGAGCCGCCCGAGCAGCTTCTGGTCGACGATGCCGGGCAGATAGTCGAGCGGCGAGTTGAAATAGATATTGCCTTCCAGAGCCCGGCCGAAAAAGTCGCGCGCCGAATAGACGCCGGACAGCGAGATCACCCCGCTCGCCAGTTCCGGGAAGCGGAACACGAAATTGGATGAGTGATAGCCGCCCATCGAGCAGCCGCAAAACAGCGGCTTCAAAACGCGGCCACCGTTGGACTTGGCGGCAACCGCCTGCAAATCCGGCAGCGCTTCTTCGCGCACATAGCTGAAATAGGCTTCGTGGCGGGCGATACGCTGCGCCGTGTCGGCATGCTTGTCGAAGAAGGATTCCGAATCTACGCCGTCGAGCGTGAAGAGCTGGATGCGGCCGGTGTCGATGAACTCGGCAAGCGCGCCGACCCCGCCCGAATCCTCGAGCTGGTAGAACCGCCCTTGCGAGGTCGGGAACACCACCACCGGCCGCCCGGCATGGCCGTAGCGCTTGTATTCCATGTCCCGGCCGAGATTGCGGGCATGGCCCTTGTGATAGGAGACGTCCATCGGCTCAGGCCTTTTCCGCGTGGATGTAGTCGACCGCCTGGCGCAGCGCCTTCGGATCCTTCGAACGCATCTGGTAGGCATAATTGCCCATGGCGCGGCTGAAGACCTCTTCGATGGCCTGATGATGGACGATCTTGTCGCCGTGGGCGGCTAGCACGTTCGCATGGCTGTGCAAATAGTCGATGTGGCGTTTGCGGCTGGCATAGGCGGTGAAATACTTGCCCTTGTAAGGGCCGCCGGCGGCATCCTTGACCACCATGTCGGCCCAGGCGGCATAGACGTCGATGTCGAATGTGTAGTTGATGGCGTCGGTCATCCAGGCGCCGGGCGGCCGCATGTTGACCTCGAGCGCGATGACGCGCTTGTCGCTGGTTTCGAACAGCTCGATATGGAAGAAGCGCTCGCGTACGTCGAACGCCTTGAGGATCTTGCGGCCCGCCTCCTCGACTTCCGGGCTGATCTCGGGAAAGCAGGTGTAGCTCATATGGCGATCCTTGTTGACCGCCTCCATGATGCTCTGATCGTAACGGTGGCTGGCCGCCAGCACCACCTCGCCGTCGCGGTTGACGAGCCCGTCGAAGGTCACGACCAGCCCCTCGATGAACTGCTCCATGACGAAGGTGACACCCTCCGGCTTGTCCTTGAAGAACTGGTCGAGCTCCTTGGCGTTGGAGATCTTGAAAGTGTTGGAAGCCCCGGAGCCCGAATCCGGCTTGACCACCACCGGAAAGCCGACGCGGCGGATGAAGGTCATGGCGCCGGCGCGGTCGGAGCATTTGCGCTGCGGGATGGTCTCCACGCCGCTCTTGCGGAAGAAAGCGCGCATACGGCTTTTCCGCTTCAAATTCTTCACGAAGTCGAGCTTGGTGCCGAAGATGTTGAAATCGGTGCGGATGTTGGCTTCGAGTTCGAGCCAATGCTCGTTGAGGGACTCGAAGCGATCGATGCGGCCCCATTTATGGATGAAGTGCCCCATCGCCCGCAAAACGGCGTCATAATCTTCCATGTCGGCGACGCGGTAATATTCCGAAAGCGCCGCCTTGAGCTTGGCGTTCAAGGTTTCGTAAGGCGCATCGCCGATGCCGAGCACGGTGGCGCCCGCCTTTTTCAGCCGGTCGCAAAAATCGGTGCCGTTGGCCGGGAAGTGCGGCGAGAAGAACACGAAATTCATGGACGAACTCCTCCCCGGAGCTTCGCTCGGTGCCAAGCCTTCGAAACCAAGTCTGGCGCATTTGCGAGGCGCGGGGAAGACTGTCCGCACCGGCGGCGATATTAGGCAAGGGCGTTCATTCATGCGTCCCGCTTGCCTCCGACGGGCCGCTCCTGTAAGAGAGCCGGCATGACCACGCGCGTCCGCTCCGTCGCCTCCTCTCGCACCGGCTTTGCCGGCGAGACCGCGCGCGCGCTCGCCTCGACCCTGCTTCTTCTCGGCCTTATCGGCGATCGCCGGGTTCGCTGAAGGAGCGCCCGGCGGTCGAAACCGCCGCTCAAGGCGCATGCTCCTTGGCCAGACTTTGGCAAAGTCACATCAAGCGAACGAATTTTTGGTAGAGGCGACGCTCGCCACCCATCCGCCTGAAGCGGGCATGCGGGCCGCCGGGAGAAACGACGATGAACGCACGAGAAGAAATCCGCGCCGGCGAGGCTGAAAGCCGGAAGCGCGCGGCCGGCCACATGCCGGATGCAGCACGCAAATACCAATCCTACCCGACGGTCGGCCTGACCGACCGCACCTGGCCGAACAAGACCATCGACAAGGCGCCGATCTGGTGCTCGGTCGACCTGCGCGACGGCAACCAGGCGCTGATCGACCCGATGGGTCATGAGCGCAAGGCGCGCATGTTCGCGCTGCTCCTCGACATGGGCTTCAAGGAAATCGAAATCGGCTTCCCCTCGGCTTCGCAGACGGATTTCGACTTTGCCCGCTGGTGCATCGAGGAAGGCGGCGTCCCCGCCGACGTCTCGCTCCAGGTGCTGGTGCAGTGCCGGCCCGAGTTGATCACGCGGACCTTCGAGGCGCTCAAGGGCGCACACCGCCCGATCGTGCATTTCTACAATTCGACCAGCGAGCTGCAGCGCCGCGTCGTCTTCGAAAAGGATGTCGCCGGCATCAAGCGCATCGCCACCGACGCCGCCAAGATGATCACCGACATGGCCGCCAAGGCCGGCGGCGGCTACCGCTTCGAGTATTCACCGGAGAGCTTCACCGGCACCGAGCTCGAAGTCGCGCTGGAGATCTGCAACGCCGTCACCGAGATCGTGAAGCCGACGGCCGACAACAAGCTGATCATCAACCTGCCGTCGACGGTCGAGATGTCGACGCCCAACGTCTATGCAGATCGCATCGAATGGATGTGCCGCAACCTCGATGCCAGAGAGAACCTGATCGTCTCGCTGCATCCGCACAACGACCGCGGCACCGGCATCGCCACCACCGAGCTCGGCCTGATGGCTGGCGCCGACCGCGTCGAAGGCACGCTGTTCGGCAATGGCGAACGCACCGGCAATGTCGATATCGTCACGCTGGCGCTCAACATGTTCACCCAGGGCGTCGATCCGGAGCTCGACTGCTCCGACATCAACCGGATGAAGGACGTCTACGAATATTCGAACCAGCTGAAGATCCCGGAACGTCACCCTTATGTCGGCGAGCTGGTCTACACGGCTTTCTCCGGCTCGCACCAGGACGCCATCAACAAGGGCATGAAAGCTCTGAAGAAGGCCAACACCCCAATCTGGGAAGTGCCCTATCTGCCGATTGATCCGGCCGATGTCGGCCGCACCTACGAGGCGATCATCCGCATCAACTCGCAGTCCGGCAAAGGCGGCATCGCATACGTGCTGCAGGCAGATTACGGCCTCAACTTGCCGCGCAATCTGCAGATCGAGTTCAGCCAGGCGATCCAGGCGATCACCGATGCGGAAGGCAAGGAAGTGCCAGCCAGGCGCATCCACGAACGCTTCCTCGAAACCTATGTCGACCAGCCCGGCGCGCGGCTGAAGTTCCTCGACCATCGCACCTATCCGGACACCGAGGTGAAGGGCCGGCGCATGGTCGAAGCGGATATTCTCGACAATGGCAAGGAAGTGACCATCACCGGCTCGGGCACCGGCCCGATCGACGGCTTTGTCGATGCGCTCTCGCGCCATGTCGGCGTCGACATGTCGGTGCTCGACTATTCCGAGCATTCCTTGCAGCGCGGCTCCAACGCCTCGGCGATCTCCTATGTCGAGATGGAGTATCCGGGCGGCAAGCTGTTCGGCGCCGGCATCAACACCAACATCGTCGCCGCCTCGCTGGAGGCCGTAGTTTCGGCCGCCAACCGGATCATCGGCGGCTAGAGCAAATTCCAGGAAAAGTGTGAGGCGGTTAGGCTCGGCGGTTTCGCCGTAGCCTTCCGTCCGGAATTGCGGTCAAACAAAAAATTGAGCGGTTCACCGTTTCGTGAAACGGTGAACCGCTCAAGCCGGATGATCTGATTCAGCGATGGAGCTGGCGCATTCCAGCCTGCGCCACGCTGCAGACGCGGACGCGAATCTGCCATTCGTTAACCGCCGGAGGAATTTCCGGTGGCTTACGCGATCACATAATAGAAGCATCCTTGTGCGCCGGCGCGAGCGCTATATTATCGCTCCCTAACCTGTGCCGACTTCGAAAGGTTCGACACTTGGAGCATGCCCCGCCTGCCGCCCCCGCAGTGCGCGAGACATTGGAGCGACTGCTTGCCAGCGAAACGTTCGGCCGATCCGAGCGTGCCCGCAGGCTATTACGCTATCTGGTCGAACGCGAGCAGGCCGGCGAGGCGGACAGGCTGAAAGGCGTTTCAATCGCCATGGACGTCTTCGGCAAGGACGGCGATTTCGACGCCTCCACCGATGCCGTGGTCAGGGTTCAGGCCGGTCGTCTGCGCGAACTTCTGGAGCAGTATTTCGCCAATGAAGGTGTCGCCGAGCCGGTGCGCATCGCGATCCCGCGCGGCGGTTATGTCCCGTCCTACGAGCCGAATGCGATCCGCCTGCCCGGCGACGCCAGGTCCGCCTCCAAAACCGTCGCGCAGCGGTCCGACGCTTTGGCCGAAGCCGCTCAGGCCGCAACCGAACATCTCGACGCCTCTGCCGCGGGCGAACCTGCAGCGCTGATGGCGCCGGCAGCACCCGCCCAGTCGCTCACGCGGCAATTGCGGTTCTTCTGGGCTGCCATGGCTCTGGTCATTGTCATGCTCGGCGTGCTCATCGTGCGTCAAGGCAATGCCTTCCTCAACGGCGGCGACACTGCCGCGACAGCCGAAACGGCGCGCCTGGCCGGCACCGCCCAGTCCCGATTCGACTCCCTGCCGCTGATCTACATCGCCGTCAAAGCCGATGGAGCGGAGGCGGCTCGTGTCGCGTCGTCGCTGCGCGCCGGGCTCGCGGGTTTCGACACCATCGATTTCATCGGGCGCGATGCGGATTCGACGCGTGATCGGTCCGCCGATCCGATCAGTTTCGTTTTCGAAATCGTTCCCGGGCCTGCTGCCGGCGACGTCACGGTGGAGTTGCAGAGCGTCGCGACCGGGCGGGTTCTCCTGTCGCGCAACCTTACATCGGCCGAGAGCGCCCCTGGCGCGGTTGAAGGCAACGTCGCCAGCCTTCTCACCTCGACCGTTCCCGCTTCGGGCGCTATCTACAGCTACATCGATCAGAGCGACATCCGGACCAGCCAGATCGGGTGCCTGGTGCTCGACGACCGCTATTATCTCGACATGAGCGCCCAGACGCACGAAATTGCGTATCGCTGCCTGGAGAAGCTGGTCAGCGAAGGCACCAAATCGTCGCTTGTCTACGCGGAGCTGGCCGCGCTTCATGTGGAAGCCGTCACCGCGCACTATGCCTATCCACCGGAAGCGACGCTCGAAAAGGCCATGTCGCTTGCCCACCGCGCCGTCCAGATGGGGCCGATGAGCCCGCATGCGCATCGCGCCTTTGGCTACCTCAACTCGCGTCTCGGCAACACGGACGAAGCGATCCGATTAATGCGAAAGGCTTACGAACTCAACCCGTACGACCTCGGCATGGCCGCCGCCTATGGCTACGGCCTGATCTTCGCCGGCAAATATGATGAGGGAACGCCGATCCTGGACCACGCGGTCGAAGCCTTCAGCGGCCATCCAACCTGGTGGGATTATGGCCTTTTCGTCGGAGCCTTCATGCAGGGCGATATGAAAAAGGCCGCGCTCGCCAGCGAGTCGCTGCGCACGACGGCATCAAAGTCGCATTACCTGGCCGCGCGCCTGATCGGCGCCAGGATTTCGGGACGCGACAAGCTGGCGGGCGAGCTTGCCAACGAGCTCACCGCGCAATTCCCGAAGTTCGCCGCCGACCCGCGCGCGACATTCGTCGATCGCAAATACCCCCCGGATCTCACCGATCGGCTGGTTCAATCCTTGCGGGCCGCTGGGATCGGCAACCCGAGCTAATCCAACTCTCCATACTCATCTGGGCCACACGAATGCCGGAGCACCAAAGTATGACGCTGTGATCCGGCATATATTAGGACATTCTTGCGCATCGAGCGCCTGACGGGGCGCTGCGGTCGCGAAAATTTTACTGGCCATCAATCCGGTTCGGGAGCAATTCAGCCACAATTTGAAGCTCCTGCCTTGTTCACCGCCCCATTTTTTCATGCGTCCATTCCCTTATGCGGTCGAAAGCGGCGCCCGTCCGAGGACGATCGTGCTTCTGCACGGCTTCGGAGCCTGTGGTGAGATCTGGCGTGACGTCGCGGCCTCGCTGGCGGCGCGGGCGAGAGTGTTGGCCTATGATCTGCCGGGCCATGGACAGTCCCTGGAAAGCGAAGGCCTGGGCGGCGCCAAGCCAGCCGCGCGAGCCATCCTCGCCGATCTGGCCGCCCGCCGGTTGGGTAAGGTCCATCTCGTCGGTCACTCAATGGGCGGCGCGGTCGCCACATCGATGGCGCTTGCCGACCCCGACAGGGTGGCCTCGCTTACGCTGTTGGCGCCCGGCGGTTTTGGCCCGGAAATCAACGCCGACTTGCTGCGCCGCTACGCCGCCGCGGCCGGCAGCAACCAGGTCCGCGCCAGCCTTGCCGCCATGTCGGGTCCGCGAAGCGTGCCGCCCGATCACGTGGTGGATGCACTCTGCCGGATGCGCACCCGACCGGGCCAGTTGCAGACCCTGATCGATATGGCGGCCGCGATGACGAGGGATGACCGGCAAGGGATCATCCCCCGCGCGCAGTTGGATACGCTCGACATGCCGGTCATGGTCGTTTGGGGAGCGGAGGATCCGCTGCTGCCGGTCGAGCAGGCCGAGGCGCTGCCGTCGCATTTCCATCTGCATCATGTCCTTGACGCAGGTCACATGCTGGTCGAGGAAGCTCCTGACCTGATTGCCGAAATCGTGCGTCGCAACGTGCGGCGGCGCGGCAGATGGTTGCGTCCACCGCTGGACGCTTCGGCGGGTTGATCGCTCCCGGACCGATCTCGAAACATCCCTAACCCGCTTTCGCCGGACCGCGGCAGTCGCGCGGTTCGTCGTCGGCAGTGCATTTTGCCGGCGACTGTGGTAACTCGCTGTTAACCAACAGTGAGGCAGCCGCCATGACGGATGCAGGCGACAAAATCACCCCGATCGAACCGTCGCGAAAGCTCGCCGATGCCGTACGCGACGTCAAGAACGCCTTTGCCGACCGCGATGACGTGGTCGTCGACATGCGCGAGGCGCACCGCATGCGACTCGATCTTCTGGCGAGCGAGCTTGCCCCGGTCTTTGCCGATGTCCCGGCCGACATGGACAGCTTCGACTTCGCCGTCTCGTCCGGCCTGCAGCCGCGGCTATGGATCGATGCGGTGAGCCATGTCGCCATGGGACGCGACCGCCGCACCTATCGCTTCCTAAGGGATACGCGCGTCGGCCGCGTGGTGCTGGCCGAATCGACCGAGATGAAAGCCGTTGCCGATGCGGTGATGCGCTACGTGGCCGAGCGTGTCGTCGAGCGGCAGCGGATGATGGAAGGGAGCGTGGAGAGCGCCGTTCGCGGCCTGCATCGCCCCGTGGTCCAGGAAGCGGAGCCGCCCATCCGATCCGAAAGCGGCCGCAATGGCTGGACGACCTTCTTCGCCGGCCTCGGCCTGATCGCCGCAGGCGCCCTTGTCGGCCTGGCGGTTTCGCTGGCGTTGTTTTGGGACCGCATCATGCAGATGAAGATCAGCTTCTGACGAGCTGGCGCGCCGTGCCGGCGGGCACATCGAGGTCGATGGCCTGCAGGTCGGCAGGCGGCAGGGCTGGTCCCGTCAGGCCGCGCCGGATCAGGCGAAGACGCCAGTCGCCCTTTTCACCGTCGATTTCGAAGATGTTGTATTGCGCCGGCGGGTGTTTGCCGCCGGGCGCCTGGCCCGCGGCGGCAACCCCGACCACGGGCACCTTGGCGCCCCGTGCGCCGATGGTGAACAGTGACGGCAGATGCGAATGCCCGTGCAGGACGAGTTCAGCGCCATGACGGCGAATGACCTTGTGAAAGCGAGCGATGCCGAACAGCCGCTTATGCTGCGGGACGGCACCGCGCACCGGAGGGTGGTGGATCATGATGGCGCGGAACAGCCCTTGCTCCGCGGCATCGTCGAGGATCTTGGCGAGCCGCTCGGCCTGCCCTTCCATGAAGAAGCCGTTGGCCATGAAGGGCGCGGTGGCGCGCGCCGTGGTGACGCCGATCAGCGCGACATTGCCGCGCACACGCAGATACGGAAAGGAATTGCGGTCGACCGGGCTATTGACGCCGTCGCCCGTCATCCAGGGAGCCCACGACCGGCAGACCTTGTCGAAGGCGCCCGGCACATAGGCGTCGTGATTGCCGGGGACCACGGAAACGTCATGCGGCGATCCAAGCGTCTCCAGCCAGTGCTTGGCCATCTCGATCTCGCCATCGAGCGCCAGGTTGACGAGGTCGCCCGTGACGGCCAGGTGATCGGGCGCGCCGGCCTTGATGTCGGCGACGATGGTGTCGATCACCGAGTCATGCATATGGCGGCGGCGATTGCGCTGCCAGTTGACGTAGCCCAGCACGCGCTTGGAGGCGAGGTCGCGATAGGTTACATCGGGCAGCGGTCCCAGATGAGCATCGGAAATATGCGCGAGCCTGAACATGGCCCCTTCTTAAGCGACGCCGACGAGGCTTTCCACTCACCGTTTGCTGTTCGCCCAAGCAAGTTCCGCAAAAGTGTCCCACGGTTTTGGGGCCAGAACCTGCGAAAAACAAGGAAAGCCAGGCAGATGTTCGTGGGGCAACCCATCTGCTTCGGGATCGTTGAATGAACCGCCCGGCCGATCCTGACGCGGCATTCCGCCAGACCGGCTGGCCGGGGTTGCGGGCAAGGCTGTTCCATTTCTACTTCCTGCTGCGCCGCCCGATGACGCTTGGCGTGCGCGGGCTGGTCTATGACCGTGCCTCCAACTCAGTCTTCCTGATCCGCCACACCTATGTTCCCGGTTGGCAATTGCCGGGCGGCGGGGTCGAGGTGGGCGAGACCCTTGAGGAAGCGCTGGCGCGCGAACTGGCCGAGGAAGGCAACATCGCTCTGACTGCGCCGCCGGTGCTGAAGTCGATGCATTTCAACCATCGCCCCAGCAAGCGCGACCATGTCGGCCTTTATCTGATCGAAGCCTTCTACCAGACGGCGCCGAAACTGCCTGACCATGAGATCGCCGAAGCGGGTTTCTTTCCGCTCGACCGCCTGCCGGAGGGCACGACGCCGGCGACGCTGCAGCGGATAGCGGAGATTTTTGGCGGCGAGCGTAACTCGGCTTACTGGTAATCAAGCCGCCTTCCTGAACCTGTTCCGGTCATGCGGCGCGGCATAATCAAGCTCCGGCCCTGCCGGAATGATCCCCGTCGGGTTGATCGATCTGTGGCTGCCGTAATAATGCGCCTTGATGTGATGCAGGCTGACCGTGCCCGCGACGCCGGGCACCTGATAGAGATCGCGCAAATAGTTCGACAGGTTCGGATAGTCGGCGATGCGGCGCAGGTTGCATTTGAAGTGGCCGACATAGACCGGATCGAAACGAACCAGCGTCGTGAACAGCCGCCAGTCGGCCTCGGTGATGCGTTCGCCGGTCAGAAAGCGCTGCTGCGAAAGCCGCTCTTCGATCGTATCAAGCGCTAAGAACAATTCGCCGAACGCTTCCTCATAGGCTTTCTGCGTGGTGGCGAAGCCGGCGCGATAGACGCCGTTGTTGATTGCCGGATAGACCAGCGCATTGATCCTGTCGATCTCCGCGCGTAGCGCCGCCGGATAGAAGTCGAGACCGGCGTCGCCCCATTCGTCGAAGGCGGAATTGAGCATGCGGATGATCTCGGAGGACTCATTGTTGACGATGGTCTCTTGCCTTTTGTCCCACAGCACCGGCACCGTCACGCGGCCTGAATATGCCGGATCGGCCTTGGCATAGACCTGGTGCAGAAAATCGAGGCCGTAGAGCGTGTCGCCCGTGGCGCCGTCCTCAGCTTTGAAGGTCCATCCGTTCTCCCCCATGAAATGGTGCACCACGGAGACGGAGATGATGCCCTCCAGCTTCTTCAGGACGCGAAAGATCAGTGTGCGATGCGCCCATGGGCAGGCGAGCGACACATAGAGGTGATAACGGCCAGGTTCCGCCTTGAAGCCGCGCGTGCGCCCTTGCGCCGGCGCGCCGTCGCGCGTGATCCAGTCGCGCCATTGCGATTCCGTTCGCACGAACCGGCCGCCGCTGTCGGTGTTGGGCGTGCGATCCTGCCATCTGCCTTCAATCAGCAATCCCATGCGAAAAATCTCCCTGCGGCTCGATATTATCTAGGTTGATGACCGGGCTGGCGAAGCCCTCAGCGGATGAACAGTTCGTCAAACGACGAACCAGTTCGTCAAATGACCAACCGCTCCGGGGACGGATAAGTTCGTCATGGACGCAAAGAAAGCCTGAAAGCACCGATTGCAGCGGCCCAAAATTGATGCTAGCGGAGGCGCCCATGTTCGACTTTGCCTCGATCCGGTTTGACCGACGACGAAAGGGCGCCCGCGCTTAAGAAGCGTTGACTGGCGAACGCTGCCGCTTTGCAGCAAACCTTCCTCGATACCGGAACGCAAAGACCATGAGCCTTGCCGACGTGAAATACCTGCCGGAGACTCCGGCGCATGACCCTGAAATCGAAGCCATCAACGACGAGGCCTTCGGTCCGGGTCGTTTCGTGCTTGCCGCCTACAAGATCCGCGAGTCGGGAGGACATGACCGCTCGATGTCCTTCGTCGCCGTCAAGGACGGCACGGTCATCGCTTCGGTGCGTATGACGCGCGTGGCAGCGGGCGCCGGACGCGCTATGATGCTCGGCCCGCTTGCGGTGCGCCCCGCCTACAAGAATCTCGGCATCGGCCGCAAGCTGGTCGCGATCGCGCTGGAGGCGGCCAGGAAGGCCGGTGCGCCTGCCGTCATTCTGGTTGGTGACGAACCATATTATGGACCGCTTGGCTTCAAGCGCTTCCCGCGCGGACAGATCACCATGCCGCGCCCGGTCGATCTCGACCGGCTGCTGTATCACGAGATCAAGCCGGGGGCGGTCGCCCGCTTTGCCGGCGATGTCTGTCACGCCAACATGACGAGGGTTGCGGAACTTGTCCCGGCCCTGGCGCGGTCGGCCGCTACCGGGCAGGCATCTGTCGACCCGCCTGTTGCTGTTGCGCCTCCTTTGCGCGCTTCGTAGCATAATCCGGTCGCTGGGAGGCCTGCATGAACCCGAACGGCCAGATCGCGATCGTCACCGGCGGCGGGTCGGGCCTTGGCGAGGCGACGGCGCGCGCCTTGGCGGCCAGGGGCGCCCGCGTCGCCATCCTCGACGTGGGCATCGAGCGCGCGGCGAAAGTCGCGGCCGAGATCGGCGGCGTTGCCGTCCAATGCGATGTCGGCAGTGGCGACAGCGCCACGGCCGCGATCGCCGAAGTGGCTGAAAAGCTTGGGCAGCCGCGCATCCTGGTCAATTGCGCCGGCATTGCCATCGGCATGAAGACGATCGGCAAGGATGGACCGCATCCGCTCGACCAGTATCGCAAGGTGATCGAAATCAACCTCATCGGCACCTTCAACATGATCCGCCTCGTTGCCGACCGGGCGGCGAAACTCGAACCGCTCGCCGGCGGCGAGCGCGGCGTCATCGTCAACACCGCCTCCGTCGCCGCCTATGACGGCCAGATCGGGCAGGCCGCCTATGCGGCCTCCAAGGGCGGCGTCGTCGGCATGACGCTGCCTGTGGCCCGCGACCTGGCGCGATCCGGCATTCGCGTCTGCACCATCGCGCCCGGCATCTTCAAGACGCCGATGATGGCCGGCATGCCGCAGGAAGTGCAGGATTCGCTCGGCGCTTCCGTGCCCTTCCCGCCGCGGCTCGGCGAGCCGTCCGAATATGCGTCGCTTGCGCTCCACATCGTCGAGAACCAGATGCTGAACGGCGAGACCATCCGCCTCGACGGCGCTATCCGCATGGCGCCGAAATAAGCGGGGATGTCTGGCTCGCCGACAGGCGCCGGTGCTACCACCGGAAAGACCGGGCCGCTCGCCGGCCTGAAAGTGATCGAGATGGCCGGGCTTGGCCCGGTGCCGCTTGCCGCCCTGATGCTGTCCGAAATGGGCGCCGAGGTGCTGCGCATCGAACGCGCCGATGCCGGCCAGCCGCTTCTGAGCCTGCCCGAACAATACGATCTCGACCGCCACGGCCGTTCCATCCTCAAGCTCGACCTGAAGAGCCCGATGGGGGCCGACCTGCTGCTGCGCCTTGCGGCAGGGGCCGACGTGCTTGTCGAAGGCTTTCGCCCCGGCGTGATGGAACGGCTCGGCCTCGGGCCGGATGCCGTTCTGCAGCGCAATCCGGCGCTGATCTATGGCCGCTTGACCGGATTCGGACAGGACGGGCCGCTGTCCGGGCGAGCCGGGCACGACATCACCTATCTCGCCTATGCGGGCCTCTTGCATGCGATCGGCAGGCAGGACGCGCCGCCGGTGCCACCGCTCAACCTCGTCGCGGATCAAGGCGGCGGCGCCATGATGCTGATCGCCGGCGTGCTCGCCGCTCTTTTCCAGCGCTCGCGCAGCGGAAAGGGCCAGGTGGTCGATGCCTCGATGATCGAGGGAGCCTCGATGCTCGCCGCACCCATCCACGCCTACATGGCGGCGGGTCTCTGGAGCGACAGGCGCGGCGACAACCTGCTCGATTCCGGCGCGCCTTTCTACGATACATATGAGACGGCTGACGCAAGGCACATTGCCGTCGGCTGCCTCGAGCCGCGCTTCTTCGCCGAATTCGCCAGGCTGCTGCCGCTCGACGAGCATTTTGTCGGCAGCCAGTTCGACAAGTCGTCGTGGCCCGCGATGCGCGCCGCCATTTCCGGCCGGATCAAGGAGAAGACGCGCGACGAATGGGCCACGCTTTTCGCCGTGACCGACGCTTGCGTGGCGCCCGTGCTGTCCCTGGTCGAAGCCAGGAACCATCCGCACAGCCGCGCCAGGAAAAGCTTTGTGAAGTCCGGCGAGCTCGACCGCCCGGCGCCGGCGCCGCGTTTCTCGCAAAACCCGCAGACGCTTGCCGCGGCGCCGGACGTCGCCGATCGCGAGCCTGCGGACATATTGAGCCGTTTCGGCTTGAGCGAAGACGAGATCGCTGCCCTTGCAAAGGCGGGTGTACTCGGCCGATAACCGGAGAACAGAAATCAACTTATCTCGGGTGAACCTGTGACCGAACCGAAAAAGGACGTCATTCGCGAGACCGACGCCGAGGCGATCAGGCTCGCAAAAACCCTGATCCGCGCAGCACGTTTCGGCGCGCTCGCGGCGATCGAGCCCGGCACCGGCGCGCCGCTGGCAAGCAGGGTTGGCGTCGCCACCGACATCGACGGCGCGCCCCTGATCCTGATCTCGATGCTGTCCGCCCACACCGGTGCGTTGCTCGCGGATCCGCGCTGTTCGCTGCTGCTTGGCGAACCCGGCAAGGGCGATCCGCTGGCGCATCCGCGCATCAGCCTGGCATGCCGGGCCCTGCGGCTGGAGCGGGGATCTGCCGATCAGATCCGAGCCGAACGCCGCTATCTCAACCGCAATCCGAAGGCGAAGCTCTATGCCGGGCTCGGCGACTTCTCGTTCTTCCGGCTCGAGCCCGAGCGCGCCAGCCTGAATGGCGGCTTCGGCAAGGCCTTTCTTCTCGACCGTGATGATTTCATCACCGATCCCGCCCTTATCGAGGAGTTCGCCGGCAGCGAGCAGGCCGCACTCGATCACATGAATACCGACCATCGCGACGCGCTTGCCCTTTACGCCCGTCATTTCGGCCGCGCCGAAGACGGCGGCTGGATCGTCACCGGTTTCGACCCCGATGGCATGGATCTCGCGGCCCCCGATGCGACCTGCAGGGTTTTCTTTCCCCGGCCTTTGCAAAGCGCGCGCGAATTGCGTTCGGTGCTTGTCGAGATGGCCAAGGCGGGACGCGCGGCCGAGCAAGAGCGATAGTTGATCGCGCGCCGGCAAAAGCAACGCTTGAGATTTAGATGAAATGATCTACCTTTGTAGTGGCGCTGATTCAGCAGCGCCTAGCGACATCTGAACATCGTGGAATCAGGCGCCATTGCCCCCTGGCGTCTGGATGAGCCAGGACCCTTGGGGGATCTATGATCTCAAATAAGCTAATCGCCAATGCGGAATCGGCGGCCGCCTTTCTCACGCTCATGGGCAACGAAAAGCGCTTGCTGATCATGGCTCACCTGATCGACGATGAAATGCCGGTCGGCGCCATCGCCGAGAAGGTGCAACTCAGCCAGTCCGCGCTGTCACAGCATCTCGCCAAGCTGAGGGCGCTCGATCTCGTCGAGACCCGGCGCGACCGCCAGATGATTTACTATTCCTGCAAATCCGAGGCGGTGCGCGAATTGCTGCGCATGCTGGAAGGCATTTTCGGCGACGGCGACCTTTCACAGATGGCCTATCGGTTGCGCCGCGCCGGGGCTTGACCCGCGCCATCCAAAACCCCTTATCTCGCTGGCAATTTTTGCCGGCGAGATTTGCATGAACCTCATCTCCATCGATGATCCTCGGGACCCGCGCGTCGCCGCCTATCTCGACATCCGCGAGCGCGACCTCGTCGGCCGGCATTGCCGCTTCGTCGCCGAAGGCAAGGTCGTGCTGGACCTTCTTCTGTCGAGCGGACGCTTCGCCGCCGAGTCTGCCCTCATCCTCGAAAACAGGCTGGCTGGCGTGCAGGACATCTTGCGCAAGGCGCCCCCGGGGTTTCCGGTCCATGTCGCCGCCGGTGAGGTCATGGACCGGATCGCCGGCTTCCACATGCACCGCGGCATCCTGGCGATCGGCTTGCGCGGCGATCCGGCGCCCGCTGAGACCCTGGTGGAAACCTTGCCCCGGCGTGCCTTGGCCGTCGTCCTGGTCGGCATATCCAATCACGATAATATGGGCGCGATCTTCCGCAATGCGGCGGCCTTCGGCGCCGACGCGGTGCTGCTCGACCAGACGTGCTGCGATCCGCTCTACCGCAAGGCAATCCGTGTTTCGGTCGGTGCGGCGCTGAAGGTTCCCTTCGCGTCATTCGGCGACACCGGAAGCTTCACCGCGACGCTCGATCGGCTTGGCTTCGCCCAGTTCGCACTATCGCCAAGCGGCACCACCGACATCCGGGCCGTGCAACATTCGGCCAGGCTGGCGCTCTATCTCGGCACCGAAGGCGAAGGCCTGCCGCAAGACCTGCTTGCCCGGTTGCACACGGTGCGGATCGGCATGGCGGAAGGTTTCGACAGCCTGAACGTCGCCGCCGCGTCGGCAATAGCCCTGCATCACTTTTCAAACCGCTAGCGGTCCCGACCTGGGAGCCCGAACAGCTGCAACGCTTTGAGGTGTGTTGAGATTCAGGTCAGGCCGAGTCGAAAATGGTGGCTTCCGAGAACCGGAGCGGAGCGTACTTAAGTACGTGAGCACCGGAAGCGCAGGAAGCCGCCACTTGCAGGCCGGCCTCACCTGAATACCAACACACCTCAGTTGGACGGGCCGGCCTTCTGCAAAGCCCTCACGCGATCGGCAAGGCTGACGCCGCGCCCATTTTGCTGCCCCTCGCCCGCCAGCGCCTTGGCGATAGGCGAATCCGGCCCGTCGAGCTTCATCGTCAGATTGACCACCTCGGCTGCCAGCTCGTTCATTTGTTCGCGGAGGCCGGCGCCGGAGCGTGCGTCGCCCGCCGATTCGGGCATTGCCGCCCCCGTGGCGGCGGCAAGATCGGTCTTCAGCCGCTTGTTCTCGCGCGCCAGCGCCGTCAGCCTCGCCTCCAGCCGTTCCCGATCGCCCTCGAGCCTGGCGATTGCCTTATCGACATCGTCGCCTTTCGTGTCCGTTCCGGCAGCCAGCCGCGCAACGCCGTTTGCAGCGCTCTCCTTCGAACGTTCGCGCATTCGGGCGAGATCCTTCTCGCGGCGGTCGAGCTTTTCCTCGCGGTCGGCAAGCGTCGCCAGCAGCCGCTCCACCTTCTTGTCGAGCTCGGCCGTTTTCTTCTTCTCCGCCTTCAATGCTTCGCGTGCGGCCTTGCTCTCCGACGCGACCTCCTGATTGCGTCGGTCCGCCTCCCTGCGCTGGCCTTTGAGCAACGCGATGTCACTGGCCAGCTTTTCCAGCTCCGATTCGCGGGCAACCAGCTCGATCTGCCGGTTCGAGGACGAGAAGCTGGCGTCGTCATACATCTGCTCGAGCTTCTGCAGCTCCAGCGCGCGCTTCTCCAACGCCCGCTCCGTCTGCGCGTGCTTCTCCGCCAAGCGGTGCAACTCTTCCTCGCGCTGCCTGAGCTCCGCATTCTTGGCCTGCAGGTCGGAAAGCGCCTGATTCTTGTCCTTTCTTTCAACCGCGAGCCCCTTCAAAGCCTCGTTCGCGCGGCCGATCTCCACCAGTTGCTCAGCGACCCTTTCCTGAAGGTTCTTGACGGTTATCTCCAGCCGGCGCGTCGTCATGGCATATTCCGCCCGCACCCGGTCCTTATCCGCCTGGATTTCGGCTGGTGTCAGCGGCAGCGAAGCCTCGAGGCGCCTGCGCGTCAGGACAACGGCCCGCCGCCAGACCGCCGGCGCGACCAGCGACGCCAGAAAAACGGCGCAAAGGAAACCGAGTACGAAGAACAGAACCGACTGGACCAAGGCGTGCTATCCACTTTACGGCGCGGCAATCGCTGGATCGTGCCAGCTTGGCATGGCGGAAATTCAACGCGGCGGCAAGAGCTTGCCGCGGCGCGATCAGCACTGTCCGAGCGATCGTAGCGAGCGCAATCCGATCAGAACGGGTTCCAGGTCGGCCTTTCGGTGAGCTTTAGATAGCCGAGATTGACTCCGAGACGGGCACCGACGCCGGTGCGGATCGGCACGAGCAGCACCCGGTTGCTCTGCAGCACGTTGAAGCCGACGCCGGCGATGACATAGGCGGAGCCGGCGACGCCGCCGAAGCGGTTATAAAGGCTGCTGATGTCGTCGAGGTTATAGACCAGCATCATCACCCGGGACCCCTCGCCGCCAAAATCCCAGCCGAGCGAAGGGCCTTGCCAGAACACCTTATGGTCGCCGGCGTTCTTGGTGTAGAGCGTCCCCTCGCCATAGGTCAGGCCGCCGATCAGGGCGCCGGATCCTTCCTCGCCGAGCAGGTAGCCATTGGGCAGGCCGTAGGAGGCGAAGATCTTCTCGACGACGGTGGCCAGGCCGCCGGATGTCTCGCCGAAGAATTTATGACCGGAATCGACGATTTCCTGAGCGGTGTACTGCTGAGCCCGCGACGCCGAGGTCGAAAGGACCAAAGCCGCCAGGAGTGTGATGGTCATGGTGAGGACGCGGACGAACGTCCGGTCGTAGTATCGGGAAAACATGCTTCCAATCTCCGTCAGGGAGCACTTTCGCCGACGCCTCGCACCCCTGCGGCTCTTGCCGGCCGTTCGGGGTGGCTATCACGGGCAAATTATGCCGTAATCCTTTTTCAACCATTAAGCTCCCACACGAAGATGGCGGTTCGAAGGCTGCGCTTTTGCCGCTGCGGCGGGTTTCCCCCGCGAAACACACCATTTTCGCCGTCGATGATTTTGGATTTGTTGATGCGCGCTCGGGCCCTGTGTATTCAGAAAGCCTTGGAAAAGAGCGTGATTCGTGTGGGCAGGCGCGAAACCGTCGCTCGGCCATGAACAAATGATTTAAGCAGGGATTTCGCCGATGGCCGAGCTTTTCACCCTTTCCGCGCCAGATCTCGCCGCGCTGCTTTGCAGCCGTGTCTGCCACGACATCATTTCGCCGGTCGGCGCAATCAACAACGGCCTCGAGCTGCTCGACGAAGGCGGCGCCGACGAAGACGCCATGAAACTTATTCGCCAGAGCGCCAAGAACGCTTCGGCGCGATTGCAGTTTGCCCGCATCGCCTTCGGCGCCGCGGGTTCCGCCGGCATGATGATCGACACGGGCGATGCCGAGGCCGTGGCCATCGCCTTCTTGAAGAACGAAAAGCCGGAACTGCTGTGGAACGGCCCCCGTGCGCTGCTTCCTAAGAACAAGGTCAAGCTGCTGCTCAACCTCATTCTCGTCGCCAACGCAGCCATACCGCGGGGCGGCAAGTTGGTGGTCACGCTGGAAAGTCTCGAAACCGAGCCGCGTTTTTCGCTGTCGGCCAGTGGCCCGATGCTGCGCGTGCCGCCGAAATTCCTCGAGCTGCATTCCGGCCACAAGCCGGAGGAGCCGATCGACGCCCATTCGGTCCAGCCCTATTATACGCTGCTTCTGGCGCGCGAGGCCAATATGACGATCTCGATCCACGCGACCGCCGAGGAGATCGTGCTGACGGCAGCCTAAGAAAAACCGAAGTATCTTTTGTTGCTGATATTTTTGCTGGCGGCGCAGATTGAGCAATGCCAGCCGCGATCTATGTAATCGCGCTGCGGGGCCAAGGCCGCCCGATACCGTGTTTGGAAAAACTTTACCTAACGGCTTTTCGGCTTCTTTACCAGATTGGCCTATGGTGGTTTGCGGCCACCCCGAGATTGCGGTTCGGCAGATGGCAAAGAGGACCCGGACATGAAGCGCTGCCTGTTCGTCGATGATTCGAGCGTCATCAGGAAGGTCGCAAAACGCATTCTTGGCGGCTCGGATATGATTGTCGTCGAGGCCTCGACCGGAGTCGAGGCGACCGACATTTGCGCCGGCGACATGCCCGATGTTATCGTCATCGACGGTGGTCTTGCCGACGTCCCGGCCGTGGACCTTATTCGCCGCATCCGTGCTATCGAAGCGCCCAACAAGCCGCAGATCCTGATCTCGCTGGTCGAGGTCGACGTCGCGGCGATCATGCGCGCCAAGCGCGCCGGCGCCCAAGGCTATCTGCTGAAGCCCTTCAACCGTGCGCAACTGCTCGAAAGCTTTCGCGTCCTGAAGATAGCCGCCTGATTCGCCGGAACCGCTTTCAAGCAAAAACCCGGCCTGAGCTGGGTTTTTCGTTCGAATCACCTGGATCGCTTATGCGCTCAAGCAAAAACCCGGCCTGAGCCGGGTTTTTCGTTCGAATCGCTGGGATCGCTTATGCGCTGACGCGAATATCTTCCGGCTCGCGCAGTACATAGCCGCGGCCCCACACCGTTTCGATGTAGTTCTGACCGCCGGACGCCGCGTCGAGTTTCTTGCGCAGCTTGCAGATGAAGACGTCGATGATCTTCAGCTCCGGCTCGTCCATACCGCCATAGAGATGGTTGAGGAACATTTCCTTGGTGAGCGTAGTGCCCTTGCGCAGCGAGAGCAGCTCCAGCATCTGATATTCCTTGCCGGTCAGGTGCACGCGCTGACCGCCGACCTCGACCGTCTTGGCGTCGAGATTGACCACAAGGTCGCCGGTGGTGATGACCGACTGGGCGTGCCCCTTGGAGCGGCGCACGATCGCGTGGATGCGCGCCACCAGCTCGTCCTTATGGAAGGGCTTGGTCATATAGTCGTCGGCGCCGAAGCCCAGGCCGCGCACCTTGTCCTCGATGCCGGCCATGCCGGAGAGGATCAGGATCGGCGTCTTGACCTTGGAAAGGCGCAACGTGCGCAGGACTTCATAGCCCGACATATCAGGGAGATTGAGGTCCAGAAGGATGATGTCGTAGTCGTAGAGCTTGCCGAGATCGACACCTTCTTCGCCGAGATCGGTCGTATAGACGTTGAAGCTCTCCGATTTCAGCATCAGTTCGATGCTCTGTGCGGTTGCACTGTCATCTTCAATCAGCAGAACACGCATTTCATTCCCCTTTTCTGCTGCCGGACCGTGTCACGACCCGTCCGGGACCCGGAGCAGTGATTGCCTGAACAGAAGGTGCCACCGACTGGTTAACAAATCCTAATTTCGTGCCATCCACGATACCAGATTTTTTAACCCCTTTCTACACCCACTTGAATCTAATAACGAATCACAGACCAAAACCGCTAATGCACCACATTAAAAAATCAGCCTAAGTGACTCCAGGGACTCGCTGGCCCGGGCTTCCCGCCGCCGCCGGAATTTTTACCCGGCCTTAAGTCCTCGCCCGTATGATTAACAATGCCCGTAAACGAATGGTTACCGCCGGCGAAAATCTTTAGGGCTTTGTTTCCTATAGCCCAGGGAAAGCCGGGGGAAACGGGCGGCGCTTAGGTCTTTCCGGGCGGACTGGACGGTATTGCAGGTGTGCGTTTGCGGAGTATCGAGTCATGAAGTCACGTGAAAACCTCGTTCGACTGAAACAGTTTCAGGTGAATGAGAAGCGGCGGCAGCTCTTGCAGCTGGACATGATGATCGCCGAGTTCGAGCGCATGGCCGTCGAGCTGGAGGCGCAGATCATCGCCGAAGAGAAAAAAGCCGGCATCACCGACATCAACCATTTCGCCTATCCGACCTTCGCCAAGGCGGCCCGCTTGCGCCGCGACAACCTCAGGAATTCACAAAGTGACCTCGCCCAGCAGCGAAGCACCGCCGAATCATTACTCGGCGAAGCTGAAGCGGAGCTGTCCAAGGCAGAGATGCTGGAATCGCGCGACACCAAGATCCGCGAGGCCGAAACGGGCGGCCGCAGCGCCATGATCGGCTGATCGCCGGGCATAATCGCGGCCATGCCGGAGACCTGCCGGCATCCTCAGAGCTGGCAATCGCCAAAAATCGTCCTCGCCGTCTTCACGGCATAGCGGCCTTCTCGCCGTGATCGGCCGATGCCCGGGTTCGGGCATCCTTGATTTCGGATGCATGCTCTTCCGCCCAGGAGCGTATCTGGCTGAGCAATCCCGCAAGGTTCCGCCCAAGCTCCGTCAGTTCGTACTCCACGCGCGGCGGGATCACCGCGAACACCTCGCGCCGCACGAGGCCGTCGCGCTCCAGCACGCGCAGCGTCTGAGTCAGCATTTTGGGCGTGATGCCCTCCAGCTTGCGCGCCAGCTCGCCATTGCGCAGCCGGCCGCTCCGCAGCGCGCAGACGGTGAGATAAACCCATTTGCTTGCGAGCATCTCGAGCACGGTATGCGATGGGCAGGAGCGCCGGAACGCGTCGTAGCCGAAGGGAGATCTGTCTTCGCTATCCATGAGGTGCCTATATATACAAAAGGTACATACTCGACAATCGAATACTACTATCCAAATGATAGCGGGCACATTCACTCGAACAGGAGGCGTTCATGCGTGCCGTTATCCAGACTTCCGTCGGCGGACCCGAGGTCCTTTTCGTGGCCGAGCAGCCCGACCCCAAGCCCGGCCCCGGTGAAGTGCTCGTCCGCGTCAAGGCGGCGGGCCTCAACCCGGTCGACGGCGCCGTGCGCGGCGGGTTCTACCCGCTGCTCGGCGAACCGCCTTTCATCCTCGGCTGGGACATTTCCGGGACCGTCGCGGCGCTCGGAGACGGCGTGACCGCCTTTAAACTCGGCGACGAGGTGTTCGGCATGCCGCGCTTCCCCAAACAGGCCGGCGCCTATGCCGAGCTCGCCGCGGCGCCGGTGGACGAGATCGTCGCCAAACCTGCCGCCATCGACCATGCCCATGCGGCTGCATTGCCGCTGGCCGGGCTGACGGCCTGGCAAGGCCTCGTCCGCCATGGCGGCCTGCAAGCGGGCCAACGGGTGCTGGTTCACGCCGTCGCCGGCGGCGTCGGCCATCTGGCGGTGCAGATCGCCAAGGCGCGCGGCGCCTGGGTGGCATCGACCGCCAGTCCGGACAAAACCGACTATGTCCGCTCGATCGGCGCCGACGAGGTGATCGACTACACCAGGGACGATTTCACCGGGAAGGTCGGCAATGTCGATCTGGTGCTGGACCCGATCGGCGGCGACCACGCCGACAAGTCGCTGGAAGTGCTGCGTGACGGCGGCGTTCTGGTGTCGCTGCTCGACGTTCACGACGCCACCAGGGCGAAGGCCAAGGAGCGGAACATCCGCGTTGAACGCATGTCTGTGGTGCCTGATCGCGAGGGGCTCGCCGAACTCGCCAGGCTGGTCGGGGCCAAAAAGCTGATGCCGCATGTGGCGAAAGCTTTCCCGCTCGACCAGGCGGCGGCCGCCCATGCCTTTCTCGCGACCCGCCCCATCGGAAAGGTCGTGCTGACAGTTTGAATGGAAGGCCGCCGCAAAAGCGAAGGGCGCGGAGTCCCGCGCCCTTGCACGTTTTCGGCCGGCAGCTTAATGCCGGTATTGCTGGATTCGCGTGGTGCGCAGCCCGGCAAGGCCGTATTCGTCGATCGATGCCTGCCAGGAGAGAAATTCTTCGGTGGTGAGCTTGTAGCGCTGGCAGGCTTCCTCAAGGCTGAGCAGGCCGCCGCGTACAGCGGCGACCACTTCCGCCTTGCGCCGGATAACCCAGCGCCGCGTGTTCGTCGGCGGCAGATCGGCGATCGTAAGAGGGCTGCCGTCGGGCCCAATAACATACTTGACTCTAGGTCTAACCAGATCGGTCATCGTACTCTCTACTAAAAACTCAAAGACCCAATCCCCGCCACAGTACCGTCACAGCTTTAAAAATTGCCTAAGCGAACCCTAATGACTAAGTAAGGATCGTGAACGCCCGGTTAGGATTTCGTTTAGAATTTGAAACACCGGCCTCCGGGCCTTGATTTTTGCCGGTGAACTCGTCTTGGCCGCAAGCTGGCGCATGCGTGGCGCTTGACCTATATTCCGGCCATTGGCATTGAGCGCCGCACAGTGAAAGCATCATGAACAGCCTCGATCTCCCTCGCCGCCCCGAAGAAACCCGCGTCGTCGTCGCGATGTCGGGTGGTGTCGATTCCTCGGTGGTTGCCGGCATCCTCAAGCGCGAAGGCTATGATGTCGTCGGTGTGACGCTGCAGCTTTACGACCACGGCGCGGCCACCCATCGTGCCGGCTCCTGCTGTGCCGGACAGGATATTGATGACGCGCGTCGCGTCTCGGAGACGCTCGGCATCCCGCATTACGTGCTCGACTACGAGGAACGTTTCCGCAAAGCGGTCATCGATCCCTTTGCCGAAAGCTATGTCGCCGGCGAGACCCCCATCCCTTGCGTGTCCTGCAACCAGACTGTGAAGTTTGCCGATCTTTTGGCGACCGCTCAGGATCTCGGCGCCGACGCCTTGGCCACCGGCCATTACATTCGTTCGCGCTCCAATGGAGCGCATCGTGCGCTTTACCGGCCGGTCGACGCCGATCGCGACCAGAGCTATTTCCTGTTTGCCACCACGCAGGCGCAGATCGATTATCTGCGCTTTCCGCTCGGCGGCCTGTCGAAGCCGCAGGTCCGCGCCATTGCCGAGGAAATGGGCCTGACCGTCGCCGCCAAGCAGGACAGCCAGGACATCTGCTTCGTGCCGCAGGGCAAGTATTCCGACATCATCGCCAGGCTGAGGCCGGCCGCCGCCAATCCCGGCGACATCGTCCATATCGACGGCCGCGTGCTCGGCCGCCATGAAGGCATCCTGCGCTACACGATCGGCCAGCGCCGCGGCATCGGCATCGCCTCTGGCGAGCCGCTCTATGTTGTCCATCTTGACGCCGACCGCGCGCGCGTCATCGTCGGCCCGCGCGAAGCGCTGGAGACGCACAAGATCTATCTGCGCAACATGAACTGGCTGGGCGACGGACTGTTGTCGGATGTTCCGGCCGGCGGGATCGAGCTCTTCGCCAAGGTCCGCTCGACCAGGCCGCCGCGTCCGGCCGTGCTGCATCACCGCGACGGCGTGACCTCTGTCGAGCTGGCCGACGGCGAGTCGGGCATCGCGCCGGGGCAGGCCTGCGTGCTCTATTCCGACGACGGCAATGAGGCGCGCGTCTTCGGCGGCGGCTTCATCGAGCGCTCCGAGCGCGGCGCCGAGGCCGAGGCCATGCTGTCCCGGCTGGCGGACAGGCCGGCGCAGATTCCCGCTGAGTAAATTCTCGATCTGATTGCTTTATGCAGACGAGCCGGTGTGGATCACTGTGCCGGCGGTCAGGATGCGCAGCACCCTTATCGCTTCCTCGCCGTCGGTGCGCGGTTCGGCGCGCGTCTCGATGCATTGCACGAAATGGGCAAGCTCGCGAGTCAGCGGCATGCCCTCGCCGACGGCCACATAGGCAGGTTCGTTGGCGGTGAAGGCCCACTGGCCGCTGTCCTGCCATACTGCGTGGCGGTAGACGGCAAGCTTGCGCTCCCAGGGCTCGACGTCGTCGAACACCGCCATCGCCTTGGTGCCGACGACCGTCAGCCGCCGCTCGCGATAGGGATTGAGTCGCGAGGCGAAGAGATGGCTGCGCAATCCGTTCGGGAAGCGCATATGCAGATGCGCGAAGTCGCTGAGATTGTCGAGAAGTGCTGCCCCCTCGCCCCTCACTTCGATCGGCTCGGTGCCGGTGATGGCGAGGATCATCGACAAATCGTGCGGCGCAAGGTCCCAGAGAGCGTCGTTCTCGGTATGAAACTTGCCGAGGCCGAGCCGGTGCGAATGGATGTAGCGCACCTCGCCGAGCTCGCCATTGTCGATCAGCGCCTTGAGCGTCTCGAATGCGGGATGAAAGCGCAACACATGGCCGACCATGAAGATGCGGCCATTGTCCTTTGCCGCCTTCACCGCGCGCTCGGCGTCGGCGACCGTCAGCGCGATCGGCTTTTCCACCAGCACATCCTTGCCGCTTTCGACGGCCCGCACCGCGGTGTCGGCATGGAATTGCGGCGGCAGCGCCATGACGATGGCGTCGATATCGTTGCGCTCGAACAGCCTGTCCGGCTCGATTGCCAGGCAATCCTGCTCGCTGGCGAAACCTTCGGCGCGGGCGCGGTTGGCGTCGGAAACGGCATGGAGCGCGCCAAGCGCCTTGAGGGTGCGGATATGGTTGCTGCCCCAGTATCCGCAACCGAGGACGGCGATGCGCGGCTTCATTCGCTCAACTCTAGAATTTCTTGGCCGAGACATAACGACGTGCCCCGCCGAACTCAACCCCGGGGCAGGCCCTGAGTGTCTGTCCGGCAAAGCTTTTCTGGGATGAGATCATGACGGCCGGATTATGCCCACATGTCGGCCGCTTCGAAGCTTGACAGGCCCACCCTCCCAACCTTATATCCGCGCGACCTTGGCGAACGCCTTGAAACAACCCGTCCGTCCAGGACGGTTTTTCGGGCCATTTGCCACCCTGGCGGGGTAGCTCAGTTGGTTAGAGCACGGGAATCATAATCCTGGGGTCGGGGGTTCAAGTCCCTCTCCCGCTACCACTTCAAACCCACTATCGTGTGCAACGGCCGCCCCACAGCGGCCGCTCAACCGAGCGGGCTTTCCAGCATGCCGTGAGGTGGGGAATGCGGCTCCGCCAATGAGAGCGGCAAGTTTGCCCTTGACCTCTATTTCGAAGCCTTTGCGTGCAGGTTTTGGATGCACGGTGACGCTGTGAACAAGCTCACGGAAGTTTTGAGTGAGTGGGCCGCGGTCATCTAGAGCAGTCGCGTGACCCGCCAACGCTTTTGAAAGACCATCGACGGTTTCGGTATACCGCTGCAAGGCAGCCGGATGGAGTACCACAATCGATGGGGGCTCATCGAGACCGCAGAATTGCGCCTCGATCACAGAAAGCTGCGTCTTGAGTTGTGCTATCCGCTCTTTGGCATCCTCTTCAGCAATAACGTTTCTGATCACGAGGTCGATTGTGCGCTGAAGCTCGCCTTCTGCCCGATCGCGCTTGCCTTCTAAGGCTATGCGCGTCGAATTCGCCTGGGCCGCCAATTCGCGGCGCTCCTGGTTATATTTCCGGATGTATGCCTCGATCAGTTCCGTCGCTTTCAACTGCTCGCGCATACCATCAAGGACCGCCCTTTCGATCTCCGGCAGGTAGATAATGCGTCGGTTGGAACAACTCCCGCTTTCGCGAACTGCCGAGCACCGGACGCGCGTCTTGCCTGTCTTATCCCGATCGTGAACCGACATGCCCGAACCGCAAACGCCGCAGCGGAGTAGGCCGGATAAAAGATGCGCTGGGCGACGCTTAATATGAGACGACGCTTTCAACCTCGCCGCTTTGAGTGCTTGTGCGCTGCGCCAGACTTCGTCATCGACAATGCGCAAATGCGGAACTTCGTTTGTCTGCCATTGGTCTTGCGGATTTGGCCTGGAGACCCGTTTGCCAGTATCAGGGTTTTTTAGCATCCGGACCTTGTTCCAGACGATCCTACCCACATAGAGCTCGTTGAAGAGCAGTCCTACCCCACGTTGCGCATTTCCATTGATGGTGGAACCGTTCCACCGAACTCCTCGCGGTGGGGCTATTCCATCCCGGTTGAGATCACCCGCTAGGTCTCGTGGAGTTCGACCGGCCGCATAAGCGGCAAAAATTCGCCGGACAACTTCTGCCTCTTGTTCCACGATCTCCAGTTCGCCAGGACGACCCAGGACATGTCGATAGCCGTAAGCACGGCCTCCGGCATGACGTCCGTCACGGACGACGCCAGCCATGCCCCTCCGCACCTTCTTGGCCCCATCCTCTCTTTGCATCTGACCGACGAGGCCACGAATACCAATAAGGACCGCATCCGCGATGCCGTCATGAACAGCTTGAATTTCGATACCGAGAAATGAAAACCGTTTGTGAAGACCCGCGAGATCCGCCATGTCGCGCGACAGGCGATCAAGTGCTTCCACAACAATCGTATCGAACACGGAGTGCTGTGCGGCCTCCATCAAGTTCATGAGCCCGTCGCGACCGAACACCGAAGCCCCTGAGCGCGCTTTGTCCTCATATACGGCAACGATATCGAGCCCGCTGCGGACCGCATAAGCGCGGCACAGAGCAATTTGATCTGCGGTAGATCTCTCATTTTGGAGCTCGGTCGAAAAACGAGCGTATATAGCGGCTCGCTTCATACCTTCGGAGCCTTCTGGACGTTCTTTGAATCAAGCACAGAGTTGCGGTCAATTGCAAAGCTGGCGGCGATGAGATGATCGCGCCTGGCGTCCGCAACAGCAAGTGCTTCTACAAATTCAAGCATGGCTTTGCGAAGCTCGTCCGGCCCCATCGAAGAGGCAGCCTCGGGGTGAGAAGAACCATCGCTTGTGTCTGGTGCCGACTTCACAACGGCTAGCATCACGATGAGCAGCGACGAGCAAAGAGACATGGCCGGTCAATCGTGCAATTGGCACGCTGCAGCGTAGAAATCGGACAGGGGTCAACTCAGCGAGGTTGGGCAGAGACATGGTTTCGGCGCTGCGTAAACAGCGAAGCTCATTGCGGGCAGTCGCCGAGCTTTCCAAGTTGCAGCCATCCGCATCACTCCCCACGGGAGGGTGGCCCCTAAGTGGGGAGCCCGCGCCTACGACGGCTACGCGAAATTCATCAGACAGGCACATTCCGTCGGGGATCCTCGGCCGAAAGCGCCGTCATGAGGTCGTTGGCTTGGTTCCAATGTCGCGCAACGTCGGCACGGGTACTGGCGCGATCTGGTCGACTGTAACCTAGATCCCCAGTGATCGCCTTCAAATCTCGTAGGACGGATGCAATATGCGGCCATGGGAAATCGGTGACATCATCGATATCGCGGTCCGCGCCAACAATCATCTCCAACTTAGCCACAATGCCAAGGAGCGATGAAGACCGGAGGTCGATCATTGCGTCCTGAAGTTTGAGCACCTCGGTCATGGCAAAAACTTCAGCTTCACACGCTCTGGCATATTGAAAGCCTGCTGCGGAAGTCGCTGCTGATCTGCGACGCGGCGCGGATACGCCTGCAGTCAATACCTGAATTCCGGTATCGACCATCATTCGCGCCTCTAACCGCTGCTGCACCCGACATAGCATCAACGAAACATATCGAGCTTGTTGCCACTCGCTCCACAGGGCCAAAACGAGATCGAGAGGGCGGCGGCTATCGACTGGAGCTTCAGAGGCGTCATTCATTTTCAGATGACCATCATGCTGACGAAGGGGGTTCACTTCATAGCATACAGAACTGCGAATAGGAACCATCGTTCCTGGAATGATCGTTCCATTCGCGAGTTATCTCTCGGGATGGACCTAAAGGACATCTTCGCTACCAATCTGCGGCACGCCAGAAACAGGCGGCATTTGACGCAAGAGGAATTAGCAGAGCGCTCGGGCTTGAGTTCTCGCTACATAGGAGCGATTGAACGCGCTGACGTGTCGGCCAGTGTCACGGTTCTCGGACGCATCGCCGAGGCGCTTGGAATAGAGCCGGAAATTCTCATTCGTAAATCGAAGAGCGATCATTTGGACTAAGGCCCGAACGTAGCCGCTCGCCAGCGCGCCTCAAAATGGCGCCGTAGCAAGCGAGCGGCGGCTTTGCGCCAGTCTTTCCGGTAGGATCCCTTGATCCTCAAAAGCTGACCTCTCGCCACTTAGACCAGCATCGCCCGTGGCGATTTTGGTTACCGCCAGTATTCATGCGGTGCTGGCGCTCGGCTTTTCATTGCCCCTGCGCAGAACTCGGATGGCCGCCTGATTCTGCTCGGGAGGCGCCCAGACAACTCCCTTGTCTGACGGCGCGGTCAGGAGAACTGTAGTACAGGGAAGCCCCGCCGCATCGAACTTGCGGGCGATGAAATCGCTCTCGCCGCGATCGTGGCTCGACATAATCAACTGATAGCCATTCAACTCGACCATGTTGCGCATAACGTCGACAAAAGCCGCAGTGTGGATGATATCATTGTGCTGGAGCGGATCGTCGAGCAGCAAAGCGCGCCAGCGTGACCAGGGATATGCCGTACTGGCGGCGCAGAGAATGCTGAAGCCATTGGCAGCAAGTTGACCCTCACTCAGCACCAATTGCGGCGGCAAGTCCTTCTTGCTCTCGATGGCATTCTCAACCTTCTCGCGATAGCGCAGCGCCATGCCGAAGGTAGTGGCATCGACGCGCGTGTCGGCCTTGAACTGGATGCTCTCGCCTGGCGTGCTCAGCATCGCCTCGTTGAAATCGTCAATAACCGTGTTGAGCGGATCGAGCACACGGCTGGAGAAGTCTTCGGCCTGGGATTGTAGATCCTCCGAATAGCGCTTGACCGCATTACGCGTCGAGGTTGTTAGCTTGACTGTTGCCTTCGCAGCATCGAGCGTCGCTTTGAGTGCCGCGAGATACGCCGCCGGATCGCCGACGCCGTCGTCGCCACCGCCGAGGCGCATTGATGCAGTGATCTCATCGATCTCGGTCTGAAGCAACGCGTCCTCATTATCATGGGCAAGCGCGAGTTGCCGCTCGGCCAGAGAGCGCAACCCGGCGAGGGTCGCGTCGAGCACCGCAACACCACGATCATAGCCGACCTGGCTGGGGCTGTCTGGTAGTCCCTCCCGGGTCCAGCGTAGTTGAATCTGACGCGCCGCTTCCTCCGCGTTGGCGCGAGCCAATTCCGCCGCCGCCAGCTCTCGCTGCGCCGCATCGACCGCCGTCTGCGCGCTTTGCGCTGCAGCCGCCGCGGCGCTCGCTGCGTCAGTAAGCTCGGCTAGGCGGCTTCGAGCCGCCTCGCTCTGCATGCGTTCCGATGTCAGGCGGCTCTCGACATCGGTTATCGTGGCATTCGACAGATTGCGAGCGGTGATCCTGTCCGCACAGGCCGTGTCCTCGGCTTGAAACTGTGCCAGCCGGGCGCCAAGAAGGCTTTCGCGCCCGATCAGATCATCTAGTTCATTGGCGGCGGATGAACGCTGTTCAGTCGCGGCAGCAGCGTTCGCCGCCAGCGGGGCGAGCGCCGCCGCGGCTGTAGCGAGTGCGGCGTCGGCGTCCCGCCTGCGCATTGCCGCGATGGCCACGAGATCGCTATCGCTGCTCACATCCAGGGTTCGTGCGATCGCCGCACGGGCGTCGATCGCCGCCCTTTCAGCCACAGTCGCCGCTCGTTCCAGGTCCTCAACCGCCGCAATCTGCAAATTGAGGTTGGCAATCTTGCCGATCAGATCGGGCCGCGAGGTGCGAAGGTCTTCGAGCGCCTCGTCGGCCTGGGCCAACCGGCTGTCGCTGCCCGCTGCCGCAGCTTCGGCTAGCGCTTTGAGCACCCCAGGCTCGAACGAAGTGCTGCACACTGGACAGTCTGTGTCGTCATCGTGCAGATGGCTTGCCAGCTGCGAGAGTGCGCCGCTGATCGCTGTCGCATGACGATCAGCTTCCGCGCGTTCTTGCTCCGCGTCGGCGATACGGCGGTCAATTTCAGCCAGTTGCGTTTCGAGCGGCGCAAGGTCCGCCGCAGCTCGTACGGCGGCCTCGCGCCCCTGTGCCAGCGCGGCCCTCGCCTCTCCGGTTTGAGCTTCCAGAGCGAGATAGTCTACTAGCGATTCTTCAAGCGCCTTGGCGGATTCCGCAAGGCTGCGCAGGCGCGCCACCTCAGCGACGGCGTCGGCATGCGCGCTGATGGTGCCGTCCGCAGTTTCGAGCGCGACGCGGTGCGTGGTAATCGCTTCAATCAATCCCACGCGATCCGTCTCGTCGGCCGTAATCAGTTCGGCCAGCTGAGCGCGGCGCGCAAGGTCAGTCCGAGTAGCGTCGAGAATGGAGATGTTCTGATAGATCGTGGCGATGGCGGCCTGCTGCGCCGTGAGCACCTCGCTCGTTGAACCGACAAGTGATGACGCATGATCAAGCCGCGCCTGGGCATCGCTTAACTCACTGCGCAACCTGACTAGGTTGGGGGTGTCGAGGCGACTCTCAGACCGGCTGATCGCGAACTGGCTTGCCAGCGGCGCCAGTGCCTCACAGGCGTTCTTTCGCTCACCGGTCGAATGGAGCGCGTCACGAATCCGATCGCCGACCGCCGCCAAGCGCCTTCCGATATTCTCACCGGTAATGGCGAGAGGCTGCCCTGATGTCAGTTGCAGCAAGTTGGTTTCGAGCTGGTCGATGCGCTCGGATAACTCCGCGGCGGACAGAACGCCGGTCGCGCGAGCGGCCGAGCGCAGCCTTTCGAGGCGCGTCATCCACCCCTGCCAGTCGGCGATCTGGCGCTCAAGTGCAGTAACGCTCGCCTGCTGCTGCTCGATACGCCGCGTGAATGCTGAAACCGTTGGGCGTCCCCGCAGACCGGCACGAATTCTCTCGAGCCGGTCGATGCCGCTTGGGCCTTTGAGCGCATGCCACTGATCCCGCGGATCACGGCTGGTGAACCGCTGCTGTGCCGCCTGCCCGAGAAAATGGGTTAGGGCGAGATAGGTGCCGAGGTCGTTGATCGTGCGTCGGTCGGGTCGCGCGAGCTGCGCGATTATGTCCGCCATTGGTGTGCCGCTGTCCGCGCCACGCTCGATCGGATCATGTCCGGAAAATGTCAGCGACACGCGGTGCGAGCCCGGGTCGGCCCCGCGACGGGTGAGATAGTCCTCCTCGACGAGCTTCTTCTTGGATTTCTGCAGATAAGGCTCGAAACGACGGATCTTATTCGTCAGACCCCATTCGATAGCATCGAAGAAGCTACTTTTGCCAAGCCCATTGGTTCCGGTGAGCAGCACCAAGCCGGGCGCAGTCGGCACCTCGATTTCGAAGTTGCCGAAGGTGCGGAAATCGTGGATTCCAACATGGGACAGGAATATCTCGCTCATGCCTGACCTCTCCGTTCCCATGCCTTAACAAGCGCCGTGACGATATCGTCCGGCGACTTTTTCTCGTCGAGCGCGATATGCTCCCATTCGTCCGCCAACGTCCGCGGCAGTCCGGGCATCGATGCGCCGCTACCGCTCAGCTCGTCGAGGGCCGCATCCTCGAATTTACCTTCCTCATGAATCCAGGGCCGGGCGAGGAACGTGCGCTTGAGAAAATCGGCAAAGCTTTGCTGGTCCCGTTGCTCGTCTTCAGGCCGCAACCAGGCGAGCTTGCGCGCCACGCGATCATCGCGCTCGACCATCAACGCGAGCGCGCGCCAAGCTTCCTGCCGTTCACTCGCGCGTGGCCCGAGCAACATCAACTGCAAGTCGAGCGTCTCATTGGCCCCCAGATAGGAGCGCGCGACGACGCACTGGTTGCGGCAACGCCGTAACGTCTCGCGCACCGCCTCAAGCGTGGCGATTTCGGGCAGTACGGCGAGCACGATATGGAAGCGACTGATGCGGATGGCATAGCACTCCGCGGGCAAATCGGTTGGACTTAGCGAGGTCGATTTGGTCGATCCGCCGTTGAACGTCGAACTCGCCAGTTCCGCACGGTCCTCAAAAGTGAGGTCGAGCCTTGCCGCCGCCTTACGGAGACGATCGGCAAAATCAGCCAAGCCGGGGGATAGGGTCGAACCATCGGTCATGCCGCGCCGCCTTTCTCAATCGCCTTGTCTAGAACCTCGAAATGCCGAGCCTCGACGCCTGCCAACAATGCACGCAGCTCGCCCAGGCCCGCCGCAATCGCCTCGGAAAATTCGCGGTTGATCGACATGATTACCGGGCCAGCACCATCGGTATCGCTGAGGGCCGGCTGATCGGATTCGATCTGCGCGAAGGCACGTTCGGCGATACGCGCAACTTCAATCGTGCCCTTAACGATCAAAATGACGAACTGAGTTTGCCACATGTAGGAAGCGGCGCACAACGACATGTCACTGCCGTTGATCAGATCCGCCGCGCACCCATGACCTGCCCAGGCGCTGTCGCCCTCGCGCTCGCGCACCAGATTGCCAGGACGAGCGCCCTTCGGCGAAGTCGTCTGCCAAGCCGCCGCAATCGCAAGCGCGACGGTGGTGCCGCGGACGATCTCCTTCCACTTCGTCGGTCCGACCAGTATCTGTGCTGCGTCGCGATTGTCATCGTCATCGACTGCGCAGATCATCAGTCTCAAAAAGTGGTTGAGGAGTGCCGGATCGTCGGCGAACGAGGACTGCCAGTCGGCCCACATCGTCGCCATCGCGGTGCGGACGCTATTGGCGACCGATAGGCCAATGTGATGACCGGGGTCAGCATTGCTCGCGAAAAAGGGCTGGAGATGCGTGTTGAGCCGGCCCAGCATCCAGGCATCAAGCGAGCGATGGATTCGCCTGGCGAGGATGTCAGGCACGACCTCCTCCGGATTCTGTGCCGCGCCGCCCGGGTTCCCGCCAGCGATCGTCGGCATCGCCATGCCCTCCGCGTGAAGCGAGTCGAGGCTTAAGGCACGCACATGCTGCGTCCACAAGGCGGGTGCAGCATGCAGGCGGCTGACGCGGCTATGGCACGCCACGCGCAGGACGGCGCCGGCCGCGGCTCCAAGGTCGCTCGGTCCGTCGGGCAGGATAATGTCGAACGCTTGATCCTCGCTCCAGGCTCTGACGAGCTGGTCCGGCGCAATCGCCCCCGACCACCGCACGCGGTCGGCATGACGGCGAAGTTGAACCGAAATCGGCAACTGCTGTGCGGCGAGCCGCTGCCAGCGCGGCGCGAGGGGAATACCGGCGTTGCGCGCCGCTTCCAGAAAAAGCGTCCGCGCGTGCCCTGATAGTTTGGGAACCAGCGTTGCATCGCCGTGGCGGGAGAGCCACTCCTTATGCGTGTCCTCGTAGCCCGCCAGATGACCGTCAAACGGTGCCCGAACCACCGCGCGCAACGGGCCACGACGAACGATGACCGCGTCTGCCGCGACCGTTTCGCCAGCACAATCGAGCCAGAACGCGGCTGGGGCTTCGGGCACCGGGTTCGGGGCATCGACCCGCGCAACGGCGCCACACTGGAGATGCCGGAACGACCGCTGCTCGTCGGCCTCGCACGCCTTGATGGTTAGATAGGCGGCTAGGCGGTTGAGCGTCGATGTGGATACTTCGAACAGTTCGGCGTGCTGGGTCTGCAAGGTCAGCCGCACACCAGGGCGCAGTTGCTGAGCGACGGCGGCGAGCAACCCGATCGCTGTGAGCGAGTTGAGCAGTTGTGCATCATAGGCGGCCATGAAGTCGAATCGTGCGCCGGCTGCATCGGCCGTACGGGCCTGTACATCGATAGCCGCAAGAGTCGCTGATAGGTCGGCAATGCCCGGATGCTGAGAGATCATGGAGATCATGCCGGCATGGTTGAAATCGTTGGCACCGGCCGCCACGAGGTCGATCAGGCCGCCATCGCCGGCGCCGCTGACAAAGAACCGCGGCGTAGGGCGGCCCTGGAATTCGGCGACGGGCACGCCGGCATCAGACCAATAACTCGCGCTCTGGATATTCTGTACAGGCTCGTCCGGCTCAAGCCCGAAGCCGACCGCCAGCAATACCATGTTGAACCGCTCGGTTGGTTCCTGCCCTGGACCAGGAGGCGCCGCATCCAGATTGATGAAGCTGACGTCGTATCCGTCGGCTGCAGAGGCAAGTCCGATCACCTTATGCCGTGTGCGCTTCTGCAGCCGCGGCGCAAGGCGAAGGGCGATGTGCTCGAACCCGAACAGGACATCGTCGCGCACCGACAGGCATGTGCCGGACTCCCAATCTAGAATTGGCAGATCGGCGATCGGGTCGGTAGTGTCGTGCGCAGGCCAGTCGTAGATGTGTGGGTCGAGGCGCCGCCGCGCTGTGGTTGACTGGAGCGACAACAGTTCACCCGCCGTCTCGAACAGAGTTACGCTGGACTGCGATACAAGCGCAGCTGCTGCCGCAGCTGTAACTCCGGCCGCCCCGCCGCCGATCACCGCTATGCGCGGATTGGCATTCAGGTAGCCTAGATCCTTGAGGGCATGAACGAGCGACAGCGCCCTGACTTGCTGTGAGTAAAAAGTGATGCGCCGGTCATAGCACCCAATCACGAATAGGTTCGGTCGCTCGCGAACCGCCGCGCCGTCGATAACATCCTGCGGGAGTAAAGGCTCAGCCAACGCGCCGCGCCCTTCCTTCCGACGGACAGCGTGCCGCGGCATTGATGCCAGCGTCGGCGAAGACTACAGCTAGTTTCAACAATCCCCCCGTCAAACAGCGCGCGTTTTCGGCAATTGGTACCGAAGGTTATGGCGACGAAGCAACAATGTCGCAAGATTCTGGAAGCATTGAAACTAATACCAGCGGAACGCGCTGTGGATTTGCCAGCGCCTAACGTTAATAAAGCTGACGGCCACGAACCGCTTCAGATTTGGCCACTCGACTAACAATCGAAAGCACCACGTGGACGGGCGATCGCTCTCCACGATTTTGTTGCCAGTAGCTGTCAGTCCGCACCGGCACCATTGCGGACATTTAGCGACGAGCAACGAACGTGTTACTTGCTGAGCGATCGCAATCCGAAGCCAGCACGACGCGCCTCGCAACCTGCAAATTCCCAAGCAGACTCAACTAATTAGTGGGAAATCACACATTGCAGCAAGTACTCGCAATGTTCGGGCAGCGGCGAAAAACCTAGCAAAAACAGCCAACCGACCGCCGCACAATGTGCGCCCTTTTATCTTGCCATCGTTCTCGGTCGTGTTTTCGCGGCCCTCCCTCGATTGCTTCTGACTCTCCTTCACCACGCGGCAATGTCCGGCAGCCCGCTCTTGCCCGAGCATCTACGAAAGGGAGCACCCGCCTTTGGAGCGCACCGCTGATGCCCACCGGAGCGCTGCTTTTAGCTGCAGCGGATCTGCAGCCGCCGTGATGGTGAAAGGGCATTCCCGGCACGATCGAAGGCACATTCGAGCCGCCAGATTTGGCCTTAGATGGCACTGGCCGGCCTGTCATATCGACACTGCGAGAGCGTGCCAAAAGCAGCCTGGTTCACAAATGGAGGTAAGCCGGCGTGTGGCAGAGAGAAATCCTTGTGTTGCCCGACGATCTGATTGCGTTTGCCTGGTCTGCACCGATGCGGGACTTGGCGGCGAAGCTCGAACTGTCCGACGTCGGGCTGAAGAAGCTGCTGACGCGATGTGGGGTTGCATCGCCGCCGCAAGGATATTGGAACAAAATCCGTGCCGGAAAGAAGGTGCCAGCACTGCCCAAGGCACCACCACGACGCCCCGGTGAAACGGGCCGAGCAAGTGTCGACGCCCGCTTCAAAAAGGTCCTGCCGATTGCAGCTCCTCTGCCATCCAGTGGGCCATTTGCATCCGCTCTGGTTCCAGAAGACCTCGACGAACTCCGCGCACAGGAGTTGAAGGCGATCGGCAAAGTTTCCGTCCCGCAGGCGTTGGACAGGCCCTACAAAGGGCTTGTTCAACTGCTCAAGCAGGAGCAGCGTCGCCGCGACAAAAACGCAGAACGCGAGTGGACCTTTGACGAACCCAAGTTCGACAATCCACTTGGCAAGCGGCGGCTGAAAATCTTCAATGCGCTGTTTTTGGCGCTCAGCAAGCGCGGCCATGACGGTGATGCCTACGAGCGCGATGGAGAAATTCATGCGCGAGCAACCATCGGAGACACCTATATTGGATTGGACATCGGAATAGTCGGCAGCCACCGCACCGAGCGTCATTACGGATACCTGCGGCCGGCGCCAGACCTGCCGTCATCAACTGCGCTTGCGCTGCGGATCGATCCGGGTTTCGACCGCAAAAATACTGTTTCTTGGCAAGACGACGGTGACACCAAGCTTGAATCTAAAATCGCTGAGATTGCGGCTGCGATCATCGTGGCGGGCGAGAAGAAGTTTCGACTTGGCCTGCGGGAAGCCGAGGAACATGCAGAGCGGGAGCGGATTGAAAAAGAAAAGCAACGCCAGGAACGGCTGGTTCAACTTAACCAAAAGCGCCTGCAAAACCTGCGGACCAGCGGGGAGCTGCTGCGTCAGGCTGAAGACATTCGCACGCTTGTTGAGCGCGTCCGTCGCGCGATCGATGATGGTTCGGCTGATATCGATGCCTCGGCACTGGAAGCATGGCAACGTTGGGCACTCGCAGAGGCTGATAGGATCGATCCAGTGCGGTCTGGCCAAATTTTAACGCACCTCAACGAGCCGTCGCTATAATACATTGTCCGACGGTCGACTTCTGATCGACCATCGGGCTCCAGGGCGACACCACGGAAGCGATATATCACAGTGCCGGCAACAGACCCGAGACGCCAGAAATTTGTGCTCCCCCTTAGCATCTTCTCATTGCGCAAATGACGATCGAAGAACGCAAATATCCTGGTGAGCTTGCATCCTGTCAGCAAGTTCACGAACTGGCGGCAGAATACCGAAAGGCAGCACATCTGCTCCTCCAGCTCGGCCGGCCCGGCAAACCTTTGACACGCGCGCCGTTCAGATTAACAGCAATCCATGCGATCGAACTCTATCTGACGGCTCTCTCAGCAGAACCAATTTACGTTGAACAAGACCGATGAGTGACCATCCTATTACAATTGCACAACTGAAGCAGGCGGTGTCGAACGGTTCGCTGTGGCCCACAGTATCGGCACTGAGTTTCGATTCCCTAAGGGGTGTCGGCACCGTCCTTGCGGACATGCACAATGATAACACCTTCGACGGAATTTCGTACTTTGAGGCACTTCCTATAGCGGAATTCTCAAGCCGAGACAGAACGCGAATAGCGCACGTCATTGAGGGGTTTCTAAGCAAGATTCGAGACACAACGGAGCGCGTAGTCTCGCTTGTTCATACTTTGGGCGACAGGGCGTCTGACAACCTCGCCTACCAGATAGGCCAAGGCTTCGAAGCATGGGTCGCGGCCAATCCCGCGCAAATTCACCAAGCGGCAAATATCATCACGGAGACAGACCGGGACAGCGAGTTCCTGGGCACGGTGCTCCAAGCGTGGAGGGCGAAAGCACCATCTGAAGCGCTGAACGCAGCCATTTCACTCTCCAAGAGCAAATGGCCCTCCATTAGACGCCAAGCGACACATATGCTCGGCGCCTTTGAGTATTCTGACGGGGACGAGACGCTTGCAGCCGAACGACTCGCTGATTTGATCTCGTCGGATGATCCGCAAAATCAGCGCGCTGCTGCTTTTGCAATTATCCGCCTGCTTGAGAGGCAGACCGACAAATCAGCTGAGCTTGTGGCGAAACTGGAAGAGGTAGCCGATCGATCAAACGAAAATGTCCGTAACGAGTTGATTGCTGGGCTTGCCTATCATCGCGCTGCCTTTCCTCCCCTACTCAAAGAAAAAGTGCTCGCGCTTATGAAGGCCGTCCAAAGCGACGATGCGCGGACGCTCGACCTGATCGACGCTGCGCTCTACAGCATGGATATTGATAAGGACCGCCATCTCGTTTTCGAGACATTGACTGCGATCTTAAGCCAGGCAGAGGCAGCTCCTCCCCTGAAGAAATTCGATTCGCTGGTCCACAAGATCCAAACCTCAGCGGGTGATGCACACGGCTGGTATGTCACGCATTGGCTGTTGGGTGGTGAATATCAAATTTGTAGCCAACTCGACGCGTTCTTTCCTCCCCTCGACAAGTCGATTTACGATTTTCAACTCGACGAATTCAGCCTCAGCGACGCTGAGATTTTTTATCTTGCACACAAGATATATGCATACCTGATGTTCGACCATGGGCCGGCGGTGTCGCTCTTGTCAGCATGTCTTTCGTCTTTGAAACTCCATAAACGAAAGCTACTAGAGAAGGACATCGCATCCTTCTGGCTTCGCAACTATCCAACTGACCTCGACCTCTTTGATAAAGTTAACAGCGCCTATCCGGGCAAGGGGCTCAAACCCTCGATTGAACGGATGAAGCAACAGGTCGGCAGCTACCAAACGCCGCTACGTGCTTTGCCACCAAATAGGGCGATGCAGCCGTCCACATTGGAGCGGCGTGTCCAAACGGAAATCGCACACGAACGCAGCAAACAGATTGGCCGAATAGCCGAAGAAAACTCTATCTTCGCAGGGTTATTTCATAAGAGCACCCTTCTCTACGGGCGTTCATCTGTCGTCTACATTTATCCGGACAGCTCCGGCGAGCCTATCCGGCAGGTGATGCAGTTGCAAAGCGTTGAGACATCATCCGCATTGCCGCGTATGGATATTCTTTATCCAGCCCGACTCAACTACCTCATCTATCGGCTTCGCATCGAGGAGCGCCCGGAGTGAAGCTTCTTCTGAAACAGTATTTAGCGTCCCTCAACGAGAGGGACGAACTCGACGTGGTATTGCCAGACATCATGAGTGAAGTCGGCTACACGGTCGTTTCACGCCCTAAACGCGGAACTCGCCAATATGGCGTCGATGTTGCGGCGATTGGGCTCCATCCTCAGACGGGAGACAAGTCGCTGTTTCTCCTTTCGATCAAGTCCGGCGACCTGACCAGGGACAATTGGACAAGGGGGAATCAGGCGTTGAGACCTTCGCTCGAAGAGATCATCGAAGTCTACGTCCCCAGGCATGTACCCCTTCGGTACAAGGACTTGCCGGTCATAGTCGCAATTTGTTTCGGTGGGGATATGCAGGAGGATGTAAGGCCGCAGGTGGAAGGCTTCATCGAAGCGAAGACAAAACTCGGGATGCTCGAGTTCGTGGAGTGGAATGGCGACCACATTGCAGACCTGATCGCCACAGGCCTGCTCCGCGAGAACATTTTCCCGAAGGCCATGCAGACATCATTTCGAAAGGCCGTCGCACTGGTCGATGAACCAAGCGTCTGCCTCGCGCATTTCGAAGAACTGCTGCGGCAACTAGCTGACACACAGCCGAAAAACCTTTTCGATCGCCTTCGGCTAGTGCGTCAAATCTACCTAGCAAGCTGGACTGTCTTTGTCTGGTGCCGCGACGCGGAAAATCTAGAAGCGGCCTATTCAACAAGCGTCATCGCCACGTTGCGAATGTGGCATCTGTCTCACGCTCATTTCGGTAGGTCCAAGCTCGCCAAAGGTTTGGAGGAGGTGATGAAAAAAATGATGCAACTCAACCGCATCATCGCCTCTTCATTCGTTGAGAAACATGTATCACCTTACTGCGCGATTGAAGATGGGCTTGGTGTTTCCATTCCATCTCCGGCGAGTGTAGACATCAACCTGAAATTGTTCCAGGTTCTTGGACGTTTGGCCATAGATGGGTTATGGCTAATTCACACAAAAACGCTCACGTACGAAAAAGCTGACTCAGCTTTTCAAGCCGCCCTGGACGCTGAGTTGCAGAAATCGCTAAACATGATCTGCAATACGATCGAAAACAACCCAGTTCTCTACACCCCATTGCGAGACGACCACGCTATCGAGATCACGGCCGTCGGCCTATTTCTGATGCAATGCAAGGCGTTTGATTTTTTACGGCGATGGATCGAGCAAATCACCCTGTCCTCGATATTCAGTTATCGAGCCAATGGGAAATACCCATGCGTCTTCCGCGATTATGCAGACCTTGCGCTACACCCGAGAGCAGTTGAGGGTTATCGAGAGGAAGCGACAGTGGGCAGCATCCTTTATCCGACACTCGGCGTATGGTTGGCGATTTTTCAAGATGCGAAGAGCTTCGCCATCTTGGCTGACTTCCACGTCAAAGACATGACGCACAGTACCTGGCAGCTATGGATACCGGATACGACGTCGGAAGAGCATTTATATCTGAATTCCGAGGTACATGGTTCTTGCATCGCACACCTCGGAACGGCAAACGGTCCGGGCGCTCTGCTTGAGCAGATTCGCAAAGAGATCATCGCTTGCAAGGAATTCGATGAGCTTTCAGCGATGAGGTATGGGCTATGGCCGATCGTTCTAATGGCTTGCCTGACATATCGATTGCCGATTCCACCACATTTTTGGACGATGACACTGCTACCGGATGAGAGCAACATTGCCAATTCGGGCAACGCTTCCGATTAAACTAATCCAAACGTACGTGAGGTTGTGCGTCGACTCTCGTCAATCTCCACCTCTCTACAGTGCTGCCAATACAACGTGCGTTGATACGTGTTGTCTGGACCGCGATGGGGAAGCGGCATTGTTTGTTGCCACAATCGATCAGCGCGCTATTGCTACGTAAGCGGTGTTCTCAGGCCACGGCCTTACGCTCTTGATCGGTGATGTAGGCACAAGGCAGGAGATCGTCGATCTGGCCGTTTGGGTTCCCCGTTGACGGTCCTGGTGAGCACGTTGGCGACATAGCTGAGTGGCTCGACGTCGATCAGCCTGCAAGCCTCGATCAGCGAAGCGACGACGACCCAGTGCTCGGCGCCGCTCAAGGTGTGTAGATACGCCTTAGGCGACTGGTCGAGGGTGCGCATGGTGCGGAGGGTGATCTGGAACGACGAGTAGGCACGTTTCCGAACACTTTAACCAACGGTGCGGTTTTCAATGTCATAAATCGCAGAATGACATGGTTAAATCTGAGACGGCGAGATATTCCGGGAGTCATATTGGCTGTTGCCTTGGTATTGGGCGCTGCGGCGTTGGCGATGTGGTATGGACACCAAACGGGCGCTCATCTTGCCGACCCCAATTGGCGTTGCGTGAACGGTCCAAAAGGCATGGTTTGCGACCGTCAGCCCGGAGGGTAACTGTCATTGGCGTGGCAAATCCAACTTTAAAGCAGCCGACCCTTGGGCTGGCGGCTGCTGCGGAACGTTTGTAATCGGGTGTTCTCAGGCCACGGCCTTAAGCTCGGGAGCGGCGGCGACGTAGGCCCAAGGCAGGAGATCGTCGATTTGGCTGTTTGGGTGGCCGTTGACGATCCTGGCGAGCACGTCGGCCAGGTAGCCGAGCGGCTCGACGTTGTTCAGCTTGCAGGTCTCGATCAGCGAAGCGACGACGGCCCAATGCTCGGCGCCGCCGTCAGAGCCCGCGAAGAGGGCGTTCTTGCGGTTGAGCGCGATCGGACGGATCGACCGCTCGACGGTATTGGAGTCGATCTCAATGCGTCCGTCGTCGACGAAGCGGGTGAGCCCCTCCCAGCGTGACAGCGTATAGCGGATCGCCTCGGCGAGCTTGGCCTTCTGGCTGATCAGGCCGAGCTTCTCACGCAGCCAGGGCTCGAGCTCGGCCAGGATCGGCCGGCTCCTTTCCTGGCGCCCGGCACAACGTGCGTCTGCCGGCTGGCCGCGGATGTCGTCCTCGACGCGATAGAGCTCCGCGATGCGCCGGAGCGTTTCGCTCGCGATCGGCGCTGGGCCGGCTGCGGCGAGTTCGTAGAAGCGCCGGCGCACGTGCGCCCAGCAGAAGGCGAGCGTTGCGCCGCTCTTGTCGGCGAGCACCCGATAGCCACCATAGCCGTCGACCTGCAGGATTCCGGCAAAGCCCGCCAGATGAGCGATCGGTCGCTCCGCCTTTCGGTCCGGCGCATAGATATAGGCGACGCCTGGCGTGTCGCTCCCATTCCATGGTCGGTCATCGCGAGCGTAGGCCCAGAGCTGCCCGGTCTTGGTCTTGCCGCGGCCGGGATCCAGCACCGGCGCCGTGGTCTCGTCGGCAAAGAGCTTGGGCGAGGCTTTCAGCTTCTCCAGCAGCCGCTCGTGGACCGGACGCAGATGCCAGGCGGCGCGGCCGACCCAGTCGGCGAGCGTGGAACGGTCGAGGTTGATACCCTGCCGGGCGCAGATCTGCGCCTGACGATAGAGCGGCAAGTGATCGGCATATTTGGAGACCAGAACCTGCGCGACCGTCGCCTCGGTCGGCAGACCGCCTTCGATCAGCCGGGCGGGCGCCGGAGCCTGCACGACCACGTCCTCGCAGGCACGACACGCATATTTGGGCCGGCGCACGACGATCACGCGCAGTTGCGCCGGCACGATGTCGAGCCGCTCGCTGACGTCTTCGCCGATCCGATGAAGTCCGTCGCGGCAGCATGGGCAGGCATGGTCCTCGATGTCGACGACCATCTCGATGCGCGGCAAATGCGCCGGCAGCGCGCCACGGTTCGCCCGCCGCTTTGCGGTGCGCTCCCTGCGCGTGGCAGGATCGGCACGCTCGGCCTCTTCCTCGCCTGCCGCCTCGATCTGCTCGACCTCCTCGAGGCCAAGGAGCAATTGATCTTCGGGCAGGCTCTCGGCCCGGCGACCGAAGCGGTGCCGCTGCAATTCCTTGATGATCTGGGCCAGGCGAGCATTCTCGACATCGCGCGCCAGGACCATCGCTTTCAGCACATCCGGATCGTCGGGAAGCTGGTCCGCCGTCATCGCCATGATCGGATCAGACCATATTCGCCAGTTCCGAGCGATAGCGGAATCCGGGCTGATTCACTTGGTCGCGGATCAACCCGCCTGCGCCGGAGTGAGCGTCCGGCGGGCTTCATGGACCCGGCGCCAATCAAGCCCCTCAAGCAGCGCCGACAACTGGGCGGCCGTCAGCCGCATCACGCCATCCTGCACTTTCGGCCAGCGGAACTCGCCATCCTCCAGCCGCTTCGCATAGAGGCAGACGCCGGTGCCGTCCCAGAAGATCAGCTTGATCCGATCCGTTCGTTTCGCCCGGAAGACGTAGACTGCGCCACTGAACGGATCGGCGCCCATCGTCTCGCGCACCAACGCAGCCAGCCCCTCCGCACCCTTGCGGAAGTCCACTGGCTTCGTTGCCACCATGACCTTGACGGCGCCCGTCGGCCCGATCACGAGGTTGCCTTCAGCGCACGGATCACCGCCGCAACCGTCTTGGCGTCGGCTCCCCGGCCGACCCGCATGGCGATGCCGTCGATCTCAAGCTCGATCACGCCAGCATCTCGGGCCGTCTTCCGCTTCTGCGGCTGCGCTGGACGCGTCGGTGCGGATCCTGGAGGCGGCGCCGTCACCACCGCCGGCACGAAGGCCGGCGATTCCTGCTGCACCCAAGCGGCCTGTTTGCGCGCTTCACGGCGCCAGGCGAACACCTGCTGTGGCCTGAGACCATAACGCCGGGCGACTTCGGAGATGATTGCGTTCGGCTCCAGCGTCTCCGCGACGATCCGCGCCTTATCATCCATCGACCAGTGACGCCGGCCGCCAGCGCCGTTGATCACCTCAAAACGCCGAAGCTGCCGCTCCGGGTCAAGCGTAAGGTCAAGTCCAGACACAAGCCTATCTCCGATCCCACTACAGGATCGGCAACCTCACAGATCGCGATCACTCCCGAAAGGTGGCCCCAAAACACCGCTTACATTGCTACCGTAGTAGCCCCAGTTCCGTCGTCTGGGCAGCATTGGGCATGGATAGATGGAACTGCGTGGTTAGGGCGTTATCGCCTCCGGAGTGTCCCGACCTATCCTCACTGGCCGCGGGAATATCGGACGGATTCGTGTCCTATCGGCATTTTGCCGCGGGAGTTCGGTCATTCTTTGCGATTCAGAACGCAGCCCAGTCGATTGCGACAGTTCCGCCGGCGAGTGTGGGAGGGGCATCAGCACGAAAGTAATTTTCGCCCTCTCGAAAATTCAGCACGAGCATTTTCTCGTCCGCGAATATGCAGTTCGAGAAGTCACATTTCTCAAAAGCAAATTTATAATTCGCGTAATGATTCAGTGAATCAATCGATTCGACACGAGTGATACCGCAATTCTTGAACATGGATCTCTCAAATCGACCATCCATCGTTACGCGCTTCCATCGCGCTATTGTTACCCCGTTAAATGATGCATTTTCCAGGCTATCAATTTCGTATTCGTCATCGACCGGAAATTCTCCGAAATATCTTACTGAGGCGAATCCTGGAATGTAGTGCCAGTATACAGGATCATCGTCGTAGTGATAATCCTCTTCGGCTTCCGCAACATAGAATGTGATGCTTCGACCGGTGTTAAGACCTGCCTTGTCTCCAGACCGCATGACCCCGGAAATCTGTTCTCGATGCCGGTTGCTGTGATAGTTACGCATGTGATCTTCGACAAAATCAGCGAGCAGGTTCATCGCGCTCCACGCGTAGTCCCCTTGCCCGCTATGAATGAGCACGCTTAGAGTAGCGACACCGGCAGACACATGGGATGGTTTGCTTGGCTCGCTCAGAAGTTTAGCTCCCTCCTGAAGGAGTCTTGCGCGCCCTTCGTTCTCAGCTTGATTGGCCTGCCGAACGCTAATGGAACCTCGCCAGCTAACCGTGCAAAAAGTTACCAGCGCGAACAGTGCAACGCCGAACGGGGCGAGCGCTTGGGCCAAGCGGGTATCATGCTCGCCATCGAAGCCATCACCGAATATGAACAGAAAAGCGGCTACGATAGCGACGGCCGTGAACGTCGCACTGACGATAGACAGCACATACCAATGCTTTTCGGTTATAGTTGGCCACTCGCCGGTTGAATCCTTGCCCCTACGTTCGGTCACATAATCCCCCAGCCTTGACGTTTATCCGCACGCACATGTCAGCATAGCGGCAGTGTTGTAGTGCTACAGATTCAATCCTGGCGCTCGACAGCAACGGGGAAGATCGACGCAAGGTCCTCCTCCACGTCTATCTCGAATTCGGCGGCAAGCGCCGAAAGCTGCAATCCAAAGATTGCCCGCAACTCCCCCAACGCCACGAAATAGCCGGGCGTCAACGGGCGCTCGCTATGATCATGCCACCGGATTGGTGATCCATGATCGACGTCGTTGCGCAAGCGATAGGCGATGTTTCGGTAGTCCGGTGGCGCATCCTCCAAAAAACGCCGGGAGGCTGTGCGCAGATGCCGGACGCGCCGTGCAGCTGGCGAATTTTCGGGAAGGTCGTTCAAGATTTGCGTAAGCTCATTGCGAATCTGAATCACCGACTGATCAACTTGGCCCGGAACTTCGAAATGCATCGGCACGTAGAGCACACGCCGATTCTCCAGGAAATTGAACAGCCGCAAGACCACCGTCCGTTGTGCGACTGGCGGATCCCAACTCGCGCTAATACTGAAGAACCCGATGCCCGTGAGCCTGCTTCGAATGGTGTCGAAGCTTCGCCGAACGATTGCCATCTACTGCCCCTCCACTTCAGATTCGCATCATTGGCGCGGTAGAACGTAAAAGGAAAGCCCGGCGCTTGGCAGGGTGTAATTCGCCGCAACCATCTAATGAGATCATTGACGCGCAGCCGGGGTTGGGTTGTTTCCCGTGACGGGCAACGGAAAAGAGCCGCGACCTACATCGCGGCCCGATCAATTTCCAACCATGATGATTTGGAACATCTCAATCTGTTGCTGATATTCGCTCCTGAGGACATCTTGCTTACCGAGCGTATTGAACGTGGCCTTGACCAAATTGCTATCTGGCCGCTCGCGGACCTACCGGCCAGGTTTCTTGGCGCGAATGTTTCCAGCGGGAAAATGGAAGCTGACCCTAGACCCAAAAAACTCGGGGCATTTCCGGCTGGCTCAAGATAGCGAGGTCGAGCTCAGCTGCCTCGATATCGTGTCGATTTCCACCAGCAAGGCTCTCTTGTGGCACACTGTGGAGATCCGCGCTCGTGGCAGAACAGACTTGCTATCGGCGCTGTCAGGTGACGCGGCCACACAACTGGCCGCAGACCTTCATGCCTTCATCAACACTCACCTTTTTGGGCTGCTCGCCACCGAGAAGGATCGCCTGCTGGATGTCGACGAAAGGCTTCGCGAGATTACCGAAGGCAACAGACAGTATCTTGCACAGGCCGATCTGGGCAGGGCTGTTGCCGGCGTCCCTGGCGCCGCGGCGGCTGCCCTGTCTCACCCGCTTCTAAACCAGGACATGATGCCGGCAGGGATCAAGGCCTCCCTCCCGGCCTCGTTCGCCATGATAACGGACCCGGGCGTTCGCCATGCCTACAACGAGGCTTTCGTCAGCGCGGAATTGACAAGGTTCCAGTCATTCTTCGACGATCTCGACCGGCGCTCGTTTTCCGATCAGCAGCGCGAGGCCTGCATCCGCCTGGAGGACAACAACCTGCTGGTCGCCTCGGCAGGGTCTGGCAAGTCCGCGACCATGGTGGGCAAAGTCGCCTACGTTCTTCAGAAGCAGCTCTATCGGCCCGAGGAGATCCTGCTCCTGGCTTTCAACAGAAACGCAGCCGATGAACTCAGGACGAGGATCGCCGCCCAGTTACAGGTCGCGGAGGACGCTCTGGGGTGTCGGGTCACTACATTTCATGCGCTGGGACGCGGAATCATTGAGGAGGTCGAGGGTCGGCCACCGCAGCTCGCCAACTGGGTGGATCATCCCGCTGGCGAAACCAGGGTCATCGAGGCGATAATCCAGAACCTTGTAGAGAGCGATCCGGAATTTGCCCGGATGTGGGCCGAGCTTCTCGTCGTGCATCCCAAGGCCGACATCCCGATAGAGGTATTTGACGGGGAGGCCGACTACCGGCGCTACGTATCGGACACCCTTAGAAAGGGTAGCGCCACGATCGGTTCCTTGTCCGCCGTGATCGTAAAGTCGTTGCAGGAGAAGAAGATCGCCAACTGGCTTTGGCTGCATTCAGTCGCCTTCGAATATGAGCGACAAATTGCGGTGGAGGAAGACGGTGGCGACATCCGCCATCTGCATCCAGATTTCTACTATCCGCAGACCGAAACTGTGCATGAGCATTTCGCGCTCGATGCGGACGGAAGCTCACCCTTTGCGGACTACGCCGAGCACGCCGAGAACAAGCGGCAGGCATATCGCCGCAATGAGATCGATTTCTTCGAGACTACTTCCGCTCAAGCCAGCGACGAGACGCTGCTCAGCACGCTGGAGTCCGAACTGACGCGTCGCTCAATACCTTTCGAGCGAAAGAGCTACGCCGAAATCACCAAGGCGCTCGATCCGGTCGTTATCAAGCACTATCACCAGCTGATATCCACCTGCTTGAAGCACATACGTGCCAGTCACCTCACGCTCGACATGCTGCTCGAACGTGCCAAAACCTTGCATGACAAGGAGCGCGGGAGGCTGTTCGCGCGCGTGGTCTGGACGATCACTCAAGGGTATTCCCGGAAGCTTGAGGAAACCAGGCGGATCGACTTCGATTCGATGATCGCGGATGCGGTTCGGCTGGTCGAGACAGGCCGATATCGAAGTCCCTACTGCCTGATTCTGCTGGATGAGTTTCAGGACATTTCCGAGCCGCGCGCCAACCTCATCAAGGCGCTCAAACAGCAGAAAGCGTTCAGCAAGGTGTTCGCGGTCGGAGACGACTGGCAGTCGATCTATCGCTTTGCCGGATCCGACATCACGATCTTTACCCGGTTCGAAGCGAATTTCGGGACCAGTTGGCAGGGACGCCTGGAGCAGACGTATCGCTGTAACCAGCTCATTGCCGAGACGGCTGCCAAGTTCGTCCAGCGCAATCCTGAACAGATCAAGAAGTCCGTCCGCTCGACGCGCCCGGCCGTCTCGCGATCGATTCGTGTCATTCCCGTCGATGATAAACGCGACAAGCCTGACTTCGCAGCGGCCTGTCAACGCCTGCTCGAACGGCTTGATGCCGCTCTGGGTGACATCGCCAACCGGTGGCGCGACAAAAAGCGCGACAAGCTCAAGGTTCTGGTTTTGTGGCGCTACAACGTCCTCGATCTCTTCGAAGGAAGGCCGCCGTCCTTTGCCAACATCGAAGTGACCGGGCTGTCGTTTCACCGGGCAAAGGGCCTTGAGGCCGACTATACGATCCTGCTCGATGTCAGCGAGGGCAATTACGGCGTACCAAGCCGCATCGAAGACGACGAACTGCTGAACTTGGTCATTCCCCGACCCGAGACCTTCACCTACGCGGAAGAACGACGCCTGTTCTACGTAGCGCTCACGCGTGCCAGCCGAGGCGTCTACATGCTTACCAATCGCCGTCAGCCATCCCGCTATATTCAGGAACTTTGCGAGATCGCCGGCGACGAAGTTCGCTTCGAGACGGTTGAGGGAGCGGAATTGAGCCAATGTCCAGCCTGCCTCGTCGGCCAATTGGTGGAGCGGCGCAACAAAGACGGATCGAAGTTTCGTGGGTGCAATCAATTCCCGGATTGCAAACACACTGAACCGAAAAGCTTAGTCCGAAGACGGTAACCGCCTGCACTCATTGTGACGGCGAACAGGGACCCTCAACGACCTCGCGCTCCTAACGAGCATTGAGCCGTGCTGTGGCCGGACGGGGAAAGGACCGGCTGGTAGATTTATCTCGGCATCGCTCAAAATTGCGATATACGAAAAGTGGGCGATGCGCATTTGACCCCATACCAGGAGCGAATACTTGAGTGATCAAAACGAAGCCGTGACGGCTGATCTGGTCGGGCTGACTGCAGACATTGTCTCTGCCTATGTCAGCCAAAACCCCCTGCCCGTCGCTGGGTTGCCGGACCTCATCGCGTCGATACATTCGTCGCTTACAGGCCTTGGTCAGCCGAATGTGCCCGAGCCGTCTCAGCATGAACCCGCCGTCAATCCGAAAAGGTCGGTGACGCCAGATCACATCATCTGCCTTGAAGACGGGAAGAAATTCAAATCGCTGAAACGCCATCTCGCGGTACACTACGGACTCACTCCAAACGAATACCGCGAGAAGTGGGGGTTGAAGCCAGACTACCCGATGGTTGCGCCAAACTATGCGGCCCAAAGATCCACGCTAGCAAAGGCGGCGGGGCTTGGACGCAAACCGCAACCTACCCCGACCCGAAAGGCGCCTGCAAAACGAAAGCCAAGGGCTTCGTAAAGGCGGCGCCGTTGGTGGGTCAAACCTCGGGCGCGCCGCGACGGGCATTAGCCTATCGAGAACGTGGTCCATGCCACCTAATTTCGAGCGATCTTCGGCGACGTTGCGAGGTATGCAGAGCGTCGCCGATAGCAGAAGAGTGCTTCCTCGATAGTGGGTCTCGCGATGTAGTGGTCTTCCGACTGGAGCGCCGAGATAAAGGCTTCGATCAAAGTCGCACTGCGGATCGAGACCCGCCAATTTCCTTTATCAGCGCGCGCAATTCGGCTGGAGGCTCAAGGCAGAAAGTTCGAAAAGCTTCCAACAACCCCAGTCGATTCGGATTCGCTTTCCTACCTTAAAACGGCAGAAGTTTTGCCATGGCACTCGTATTTATGCATTAAGTCAATAGCTTAGACCGATATTGGGTATCCGCCGCCTTCAAGCAGATTGGAATCCAGCGCCGGTTGCGTCCGCAAGCCATGCAGCTGGTGCCTTTTGAGCTAAATTTGATATCTAGAGCAGATTGCCCTGCCTTTCTGGTATATCCACGGCGTAGTGCTCCATCCCGGCTTCTCACATCAGAATCGAGTCCATGTACGTAGACGCACAAACACGACGGAAAGTCCTCGTCCTAAAGGATGTTGCGGTTGAACACTTCAAGCATGAAAACTGGCTGGAGCTTGGCACTCTCACCGGCTGCTACGACTTGATCAGCTCGCACTCCCGGCTCCTGCGCAGCCTCAGCTTCGGGGACGACGACTACGCTGGCTGTGCCTTGGAGGTGTTGATGCGCATTGTTGAACGTGAGGAAGCCAACTTTTCCGAAGTTGACAATTATATCGGCGGCAAATTTGGGGGCGGAGGCCAAACGATCTCGAGCGCCGCGAACACCGGGCCTCGCATCTATTTTCAGCCATCTGCCTTCACTTTGCCGGCGGAATTACCAGACCCCTATCTGGTTTCGGTGATGATGCCGTTCTCCGCCGGCTTGAATGGCGTATATAGTGCGATTCAGCAAGCCTGCAGCCAAAGCGGCATGAGCTGTGAACGGGCCGACAATATCTGGAAGGAGTCGGCCGTCATCCAGGACATTTTCGGTCTCATCTACCGATCGTTCGTTGTCGTTTGCGATTTCACCGGCAAAAATCCCAACGTCTTTTATGAAGCTGGGATTGCTCACACGCTGGGTAAGCACGTCATTCCGATCACCCAGTCTGCCGACGATATCCCTTTCGACCTACGTCACCATCGGTTTCTTCCTTATCTCAACAATGGTGAAGGGCTAGCGGCTCTCACAAATGCTCTCGCAAGCAGGCTCAGAACATTGCATGCCAACCGTGATTCAGCCACTTCGGCGGCCGCGAATGTCGGCGTTTTTGGCTGACGACCAGGCGCTGCCCGATAGTCCCGCAGACTGTTCAGCAAGCTCGGCGCCGCTCATGGCGTCGTGACAGAGTACAACGCCGATCGGAAAGCTATAAATCGATCAAATACTTAACTTGCATAATATCCATTATGTTAAATCACCGTGTCCGGGAGAGTCGGGGATCACTCTTCCCATGCCGTCAGCCAATCCCTGTTTGTCGCTCATCGTAGCCCGCAAGAGTTCGATGCCAGCCTTGCTGGGGACGCTATAACCTGCCGGTAGCCCTACTTGATGGATAGACCCCGCATCGTGCGCAAAAATCAAGGTCCTCCGCTCGGCCCGGAAATGTCCGCCAAGATGGTGTGCCGTCCCCCAATTGGCAATCAATTCAAGCTTCGCAGGTTGGAAGAGGGCAGGCAGTTCGGCGAGGCGGTCGATCTGTTCCTCAATCCTCTCGAGCAGCACAGAAACTTGCTTGAGAAGCGTGGCCATGCCTTTGTTGCTGGTGTCGCCAAACCCAAATGCCAACCGCATGAAGCTGCCCCGGGCGTCCTTCCTGCCATTGTAGCCGAAATAATGCAGCTTCTCGAATGCCGACATTGCACTGACCGGGTCAACGGCAAGGCTCTCGAACTGAGCGGCGATGTCCTCCAGGTCGCGACGCGGAGCGTTGGTAGACGAAAAGAAAGTACCGGCGCCGACTGACCCAATCGGGCGGGGTACTGTCTTATAGATTGGTGTCTGCGGTTTCCGCGGCGCCGCACCTTCCCGCCGCCAGCGCTTCCGCTCTGTTAATGTGGCTTGCTGCCAGTCTTCCATCTCCCTTTCATAACGGGCTTCATCCCGCGCTTCGGCTTCGAAGTCGCGCACCCGCTCTTCTATGTGGAGGATACCTCCGCTGCGCTCGGTCGCTGCCCGTAGGCCGCCCCATAGCCTCTGCATGCCGCTCCGCAGGGCTTGCCGGGTATCGCTATACTGCTGGAAGGCGGAATCCCGCTTCAGGTCTGCCAGATAGCGAACGAACCCAGGCAAGGCCTGTTTGAGTTTCGCTACTCTATGGAGAAGGGATGCACGATCTCTCGCCTGGGAATAATCCCGGTGCAACGCCTCAAAGTCTACGCCATAAATCTTGGCCCCGCACCTATGGCCACATAGAAAGCGGCTGCCATCGTCAACGCGGATGACAAATCCCGCTAGATGATTGGGGTACTTGCAATGTGCACACCGGATCATTGACCGCTTTGAGCCTCGAAAATCGTATCCGAACTCCACGAAAGGCCGGCTATCGACGGGGGGAACACTGTGGATCAGCCCCTCCAGGCCTTCCGGGTCGTCGGTGGTGAACCTGATCCGGATGAGTTCCTCGTCAGAAAGCCGACCCCAGCGCCCTGCCGGCTCGATAGGTTTGTTGAGTTGTGTCGCGGCCCTCAATTCGATGCACCTCGCGAAAACTGATTCTCGCGACATCTGTACCATATAATGTGTCGTCAAGCGAATCGGTTGCCACATGTGGTGGGTGAATGGGTATATTCACAGAAAGCGACCCATTTAGGTGTATCCGTAACGTAATGCGCCCTATAGTTGCACAGCACAAAGACTGCCGCCGTCCCTTGGCCGAGGCCGTTCGATCACCTACAGCGCTATGGTCGGCAAGCCCCCTGGGGTCATTGAACCAAGTATGGCGTCAAATATTTTCACTAGGCGCCACCTGGGTTTAACAGAAATACGGCGTCATATTCTAACGCCTCCCCTTGTAGAACAGGAGGAGCCGGGGCCATCTCGATATAGTCGAGAATGACCAGAGGCATTTCCAACCCCTTGAGGTTGGCGCCTTCCGAGCAACACTTGTTATTTCTACGGAGGAGTTGAAATGACTACCGTTACTCTCGAAGAGACCCTCAACCCGGCCAATGCCAAGGCGCATTTCCCACCGGATATGAGCGTCGCATCTAGCCCGGCAACGGCCGCGCCGCGCAAAACGCGCGGCCGGCTCATTGTCGCCGGCCTCACCACGCTGCTGGCAACGGCAGCGTGGTACGGGAAGAATTTGGATGACGCCAGCAAGGGGGTTGGCTTGGTCGGCAAGGTGGTCGATTTCGTTAAAGGTCAGGACCAGACGGCTTCGGCCGAAGCTGCCTTCAACGCGAAAGTCGACGCTCTTTATGCAGACACCCTGAGTCCGGCCCTTGCCGGCGTGACGCCGTCGATCCACACCATTGTCGCGGCTGCGTCAGATCCTAAACGTCAATTGGAGCTGGTCGACATGCGCCAGGCGCGTGTCGACACCAGGTTGATGTCCAAGGTGGACTACAAGACCGCTGCGTTCGAACTTGTGAACGAGTTCGATGCCGCTGGCGTTTGCCTCAATTCGGGCGGCTGCAAGCCGGCAACCTGGCATGCGCAGTTCGATGACGCGTTTTGCCAGTTCCAGCGGTCGTACGGGCTGTTCGTTGTCAAGCAGCGCCAGCTCGTGTGGAGCTATGCGCAGGATTTCGAGAAGGCACTGACTACAATCGACTGCAAAAAGGCTCTGACCCCGCCGGTCGCGTCTTCATGAGCCAAGCGCTCGCCACGCGTCGCTCATGCAGGCAATAAGAATGGCATCACTCTACGGATGCCCACTCCCATGCCACAGAACTTTCACTCGACGTCACCACGGACACGAAGCGGCCAGCTGAGGCGACTTCCTGCACGACGTGCGAACCTGGATGGCGCCAAGTACCATAACGGGCTGCGGCCACCACAAACATCTCGGCAGCAGTCGCCGTAAGCAATTCGCGGTCGAAGTTGTGATCCGAGCCATGGTGCGGCAAAGTCAGTGTTACGACCCTCGCCAAAAGTTTCCCGAAATGCTCCAAAAAAGACTTTCGTCGGTGCCTTTCTTTCAGAGCGGCATCCCCGGTCGTTAGCCATCCGATCCGCTCGCCAGCGCCAGCATCGCTGTGCTGCCAGTGTCCCGAATGCCAAGCGTAGAGTCCTTTCAGGCTCGAGCTTTGCGGGGCCAGCCCCGAATATAGACACAACGAGGTCACGTTGAGGTTTTTGGCGATGCTCGCATAGGCCGCTGAGAGGGCCGCCGTGTGCTTTTTGACTATCTGCGCCACGTCGCCCGCGCTAAGGGAGTTGATCTTCCGCGCCAGGGCATGCGCACCCGATGATCGCAACTCCGCGGCCAACGCACCTTTGAAGCGCTTCTGCTCCACCCCCACGGCCGGATCGACATAGGGCGCAAGAAGCCAAAATTTCGAAGCCTTGAGCGGCACCGCCACTGCGACGGTGTCGTCCACCAAAGCCACCAGAGGATCCGACCCCCCCTGATCTTTGCGATCCTCGATCTGGACCGAGCCTCGCCCAGCTGCTTTCCAACCCAGCCGGGCCTGGGACGGATCGATGCCGATGTGACGTCCCCCATCCGGCCCGCCAAATCCGTCACCGTCGCTGCCGGGCGCCCCTGGGCCGTCGTGGCTAGGCCGTATCATGAGGATCTGTCGCGGGTTAAATCGTCCGAGGGCCGAGGCTGGATCAACGATGAAATCACGATAAAAGACGTTTTGAGCAGACGCAGCGTCTTCCACCAGATCGCGGCCGAAGGCAAGCAAGCGATCGACGGCATCAAGTAGCGGCATGACAATGGTGTCGACCCCAAGACCTGGCGCCAGAAGTTGTTCCAGGCCGTTCAAATGGTCGGCATGGGCATGGGAGATAAACAGGACGTCCAGGACTTGGGATGGTGCCACTGTTTTACGATAGGCTTTTATCCTAGCGTTCCGCGCGGCCTTGTAGGTAGACATCGACCCACAGTCGAAGACGTAGTGGAATACCGAGCCATCCTCCACAAGCATGGCTGTATGGAAAAAGCCCTGACCGACGGGCTGTTGAATGCGATGATGCGTCAAAACCATAGATATCTCTCGAACGCACAATGTTTTTCCGGTGTGGGGTTACGGGCCAGAGTGTTAAAAAGGGCGTAGCTGAGGTCTTGAACACAGTCTACCCAGGCACACCAAAGAGCTGGCTAAGGCAATCGCCTTGAACGGCACCGGCACGCCGCCATCGTTCTTGTAAGCCCCGCTAAGGTGCCCTGCCCGGCTCGGCGTTGTGGAAATGAAGATGGTCGTCGCGGTCGAAGACCGCGTAGACTTGGTCGAACGCCCTGCCCTCGCTCAAGAATCGATCGAAAGCGTAGTTCATTACGCTCAAAGGATCGGTCCCGTAATCGGAGGGCATGATCCTGACCCGCGCTGAGCTGATACGGCGCTCGCGACGGATGGCGTTGAAATAGTCGGTTTCGGTCTTTTCACCTTCGCACACGATGAGGATGCGCGGCGCGCCTTTCTTGCGGCCCTCACGGCGGGGGGCTTTAACTTGCTGTCAGGCCACACGCCGATGATAGCAAAAGAGCGCCTCCTCAATAGTGGGTGTTGCGATGTAGCGGTCTCCCGCTACCATTGCTCTCCCTGTACGGCCGAAATGCTTAGAGGAATGCTGATCGCGGTGGCGACCCTCGCAGCCGATCCGGCCGATGGGCGTGGCGAAGTCGCCATCTGCATTCGCGAGGACCGTAAGCATCTCGGCGTCGGCTGGGAATTTCTCGGCTATATCGCGCACTATGCCGACGACCATGGCATCGAGACGCTCGAGTCGATCGAAAGCCGCGAGAACCGTGCGGCGATCGAGCTTGAGCGCGAGATAGGCTTCACTGTCGCGATGGTTCCTGACGATCCGACGCTTGGTCCAGCGGAAGCTCGGCGCCACGTTGGCGAATTAAGATCTTGCATTTCCAGCCGTATGGGAGCCGCTACACGGTCGCGGAGATCGGCAGCGGGCGCAAATGGCTGCCTCCGAGGGATCAGCCATCCACCTCAATCGACAGCTCAGGCATGCGAGGGGCGTTCCACCAATGAGCGGGAGACTGTTCCGCTCAAGCCGTTTCGACGCTGAGCAGTTCTGCCGCCACCGCTCGTTCTTCGTCGGCCGGAATGACAAGCACATCGACACGGGAATTCGCGGCACTCACAAGGTCTTCGCCGCTGCCATTCAAACCGTCATCCATAGCGACGCCCAGCCATGCGGCAGCCTCGCATATCCGTCGCCGGATCGCCGGCGCATGCTCGCCTACGCCGGCGGTAAACACCAGCGTGTCTAGCCCGCCCAGCGCAGCAGCCAGCGAGCCGATTTCGCGCCCGACCCGATAAACGAACAGATCGACAGCCCGCATTGCCGCCGGATCCTTCGACGCCAGCAGCGTCTGCATGTTCCCGGAGATGCCGGACACGCCGAGCAGACCGGATTTCTCGTAAAGCAAGTCGGTCAGCTCGTCGGACGACAGCTTGCGGTCTTGCAGAAGGTGCAGAAGGACGCCCGGATCGATCGCGCCGCAACGCGTGCTCATGACCAGGCCGTCGAGCGTCGAGAAACCCATGGTGGTGGCCTGGCTTACTCCCGCCTTCATCGCACAAAGGCTCGCGCCACTTCCAAGGTGGGCGACGACGGCGCGGCCACCCGCGCCGGCGCCGTAACGCGTGCGGAGCTCGTTGGCGATATGGCTGTAGGAGAGCCCGTGGAACCCAAAGGACACGATGCCCTGCTCCGATATCTCGTGCGGCAGGCCATAAAGTCTTGCGATCTGAGGCTGCGTGGCGTGAAAGGCGGTATCAAAGCAGCCGACCTGCATGGCGCCGGGCAAAAGACGGTGGGCCAGATCGACGAGCTCCAGGTTGATCGCCTGATGAATCGGAGCGAGTGGCTCGAGCTTATGCAAGGCATCGAGCGTGGCCTGGTCAAGCAGCGTTGCGCGGGCAAACTCCCGACCGCCATGGACGATGCGATGCCCGACCCTGCTCACGCGGCGCAACAGGCCGCGGTCCGCCAGATAGGACGCAACGGCTTCGAATGCCTCGCCGACGGAGATCGCTCGTTCGCCGAGGCTCCTGTCGAACGGCGGCGTCGTTGCAGTCGGCGCGACATGGAGTCTGGGCCGCTCGCCGATCGACGAGACGCTGCCCCGCATCAGCAGGTGAAGCTCGCGGCGCCCTTGAAAGGCGGCGAACTTCAGGCTCGATGAGCCGCCATTGAGGACAAGGATGACATCAGTCATGTCCGACCGTTCCAGCCACTTTTGCGGGTCGGATCCTGTCGGCCTGGCGCTTCGGCATCGGCTACTGCTCCCATTTCCAGCCGAGGATCTCCGGCATGTCCTGCCCGTGCTCGCGGATATAGGCCCGGTGCTCGATTAGCTTGCCTTCCATGGCCTGTTTCAGCTGGATGTGCGCACCGGCCGGCTCGGGAATGCGGTCGAGCACGCCGAGCACCAGATGATAGCGGTCGAGCCCATTAAGCACGGTCATGTCGAAGGGCGTCGTCGTCGTCCCCTCCTCATTGTAGCCGCGCACGTGGATGTTGTCGTGATTGGTCCGCCGGTAGGTCAGGCGATGGATGGTCCAAGGATAGCCGTGATAGGCGAAGATGACGGGCTTGTCCCTGGTGAACAAAGCATCGAATTCGCGATCCGACAGTCCGTGCGGATGGTGTTCCCTTGGCTGCAGGGTCATCAGGTCGACGATGTTGACCACACGCACCTTGAGGCCGGGAATGTGGCGCCTCAGGATTTGAACGGCGGCCAGCGTCTCGAGCGTCGGCACGTCTCCGGCGCAGGCCATCACCACATCCGGCTCGGCCCCGCCGTCGGTCGACGCCCAACCCCATATGCCGATGCCGACGTTGCAATGGACTTTCGCCTCGTCGATGGACAGCCACTGCCAGGAATTGGCTTTCCCGGCGACGATGATGTTGATGCGATTCCATGTCCGCAGCACATGATCCGTCACGCAGATCAGGCTGTTGGCATCCGCCGGCAGATAGACGCGCACGACATCCGCCTTCTTGTTCAACGCCACGTCGATGAAGCCCGGATCCTGATGGCTGAAGCCGTTGTGCTCCTGCTGCCAGACATGGCTGGACAACAGATAGTTCAGCGAGGCGATCGGCCGCCGCCAGGCAAGCTTGCGGCAGGCATCGAGCCATTTCGCATGCTGGTTGAACATGGAATCGACGATGTGCGTGAAAGCCTCGTAACAGGAAAAGAAACCGTGGCGCCCGGTGAGCAGGTAACCTTCCAGCCAGCCCTGGCAGGTATGCTCGGATAGAATTTCCAGAACCCTGCCTTCTCGACCGAGATGCACGTCCTCGGGCAGGATCTCTTCCATCCAGGCGCGCTCCGTCACCTCGAAGACGTCCTGCAGCCGGTTCGATGCCGTTTCGTCGGGCCCGACGATGCGGAAGTTCCTGGTGCCTTGATTCAATGCCATGACGTCACGCAGGAAACGGCCCATCACACGGGTCGACTCCGCCTTGACGCCGCCGGGCCGCTCGACCGGGACGGCGTGCTCTTGCAAGGCGGGCAGTTCCAGAGACCGGCGCAGCAGGCCGCCATTGGCATGCGGGTTGGCGCTCATGCGCCTTTCACCTTTTGGCGCGGTAGCGCGGACCGCAGCCACCGGCGCGCCGGCGGCATCGAAAAGCTCTTCGGGCCGGTAGCTTCTCATCCATTCCTCGAGCATCCTCAGATGCGCGGGGTTATCGGCGAGGCCGGAAAGCGGGACTTGGTGGGCGCGCCAGAATCCTTCGGTCTTCAGTCCGTCGACCTCCCTGGGACCGGTCCAGCCCTTCGGGCTTCGCAGCACGATCATCGGCCAGTCCGGCCGCGGCCGCGCGGTCTTCGCGCCGCTACGAGCCGTGTCCTGAATAGCCTTGATGCGGTCGAGCGCATTGTCGAGCACGAGCGCCATTCGCTCATGCATCCATGCCGGATCGTCGCCCTCGACGAACAACGGCTCGTAACCATAGCCGACGAACAAGGCACGCAGCTCTTCTTCGGGAATGCGGGCGAGAATGGTGGGATTGGCGATCTTGTAGCCGTTGAGATGGAGGATCGGCAGCACCGCGCCGTCAAACGCCGGGTTGAGGAACTTGTTGGAATGCCAGGACGTGGCGAGTGGTCCGGTTTCCGCCTCGCCGTCGCCAACCACGCAGGCAACGACAAGGTCCGGGTTGTCGAAAGCCGCGCCATAGGCATGCGAGAGCGCGTAGCCAAGCTCGCCGCCTTCATGGATCGAGCCGGGCACGTCGGGAGCGGCATGGCTTGGGATGCCGCCCGGAAAGGAGAATTGCCGGAAAAGCTTCTTCATCCCAGCCTCGCCCGGCGCGACGTCCGGATTGATCTCGCTGTAGGTGCCTTCGAGGTAGCTGTTGGCAACCATCGCGGGTCCGCCATGACCCGGACCGCAGACATAGATGACATTGGCGTCGCGTTGCCGGATCACTCGGTTCAAATGCGCATAGATGAAACTGAGGCCCGGCGACGTGCCCCAATGGCCGAGCAGCCGCGGCTTGACGTGCTCCAGCCGAAGCGGCTCGCGAAGCAGCGGATTGTCGAGCAGATAGATCTGCCCGATGGTCAGATAATTGGCGGCACGCCAGTAGGCATCGATGTCGTGCAGTTCCTGTGCGGACAAGCGATTGGTGCTGGGACGCTCGGTCATTTTCCGACTCCTTCGCTGGTGCCAGACCCACCCGGCTGAAGCTGAACGCTTGAAGGCCGCCACCGGTTCATCACTGGTCGGTGTCAACAACGGGCGAGCTTTGATCCAGCGCAGATGCCGGTCGTGTGCGACCCGAATTCCAAAGCCCGGTTGTGTGGCAAGACAGCGCCGTCTTGGTTTCAGAGCCGCTGGCGGGCGATTTCGCGTTCGTGCTTTTTGCCGCCGGCATACTGGGAGTAGGATTGATCGGCGTGCCCGTCCTGGCGGGCTCGGCGGCTTACGCACTGGCGGAGGCCATGGGCTGGCAGGAGGGGCTTGAGCGCAAGGCGGGCGATGCGCGTGGCTTCTATGGCGTCATTGCGGTAAGCATCCTGGCGGCGCTGGCCATCCAATATCTGCCCATCAGCCCGATGAAGGCGCTGTTCTGGAGCGCCGTCATAAACGGCGTCGTCGCGGTGCCGCTCATGATAGTGGTCATATTGCTGGCCTCAAGCCGATCGGTTGCGCGGACAACCCGTTCAGGACAGCGTGGAGAGCGGCCCTATTTTGCGGGTCCCTCTGATTACCGGCCAGTTCCTCGTGTTCCTGGGTTCGCATTTCATCCTGTTATGAGCTGAGTACCAGAGCGTCCCTGTATTTTGACTTTCGCGCTCGCGGTCATGCCTTGCGTTCCTGCAGGATGTTGCCGCCGTCCACGACGAGAACGGCGCCGTTGACATAACTGGCTCCGTCGGACGCCAGGAACAGCACGGCCGCCGCGACTTCCTCGGGGCTGCCGGCACGGCCAAGCGGTGTGTTGCGGGCAGCGACAAGCTCCTCAGGCGTCGAGGCGCCCGTCGCGATCCATCCCGGCGCCACGGCATTGACCGTGACGCCGCTGCGGCCGACCTCCAGGGCAAGCGCATGCGTCAGCCCGATCATGCCGGCCTTGGCCGCCGAGTAGGCGGCCTCGCCTTCATTAGATACGTAAGGCCCCGTCACCGATGCCATGTTGACGACGCGTCCATGGCCGCGCTGCACCATGCCGGCCAGAAAGCCGCGCGTGCTCAAAAAGGCGGTCTTCAGGCTGACATCGATGCCGCGATCCCAATCGCTTTCTGTGAGATCGAGAAACCGCCGCTGCAATGCCGGCTGGGCAACGGTGCCCATCCCGGCATTGTTGACGAGGACGTCGATCTCGCCGGTCTCGGAGCGTAAACGATCGACGTCGCCCGAGAGCGTCAGGTCGGCCGCGAAAGCGCGGACATCGAGCCCCTCGCCCCGCAGTTCCGCCGCTCGTTGCTCGACGCGTGCGGATGAAGCGGTGATGGTGACCGAAACACCGGCCTCGGCCAACGCACGCGCGATCGCCACACCGATGCCGTCGGCGGCGCCCGCGCCGGTCACCAGTGCCTTGCGGGATTTGCGGAACACGACCATTTGCCCTCCAGAATGCAGGCGCCGACATGCCGGCGCGGCCAATCACAGCCGCGACGACCCGAACCGGCTCAATAGCCGGCGCTGACGCCGAAATCGATCGAAAGCGCGGCCCCGGTGATCGGCGCCGCGCCCCGCTGGCACAGATAGTGGATGAAGGAAGCAATCTCCTCCACCTGGATGAACCTTGCTTTGTCCCCTTGCGGATAGTGCCCCAGGAGCCGGCGCTTGTAGCCGTCGGGGTCGTCCGCGCCATAGGTTTTGGCCTGGTATTCGATCATCGGCGTTGCCGTGTCGCCAGGACAGACGGCGTTGACCCTGATGCCTTGCGGGGCGAGTTCCAACGCGAGAGCCTTGGTCAAGAGCACCAGCCCGCCCTTCGAGGCGCAATAGACGGAAGCCCCGTTGTTGCCGACGATGCCGGCATCGGACGCAATGTTGACGATCACGCCCTGCGCCGTCGACAGATGCGGTATGGCTGCCGAGATCAGGAAGAAGGCTCCCTTGAGATTGATGTCCAGCACCAGGTCCCACTGATCTTCCTCGACCTCGCGTGCCGGTCCCTCGAGCCAGACCCCGGCGGCGTTGACGAGAATGTCGATCGCACCGCCCCACTCCCTGGCCTTGCCCACCACGTCGCGGCAGGCAGCGACGGAGCGGATATCGAGCGGCAAGCCGATCGCCTCCGCCCCGGCCGCGGCAATCTTGGCCACGGCGCCGTCGAGCTTGGAGCCGGGAAGATCCGCGAGCACGATCCGCTCGCCGTCGGCGGCGAAACGCAGTCCGGTCGCCAGACCCATTCCGCCGGCGCCGCCGGCGATCAGAACAGTCCTTCCAGCCATTCGATAATCTCCGAAACGCAGCTCGGCAAAGGCAACCACGTCATGAAGCCATGTCGCATGGACCAGCCAGGCAAAACAATGATCTCAGCACGCGATCATCCCAGCTCGAGCGTCGTGACGCCGAAAACCGTCGACTGGTCGTTGCCGGGCTTGCCGCCCTTGTACATGCGTGTCGTCGTGAAGCCCGGAACCATGCCGGCGGCCTGCAGCATGGCGGTGAATTGAACCTGGCCGGCCGGCACGTCGATATGCATTGCCTCATTGCCGATCCTGCTTGAAAGGTCCGCCATCAGGGCCAGGGCCAGGTCCGTCCGGTCGGCGAACAGCGGCCCGACCTTGAAACCCTGCCTGCAGCGGCGCGCCACGCCGTAGCCGGTAATGCCGTCCGATCCGGCTGAGAGCCGCGCAATCCGCGGCGGCCGCAGCCACTCGCCAAGGAAGGTTTCGCGCAGTGCTGGAAAGCACTTGCGATCGTAGGCAAAAATCTCAGCCATGTCCCCGGCGGTCACCGGCAGCATGTCGCCGCCCTCGGGCAAGCCGGCGGGGCGACCGCTGTAGCGGACGGTCTCATAGGCAGGCACGAAGCCCATACGCCGGTAGTTCGCCTGCTGCTCGGCCACGCCGTCGAGACCGATGATGCGGTTGCCCAGACGCGCCATGCCGGCGTCCCAGACCGCCTTGCCGTGACCTTCGCCACGCCGGTCGGGCCGGCAAATGTAGAGGCCGATGAAGCCGAAGCCGGGGCCGTATGCGACGGCCGAAATGCCGGCCGCCATCTCGCCGCCGACAAAGGCGCCGATGAACCCTTGCGGATCGACCGCCCGAAACGCCGCGGCATCGCCGGTGCCCGGATTCCAGCCCTCCTCCGCTGCCCAGCCAACAAGCGTTTCCACCTCGCTGGCGGTCAGCGTCCTGATTGTTCTCGGCATCGTTTCACTCAGGGTTGGCCATCACCGACCAGGATAGGCCGCCCTCCGCAGGCTGCAAAGGGCTGGGCGGATTCTTCGTCAGCCATACGTTATCGATCGGCGCCGACCGGCGTGGCCGACGCCAAGGCGCATGTGTTGGAGACCGTCGCGCTGGCCCGACAGAATGCGGCATCCTCGAAGCGCGGATCCTGCAGGATTGTCTGCGAATCGGCACCAGGGACGGAGCCCGGCCCCGGGAAGCACTCCCCGCAGCCCCGATGGCGCGGAACCTATGCTCGCCTGGCGGGACTCGTCAATTCAACGCAGGAGCTGCGGGCCCGACGGCTTTCCCGAACCGATACAAAGAGTTAGCAGCGAATTCACCGCCTGATCGTTCGTTGTTCCAATGGGCAACTGGACACGACCGGCGAAGACTGGGAATCTTCATTTGTCGTTGCTTGGAATCGCATGGAGTGCCGTAGGAAATGCCGCTGAGTGCCGCAGAAATCGCCCGTCATCCGGCAGCGCTTCGCGGTGTCCAGGAGCAGTCCAAAGCGCTCATCCATATTTATCAAACGAGCCCGCGGCTGGCTGCCGTGTTTGCCACCCAGCAACGCTGGCTGCTCGCTCATGTCGGCTTGGCTCTGCATTTCCGGCGCGATCCCAACGACCGCCGTACCGACATGACGATGGCGCGTTTCATCGAGGTCGTGCGCCGCAATTCCGTGGCCAGCCGCAACACCGCCGAGGCCTTCGTCAAGGAGATGCTGCGCTACAACATCGCCGAATATATTTCGGCCAGCGGTGATGGCCGCGCCCATCCGTTGCGGGTCACGGCGGGCACCATAGAGACCTTCACCGGCTGGATTTACGCGCATCTGCGAACGCTCGACCGCATAGATGGCGCGAACCGGCTGGAAAACTTCCTCGAGCGACCCGAGATGCTGCCCATCCTGCAGCCTCTGATCGCCGATGGATTGCTGGCCAGCGGCGCAGTGCGGGAGCCTGGGCAGACCTTTTCATTGTTCATCTGGCTAAACAACGGCGGCATCGTCATGGACTGGCTGATGTCCGGTATCGATCCTGAGGATGTCCATCTCGACAGGATACCGACCGGCGTCATCTCGGTCAGGGAATTCGCCCACTGGCTGAAGCTCTCACGCACCCATCTGGCGCGCAAACTGTATGATGCCGAGGCGCTCGGCAGCATCGGCTGGATCGGCCAGCGCGGCCATTCCGTGATGTGGGTTTCGAGGGCTTTCTTCGACGAATACATGGCCGTCCAGGCAGCCAAGCTCGCCGTCGTCGACGAGGCGTTCGAAGCCTGTATCTCAGCTCTGAAGAATCGCTGACCGTCAAGACTCCGCCCGGCGCCGCGCGAGACCGGTGCCCGCGCTGGCGGGCGGCGCGCAGGCGGTCAAGCTCGCCATCATCGACGCGGCTTTCGCCACAAGCATGACGCAGGCGACGGGCCGACCGCTTCTATCCGGCCTTCAGGATCGCGGAAAAGCGCGGATCGAAGGCCCGGCTGATCGGCTCTGCCGCGGCGCCAACCGCGATCGCCCAGGGATCGGTGGTGCCGAGTTGCAGCCGTGGCAGGCGCCGGACCGGGCGATCCGCGATCGACGGCAGCAGCGGATGCATGGCCCGAAGCAGGAGCCGCGCGAGCGCCTCCGGCGCGCTGGAGGTGAGGATGACGGTTTGCGGATCGAAGATCGTTTCGATCAGATGCACGCTCCAGCGCAGGTCGGACGCGGCTCTTTCGACCCAGCCCATGACCCGCGGGTCCTGCGCAAGCGCCAGTGCGCCAAGCGTCTCGTAAAGCCCCCTCTCGGTAGGGTCGAGGCCGAGATGCTGATAAAGCGAGGCCAGCGATGCACGGTGTTCGAGCGGCGTGGAACCGGGGCCGGCCGGCGAAAGCAGCGCCATGCCGACCTCGCCCGCATTGCCATTGCCGCCGCTGTAGAGTTCGCCATTGAGGATCAGCCCGGCGGCTATGCCGTAACCGACATAAAGGCAGACGGCGTGGTCGACGCCATGCGCCGCGCCGACGATCCGCTCCGCCGTCGCGCAGGCGGCCGCATCGTTCTGCAGGCCGACATCGAGCCCGGTGCCGGCCGAAAGCGCCTCCACCAGCGGATATTGCTGCCAGGCGGGCATCATCCATTTGTTGTCGGGGTTCTTCAGCCCGAAGGGTCCCGGCATGGCGACGCCCAGTCCGACCAGTCGCCGCTCGGACTGGGCAAACAAGGAAGCCAGCTCGCCTCTGACACGATCGACCAAGCCGAGGATTATTTCCACGCCCTCTGAGGGCACGTCGAACGGCAGCCCCGCCTCGGCGCGCGCGATCACCTTGCCGACGAGGTCGACCACCACCACGCGCGTCAGATGCCGGTCGATTTGCAGCCCGATGGCGAAGGCCCCTTCGGGAACCAGCCGGTAGGGCGTGAAAGGCTGTCCCCTGCCCTTGCGCACCGCATCCAGCGCCACGACCAGGCCATCGCGCTCGAGATCCTCGATGATGTTGGAGACCGCCTGCTTGGTAAGCTGCGTCGCCCGCGCCAGGTCGGCGCGCGAAAGCGCGCCGTTGAGCCGCAGCGCCTCGATCATGACGCGCCGGTTATGGGCGCTCGTCCCCTCTTGGTTGGTGCCACTTTTGGCGCGGATCGGGCTGATGTCGTGCACCGTCGTTTCCCCTCTTGACTCCATTAAAGGATTGATCGACTAATTAAGTCAAGCGAATTGACTTAATAGGTGAGACCTCCGCGGTTTTAAAAAAGACGGCAAAAGCTTTCGAGCTCCGCCGCACACCGTTGGGGATGGACCGGTCAGACGCGATGCGAATTCGAGAAAGCGGCACAGCCTTGGCCGCCCACTCGCAGCCGTCGAAAATGGGAGAAAGACAAATGCTGAAATCGATCGGTAAGACACTTCTGGGCGCGGTGTTCGTTGGCGGGCTGCTCGTCCCCCACGCCTTTGCTGAAACCACCGTGAACGCGCTCTTCATGGCGCAGGCCGCCTATAGCGAGGCCGACGTGCGCTCGATGACGGAGGCCTTCACCAAGGCCAATCCGGACATCAAGGTCAATCTCGAATTCGTTCCCTATGAAGGCCTGCACGACAAGACCGTGCTCGCTCAAGGATCCGGCGGCGGTTATGACGTGGTGCTGTTCGACGTCATCTGGCCGGCCGAATACGCGACCAACAAGGTGCTGGTCGATGTCTCGTCGAAGATTACCGATGACATGAAAAAGGGCGTTCTGCCCGGGGCCTGGACCACCGTCCAGTATGACGGCAAGTACTATGGCATGCCGTGGATCCTCGACACCAAATACCTGTTCTACAACAAGGAAATCCTGGAAAAGGCCGGTATCAAGGCGCCGCCGAAGACCTGGGAAGAACTCGGCCAGCAGGCCAAGATCATTCAGGACAAGGGCTTGCTGAAGACGCCGATCGCCTGGAGCTGGTCGCAGGCCGAAGCCGCCATCTGCGACTACACCACGCTGGTCAGTGCCTATGGCGGCGACTTCCTCAAGGACGGCAAGCCCGACTTCCAGAACGGCGGCGGCCTCTCGGCGCTGAAATACATGGTCGACAGCTACAAGTCGGGCCTGACCAATCCGAACTCCAAGGAATTCCTGGAAGAGGATGTGCGCAAGGTCTTCGAGAACGGCGACGCCGCTTTCGCGCTGAACTGGACCTACATGTACAACATGGCCAACGATCCGAAGGACTCCAAGGTCGCGGGCAAGGTCGGCGTCGTGCCGGCGCCGGGCGTTGCCGGCACCAGCGAGGTCTCGGCCGTCAACGGCTCGATGGGGCTTGGCGTCACGGCGGTGTCGAAGCACCCGGACGAAGCCTGGAAATATATCGAGTTCATGACCTCGCAGGCGACGCAGAACCAGTATGCCAAGCTGTCGCTGCCGATCTGGGCCTCGTCCTATGACGATCCGGCCGTCACCAAGGGCCAGGAAGAACTGATCGCCGCCGCCAAGCTCGGTCTTGCCGCGATGTATCCGCGCCCGACCACGCCGAAATACCAGCAGCTGTCGACGGCGCTGCAGCAGGCGATCCAGGAATCGCTGCTCGGCCAGGCGACACCGGAAGACGCGCTCAAGACCGCTGCCGAAAACAGCGGCCTCTGATCTGGCGTTCCTCCACGCGGGCGGCCTCATCCACGAGCGCCGCCCGTGCTGTTTCTAGAGCAATTCCAGGAAAAGTGTGAAGCGGTTTTCCGTCCGGAATTGCGTCAAAACAAAGAGATTGAGCGGTTCGCCGTTTCCGTGAAACGGTGAACCGCTCTGACCGGATGACAGGAGAGAGGCGCTCTGATGTCGGGCACCTGGATGACGACGCGCGCGTGGCTGTTGATGCTGCCGCTTCTGATGATCATGGTGGCCGTCATCGGCTGGCCGTTGGTCGATACTGTCAGGCTTTCCTTCACCGACGCCCAGTTGGTCGGCACGGCGGGCAACTATGTCGGCTTCGACAACTATACCAAGATGCTGACCAGCTCGAACTTCACCCGCACGCTCTCGACCACCACCTGGTTCGCGGTTATCTCGGTCGCCGCCGAGATGGTGATCGGCGTGCTTGCGGCCCTTCTGCTCAATCAGGAATTCCGCGGCCGCGCCGTGCTGCGCGGGCTGATGATCCTGCCTTGGGCGCTGCCCACCGTCGTCAACGCGACGCTCTGGCGGCTGATCTACAATCCCGAATATGGCGCGCTGAACGCGGCGCTGACGCAGCTCCATATCATAGACGATTACCGCTCCTGGCTAGGCGAGCCGGGAACGGCCCTGGCGGCGCTGATCGTCGCCGACTGCTGGAAGAATTTCCCGCTGGTCGCGCTGATTGCGCTCGCCGCCCTGCAGGCCGTGCCGCGCGACATCACCGCAGCGGCGCTTGTCGACGGCGCGGGCCCGCTCAACCGCTTCCGCTTCGTCATCCTGCCCTATTTGGCAGGCCCGCTGATGGTGGCACTGGTGCTGCGCACCATCGAGGCCTTCAAGGTCTTCGACATCATCTGGGTCATGACGCGCGGCGGCCCCGCCAACAGCACGCGCTCGCTGTCGATCCTGGTCTACCAGGAAGCCTTCTCCTTCCAGCGCGCCGGCTCCGGCGCCTCGCTGGCGCTGATCGTCACCCTGCTCGTCACCGTGCTCGCCGTCGCCTATGCGACGCTGGTCAAGCAGACCGCGGGGAGCGCGGCCTGATGGAACGCAAGAGCCCGGTCTTCACCGCTTTCATCTACGCTTGCGCCATCCTGCTCGCCGTCGTGATCCTGGCGCCGCTCGCCTGGCTCTTCGTCATGAGCATATCGCCGGCCGCCGACCTCGCCGCCAAGCCGCTACGCTGGTGGCCGCAGGCCGCCGACTTCTCCCGTTACACGCAGCTTCTATCGAGGGCGGAGAACAGCGCCGGCGCCGCCTTCACCGCATCGCTGCGCAACAGCCTGCAGGTCGCCGGCATGGCGACGCTCGCCGCTGTTGTCCTTGCCGTGCCGGCCGGCTGGGCCGTCTCGCGCACGCCTTCGGTCGGCTGGTCGCTGTCGATGGTGATCGCCACCTACATGCTGCCGCCGGTGGCCCTCTCTGTACCCCTTTACATGGGCCTGTCCCATCTCGGCCTGCTCAACAACGTCTTCGGCTTGGCACTGATCTATCTGACGATCCTCGCGCCCTTCACCACCTGGCTGATGAAATCGGGGTTCGATTCCATCCCGCACGAGATCGAGGCCGCGGCGATGATTGACGGGGCGGGACTGTTCCAGACCTGGCGCATCATCACCTTGCCGCTGGCGGCGCCCGTGGTGGCGACATCGGCGCTGTTTGCCGTGCTGCTTGCCTGGGACGAATTCTTCTATGCCCTGCTCTTCACCTCGGACCAGCGGGCAAAGACGCTGACGGTCGCCATCGCCGATCTCGCCGGCGGCCGCGTCTCCGACTACGGACTGATCGCCACCGCCGGCGTGCTCGCGGCCTTGCCGCCGGTGCTGATCGGCCTCGTCATGCAACGCGCGCTGATCTCGGGCCTGACCAGCGGCGGAGTGAAAGGATAATCATGATTGCGCAAAAGAACCGCCCGGCAGGGCTTGTCGCGATCGACCGCGAGATGGCGCGCCAGCATGAGGATGCGCTTGCCTCGTTCGAGAGCAATCGAGAAGTAGCCGCCGAGATCGCTGCCTCGATCAGCAAGAACGGCAGGCTCCTCCTGCTCGGCATGGGCGCCTCGCATGCCGTCGCCCGCGCGGTCGAGCCGCTCTATCGCGCGCACGGCATCGACGCCATCGCGCTGCCGCTGTCGGAGCAGCTCGGCCAGCCGCTGCCGCTGACCGGCAAGACGGTGATCGTCACCTCTCAATCCGGCGAAAGCGCCGAGGTCTTGCGCTGGTTTGCCGAGACCGGCGATCGCACGGAGACCTTCGGTCTGACGCTCGAGGCCGGCTCGTTTCTTGGCCGTACGGTGCCTTGCCTCGTCGGCGCCGGCGGTAGCGAGCTCGCCTTTGCCGCGACCCGCAGCCTGACCGTGACCTTCGCCCTGCATCTCGCCATCCTGACTGCGCTAGGCGACGATCCCGCCGGCGCGCTCGCCGGGCTCAAGGCGCCCCAGACGGTCGAGATCGATGCCGCGCTCGCGGCGCTGAGAATGGTCACGACCATCGTCACTTCCGGCCGGAAGCTTCAAGGCGTGGCTGAAGCCCTTGCGCTCGGCTTCACCGAACTGTCGCGCCTGCCTTGTTTCTCGCTCGAAGGCGGTCAATTGCGCCACGGGCCGATGGAGATGCTGGGTCCAAGCATTGGCGTCGTGCTCTTCCGCGGCAACGACCCGACCGCCGACCTCGTCACCGCCATGGCCGCTTCAGCGGTCGAGACCGGGGCGCCGCTGATCGTGTTCGATGCTTCGGGCAAACCGTCGGTCGCAGGCGCCGTCACATTGAGGTTCAAGCCCGCGTCCGGACTGGCGGCGATCTTTGCCATGCTGCCGGTGGCGCAAAGCCTGATGATCGCCTTCGCCGATTCCCGCGTCGAGAATGCCGGAACGCCGGTGCGCACCACCAAGATCACCAGGAGCGAGTGATGCGGCCGCTCGCGGTGATCGGCAACGTCAACGTCGACCTGATCGTCGGGCCGGTCGCGCCATGGCCGAAGGCGGGCACGGAGACCGTCGTCGACCACGACGACCTGCGTGTCGGCGGCCAGGCCGGTAACACGGCGCTTGCCTGGCAGGCGCTGGGCATCGATTTCGAGATTGCCGCCAATCTTGGCGACGACCAGTTCGGGCGCTGGCTGCGCGAAGCATTCGGGGGCCGCGCCGCGAGATGGCCGGTCCACACGGAGGGCACGACGCTGTCGGTCGGCATGACCCATCCGGACGGCGAACGCACCTTCTTCACCACCCGCGGTCACCTGCCGCGCTTCAATCTCGACGACGTGCTTTCGGTTCTGGACGGCAAGCGGCTCTCGGGCGGCTACGCGCTGCTTTGCGGCTCCTTCCTGACCGACGACCTCACGCGCCAGTACGATGCTTTTTTCGATTGGGCGGAGGCACACCGCATCGCCGTCGCGCTCGACACCGGCTGGCCGATGGATGGCTGGACGGCGCAAAATTGTGCCGCGGCGCGCGCCTGGCTGTCGCGTTGCGAGCTTGCGCTCTTCAACGAGGTCGAGACGACGACGCTGGCGGGGTTGAAGAATCCCACGGACGCGGCACGCAAGATCCGCGACGGCATGAAAAAAGCCGCGACCGTGGTCGTCAAGCGCGGACCCGAGGGCGCGATCGCTATCGGCCCGGACGGCCAGATCATCGATGCGACCGCGCCACGCGTCAACGTCGTCGACACGATCGGCGCCGGCGATGTCTTCAACGGCGCCTTTCTGGCGGCGCTTGCTCGGGAGCACGCTCTGGCACGTTGCCTTGCAGCGGCTGTTCAGGTGGCATCGCGGGCCATTTCCACCCTGCCCCGCGACTATGGCGGGCCGATTTTCTTCGAGGAAGCCATCCATGAGCGCGCTTGAAATCCGCGATATCCGCAAGAATTACGGCAGCGTCGAAACGCTGAAAGGCATCGACATCGCGCTTGAGAACGGCGAGTTCCTGGTGCTGCTCGGCTCCTCCGGCTGCGGCAAGTCCACCCTGCTCAACATCATCGCTGGTCTTGCCGAGGCGACCAGCGGCGACGTGTTGATCGGCGGCCGCTCCGTGCTTGGCGTGCATCCGAAGAACCGCGACATCGCCATGGTCTTCCAGTCCTACGCGCTCTATCCGAACCTGACGGTGAGCCGCAACATCGGCTTCGGCCTGGAGATGCGCAAGGTTCCCGTCGCCGAACGCGACAAAGCCGTGCGTGAAGCGGCGAAGCTCCTGCAGATCGAGAATCTGCTCGACCGCAAGCCCGGGCAGCTCTCCGGCGGCCAGCGCCAGCGCGTCGCCATCGGCCGGGCGCTGGTGCGCAAGCCGCAGGTCTTCCTGTTCGACGAGCCGCTCTCCAACCTCGACGCCAAGCTGCGGCTCGAGATGCGCACCGAGCTGAAGCGCCTGCACGAGATGCTGCGCACCACGGTCGTCTACGTCACCCACGACCAGATCGAGGCGATGACGCTGGCGACCCGCATCGCCGTCATGCGCGACGGCCGCATCGAACAGCTCGGCACGCCGGAGGAAATCTACAACCATCCGGCGACACTCTATGTGGCAGGCTTCGTCGGCGCGCCTGCGATGAACATGCTGGAAGCTTTTGTCGAGGACGGCAAGCTCGCCATTGCCGGCACGGATGCGCGGCTGGCGCTGCCGGCGCGCTACGCCAACGCAGGCCGCGATGGTGCTCAGGTCATTGCCGGAGTGAGGCCGGAAGCGCTCCGGCTGGGGCCGGGCAGCGGCGCGGATCTGTCGCTGCCGGTCGAGATCGATGTCGTCGAACTGACCGGTCCCGAACAGGTCACCACGGCCCGGATCGGCGCGCAGAACTTGACGGCGACCTTGCCGCCGCGCGCCCGCGTCGCCAAGGGTCAGTCATGCGCGTTCGTCTTCGATGCGGACGCGCTCCGCCTCTTCGATCCGGCTACCGGCAAGGCTTTCTGAGCAATCGGCCGCCTTCCGCCCGCATGGCCTGATCTCGAGCCGGGTCAGCTCGCGGGCGAGGCTGACCCGTCGCTTCGTCCTCAATCGATGTCGAACGACACGCCCTGCGCCAACGGCAGCGCTTTCGAATAGTTCACCGTGTTGGTGGCGCGGCGCATATACGCCTTCCAGGCGTCCGAGCCGCTCTCGCGGCCGCCGCCGGTCTCCTTCTCGCCGCCGAACGCGCCGCCGATCTCCGCGCCCGAGGTGCCGATATTGACGTTGGCGATGCCGCAATCCGAACCGTCGACGCCTAGGAAGCGCTCTGATTCCTGCAGGTCGCGCGTGAAGATCGACGATGACAGGCCGGCGCCCACGGCATTGTGCTGCTCCAGCGCCTCGTCGAAATCGGAGTATTTCATCACATAGAGGATCGGCGCGAAGGTCTCTTCCGTCACCGGCGAGACCTGGGCAGGCATTTCGACCAGTGCCGGATGCACGTAATAGGCGTCCGGATGGCCGTTCTCGACGCGCGTGCCGCCGGTCACCTTGCCGCCATGCGCTTCAGCCTCCTTCAATGCCTTCTGCATGTTGTCGAAGGCCGCCTTGTCGATCAGCGGACCGACCAGCGCCTTGCCTTCCAGCGGATTGCCGACCGAAACCGTCTCATAAGCCTTCTTCAAGCGCGGCAAGAGCGCGTCATAGACGCTGTCATGCACGAACAGGCGCCTGAGCGTCGTGCAACGCTGGCCGGCCGTGCCCATGGCGCCGAAGGCAATCGCCCGCAGCGCCATGTCGAGATCGGCGGTGGGCGTGACGATGCCGGCATTGTTGCCGCCGAGCTCGAGCACGGCGCGCGCAAAACGCCTGGCGAGCCTGGGGCCGACCTCGCGGCCCATGCGCGTCGAGCCGGTGGCCGAGACCAGCGGCACCTTCGGATGATCCACCAGCACCTCGCCGGCGGCACGGTCGCCGATCAGCACCTGGAGCAGTCCTGCCGGCGCATCAGTGCCGAAACGCTTGGCGGCGCGCTTGAAGATCGCCTCGCAGGCAAGCGCCGTCAGCGGCGTCTTTTCCGACGGTTTCCACACCACCGCGTCGCCGCAGACGAAGGCCAGCGCCGCGTTCCAAGACCAAACGGCAACCGGGAAATTGAAGGCCGAGATCACCCCGACGACGCCGAGCGGATGCCAGGTCTCCATCATGCGGTGTCCGGGGCGCTCGGTGGCGATGGTGAGGCCATAGAGTTGCCGGGAAAGGCCGACGGCGAAATCGCAGATGTCGATCATCTCCTGGACTTCGCCCAGCCCCTCGGACGGGATCTTGCCGACCTCGATCGACACCAGCCGGCCAAGCTCGTCCTTATGCGCGCGCAGCTCCTCGCCGAGCAGGCGCACCAGCTCGCCGCGCTTTGGCCCCGGCACCAGCCGCCAGGCCTGGAAGGCCTTATGCGCGGCATCGATGGCCTTGCCGGCGTCGGCGGCCGAGATCGACTTCAGCGCCGCGATCTGTTCGCCCGTCACCGGGCTGCGCACGATCAGGTCGCCCCCCGAAAGAGCATCTTTGGCGACGCCCAGTTTCTCAAGAAGTGAAGCGGTTTCCTTCGCTAACGTCATTTTTGTCCCTTTCATATCCCGCCGCTCATAGGGCGGGCGTGGAAGCCACGCGCCATGTCCGTGCCGTCGGGCACAGCCGGGCGCTTTCATGGCGTGGCATTACGCGTTTCGGGGGAAAACCGCTACCCCGGCATGGTCCAAGGCCGGATTGCGAAATTGGGCCAGACGGCGAAGCCGGATCAGCGCGCTTTTTGGAAGGAAGACTTCTCAGTGCTTTCCTTGATCAGCCGGTCGATATGCATGCGGATATGCGCCGCCTCGGCCGCGGTGTTGGCCAGGGCGATGGCGCGGTCGAAGGCGACACGCGCCTCGTCGTTGCGCCCAAGCTGCATCAGCAGCCCGCCCCTCAACCCGAAGAAGTGGAAATAGCCCGACAGCCGCTCTTCCAGCGGCTCGATCATGGCAAGCGCGGCTTCCGGGCCGCGCACCTTGCTGACCGCGACGGCGCGGTTGAGCGTTACCACCGGCGATGGCTGCATCTGCTCCAGCAGACCGTAGAGCAGGTCGATCTCGGTCCAGTCGGTATCCTCGGCCGTCGCCGCCCGCGCATGCAGCGCCGCGATCGCCGCCTGCACCTGATAAGGGCCGGGCTTGCGATGGCGCAGCGCCTTGTCGACCAGCGCCAAGCCCTCGTCGATCATCTTGCGGCTCCAGAGCGAGCGGTCCTGGTCCTCGAGCAGCACGATCTCGCCGTCTTCGTCGAAACGCGCCGGTGCCCGCGCATGCTGGAGAAGCAGCAGCGCCGTCAGCCCCATGATTTCAGGTTCCTGCTGGAACAGCCTGAGCAGCAGCCGGGCGAGCCGGATCGCCTCCTCGCACAGCGGCGCGCGAGCCGGCGCCTCGCCGCCATTGCTCGAATAGCCCTCGTTGAAGATCAGATAGACCATTGCGGAGACTGCGGCGAGCCGCTCCGAGCGCTCAACCGCGCCCGGCGTCTCGAACGGCACGCCGGCATCGGCAATGCGCGCCTTGGCGCGGGTGATGCGCTGTTCCATGGCGCTCTCGCCGACGAGAAAGGCGCGCGCGATCTGCTTGACGGTGAGGCCGGACACGATGCGCAGCGCCACCGCGATCTGCTGCGTCGCCGGCAAATCCGGATGGCAGCAGATGAACAGAAGCCGCAGGATATCGTCGCGATAATGCGCACCGTCCAGCCGCTCGGCCATATCGCCTTCGGCATCCTCGAGATCGGAAATCTGGTCCTCTTCCGGCATCGGCGCCTGCTTGGCGCGCTTGCGCACGGCGTCGATGCCGCTGTTGCGTCCAACGAAGATCAGCCAAGCCGCGGGATCGCGTGGCGGCCCGTTCTTCGGCCAGTTGTTGAGCGCCCTCAGGCACGCGTCCTGGAAAGCCTCTTCCGCGGCGTCGAGGTCGCGGAAGTAGCGCAGCAGCGCGCCCATCGCCTGCGGGCGGGCATTGCTGATCGCGGCGTTTATCCAGGCGAGTTCCGTCATACCGCGACCTTTGTCGGATTGAAGACCGAAACCGGCCGGATCTCGTAGGAACCGCCGCTCGGATTGACTTCGGAAAGCTCGCGCGCGAATTCGACGGCTTCGTCGAGATCGTTGCATTCGAGCGTGTAGAAGCCGAGGAATTGTTCCTTGGTCTCGGCGAATGGGCCGTCGAGCACGATCGATTCCCCTTTGACCTTTCGCAGCGTCGTGGCCGCCGTCGTCGGCAACAGGCGCGCCACCGGCCCCAGCCGGCCCGCCTTGGCGTATTTGTCCTGCACGTTGAGGAGCTTTGCCATGACCTCGTCGTCCTGTTCCTTGCTCCAGGAGCAGACGACGTCTTCGGAGGCGTAGCAGAGGATGGCGTAAAGCATGGCAGGTCCTTTCCGTATCAAAGGACGCGACACTAGGACCCTTCCCGACACCAGGTCGATAAAAAAATTTATCGAGGGATCACTGACTTGACGATCTCCGCAACCGCCTGTCAGGCGCCGCGAGCCTGCAGCCATCTGAGCACCAGCGTTTCTTCCTCGTCGAGACCGGGTATGACGCGCTTGCGCTTATTGGCTTCGGCCATTTCGTCGAGCAGGCGCCCGTTGCTCCACGCCTCGAACACCAGCGGGTGGATGTAGCATTTGCGACAGACGGCACGGGTGTTGCCCAACCGCTCGGCGACCTTGTCGACGATGCTGTTCATCACCCGGTTTTGCTGCGTTTTGCTTTCCGGCAGTTCGGTCTGCGCAAACAGCGAAGCGGCGTGGATGGTGCCGCCCCAGGTGCGGAAATGCCTCGAGCTGAATTCGGCGCCGGAGGCCTCGCGAATATAGCGGTTGACGTCCTCCGAGCGCACCGGCCGCCGGTCGCCGTCTTCATCGAGATACTGAAACAGCTTCTGTCCCGGCAGGTCCTGGGCGCCGCGCACGACCTTGGCTATCCGTCGATCGGCCAGCTTCAGCTTCCATTCCTTGCCCGACTTGCCCTTGAAGGCGAAGCGCAGGCTGGAGCCCGTGATCTCGACATGGCGGTCACGCAGCGTGGTCAGTCCGAAACTCTTGTTGTCGCGCGCATAGGCCGCGTTGCCGATGCGGATCATGGTGTTGTCGAGCAACCAAACCACAGAGGCGACGACGCGCTCCATCGGCAGCCCGCGGCGGCGCAGATCGGCATCGATCTGCCGCCTGAGAGTGGGCAGGCTTTGCGCGAAAGCAACGAGGCTGGAATATTTGACGCCGTCGCGTTCCTCGGTCCATTGCGGGTGATAACGGTACTGCTTGCGGCCCCGCTGATCCCGGCCTGTTGCCTGGATGTGGCCGTCCGGATCGGGTGATATCCATACATCCGTCCAGGCCGGCGGAATGACGATCGCCTTGATGCGGGCAAGTGTCTCCGCGCTGACCTTGCGCCCGTTCGGACCGACATAGGAAAATCCCTTGCCTTTTCTCAATCGTCGGACGCCGGGATCGGTGTCGCTGACATAGCTGAGCGACGCGCGCTCGGCCGAATCCTGCGCACCGTCTTTCCGGCTTCGGTCCTCGCCTGCCGGCCGGTCGACGCAGGATCGCGATTGTTGCAGCATGATGGCTCCACGGAAGTTCCCGTAGATAAGCCGCGTAACCGGCGGCTGGTTCCGAAACAGCTTTCAGTCCCGCCGCATGGCGGAGAGATCCGCCATCCAGAGCCCGCCGTCGTCGGCATGAGCGGGAACGTACTCTCGCCCGGCCGGCACGGCCTCGAGAACCATCCCCGACTCGTCCGCCAGATAGTCGTAGCCGATCTGCTGCAGCCGGCGATCCGGGTCGAGGCAATTGTAGAGGTCGCGACGCGCTGCGCGCCGCTTTGGCTCGATCATCTTCAAATGATAAAGATTGAGACCGCTATCCTCGAGCCTGAAGCCGATATCGTCGGGAAACCAGGCGCCGTGCAGTTCTTTCGATCGATAACGGTCAGGGGGATAGGCGGCAAAAAGCCTGTGCTGCATCTTCTGGCCCCAGCGACCGTCGATCCTGTAGCTGGCCGGCGTATACAGCTCCCGACAGCGGAACCCCCAGGCGATGCGCCTGGACCCGCTGGTCAGGCGGCCGATCCGGCCGGCAACGGCTTGTTCCAGCCTTTCATCAGGATCCATGGCCAGAACCCAATCGGCGCCGGCCTCATGGGCCGCGGCGATAAGCGCACGCCGCCTCTGCGGCTCGCTGCTGAAAAGCCCCTCCGAGGCGCGGTCGTCATAGGCGATCCAGCCGTCGACGACAGGCTCGAGATTGGCGATAAGGTCGGGCACGAGATGCTGATCGTAGCGGTAGCTGAAAACGGCGACGATTTTGCGCTGTGACCAAAACCATCGGCCGCGCCGCCGACGCGGCGGCTTCATCTCGATGGTGATCATCGCCGGTCCTCCGTCGTGTCGCCATGCCGGGCGCCGGCGGACGCCCCCAGCGATTTGGCGAACAATGCCAGCCACACGATTGGCAGCGACAGCCTTGCGAAGGTCCTGTCCTTGCCGGACAACCCCTCCTTGATCAGCTTGCCGACATTGCGCCGGTCGCGGAACACCTTTCGGAACGGACGCATGGGTTTTCCTGTGTCGAGGGACCGGAGATAGGCGCCATAGCGGCGCCCGCGGCGATACTGGTCGGCAAGCAAGCCGGACAGGCTCATCTCGTTGCGGTGAACGGTCAGGACCCTCGGTTCCCAGACCGGCCGCAGAGCCTCCGGCAGTCTGGCCATGAATTCGGTGTCTTCTCGGCCTTCAGCCCCTCGTCGAACGCTCCATATCGCTCGAACAACTTCCGGTCGAACGAAACGCCGTAGCACTGCGCCTTCCCGGCCGGGAGACCGGGCAGGCGTCGCATATAGGTGACGAGATGCGCCGCGCAGGCGACCAGATTGCGCGGATGGCTGTTGAGGACGGCGCTCGCCACAGCCGCGGCGCCCTCCCGGTGACGCTGCAGCCGGATTTCGGCCCATTGCGGACAGGCCAGGCAATCATCCGCGAGAAAGGCGATGAACGGAGCCTGCGTTGCAGCGATGCCGCGATTTCGCGCGGCCCCGGCAAACAACCGCTCCTCGACATCGATGACAGTTACGCCGATGCCGCAATCGGCAAGCAGCGCCATGGCGTTGCCGCCGCCGGAATTCACCACCACGATCTCGAGCGGAACATTCTGGTCGAGCACCGACCTTACCGCAGCCGCCAGTGAGGCGGGTGCCCGCAAACCAATCACCACGACCGCGAGATCCGGCCTTGCGGCCATCAGGCGCGTTGCAATTGGGCGGCCGGCGCCGAGAACCGGCGCCGCAACGCGATCTTCAGCCGATAGCGCATGCACCGCCAGACAGCCGCGCCCGTCCGTGGCGCAGCTTCGGCCACGCTGAGGAATCTTCCCGCCATATCGAAATCACCGCGCGCATAATGAACGCGCGCGATCTTCAAGGCGACGAGGCCTTCCCTGGTCTTGAGCGACCGCTCCGCGATGCCGCAGGACCGGAGCCGGCGCAGCGCCAGACGCCATTCGAGAAAGCAAGCGGCGGGCCTGATCGTGAAACGGTCGTCGGAACGCTCCGCCGAGACGAAATAGATGAAGATCGGTCGTGTCAGGACCGCAAGCGAGGCTTTGGCCATCAGGCGCGCCCAAAACAGCGTGTCCTCGTCATAGGCGAGCCCGGTGGGGAACCTCGTGTCGCCGACAACCCGCCGCGACACCAGAGCGCTGCCGACTGCGATCGACCGTATCCGCCCTTCGAGATAGGCGCAGGCATTGGCCGGTCCGCTTGCCATGTAGCCGCCCGGCAGCTTGGTCGACCGCTCCTCGCCGCTGACCTGTCTGCGGTAGGCGCCGACCACCATGTCTGCTCCTCGATCCCCTACGGCCTTGGCCAGCAGTGCGCGCAGGCCGCCTTCCAGATGAATATCGTCGGCATCGATCAGATAGATCCATGGAAAGCGGGCCTGCTCCAGAGCCAGATTCCTGGAGCCGCCGGCGTCACGGCAGCTCGATTTGACGACGCGCAGCGGCAACCCGCACCGTAACGACAAATCCGAGGCGACGGCCGCGGTGGCGTCGGACGACGAATCGTCAACCAGCAGCACCTCGCCGATAACTTCTTTTCCGAAACCAGTGAAGCGAGCGTCCGGGCAATCGTCCGAGCCGCATCATGTGCTGGTATGATGACGCTTACCGCTTCCAAATCTGTCTCCGCGCGCCATACCCACGCAGGCGCGCGCCCCCATCAATCCCGTGCCCAGGATACCGACGGCAGGCGCATTTGAGAAGCGCCCACGGGCAATCGGGTTGTCGTTACACCTTTTCGACGACGACCGGAATGACGTCGACCGCTTGCTCGCCGACCTGGCCGCCGGTGGTCTTCAACACGCCGACGATCGGCGCAACGTCGGAATAGTCGCGGCCGTAGCCGACCGTGATATGATCGTTGCTCGCCCGCATGCCGTTGGTCGGGTCGAACTCCTGCCAGCCGGCATCGCGTCCGCACCAGGCCTTGACCCAGGCATGCATGGCATCGGCGCCCTCGAGCCGAGGCTTGCCCTTGGGCGGGATCGTGCGCAAAAAGCCGCTGACATAACCGGCGGGAATGCCAAGCCCGCGCAGGCCGGCGATCATGATATGCGAGAAATCCTGGCAGACGCCGCGTTTCAGCGCGAAGGCGTCGCTTGCCCGCGTCTGCACCGTGGTTGCCTTGCCGTCATAGGTGAAATCCCGATGGATGCGGTTGCAGAGATCGGCCGCCGTTGCCACCGCCGAGCCGGCCAGGCTTTCCCGCGCATAGGCCGTGATCGCCGCTTCGATGCCGGCATGGTCGCTGGCGGCGAGGAAATGATGCGGCGCGGACGGCAATAGCGAGCGTACCAGATCGAGCTCCGACCTCAGCCCGCTTATATCGGGCGAGACATCGAGACCTGGCTCGGGCCGCGAGACAGACACGCGCGCGCTCATGCGGATGTCGAGCGTCTCATGCGCGTCGCGAAAAGCGATCGAGGTGACGTTGTTCCCGAAGAAATCGGAAAAATCGGCACGCTCGGCCGGCGACGGCTGGAACGACAGCGAGGCGGCGATCACGCGCTGCACTCCGGCGATCGTCTGCGGCATGACGCGCACCTGGTGCCGTCCGCCACCGGCGGCAGCGGCGTAGTCGTAATGCAAATGGAGTTTGATGTCGTAGAGCATTAGGGCAATTCCAGCAAAAAGGCGCAGCGGTTGGGCTCGGCGGCTTCGCCGTAGCCTTGCGTCCGGAATTGCGCAAAAACAGAGAGATAGAGCATTGAAGGCGATCCTTTTCGCTGGAAATGCTCTAACCGAAATAGGCCTTGGAGAGGCTGTTGTAGAGATCGCCGATCTGGCCGGCGAGGTCGTCGAGCGCCTTGGCGCTCATGTCCGATGGCTCCATGACGGCTATTGCCGTGTTGAGCCGCAGGATCTCCTTGGCGGCGGGTGACATGTGCCCCTCGCCGCCGATCGAAGGCAGCATGCCGATCTCGGCCTTCAGCCGCTCCAGCTGGAACAAGATCGAGCGAGGATTGAGCGGGTCGAGCGCGAGCAGGTCGATAACCGTGTGCCGCCCGGCCTGCACCGGATATTGCCGGCGATGGGTCATGACGCTGTCGCCGATCTCCAGCATCATGTCCAGCGCCCCTTCCGGCGCCTCATTCCTTGTCAGCTGGCTGAGCGTGCGCGCGATCTGGATGCCGCGTTCCAGCCTGCGGCCGATCTCCAGGAAGCGCCAGCCGGTGAAGCGGTACATGTTCTCGTGCAGCAGGCCGGAAAAGCCGGCAAGCTTGCGCAGCATCACCGTCATCGCCCGCGTCGCGTCGTCTCCGGGCGCGACCGTCTCCGCGAATTTGTGGATGGTCTTGGACAGATCCTTCAGCGCCAGCCAGCCATCGGGAGAGAAGCGGTCGCGAATCTGGCCGGCGCTGTAGACCGCGCTGTCCAAAGTGCCGATCAACCCCGGTGGTATCGCCGTTTCGACGTCGATGCCGAACGGTTCCAGATAGTCCCTGATATCGGCAAGCAGCGGCATATCCGGATCGGATGTCTCGGCAAGCCGCACGTGATAGGCGCGCAGCACGCGCACCGTGTCTTCGGAGCGCTCGATATAGCGTCCGAGCCAGGTCAGGTTCTCGGCCGCGCGGCTGGGCAGGCTGCCCGGCATGGTGCGGGTGAAGCCGTCATGCTCCTGCGGCAACAATGTCTCGCGCTCGACCGGCCTGTCGCTGACCACCCAGACATCCGCCGCCTGGCCGCCGCGCTGCATGGCAATCGCCGTCGGGTCGAGCGAAAATCCGACACGGGCGAAGCCGCCGGGCATCACCGTCCAGCCTTCCGGCGTGCGCGCCAGATAGACGCGCAGGCTGGCAGGCCGCGGCTCCAGTAAGCCGTCGACGAACACCGGCGTGGTCGACAGCGTCACGGCTTCCTGGCCGACGAAGCCGGCGCCGTCCGCCTCGATGCGCGCGATGAGCTCGGCCCGCTCGCCGGCCGAAAGGGACGATCCGAGCCGGGTCGCGCCATCGTCCTCGAAGGCAAGCCGGGTCGAGAGCGCCGGGCCGACCACCATGCGGTCGATATTGGCCAGCACATGCGCGCGCTCCGCCTCTTGCCCGCACCACCAGGTGGCGATGCTCGGCAGCTTGAGATTGTCACCTTGCAGTTCTCGCGCGATCCTGGGCAGGAACGACAGCAATGCCCGCGTCTCCATCAGGCCCGAACCCAGCGCATTGACGGCCGATACGGAGCCGCGCCGGATTGCCTCGACCAATCCCGGTGTGCCGATCTGCGAGTCCGGCCTGAGCTCCAGCGGATCGGCGAAAGCGGCATCGAGCCTCCGCCACAGGACGCCGATCGGCATCAGGCCGGAAACGGTTCGCACCATCAGCCTGCCGCCGGAAACGGTCAGGTCCTCGCCCTCGAGCAGCATGATGCCCAGATAGCGGGCGATATAGGCGTGCTCGTAATAGGTTTCGTTGAGCGGTCCCGGCGTCAGGATGGCGACGCGGCCGCCCGACTCCCTTGCCATAGCGTTCAGCGCGTCGCGGAAGCGGCGGAAAAAGCCGGCAAGCCGATGCACATGCATCTCGCCATAGATATCCGACAGCGCACGCGTTGTGGCGACGCGGTTCTCCAGCGCGAAGCCTGCGCCCGACGGCGCCTGGGTGCGATCGCCCAGCACCCACCAGCGGCCGTCCGGGCCACGGCCGAGCTCGAAGGCGACCATATGCAGAAAATGCCCGTTGGCCGGCCGGACGCCGGCTATCGGGCGCAGATATTCCGGGCTGGCTGCAATCAGGCCGGCCGGCAGAATGCCTTTCTCGACCAACCGGTTCGGCCCGTAAATGTCGGACAGGATCGCCTCGAACAGGTCGGCGCGCTGGACGAGGCCGGCGCTGATCTCGGCCCATTCCTTCTCGTCGATCAGCAGCGGGACATGCGCGAGCGGCCACTCCCGCTCATTGGCGCCAGCCTGCTCATAGACACGGTAATAGACGCCCGCATCGCGCAGATACTGGTCGGCGCGGGCAAACCGCTGCCCGAGCCGATCCGCCCCGAGATCGTCGAGCGCGTCGATGAAGGAGCGCCAGGCCGGGCGCGGGCTGCCGGCCGCGTCGACCATCTCGTCGACGACGCCTTCGATCGGTCGGTAGCGTTCCAGCAGGCTCGGCGCCCGCGGCCTGCCGCCCGCCCGTCTCTGATTCCCCTTGGCCATTGTCGATCAGAATCTCGCCGGCTGCCTGAGGTCAAGGGTCATGGGGAACTCTTCAGCAGCTTCTTCGTCACGCAGCACATAGCCGCCCGGCGTGTGGCCGCGCGGTTCGAACCGGGCAAGCCGTCGCGCCTCGGCCTCGTTGCCGTTGACTGGGAAGGTGTCGTAGTTGCGGCCGCCCGGATGCGCGACATGGTAGACGCAGCCGCCGACCGAGCGGCCCGACCAGCGGTCATAGATGTCGAAGACCAGCGGCGTGTTGACCGGCAGCGCCGGATGCAGGCCCGACGCCGGCTGCCAGGCCTTGAAGCGAACGCCGGCCACCGCGATCTCGCGATTGTCGGTGACCTTCATCGGCACGAGGCGGCCGTTGCAGACGATGGCGTGACGCTCCGGATTGAGGCCTTCGGTTCGCACCTGCAGCCGCTCGACCGAGGAATCGACGAAGCGGACCGTGCCGCCGATAGCGCCCTGCTCGCCCATCACATGCCACGGCTCCAGCGCCTGCCTCAACTCCAGCTTGACGCCGGCATGTTGGACCTCGCCGCAGAACGGGAAACGGAATTCGAGCTGGGCCGCGAACCATTCGGGGCGGAAATCGAAGCCGTTCAGCTTCAGATCCTCCAGCACGTCGAGGAAATCCGCCCAGACGTAGTGCGGCAGCATGAAACGGTCGTGCAGCGAGGTGCCCCAGCGCACGAAGCGGCCGTCGAGCGGGTTTCTCCAGGCGCGGGCGATGATCGCGCGCACCAGCAATTGCTGCGCGAGGCTCATGCGCGCATTGGGCGGCATCTCGAAGCCGCGGAACTCGACCAGGCCGAGCCGGCCGGTCGGGCCATCCGGCGAGAACAGTTTGTCGATGCAGATTTCCGAACGGTGCGTGTTGCCGGTCACGTCGGTCAAGAGATTGCGGAACAGCCGGTCGACCAGCCAAGGCAAGGGCGCCTCGCCCTTGTCAGGATGCGGCACCTGCGCCAGCGCGATCTCGAGCTCATAGAGCGAATCGTGCCGCGCCTCGTCGATGCGCGGCGCCTGGCTGGTCGGGCCGATGAACAGGCCCGAAAACAGGTAGGACAGGGACGGATGCCGCTGCCATTGCAGCACCAGGCTCTTCAGAAGGTCTGGCCGGCGCAGGAACGGGCTGTCATTGGGCGTCGCGCCGCCGACCACGACATGATTGCCGCCCCCGGTGCCGGTGTGGCGGCCGTCGATCATGAACTTGTCGGTGCCGAGCCGCGATTGCCGCGCTTCCTCGTAGATAGCCGTGGTGGTGGCAACGCATTCCTGCCAGTTGGCGGCCGGATGGATGTTCACCTCGATGACGCCGGGATCGGGCGCGACGCGGATGACGTTGAGGCGTGGGTCGTGCGGCGGAGCATAGCCCTCGATATGCACCGGCAACCCGATGGCCTTGGCAGCATTTTCCGCCGCCGCCACCAGTTCGAGATAGTCCTCCAGCGCCTCGACCGGCGGCATGAACACACAGAGCCTGCCGTCGCGCGGCTCGACGGTGAGTGCGGTCCGCACCGCGCCGCCGATCTCGGTCAGTCGCTGCTCGACCCGGTCCTGCTGGGCCGTGGCGGCAGTGAAGGAGGCCTCCGCCTGCTGACGCGCCATTTCGTCCGCGCCGCCGGCCGGAGTTTCCGGCAGGATTTCGGTGCGCGCCGGCAGCGGGCCACGTGGCACTGAGGGGTCGACGGGGACGATGTAAGGGAATTGCGCCGGCGGAACATAGGGCAACGTACCGAGCGGCAAGCGGTAGCCGACTGGAGAGTCGCCCGGCACCAGAAACAGGCGCCCGCGCCTGGTCTTCCATTTTTCCGAGCGCCAGCGCTGTCCAGCGGCCTGGCTGTTCCAGCGCTGCACCGGCAGCACATAGCCTGACGGCTTGGTCAGGCCGCGCTCGAAGACACGCGCCATGCGGCTGCGCTCTTCCGGGTCCTCCAGCTTCGAATTGGACGGATCGACATTGTCCGGCAGCTTGCCTTCCTTGAGCAGCCACTCGCCCGGATCCTCATAGGCCTCGCCGACCATCGCCTTGTCGATGCCGAGCTCGCCGGCGATCGCCGTGAGCAGGCTTTCGGCCTGTTCGGGTCCGATGGCGGCGCTGCTCGTCTCGCGCGCGATCAGCGACGGATCGCGCCAGATCGGCTCGCCATCGGTGCGCCAGTAGAGCGAGAAGGTCCAGCGTGGCAGGCTCTCGCCTGGATACCACTTGCCTTGGCCGTAATGCAGGAATCCGCCCGGCGCAAAGCGCTCGCGCAGCCGGCGGATGAGCTGGTCCGCCTTGTCGCGTTTGGTCGGACCGACGGCCGCCGTGTTCCATTCCGCGGATTCGAAATCGTCGATCGACACGAACGTCGGCTCGCCGCCCATGGTGAGCCGCACGTCGCCGTCTTTCAGCACCGCGTCGACCTTTTCGCCCAGTCGATCGAGCGCCTCCCAGCTTTCGTCCGAAAATGGCTTGGTGATGCGCGGATGCTCGGCGATGCGGTCGACCCGCATGTCGAAGTTGAAATCGACATTGGCGAAGCTCGCCATGCCTGAGATCGGCGCGGCATTGCGGAAATGCGGCGTCGCGGCAAGCGGCACATGGCTTTCGCCGGTGAGCAGGCCGGAGGTCGGGTCGAAGCCGATCCACCCGGCGCCCGGAATATAGACCTCGCACCAGGCATGCAGGTCGGTGAAGTCGACAGCGGTTCCCGGCGGTCCGTCGAGCGAGACGAGATCCGGCTTCAACTGGATCAGATAGCCGGAGACGAAGCGCGCGGCGACGCCCAGATTGCGCAGGATCTGCACCAAGAGCCAGCTCGAATCCCGGCAGGAGCCCTTGCCGGCGGCCAATGTCTCCTCGGGCGAATAAACACCCGTCTCCATGCGCACGATATAGGCGATCTCGCGCTGCAGCCTTGCATTGAGGCCGACCAGGAAATTGACGGTATTTGTCGGGCTGCGGTCGATCGTCCGAAGGAATCCCGTCAACAGCGGCCCGGCCGGCTCCGGCGCGCGGTAGATGGCGAGGTCTTCCCTGATCTCCTCCGGATAGTCGAACGGGAAAGTCTCGGCGCTCTCCTCGACGAAGAAGTCGAACGGGTTATAGACCGTCATGTCGGCGACGAGGTCGACCTCGATCTTCAATTCCGTCACCGGCTCCGGGAAGACGAAGCGGGCGAGGAAGTTGCCGTAGGGATCCTGCTGCAGGTTGACGAAGTGGTTTGCCGGCTCGACCTTCAGCGAATGGCTGAGCACCTTGGTGCGCGAGTGCGGCGCCGGCTGCAACCTGATCACCTGGGGACCGAGCACCACCGGCCGGTCATATTTGTAATGGGTCAGGTGATGAACGGCTGCCTGAATTGCCATGGTGCCCCGGAGTTCGGCGTTTCAATTCGCCGAACCCTGACATAGATGCTGGCCATTCTCCAAGCAGAGATGTTGCGCTGCACCTCATTTAAGCGGCCTTGCCGGCTTAGAAAAACGCCTGGATCCCCGTCTGCGCCCTTCCGAGGATCAGCGCATGCACGTCATGCGTGCCCTCATAGGTGTTGACCGTCTCCAGGTTCTGCGCGTGGCGCATCACGTGATAGCCGATCTGGATGCCGTTGCCGCCATGCATGTCGCGGGCCTGGCGGGCGATGTCGAGCGCCTTGCCGCAATTGTTGCGCTTGACGATCGAGATCATCTCCGGCGCCATCTTGCCTTCGTCCATCAGCCGGCCGACGCGCAGCGAGCCCTGCAGTCCGAGCGCGATCTCGGTCTGCATGTCGGCGAGCTTCTTCTGGAACAATTGCGTGCCGGCGAGCGGCTTGCCGAACTGTTTTCTGTCGAGGCCGTATTGCCGCGCCCGCTGCCAGCAATCCTCGGCCGCGCCCATCGCTCCCCAGGAGATGCCATAGCGCGCCCGGTTGAGGCAGCCGAACGGACCGCCGAGGCCCTTGGCGTTGGGCAGCAACGCGTCTTCGCCGACCTCGACGCCTTCCAGCACCACCTCGCCGGTGATTGACGCCCGCAACGACAACTTGCCGCCGATCTTCGGGGCTGACAGTCCCTTCATGCCCTTTTCCAGTACGAAGCCGCGGATCTCATCCTTGCCGCTGTCGCCCTTCAGCTTCGCCCACACGACGAAGACGTCGGCGATCGGCGCGTTCGAGATCCACATCTTGGAGCCGGAGAGCCTGTAGCCGTTCGCGGTCTTCTCGGCGCGCGTCTTCATGCCGCCTGGATCGGAGCCGGCGTCCGGCTCGGTGAGCCCGAAACAGCCGATCCATTCGCCCGATGCCAGCTTCGGCAGGTATTTCTTGCGCTGCGCTTCCGAGCCATAGGCATGGATCGGATACATGACCAGCGAGGACTGCACGCTCATCATCGAGCGATAGCCGCTATCGATACGTTCAACTTCCCGCGCGACCAGCCCGTAGGTCACATATCCGGCGCCAAGCCCGCCATATTCTTCCGGAATGGTGATGCCGAGCAGGCCCGCTTCGCCCATCTCGCGGAAGATCGACGGGTCGGTCTTCTCGTCGGCATAGGCTTCCTCGATTCGCGGCGCCAGCTTGTCGGCGGCGAAGGCGGCAGCGCCGTCGCGCACCATGCGCTCGTCCTCGGAAAGCTGGTCCTCGATCAGGAAAGGATCGTTCCACACGAAGGCGTTCTTCTCGGCGGCCATGGCCTCGATCTCCCGACATATTGTTGAGGTGGCCGGCTTATCGGACTCCGCGTGCAAAAAATCAAACGAAATTGCATCACGGATCAATGATCGTTAGTAATGGATCATGAATGTCCAGCGCCGCCTTCTACCCAACACCGCCGCCCTCGCCGCCTTCGAAGCGGTTGCGCGTCTCGGCTCCTTCACCGCCGCCGCGCGTGAGCTCGACCTGACGCAAGGGGCTGTCAGCCGGCAGATCAGCCTCCTAGAAGAGCAATTCGGTCGCCGGCTGTTCGAACGCGACAGCCGCAATGTCCGGCTGTCGCCGCCCGGCGAGATCTATGCCGAAGCGGTGCGCTCGGCGCTTGGCCAATTGCGCGACGCAGCACTTGGATTGATGAGCAATCGGCATAGCGGCGTTCTCAACCTCGCCATCCTGCCGACCTTCGGCACACGCTGGCTGATGCCGCTGATCCCGGATTTCGTCGCCCGCCATCCCGATATCACCATCAACTTCGCCACCCGCATCGGACGCTTCGACTTCGCCCGCGAGCGGCTGGATGCCGCCATCCATCACGGCATGCCCGACTGGCCGGACGCCGATTGCACGCTCTTGATGCGCGAGACCGTAATGCCGGTGGTTTCGCCCGAATTTTTGGCCAGCCGCGACATCGCCACAGCGGCCGACATCAGCCGTCTGCCGTTGCTGCATATGGCAACCCGCCCCGGCGCCTGGAGCGAGTGGTTCGAGCATCAGGGGCTCGAGGCCCCGACCGGGCCCGGCATGCAGTTCGAGCAGTTCGGCACGGTCGCGCAGGCTTGCATGGCCGGCCTCGGCGTGGCGCTGCTGCCGGAAATCCTGATTGCCGGCGAATTGCAGCGCGGCCAGCTGATGCCGGCGCCGGGCACGCCGATGCAAAGCCACAGCGCCTATTACCTCGTCGTGCCGCACGACAAGCGCGGCCACCCGCCGGTCGCCAGCTTTCGCGACTGGCTGCTGGGCCAGATCGGCAAGGAGCCAGCAGTGCTCGCGTGGTAGCTATTTGCGCTTCATCGCCTCGGCGAGCGCCGCACCGAGCGCGCCCTGCGACGGCCGCTCCAGCTGGCGCTGCGGCGCTGGCGAGCGCGGCGCCGGCTTGCTGCCGCCGTGATCGCGCTGGCCGCCACGGGGCGCCCAGCCCTCGCCGCCATCCTTGCGCATCGACAGGCCGATGCGCTTGCGCTTGATGTCGACATCGACGACCCGCACCTTCACGACATCGCCGGCCTTCACCACTTCATGCGCGTCCTTGATGAAGCGGTCGGCCAGTTGCGAGACATGCACCAGCCCATCCTGGTGCACGCCAATATCGACGAAAGCGCCGAAGGCGGCGACATTGGTAACGGTGCCTTCGAGCAGCATGCCCGGCTTCAAATCCTTGATGTCGTCGACACCCTCGGCAAAGGTCGCCGTCTTGAAGCCGGGGCGCGGGTCGCGTCCGGGTTTTTCCAGCTCGGCGATGATGTCGCGCACAGTCGGCAGGCCGAAACGCTCGTCGACGAAGACGCGCGGGTCGAGCGCCTTCAGCGCGGCGCTGTCGCCCATCAGCGCGCGCACGTCGCGGCCGCAAGCGGCGACGATCTTCTTCGCCACGCCATAGGCTTCCGGATGCACCGATGACGCATCGAGCGGCTCTGTCCCGTTCGGAATGCGCAGGAACCCGGCACTTTGCTCGAACGCGCGCGGCCCGAGCCGCGCCACCTTGAGCAGGTCCTTGCGGCTGGCAAACGGCCCGGCCGCGTCGCGATGCGCAACGATCGCCTCGGCCAGCGACGGCCCGAGTCCCGACACGCGCGCCAAAAGCGGCGCCGACGCCGTGTTGAGGTCGACACCGACAGCGTTCACCGCATCCTCGACCACCGCCTCCAGCGAACGGCCGAGCCGGTATTGGTCGACATCATGCTGGTACTGCCCGACGCCGATCGATTTCGGCTCGATCTTGACCAGCTCGGCCAACGGATCCTGCAGGCGTCTGGCGATCGACACCGCGCCGCGCAGCGACACATCCAGGCCCGGGAATTCCGCCGCTGCCGTCGCCGAGGCCGAATAGACCGAGGCGCCAGCCTCGCTGACGATCACCTTGAGCGGCTTCGGCCCGGCACCTGCCGGCAGGTCCGAAAGCATGTCGGCCACCAGCTTCTCGGTCTCGCGGCTGCCGGTGCCGTTGCCGATGGAGATCAGCTCCACCTTGTGCTGGCGGATCAGGGCGGCGAGCTCGGCCTGCGTGCCGCGCACATCGTTCCTTGGCGGGAACGGATAGACGGTGGTGGTCGCCACCAGCTTGCCGGTGCCGTCGACCACTGCAACCTTGACGCCGGTGCGGATACCCGGGTCGAGTCCGATGGTCGGTCGCGAACCGGCCGGCGCCGCAAGCAAAAGATCTTTCAGGTTGCGGGCAAAGACGTGGATCGCCTCCTCCTCGGCGCGCTCGCGCAGGTCGCGCATCAGATCAAGCGTTAGATGCAGCGACAGTTTTATCCGCCAGGTCCAGCCGGCTACCTCCATCAGCCACTTATCGCCGGGAAGGCTGCCGCCAATCGCATAGGCGTTGGCGATCATGCGCTCGACCGGCTTCACCGGCGATTGATCGTCCGCATCGACCTCGATGTCGAGCGACAGCACCTCTTCATTGCGGCCGCGCAACATGGCCAAGGCACGGTGGCTGGGCACGCCAGACCAGCGCTCGACATGGTCGAAATAGTCGGAGAATTTCGCGCCGGCCTCCTGCTTGCCGTCGACGACTTTTGCGCGCAGGAAGGCGCGTTCCTTCATATAGGCGCGCAACTTGCCGACCAGATCCGCATTTTCGGCGAACTGCTCCGACAGGATGTCTCGCGCGCCTTCAAGCGCCGCCTTGGCGTCGGCCACCTCTTCCGTGACATAGGCGAGCGCAAGCTCGGCCGGAATTTTCGAGCGATCAGCGAGGATCGCCTCTGCGAGCGGCCCGAGCCCGCGCTCCCTGGCGATTTCGGCCTTGGTGCGCCGCTTCGGCTTATAGGGCAGATAGATGTCCTCGAGCTCCGCCTTTGTGCCGGCCGCGGCGATCTTGGCTTCCAGCTCCTCGGTCAGCTTGCCCTGCTCTCGGATCGAGCTGACGATCGTCTCGCGCCGTGCGTCGAGCTCGCGCAGATAGCCGAGCCGCTCGGAAAGGTCGCGCAATTGCGTGTCGTCAAGCCCGCCGGTGACTTCCTTGCGGTAACGCGCCACGAAGGGGACTGTCGCGCCTTCGTCGAGCAGCCCGATTGCCGCCGCGGCCTGTTCCGGCCGCGCGCCGATCTCGGCCGCGATGATTGCTGCGATGCGTTTGATGTCCGATGCCATGCTGGTCCCTGCGGAAAAGAGCGGCGACCATAGGCCGGGATGCCGGCTGCGCCAACCGCAATGGTTTCATCACGCGCCGAAGGTCCACAGAAAACAGCCCTTGGAACCAGCCTCTGGCCGGCTCAAACCATGCCGCTCAACGCCTCGAAGAACGCCACGAGCTCCCCATCCAGCTTATCGTCCACGGGCTCCCGCTGTGACGACATCTTGGCGATGACCACTTCCGTCTTCGGATTGACGTAAAGCCACTGGCCGTGAATGCCGATGCCGCAGAAGGCGCCGCTGTGGTGGCCGGTCTGATACCATTTGTTGCGGTAGCGTCCCTTCGGGAACAGGAACGCCATCGTGCCGCGTTGCCAGGCCTCAAAGCTGCCGCCGGTGGCGACCGTATCGCGCACCCAGGCTTCCGGCACGATGCGGCGGCCATTAGCCGTGCCGCCCTGCCGCATCATCTCGCCGATGCGGGCAAGGTCGCGCGGCGTCATCGACATACCGCCGGCGGTGCGCGCCGTGCCTTCCATGTCGACGGTCACCGACATCTCGCTTCCAGCACCGAGCGGCTGCCACAGTTTCTCGCTGAGCAGGTCGCTGACACGCCTGCCGGAGGCCCGTTCGATCAGGATGCCGAGCACGTCTGAATTGGGCGAACGGTAGCGATAGGTCTGGCCATGCGGCTCGGCAAGCCGCCGGATGGTCATAAGGAACGCGGCGAGGCTTTCGGACCCGCCGCCGGGGTTCCACAGTGTCGAGCGGCGGTAGCGGGCGAAGGCGCTTTCCGGATCGAGATAGGCTTCCTCGAAATCGAGGCTGACCGTCATGTCGAGCACGTTGCGCACGCTCGCGTCGCCATAGGCTGAGCCCTTGGCTTCAGGGATGTAGTGCGTTACCGGCGCGTTGGGATCGAACAACCCCTCGCCCTCCAGTATGCCTGCGAAGATCGCCGTCACCGACTTGCTGATCGAAAAGATGATGTGGCGCGCTCCGAACGGCATATGCGGCGCCGACCAGTCGCCGAAAGGCTTGCCGGCCTTCAGGATCGTCAGCCCGTCCGTGTTGGAACGCTTCAGGAAGCTCTCGACGGTCTCGCTGCCACCGGCGAGCGATATCTTTTCCTCAAGCAATGCGCCGAGCGATTTCGCTTGGCTCTCGCCGGCGGGCGCCGCCGCGATATGCGCGCTCGGCACCAGCTCGCCGACATTCTGGAACGACCATCGGTTGAACGGCGAAAGCCGCCAGTTGTCGAGCCGCACATCCTTGCGGGCAAAGCCGTATCTGGCCTCGAACGCGGTCTTGCCGCTCATGATGCTCTCCCGGATCTTGTTTTGCGGTTTCAGGCCAGCGCGGCGGCGATGGCATGCACCGCCTTCTGCGTCGCCACCGAATAGGCGGAATTGACGAAATCCGGATAGCTCGAAAGCTTCATAACGACCATCCTGTGTTCCCAGCTCATGTGGATCAATTGGCCGAACACGCCGCGGCACATCAACGAGCGTGAGTGCGGATCCTCGATCCAGAACTGGTTGCGGTAGCTGCCGTCGGGAAGGCTCGGGCTGAAATTCGGCCAGTGCTTGCCGCTGCGTGTCGCCTCGATCCAGTCGGCCGGGATCACCCCGCCGCCATTGTCGAGGATCAATTGCCCGAAGCGGCCATAGTCGCGCAGCGTCGCATTGAAGCCGCCATCGGCCAGCGCATAGCCGGCGCTGTCGACGGTGAAGCAGGCGCTCTCGTCGGCGCCGAGCTTCTGCCAGAGCTCTTCCGAGACCAGCTGCGCCAGGCGCTTGCCGCTCACCCGTTCCATGATGAAGGCGAGCACGTCGGTCTCGATCGAGCGGTATTCGAACGCTTCGCCATGCGGGCGCACTCTGTCCTTCAGCCGCAAGATCAGCTCGAACAGGTGCGACGGCCACGCGAAGTGATCGCTGCCCGGCGGGATCGGCTTCCAGCCGGTCGCGACATCGACCTGGCCGATATCGGAATAGCGGTCGGTATATTCCTCGGAAAAGCGCACACCCGTCGTCATGTCGAGCACATGCTGCACCGTGGCGCCGGCCCAGCCGGTCTCGCCGAGCTCCGGCAGATGGTCGGTGACCAGCTTGCCCGGATCGATCAGGCCGCGCCCGACCAGGATGCCGCACACCGCTCCGGTAACCGACTTCGCCATCGATTGCGACAGATGCAGCGTGCGCTCGTCCATGCCGTTGAAATAGCGTTCATAGGCGATCCTGCCGTCCTTCAGCACCAGAAAACCGTCGGCATAGGTTTCGTCGAGTAAGCCGGCAAGCGTCGTCGGCGCTCCGTTGCTGTCGGCCACCGGCAGATCGTCGAGGTCCACCTCCGCGCGCTCGAGGCGATGGCGATGGCCGCTGCCCCGCCACACCTCGATGGTCGGCAGGAATTCGCGGATGTGCTGGAAGGCCCAGCGGTTCCAGGGCGGCCGATCCCAATCGAGCTTCGGCGGCACCAGCCTCGGCGGCGAGCCCTGCATGATCGGCGGCCGCGGATCGGAATTGCGATAGGATTGCATGAGACCTTTCCTGCCGCCCTATGTGGCTGCCGCACTCCATTTGCCGGGAGAGAGCCTCAGCACGGCGGACGAGAAGCCCAAATGATTTTCGGGTGAAGAAGGCCAGAAGACATGGCGATGGGCAGCGCCAGCGGGCGGTCTGGGGCGGCGCAAACGCTGCGAATTCACGCCGCCCCATATCTGACCCTTTGTCTGGCTCCGCCTCTCCTGCAGCTGGGAAGAAGCAAGAGTGCCGTTACTTCTGAAGATCCGTCCAGATGCGCGTGTAGATTTGCTGCACCTCGGGCGAGCAAGGGGTCATGAACTCGCCCACCTTCTCGAACTCTGGCGGCACCACCAGTTCGGGCGCATTCTTCATGTCCTCGGGCATGAATGCCTTCGAACCCTTGATGCCATTGGCATATTTGGCGAAGGCGGAGATCATGGCGGCGTTCTGGGGATCCATGATGAAGTTCATGAACAGCTTTGCGTTCTCGACGTTCTTCGCGTCCTTCAGGATGGCGACACTATCCATGAAAAAGGGGAAGCCCTCCTTCGGATAGCCGAACTTAATGTCGGGGTTCTTGATGCGCGAGCGCATGATGGCGCCGTTCCAGTAGTAGACGGCGGAATAGTCGCCGGCCGGCAGCTTCTCGGTCACGCTGTAGTCCATGGCCAGCCATTTCGGCTTGGCCTCGACCAGCTTGTCACGCACCTTCTTGAGCAGTTCTTTGTCGTCGGTGCACCATTTGCCGCCCAGATACTTAATAGCGGCGAACATCACATCGTTCATTTCCGGCGCGACGTTGATCTTACCCACTAGTTCCTTCGGAGGGTCGAGGAAGATGGCCGAGGTATTGATGTCGCCGCCATAGACCTTGGTGTTGACGCCTATGCCGGTCAGACCCCACTGCCACGGGACGGTATAGTGGCGGCCCGGATCCCAAGGGACATTTACCCAGCGCTCATCGACATTCTTGAAGTTTTCCATCTGGTCGGGCCGAGCCTCGAGCAGAAGTCCTTCCTTGACCCAGATCGGCACGTAATTGGCCGAAGGCACCACGATATCAAAGCCGTGACCGCCGGCGCGCACCTTGGCGAGCGCGGTATCGTTGGAATCGTAGTCGGTGACCGTTACCTTGATCTTGTATGTGTCTTCGAACTTCTTGATCATCTCGGGGCTGGTGTAGTCACCCCAATTGAAGATGTTGAGTTCGCCGTCGGCGTACGCACTGCCCGCAAAGGCAAACAATGCAAATACCGCCGTGGCGGCCGTTGTCTTCCATTTCATTGCGATTCTCCCGTTTGGCAATGGTTGGTTATGGTTTGCGACGATTGACGAAGTAGAAGATGGTCACGAGCACCACTGACAGCGCCAGGAATACCGTGGCGATGGCATTGATTTCCGGACTCGTTTCGCGCCGCAACTGGCCGAGCATGTAGGTGGGCAACGTATCCTGCCCGCCGGACTTGACGAATTCGGTAATTACGACGTCGTCGAGCGAAATGACGAAGGCCAGCATGAAGCCGGCGATTATGGCGGGCCTCAAGAGCGGTAGCGTCACGAAACGGAAGGCTTTCCAAGGCGTGGCGTATAGGTCGGCGGCGGCGCGCTCCAGCGTCAGGTCCATGTTCTCCAACCGGGCTCGGATCGGCAGATAGGCGAACGGGATGCAGAAGGCGGTATGCGCGGCAATCAGGTAGCCGAGACCAGAATAACCGGTCCAGACCTTGATGCGCGAGAACACGATCAGCAGTGCTACCCCGGTGACGATTTCCGGCACCATAAGCGGCTGGTTTATGAAGGCATATTTGAAGGTCAGGCCGGGATAAGGCCGCGTGCGGGTCGTGGCCAGCGCCGCCATGGTTGCAACAATCGTCGACAGCGCGGCCGCTGAGACCGCCAGCACGAGCGATCGGACGGAGGCATCTTGCACGGTCGAATTGTGCCAGGCCGAAATGAACCAACGCAGCGAGAAGCCGTCCCAGCGCGACAACGAATCCGCCGCGTTGAACGAATAGGCGACGAGCGCAGCGATCGGCAGGTAGAGCGCTGCGAAGGTCATAAGCGCGATAAGGCCGAAGCCGGGCTGCGCCTGTATGTCGAACGAACGCTTAGCCATGGACACCTTCCGACCGGGAAGCGTTGCGCACGTAAAACAGCAGCGCGATCATCACCACCGCCATCAGCGTGATCGAGATGGCCGCGCCCAGAGGCCAGTTGCGACCCGCGCTGAACTGCAGTTCGATCAGGTTGCCGAGCATCATGTTCTTGCCGCCGCCCAGCACGCGAGGAATGACATAGGCGCCGAGCGAGGGAATGAAGACCAGGATCGAGCCAGCGATGACGCCTGGCTTGATGAGCGGGAATATGATCCGGCGCAGAACCTGCAAACGGCCGGCGTAGAGATCATATCCGGCCTCGACCAGCCGGAAGTCGAGCTTTTCCATCGAAGCGTAGAGCGGCAGGACCATCAGAGGCAGGTAGATATAGATCATGCCGAGCAAGATGGCGGTGTCGGTATTCATGATCTGCAGCGGTTGCTTGATGATGCCGAGCGCCATCAGCGCCGTGTTGACCAGCCCTTCGTTGCGGATCACCTGCTGCATGGCGAAGGTGCGGATCAGGAGATTCGTCCAGAACGGAATGGTGACGAGGAAAACCCAGACCTCACGTGTCTTCGGCGGTCGCGTGGCGATGAAATAGGCTGTGGGGAAGCCGAAGAGCAACGTCAGCACGGTGGTGTAGAAGGACAGGCTTATCGAACGCCAGAAGATGGACAGATGCGCGTCCGCCAGGCCCAGCGTGTCGTCGAAGATGTCACGCTGGAACAGGACCGATGTCCATCCGTCCAGCGAGAAGGTGCCGAACTGCACGTCGCCATAGTCGCCCTTCAGCATGAAGGAATAAGCCAACATCACGAAAAGCGGCCCAGTGGCAGCCAGAAGGATGATGACGAGCGCCGGCGCCGAGAGCAGCCAGCGGTCGCGTATGTCCCTGGCGTCGGCGGCGCGAGCAATTTCCTCGGCGTTGGCCATGATTGTCCTCTAGTCCTTCAGCGCCTGAGCGGCATTCGGGCCGATCGCGACGCCCACGCGGTTGCCCGGCGCAAGCGCTTCGCCACCGCCGCGGCTGTTCTGCCGCCGCACGATGAAGGCGCTGCCGTCGTCGAGCTTGAGATGGAGATGCGTGTCGGTGCCGAGATAGACGACGTTCTCGACCGTGCCCCTGAGCGAAGCATTGGCGTCGGCCGGACCGATCTGGGCGTGCTCCGGCCGCACCACGAGCGTAACGCTGCCCGACGGCGTAAAACCTTCCGGCAACGATGCCGGGATTTCCGCACCGGTCGATAGCCTGACGGTGGCGCGCCCATCGGCCGCGCTTTTCACCTCGCCCTCGATGAAATTCGTCTCGCCGATGAAGTCGGCGACGAAGCGTTCGGCGGGCCGGTCGTAGATGTCGCGCGGCGTGCCGACCTGCAGGATCTTGCCGGCCGACATGACCGCGATGCGGTCGGACATCGTCAGCGCTTCTTCCTGGTCATGGGTGACGAAGATGAAGGTGATGCCGGTTTCGTGCTGCAGACGCTTCAGTTCGATCTGCATCTCCTTGCGCAGCTTGTAGTCCAGCGCCGACAACGGCTCGTCGAGCAAGAGCACCTTGGGCTGCGGCGCCAGCGCGCGGGCCAGCGCCACGCGCTGCTGCTGGCCGCCCGAGATCTGGCTGGTGCGACGCGCCTTCAGCGCCTCCATCTTGACCAGCTTCAGCATCTGGGCGACACGCGCTTCGGTCTCTCCTTTCGGCTTGCCGAGCATCTCCAGCCCGAAGCCGATATTCTGCGCCACCGTCATGTGCGGGAAGAGCGCATAGCTCTGGAAGACGGTGTTGACCGGACGCTTATAGGGCGGCAGCGGCGCGATGTCCTGCCCGTGCAGCAGGATCTCGCCGGCGGTCGGAAAATCGAAACCGGCAATCAATCTCAGCAGCGTTGTCTTCCCGCATCCGGACGGGCCGAGCAGTGTGAAAAACTCGTTCTCGCGGATCGACACCGACACGGTGTCGAGAGCGGCTACCTGGTTCTCGCCTGTTCCAAAGACCTTGCGAACACCGCGAACTTCGATCGCGTTCTTACCCGGTTGTTCCGGCACGATTACCCCATTGAGAGCGCCTGCTCTTGTCGGCAGGTGTGTTCCTGTTTTGATTGTCACCACAAGCCGGTCGGCTTGGCAACTGCGCAGCAGTGACTCGATCCCGAGTCCCCATTCAATTAAGCAATTCCTATGCCATCGTTAGGCTTGGTAGGTGATCCTCCCTCCACAGATGGTGGTCACCGGATGCACGGTGTGCAGCGCCTCCGGCGCGATCGCCTCGATATCCGCCGACAAGACGACGATATCGGCGAGATATCCGGTTTTGAGGCGACCCTTGCGATGTTCATTGAACTCCGCATAAGCGCCCTCGAGCGTGTAGCCCTCTATTGCCTCCTGCAACGAGAAGCTCTGGTCCGGCATGCCTTCTGCCCAAGGCTTGCGCATTACTGCCGCCTGGATCGACAGGATCGGATCGACCGGCGAAACCGGCCAGTCGGAAGCGAACACCACGCGCGCGCCGGCGTTTTTCAGCGTGCGCCAGGCATAGCTCAACGGCCACTTGTCGCGGCCGATGCGCGAGATCGTCGGCTCGAGCGGGAAGTTCATGGCGCCGGGGGGATGCGCCGGCTGCATCGACGCCAACACGCCGAGCTCGGCGAAGCGCGGCACGTCGGCGGCCGTGATCACCTCGATATGCTCGACGCGATGCCGGCTGTCGCGCCGACCGTTCTTCTTCAGCGCCGCCTGGTAGCCGTCGAGCACTGCCCGCACGGCGCCGTCGCCGATCGAATGCACGGCAATCTGCAGCCCGCGCCTGTCGGCCTCGACCGCCACCTCGGCGAAATGTTCAGGCGAAAACAGCGGCTCGCCCCGCCATCCGGGCCGATCGGCATAGTCGTCGACCATCACCGCCGTCCAGGAATCCAGCACGCCGTCATAGAAGAGCTTGACCATGCCGGACGACAGCCACTCGGAATTGTAGCTCGCGGCCATCCGCGAGGCTTTCTCAAGCATGTCCAGCTTCATGAAATTCTTGAAGTGGAACGGGATCTTGGTGCGGCAAAGGAGCCGCCCCTCTTTTTCCAGCCCGGCCAGCAGCTCGAGCTGATAGAGATTGCCGTCCATGTTCTGAATCGAGGTGATGCCATGCTTGGCGCACCATTCAAGGCCGCGATGCATCAGGTCCCGATCGGCAGCCAGTTCCTTCGCCGAAGGATAAGGATCGGGCTCCGCGCCTTCCAGGCCAAGCCGCGTCCGGTTCGCCCCGTAATGGTCGAGGACCGGTCCGAAGGCCTCGCCTTCGCGCAGCTCGCCGGCGGCGAGCCCGTCGGCCCCCATGACGATCTCGTTGCCTTGTCCGACCTCTCTGCCATGCAGCAGCCCGGCCTCTTCCAGCGCCTTGGTGTTCGCCCACATCGTATGGTGGTCCGAAGCCGACATGGCGAAGGGACGGTCGGGAATGATGCGGTCGAGATCGTGGCGCGTCACCGGCTCCGGCAGGATGGCGTAGTCGACGCCGGCGCCGATCAGAAGCCTGGCGTCCGGGCGCTTCGCCGCGAAATCCTGGATCGCGTCGCGCAGCGCCTCGAAGCCGTGCACGCCCGCCAGATGCAGATTGTCGAGCTCGGCCGCGCCGCCGAACAGATGCATATGCGCCTCGATGAAGCCCGGCAGAACGGAGCCGCCCTGTGCATCGACAACCTTTGTCGTCGGACCTTTGAGCTCCTCGATGGAAGCGCGGCTGCCAATGGCGATGATGGCGCCGTCTTTGACGGCAACGGCCTCGGCAGCGGGATTGTCATTGTCCATGGTCAGCACGCGGCCGTTGACGACCACAAGATCCGCACCACCATCCGCAACCGACATCGCGACTCCACATTTTGCTGAGGGACCGGCAACGCCAGATCCAACGAGCCGCCGCTCCATATGGACAGCGCCGTGGGACAAATCGATGCCGATGCGCCGTCTTCGAAATTCCCCTTGTTATCGTGGAAGACAGCGTGGATAAAGAATGCGACTGATTATTCGCGTTTGTCAACATGCCGGATTTAGAATGTACTGTGGACTGCACCGCACGCCGATGGCGAGGCCGAGCGGGGAACGGGGGCAACAAGCAGTGAAGCGCAGTCTCGACCGCAAGACCAGAATAGCGCTCGAACCGCGCAAGCAGCCGCGGCAACAACGGTCAAGCAAGGTGGTCGACAGGATCCTCGATGCGGCCCTGATCCTGACGCGAGAGCAAGGAACCAGAACGCCGACGACGCTCGCCATCGCGCAGCGCGCGGGCCTGTCGGTCGGTTCGGTCTATCAGTACTTTCCCAACAAGGAAGCCATTCTTCTGGACCTGGCCCGGCGCTGGCTGTCGTCTTTTCCCGAGGTGATCCGGAAACGCATCAACGTCCCTCGGCCGACCAACCGTGACGAGTTTCGGCGCGAGGTGCGCAAGCTCTTCGCCGACACATCGAGGCTCTATCTCGAAAACGCCACGCTGATGCCGGTGATCGAGGCAATATCCGGCAACGCCGATCTGAGGCCTATCCAGGACGAATACGACAAAGAGATCGTCGCCCTTTACGCCGCGTGGCTGCGGCATGTGAATCCGGCGCTTGAGGACAAGATCGCCAGTCGGCTCGGCGTGCTGATGATGGAAGTCGGCCATGTCTGCCGGCTTGTCGGGCTGAAGAGAGACCGCAGGACCTACGACCTCATCGAGGACGATGTGGAAACCATGTGGCTCGCCCTGGTCAGCCCCCATCTCAATCTCGAGTGATTTCGCACTTCCAACCGATTTCGCACTTCCAGGGAGTTTCCATGAAAACTGTCTATTCGCCACGTCATGCCGGCCATTCAGGCCAGATGGAACTGGTCACGTCGGCGATCGTGCCGGGTTTCGAGAAGCCGTCGCGGGCGGAATTCATCAAGGCGCGAGTTGAGAGCGAGAAGCTCGGGCCGATCATCGGACCGGCCGAGCACGACCTCGCCGCCGCCAAGCGTGTGCATGAGGCTCACTACATCGACTTCCTGCCGACGGTGTGGCCGCAATGGGTCGCCGCCGGCTTCACGGGATCGGCGATGGGGTTCACCTGGCCGACGCGCGGCCTGCGCGGCGATGTGCCGCCGAAGCGCGTCGATGCCTTGCTCGGCTATTATTCCTTCGACGCCGGGGCCACCTTCGTCGAAGGCACCTGGGCGGCGATCAAGTCGTCCTATGATGTAGCGCTGACCGCCGCCGCTTTGGTCAAGGACAGCGAGCGCAGCGCCTTCGCGCTTTGCCGCCCGCCCGGCCATCATGCCGGCGCTGCCTTCATGGGCGGCTACTGTTTCATCAACAACGCCGCCGTCGTCGCGCAGTGGTTCCGCGACCACGGCGCCAAGCGCGTTTCAATCCTCGATGTCGATTACCATCACGGCAACGGCACGCAGGAAATCTTCTATCGCCGCGGCGACGTCCAGGTGCTCAACCTGCATGGCGATCCGATGGTCGAGTATCCCTTCTTCCTCGGCCATGCCGACGAGCGCGGCGAAGGCGACGGCGAAGGTTTCAACGTCAATTACCCGATGCCTTTCGGCACCGATTGGGACGGCTGGAGCGCGTCGCTGGAGGACGCCTGCGCCAGGCTCGCGGCCTACGCCCCTGATGTCGTCATCGTCTCGCTCGGCGTCGATACTTTCGAGAAGGACCCGATCAGCCAGTTCAAGCTGAAGAGCGAGGATTATCCCAAGATCGGTCGCCGTATCGCCAAGCTCGGCCTGCCGACGTTGTTCGTCATGGAAGGCGGCTACGCCGTGGAAGAGATCGGCATCAACGCCGTCGGCGTGCTGACCGGCTTCGAGGATCGCTAAGCCCCTGTTCAAGGCCATGCGCTCCCGGATGCAACCGGGGGCGTATTTTTTTTACGACCTCGCCTCGAAATCATCGACTCAATTCAGCTTTGAACTACCGCCAAATAACGCGAAGACCGGCTGCTGAGTCGCAATGCGAGTCCATCGGATTCGATTTTGTCAAATCGCGTTTGATGTCAGATTCATCTGCGGGTAGATTAGACCCGAATCAGCCGGTCCACGGGGGCGCGGCGACCACCCAAAGTCTCGAGTCCGGCGCCAGGCCGGCACCAGACGCGGACGGTTTCGCGTTCCCTAGAAGGATTCGGCGCGGTTGGGCGCCGTTCGCGCCCGTGAGTGTGTCTTCGTAAACGTGACGCGTTTCGGGTCCGGCCGTTGGCTTCGCCAGCACCGGGCACAAGGATCGATTCCGGCAAGAATCCAAGAATTAAAATGAGCAGTCCCGCCGCGCTTCTCCAACCCGACGCTTCAGGCTCGCGCCTGACGTCGCGCGGCGATCTCACCAGCTTCTTCATGCAGCTTGCCGCCGATATCGGCGCCGACAGCTACATGCTGGTCGCCATCGTGCATGACCAGGACCGTAACGATGCGCGCATCGTCTCCTCCAACTGGATCTTCGACGCCATCGAGCTGATCGGCAAAAGGCTGATCGCCAATTTGGCGCTAGGCCCCTTGACCGTGGCGCCGGGCGTACGCCCGAAGCCGTTGGTGGCGGCGCACGCGCCCGACGCCGGTGCGTTGCTGAACGGCGAGGAAGCCCGCCTGCTCGACGTGCTCGGTCACGCCGAAATCTATTCGCTGCGGCTCAATGTCGGCCGGCAGCGCCTGTTCGTGCTGTTCTCGGCTGCCGAGGCAGGCAGGATCGACCTGGCCGCCCTGATGAAGGCGCAGATCAAATGCTGTTATGCGCTTTCCAGCATTCCGCAGCTGATCGCGGCGGCATCCATGCAGGACCCGCTGTCGGACCGCGAGCGCGAATGTCTGTTCTGGGTTTCGGAAGGCAAGACCACCGATGAGGTGGCCGTCATCCTCGGTGTCTCGTCGAACACCGTCAACAGCTACATCACGCACGCCATCCAGAAGTTCGCGGCCAGCAACCGCGCGATGGCGATCGCGACCGCGATCAGGAGCGGCATCATTTGAAGCACGCACAGGTCAAAGAGGCGGCCGCCGCCCTTTTCAACGATCAGCGCAATCCGTTCGGCGCCTTCTCGCTCGGCTCGGAGACCCATCAAGCGGTCACCATTCCGGATGCCGTGCGTCGCTGCCGCTGGATTGCTGTCGATATCAACGCCTCGGCCTTCGGCCTCTATTTCGTCAGCCCCTCGCCCGAGCGCGCGCGTCTCGTGGCGTGTTTCGATTCCGACTATCCCGGCACCGCGGTCGCGACCAAGTTCATCTCCGGCGCCAATGGCGAGGACATGGTGCGCCACAGCCGGCTCTCGACGGCGCCGCGCTGGTGGGCCGACGACGGCAGCGCCGGATCGCGGCAGGTCTTCCACTCGCTCGCCTGGGCCGAGCCGACCACGCCGCTGGCGCCCGGCACCAACGGCATCGCCTTTCCGGTACATGCCGATCGCGGCCAATGCGGGCTGGTCGTCTTTCTCGGCTCGGAGATCGCGCTGTCCGACGAAACGCTGTGCGAGATCCACGCCCGCTCCTTCGCGCTTTTCGCGGCGGTCGCCCGCATCCGCCCCGGCGACACCGGCAGGGCGCGTTCGATCTCCAAGCGCGAGCTGGAATGCCTGAAGCTGACCGCCAACGGCAACACCAGCGAGGAGATCGCCAAGCTCCTCAAGCTCTCGGTGCATACCGCCAACCAGTACCTCACCCAGTCGACGCAGAAGCTCAACGCGGTCAACCGCAACCAGGCGGTCGCCAAGGCGTTGCGGCTCGGTTTGATCGAGTGACGTCACGCCTGCGGCGCTGAACGTGCCGCGGCTAAAGCATGTCTCCCGAAAGTGGGAACCGGTTTCGGGGCAAAGACATGCGCAAAATCAAAAGCCTAAAGCGCAGGGAGCGAATCCAAAAGATTGCGACGCGCTTTAGATTGGCTCGCCTGCTATCAATCTCAGGGGAATGCCAGCGGCTCGGTCCTGCGGATGCGAGCCTCTTCGATCGCGTCCTCGAGCAAGGCCGTGTTGTGCTCGGGCGTCTCGCCAGGCTTCTCGAACGACACGTAGTTGACCGTCACAGCTGCCTCGTGCTCGATCAGCGTAAGCTGGAAATAGACCGTCACGCCGCGCGGCCGAAGCTCGAGGTCGAGCACGATGCGCGGGCTGCCGCTCCAGTCGACATGCGCCTCGCCGCCATGGCCGAGCCGCAGCATGCCCGGCCGGAAGTAGAGCTCGGCCGCCGAATCCACCAGGTCCGAGAGGCAGGCGAAATGCTCAAGCCGGATGAAGGCGATATAGTCGGCAACGTCGATGAGCCTCAATTCGCCCACCACGGGCTCGATGGCGCTGGCGACGATCAGCTCGCGGGAATTGGCGTGTGGTTGCCGGTCCATGGGTTAGCGGCGTCCGTTCATTGGGTTGCTTTTCGCGCTGCCTTCTTCGAGTAGACGATCCGCACCAACTCGGCGACCGCCTGGTAGAATTGCGACGGGATCACGCTATCAACCGAAACTTGCTTGTACATGGAGCGCGCGAGCGCCACGTCCTCGAAGATCGGGATGTTGTTCTCCCTGGCGATCTCGCGGATCTTGAGCGCCACCAGGTCCTGTCCCTTGGCCAGCACGATCGGCGCGGAATCTTCCTCGCGCACATATTTCAGCGCGATCGAATAGTGCGTCGGGTTGGCGATCACCAGCGTCGCGCGCGGCACGGCCGTCATCATGCGTTTGCGCGCCCGGTCGCGCGCCAGCGAGCGCAGCCGCGACTTGACGATCGGATCGCCTTCCGACTGCTTCAGCTCGTCCTTGACTTCCTGCTTGGTCATGCGCAGGTCGCGCCGCCAGTGGAAACGCGACCAGACGATGTCGACCACCGCGATCAGCCCCATGACGAAGACGATCGCAACCAATATGTCGACGAAGATGCCGCGTATGACCAGGCCGAACGAGGCCGGATTGGTGATCATGCCGGCGAGCAGCTTGCGATGATCTTCCGAGAGCGTGAAGGTCAATACCGCGATAGCGAAGCCGAGCTTGGCCAGCGACTTCAGGAACTCGACCCAGCCCTGCACGCCGAACATCCGGCTCCAGCCCTTGGCGATCGAGATGCGCGACAGCTGCGGCCTGATCCGCTCGCCGACGATTTGCGGCATGTTCTGGAACACCGAGGCGCCGATGCCGGCAACCGTCAGCAGCACCAGCAGGCTGACGACGGCGCCGCCGATCTCGACCAAGACCTGCTTGTAGAGCGAGATGACGTCGGTCTCGGTGTCCATCGGCCAGGCTTCCGGCTTTTCCAGGAACGTCGACAGGAACATGCCGAGATCGACGATCGCGTCCTTGGCGTAGAAGACGGCGAAAACCAGTATGGCGAGGAAGGAGGCAAAGATCGCGGTCTCACGCGAATGGGGCAGCTTGCCCTGTTCGATCGTGTCGCGGATCTTCTTTTCTGTGGCTTCCTCTGTTTTGGAATCCTTGTCGACCGCTTCAGCCATGGCGTCCTGACCGGGCTATGATCGTCAGGCGGCTTCGGCGGTGGCGGTCTGCATCGAGGGCAGCTCGAAAGCCCCTTCGCGCGACAGCCGGATGGCGGCGACCGATATGCTCTTGCGCGCCGCCATGATGTCGGCAAGGGCAATGCCTTCCGATCCTTGTCCGAGCTCGGATTCGATCATGCGGCGGGAGCGTGCGCCGATCGCCGAGAGCACCGATTCGGCGAGTTCCGGCGGCGCGCCGCGCAGCGCCAGCGTGACGAGCTCCGTCGACAATCCGTCGAACAGCAGAACCCGGGCTTTCTGCGGCAGCAGCGGCAGATCGTCGAAGGCGAACAGCCGCGACCTGACGCCGGCGAGATCTGGCGTGCCGGCTTCCTCCAGGTCCTGCATAAGGTCGTCCAGTTCCGGCTTCGCCATTTCATTGAGCATGCTGGCGACGCGCTCCTGGCCGGCAGTGGTGTCCCGGCTGGCTTTCTGCGACAGCACGCTCACGCGCAGCTGGTTCTCGACGATCCGCGATGCCGCGTCCGGGATGTTGGCCATTGTCACCATGCGCTTGATGATCTGGCTGCGCATCGGTTTTTCCATGGTGAGCAGCACGTTGGCGGCTGTCTGCGGCGCAAGCTTCGACAGCACCATGGCCGATGTCTGCGGATGCTCGCCCGCAAGGAAGCTGCCAAGGCGCGCCGGCTCGAGCTTCTCGAGGTCCGGCCAAATCGGCGCGGGTCCTTCCGGGACAGGCTCGAACTTCTTGTCGCCCATGATGGCGCTCATTTCCTCGGGCGACAGCGATTCGTTGAGGATCGTGTCCATTCGGTCGGCTGAATCGAGCAGGCCGGCGCCCTCGGTGAACTCGGCTTCGAACTCGGCGACGATCCGTTCCAGATCAGCCTGCGGAATGGTGCGTAGGAGACGCGCGCCCTCGATCAGCGCCTTCAGCTCGTCCTGCTTGAAGAATTTGAGCAGGCGGCTGGCCGCGGGCTTGCCCATGGCCACCAATATGGCCGCCGCCTTTTGCGGACGTGTGAGCGCCAATGCCGTCGTCATGCGTGTTGTCCTCGCTGCCGATTGGTCCGCCCGCCGGCCATTCTCAGGCGCTCTTCGTCGCGGCGATGATTTCGGTGAGCCGGATACCGAAACGCGTCGGATCGCTTTCCAGCACCGTGATCTCGCCGCGCGCTATTCTGCGGCCGTTGACCACGACGTCGACCGGCTCGCCGATGCGGCGGTTGAGCGCGACGGTGGAACCCTTTTGCAGCGCCATCAGCTCCGACACGGGCATCTCCGTGCTGCCGAGCATGATCTGCACGTCGACCGGAATGGTCATGATGATCGAGGAATTGGCACCCGAATACAGCGCCCCATCCGGGCGCTTTTCCTCTTCCCGCAGCACGCCGCGCAGTTCCTCGATGGCCCGGTCGAGCTGTTCGTCGGGCTGATCGGGTTCGGCTTCCACCTTGGTTTTTGCCATCTGTCGTCTCCATGAATCCCGTGCCTGGCGTCAGCCCGGCATCAGTCCGTCGATGAAATCCTGCCCGGCGTCATGCGGATGGCTGATGCGGACGGTGTAGTTCTGCCCCAGCTTGCCGAACTCGCAGACAAACAGGGTCTTGTCGCGGGCGCTGAGCCTGGCGTTGAGCTGGGCGTTCTCCTCCAATTCGATCACCTGGCCGGGCTCGAACGCGGCGAGGTCGCCGAGCGTCAGCCGGGCGAGGGGCATCGTCGCTTCGAGCCGGACGGTCGAGCGCATCACCTCTTCGGAGAAGCGGGCCCGCCAGTCGAATTCACTGGCTTCGCCTTCTTCGGTTCTGGCGGTGGCTCCGCGCGTAGACAGAAGGACGCGCTGCGGAATCATCACCGTGATGGTGCCGGTATCGGTCGGCGTGGAGACACCGAACACGATGCGGACCGCGGCGCCGTCGCGCAGCACGCGCCGCCTCGCTTCGCCGCCAGACGTCGCCTTTGGCACCGGCAGGCGCAGCTCGAGCGAGCGCTTGCCGGATCCGTTGAGCGCCGCCGCGACCTCCTGGAACACCATGGTCGCGACATCGGCCTCGATCTGCGACAGGTCGCGCTCGATCGGCGCCACCGGCTGGTCGGGATCGCCGCCGAACAGCGCGCTCACCATGACGGCCACCGCATGCGCATCCATCACCAGCGTCATAGCGTCGGCCGAGGCCGGCGAGGACACGATGGTCAGCGCGAAGGCATCGCCGGCGCGCGAACGCGCCTCTGGAACGCGGCCGACCTCTACCACTTGCAGATCGACGGTCACCGCCGCGCCGAGTTCTGCGACAAGCGCCTTCTGCAGCAACGGCAGCGCCCGCTCGGCCATGCCGCGGCCGACGCCGATCACCTGCGCCGCCTCGCCGCTGTCGCCGACGAGCCGCTCGATGATCAAGGCCCGCGTTTCTGACGGACTGGCCGGACTGGTCATGACGGCAGGCGGCCCTGTCTGCGATGGAGCATGCTCAGGCCGCCTTCTTCTCGGCGGTGCCGGCGTTCATGGTGCTCTGCTCCACCGCATCGATCGTCGGACGTTCGTAAGAGGATATGGTCTTGCGGCCGAATTCGATCGCCACCTGCGGCAGGGCGCCGTTCATATACGCAAGCAGTGTCTGTTTGACGATGATGTAGAGGCGGTTCTTCTTTTCGCGCACCGTCTTGATCTTGGTGGCCACCGGACCGACCACAGCATAGGACAGGAAGATGCCGAGGAAGGTTCCGACGAGTGCCGCGCCGATCAGGCCGCCGAGGATCTCCGGCGACTGGTCCAGCGCGCCCATCGCCTTCACCACTCCGAGCACGGCCGCGACGATGCCCAGCGCCGGCAGGCCGTCGCCGACCGCGACCATCGCGTGGTAGGCCTTCAGCTTGTCGGTACGGATCGTCTGGATCTCCTCGTCCATCAGCGCCTCGATCTCATGCGAGCGGGCGTTGCCGATGATGATGATGCGGCAGTAGTCGCAGATGAAATGGGTCAGGTCGTGGTTCTTCAGCACGGTCGGAAAGGCCTGGAAGATGGCCGACTCCTCCGGATTGTCGATATGCGCTTCGACCTCGCTGCGCGACTTCGAGCGCAGCTCGCGCATCAGGCTGTGCAGGACGCCCAGCGTCTCGAGGTAGTCGCGCTCCTTCGGCACCGCCTGCTTGAAGGCTTCGAGAATGCCCTTGCCGGTATCCTTGACCGTCTTCATCGGATTGGCGACGAGGAAGGTGCCGAGGGCGGCGCCGCAGATGACCACCGCTTCCCACGGCTGCAGCAACACATGCAGATGGCCGCCCATGGCCATGAAGCCGCCGAGAACGCAGCCGAGCGTCACCACAAGTCCGATCAGAATGCCCACGACAGGTCCTTCCGCATGTCACATCGTGGATCAGGGATAGTCCTCGTGCCTTGTGTGAGGCTTGAATCGAACGCATCGAACGCGATTCAGCTTCGCGCAAGGAAGTGACGCTATTGTGCGGGGATAGCTTCGGCCGGAGGCATGCCCTTTGCTTAGCACCTACATCAGCTACCAGTTGATCGCCAAAGACATCCCTAAGTCTATCGCCCGCATCGAGCAGCAGCCGACGGTCGATCGCGATACCCAATACTATCTGGCCAACATCACCAAGGTGAAATCGATCGACGATTTCGTCAAAAACGACCGGCTGTTCAAATACGCCATGAAGGCTTACGGGCTGGAGAACATGGACTATGCCAAGGCCTTTATGGTCAAGGCGCTGAAGGAAGGCATCTCGAATCCCGACAGCTTCGCCAACAAGCTGACCGACAAGCGCTACGCCCAATTCGTCCGCGCTTTCAACTTCGCGGCGGATGGTGCCGATGCGACGGTCTACAATCCGGCGCAGCAGCTGGTCACGAAGAACTACGCAATGCAGGCTGAGATCGCCGGTCTCGACCCGGATTCGGACTATGTGAAGGGCGAGACGACATATTATCTCGCCAACATCACCAAGGTGAAATCGGTCGACGACCTGATGTCGAACGACCGGCTCTACACCTACGCGCTGGCCGCATTCGGTCTCGACTCCGCCACCGAAGACAAGGACCTGATCAGGCAGGTCCTTGAGGGCGGTGTGCGCGATCCGGACAGCGTTGCCAACAAGCAGACCAACAAGGCCTATGCCGGGCTGGCCTCGGCCCTCAACTTCGAGCAGTACGGCGCAAATGCCACCACCTATGTTCCAGCGCAGCAGCCGACCGTCGACAAATACCTGCGCCAGACCTTGGAAGAGGACGCCGGCCAGACCAACGAGGGCGTGCGACTGGCGCTCTATTTCCAACGCAAGGCGCCGGACATCACCAGCTGGTACGACGTGCTGGCCGACACCGCTTTAGCCAGCGTGGCGCGGACCGCGCTCGGCCTGCCCGATTCCTTCGCCACCGCCGACATCGACAAGCAGGCGCAGCTGTTCGAGCAGAAGCTTGACATCAAAGACTTCACCGACCCCGACAAGCTCAGCAAATTCCTGACCCGCTTCACCAGCATGTACGAGATCAACCACCCCACCTCGACGGCGGTGACGTCGGTCAGCGTGCTCTTCGCGCAGCCGACCAGTGTCGGCATATCCACCGACCTGATGATGGCCATGCAGCAGTTGAAGTTCTGAGAAGATCATGCAGGACAGCCTTTACGTCGCCCTTTCCTCTCAGATCGCGCTCGAGCGCCGTCTCGACACCATAGCCGACAACGTCGCCAACGCCTCGACCATCGGCTTTCGCGCCACCGGCGTGAAGTTCGAGGACGTGGTCTCGGGCACCGGGCCGAAGTCGGTTTCCTTCGCCTCTTCCGGCAAGACCTATCTTTCCGGCGCGCATGGCGCGCTGACCGAAACCGGCAACCCGTTCGACTTCGCCGTCCAGGGCGACGCCTGGTTCGCCATCGAGACGCCCGCCGGCACGGTGATGACGCGCGACGGCCGCTTCTCCATGAACGAGAACGGCGAATTGATGTCGATCGAAGGCTACCCCGTCCTGGACGGCGGCGGCGCTCCGATCCAGCTCGATCCGCGCAACGGCCCGCCCAAGGCAGGCGCCGACGGCTCGCTCAGACAGAACGATCAACTGGTCGGCGCGATCGGCCTCTACAATTTCGACCCCGGCGAGAATTTCGTCCGCTATGGCAATTCGGGTGTCGTTCCGGCGCGCACGCCCGAACCCGTCACCGACCGCTCGGACGTCGGTATCGCCCAAGGGTTTCTGGAAGAGTCGAACGTCAACCCGGTGCTGGAAATGACTCGGCTGATCCAGGTGCAGCGCGCTTTCGAGAACACGGCGGCGCTGATGCGGCAGGCCGATTCCTCCACCGACGACGCGATCAAGACGCTCGGCTCGAAGTGACGGCATGACGACCGGCTCGTCCCTGTTGCGCGCTTCCGACAGCCCGGCGGCCACCGAACGGACCGACAGGCTGGCCGCGCTCGAACGCGTCTGGCGGCGGTTCGACGATCCGCAGGCGCTGCTTTCACGCGGCGGCCGCGTCGCCGAGATATCGCCGACGCATTACAAGGTCCGCGGCCTGTCCGGGATTGCCAGGCTCGGCGACATCGTCGAGCAGCGCGGCAAGGCCGGCGCACGCCGCGGCGAGATCGTCAAGATCGGCAGCGACGAGGTGGTGGTCGCGCCTTTCGAACGCAGCGCCGACGCCGGCATCGGCGACGTCGTTTTCCGCCGCGGCCCGCTCGCGGTCGCACCGCATGTCTCCTGGCGCGGGCGCGCCATCGATGCCTTGACGCGGGTCATCGACGGCGGACCGCCGCTGATCAGGCCGAATGCCGCCGGTGCTGCGGACGGGGCGACACCCGGCGCCTTGGCACGTCAGCGCGTCGGCACCGGCTTCCTCACCGGCGTCAGGGTCATAGACATCTTCACGCCGCTCTGCTTCGGCCAGCGGCTCGGCATCTTCGCCGGCTCCGGCGTCGGCAAGTCGACGCTGCTTGCGATGCTGGCCGGCGCCGAGGCCTTCGATACGGTGGTCGTGGCGCTGATCGGCGAGCGCGGCCGCGAGGTGCGCGAATTCCTCGAGGATACGATCGGCGCCCACAGCATGGCCAAGACCGTCGCCGTCGTCGCCACCAGCGACGAAAGCGCCATGATGCGCCGGCGCGCGCCCGACACCGCCATGTGCGTGGCAGAGCATTTCCGCGACCAGGGCCATCGCGTGCTGCTGGTGCTGGATTCCATCACCCGCTTCGCCCATGCGCTGCGTGAGGTGGCGACCGGAACCGGCGAGCCGCCGGTCGCGCGCGGCTATCCGGCCTCGGTGTTCACCGACCTGCCGAAGCTGCTCGAGCGAGCCGGGCCGGGGGCCGAAGGCAAGGGTTCGATCACCGCCATCATTTCCGTGCTGGTCGACGGCGACGACCATAACGATCCGGTCGCCGATTCGGTGCGCGGCATCCTCGACGGCCATGTCGTGCTCGACCGCGCACTTGCCGAGCAGGGTCGTTATCCGCCGGTCAATCCGCTGTCGTCGATCTCGCGCCTCGCCGACAAGGCTTGGAGCGCGGAGCAGCGCATGCTGGTGACAAGGCTGAAATCGATGATCGCGCGCTTCGAGGACACGCGCGACATCCGTCTGCTGGGCGCTTACCAGAGCGGCGCCGATGCCGAGCTCGACATCGCGGTGCGCCAGGTGCCGCTGATCTACGAGGCGCTCACGCAATCGCCGAGAGACCGCGCATCGGCCGATCCGTTCGCCGACCTCGCCCGCCACCTCAAGGGGAAGCTGAATGGCGATCAAGGAGACTGAGCTCCAATACACCGAGCGCATGTTGCGCGACATGCTTGCCGAGGCCGAGGCAGCTGAGAAAGCCGCTGCCGATGAAGCAAGAATTGCCAGGAACAGAGCCGCGCGCGCCAGGACGGAGAAGGCGACGGCTCTTCTAAGCAGCGCCAACAGGCCGCATCCGCCGAGGGCGACCGCCGATATGGCACAGGCCAGCCGCGATTCGTTGCTCGATGGCCTTTTTCCCCGCACCGAGTGGCCGGAACCGCCGAAAACCCAGTTCCCGCGCCTCGCCGACAAGAGCGCGGACCGCCGCAGCGATTTCGTCATCGCCGCGCTCGGCATCACGCTCGGGCTGATCTGCGCCCTGTTTCCCTGGTACATCTTCTTCAACCAGGAGCAGTTCGGCGTCCAGGCCATCAAGTTCGGCGGCAGCGGCAGCAATTCCGGACGCGACGGCGGCGGCGTTGTGGCCGAACGCAGCGGGCCGCTGACGGTCAAGGACATTCCAAATGCCGATATCGACCTGTTTGCCACCGGAACGGTGCAGGACGACCCCGCGCCGGCGCCCGGCGATCAGCCTTTCCCGGCCGCCGCTTCGGAATTCAAGATGGTGCATGCCGCCAACGGCCGCGCCATGATCGAGGACGATACCGGTCTGTGGATCGTGCAGCGCGGCTCCGTCCTGCCGGATTCCAGCCGCGTCGCCTCGATCGAGCAGCGCGGCGGCAAATGGGTGATCGTCACCAGCGCCGACAAGGTGATCCAGCTCTCGAAGTAGCCGCTAGAGCATGATGCCGAAAAGTGTGAAGCGGTTTTCGGACGACGTCGTGCTCTATTCCTTGATGTAGAAGCGGATTCAGATTTCAGGTCCATAGACCTGAAATCATACGGCTCCAGGGCGCAAGCCCACCCCGCGCAAGGTCCACGCAAGACTGGCCGCCTAGTCTTGCGCGTACTTGCCCGGGAGATTCCCATGGAACCCGTAAATCTTTTCGATCTCGCCACGCGGCAGTCGCAATGGCTGGCCGTGCGCCAGTCGGCGATTGCCTCCAACATCGCCAATGCCAACACGCCCGGCTACACCGCCAATGACGTCGAGCCCTTCGAAAAGGTCCTCGACCGGACCGCGGTGACGCTTGCCGCCACGCAGACTGGCCACCTTGGCGCCGAAAGGGCCAATGCCGGCTTCAACGTCAAGCCCGAGGACCCTGACGGCGCGATCATGCCGTCGAAGAACACCGTGGTTCTCGAACAGGAGTTGATGAAAGCCGGCGAGGTTCGCCGCTCCTTCGAGCTCAACACGGCGATCGTCAAGGCCTTCCACTCGATGATGACGATGGTGGTGAAGAGCTGATCATGGATGCGCTGACTGCAGCCCTCAAAGTCGCGGCATCCGGCCTTGGCGCCCAGTCCGAGCGGCTGCGCGTGGTCTCGGAGAACCTTGCCAACGCCCAGTCGACCGGCAGCACGCCCGGCGCCGATCCCTATCGCCGCAAGACCATCACCTTCCAGTCCGAGGTCGACCGCGCAACCGGCGGCTCGCTGGTGGAAGTCAACGCGATCTCCCGCGATCCTTCGGACTTCCCGATCGAATTCCAGCCGGGCAACGAAGCCGCCGACGCCAAAGGGTACGTCAAGATGCCCAATGTCAACACGTTGGTCGAAATGGCCGACATGAGCGAGGCGAACCGCTCCTATGAAGCCAACCTGCAGGTCATCAAGCAGGCTCGCGATCTGATTTCCATGACCATCGACCTGATGAGGAACCAGTAATGATCGGCGGTATCGGGGCAATACAATTCAAGACGGCGGTTGATGGGGCGGAGCAGGCGTCACCGAACCTGCTGCAGGGCGGCGTCGGAACGCAGGCCGGCGAAAGCGTCGGCAGCAGCTTCGCCGAGGTGCTCAGCCAAGCGGCGACGAAGACCGTCAACACCCTGCAGGGCGCCGAGCAGATGTCGATACAGGCCCTGAAGGGCGACGCCGATACGCGCCAGGTCGTCGATGCGGTGCTGAGCGCCCAGCAGGCGCTGCAGACCACCATCGCGATCCGCGACAAGGTCGTCTCGGCCTATCTCGAAATCAGCCGCATGAGTATCTAGCGTCATGAAAGCCCTTGCCATCGCCGCCACCGGCATGAATGCCCAGCAGACCAACCTGGAAGTCATCGCCAACAACATCGCCAACATCAACACCACCGGCTACAAGCGGGCGCGGGCCGAATTCTCCGACCTGCTCTACCAGGTCGACCGCACCCAAGGGGTGCCCAATCGTTCCAACACCTCGCTGGTGCCGGAAGGCGTCTCGATCGGTCTTGGCGTCAAGACGACGGCGGTGCGCAACGTCCACACGCAAGGCGAGCTGACCAGCACCGGCAACAGCTTCGACCTGGCGTTGACCGGCAGGGGCTGGTTCCAGATCGAGGGCGCCGATGGAGCCACGCTCTACAGCCGCGCCGGCGCCTTCAACACCAACGCCACCGGGCAGCTCGTGACGGTCGACGGCGCCAATGTCATTCCGGCCATCTCTGTGCCGACCGACGCGGTCGAGGTGATCGTCAACAAGACAGGCCAGGTCTTCGCCCGCATCCAGGGCCAGACCGACCTCCAGCTGCTCGGCCAGCTTCAGATCGCCAACTTCGCCAACGAGGCGGGCCTGGCGCCGCTCGGCGACAACCTCTTCCAGGAAACGGCCGCCTCAGGCCCGGCCAATGTGGGCGTCCCCGGCGATCCGGGCTTCGCCACGATCCAGCAGGGCTATCTCGAATCCTCCAACGTCGATCCGGTGAAGGAAATCACCGAGCTGATTTCGGCGCAGCGCGCCTACGAAATGAATTCCAAGGTCATCCAGGCCGCCGATGACATGGCCTCGGTGGTCTCAAAGAACATCAGGTAACGGATGATGGCCTGGCCGATCTCCTCCGCACTTCGTCGCGCCGTGCTGGCCACCGTCCTGGTGGCCGCCGGCACGCCGGCTTTGGCGCAGGACCCGACCGGCCAGTCGGCAAACCAGATCGCCGCCGGCCAGGCCGTCGGCGAGGCCGTGCTGATCCCCAACCGGGTCATCTATCCCGGCGAGACCATCGAGCCCGCCTCGCTCAAGCAGGTGACGCTCATCCCCGGCAAGCACAAGCCGGACGGCATGGCGACGCGCTCGGAGGAGCTTCAGGGCAAGGTTGCCAAGCGCACGCTGCTGCCCGGCCGCTACATCCCGGTGACTGCCATCCGCGACGCCTGGCTGGTCGAGCAGGGCGCTTCCGTCCAGGTCTATTTCACCGCCGGCTCGCTCACCATTTCGGCCGCCGGCGTTACGCTGCAACCAGGTGCTGCCGGTGACCAGATCAAGATCCGCAACACCGACAGCGGCAAGATCATCTCCGGCACGGTGATGGCCGACGGCACCATCAAGGTCGGCGCTTCGTGATGCGCGCCTTTGTTCTTCTGCTGAGCGCCGCCATCGGCCTGCAGCCGGCATTCGCGGATGGGCTGACGCCCAAGGCCAAGCGGGAGCTCGCGCAGAAAAACGGCGGTGTCTACGACGATCCGGAATACGATCCGGCCACCACCCAGCGCATGTTCCGGGTCTCGACCGGGCCAAGCACGCTGCCGCCCGGTCAGGTCGCGGCGCGCATCAAGGACATCGCCCAGCTGCAGAGCGCGCGCGACAACCAGCTCGTCGGCTATGGTCTGGTCATCGGCCTCGCCGGAACCGGCGACAGCCTGCGCAACTCGCCGTTCACCGAACAGTCGATCCGGGCCATGCTGGAGAATCTCGGCATTGCCACCGAAGACGGCCGAGCGCGCGCCAAGAACGTGGCCGCCGTCATCGTCACCGCCAACATGCCGCCCTTCGTCCAGTCGGGCAGCCGTATCGACATCGACGTCTCCTCGATGGGCGACGCCACCTCGCTCGCCGGCGGCACGCTGGTGATGACGCCGCTGAAGGCGGCCGACGGCGAGATCTATGCCGTCGGGCAGGGCTCGGTGATCGTCGGCGGTTTCACCGCCCAGGGCCAGGCCGAGCAGTTGACGCAAGGCGTGCCGACCGCCGGCCGCGTGCCGAACGGCGCCATCGTCGAGCGCTCGGTGCCGGCCGAGTTCGATGACCAGGGCGTGTTGACGCTGCAATTGCGCAATCCCGATTTCTCGACCGCCATTCGCATCGCCGACGCCATCAACGACTACACCTCGCAGCGCTTCGGCATGCGGGTCGCCGCCGAACGCGATGCCCGCACGGTGCAGATCAGGCGGCCGAGGAATGTCTCGGCCGCGCGTTTTTATGCTGAGATCGAAAATCTCGTCGTCGAATCCGACGCCCCTGCCCGCGTCGTCATCGACGAGCGCACCGGCACCATCGTCATCGGCAGCAATGTCAGGATCTCGCGCGTGGCGATCAGCCACGGCACCCTCACCGTGCGCATCACCGAAGCGCCGAAGGTGGTTCAGCCGGAACCCTTCTCCAAGGGTCACACCGCCGTCGAGCCCTTCACCGCCATCGAGGCGAGCCGGCCCGACGCCCGCGTTGCCGTGCTCGACGGTCCCGACCTCGAAACGCTGGTCTCGGGCCTCAATCGCCTCGGCGTGAAGCCCGACGGCATCATCGCCATCCTGCAAGGCATCAAATCGGCCGGCGCCTTGCAGGCCGATCTGGTTCTCCAATAGGCATGCCGATGATCGCGCTTTCCTCCCTAACACCCCGCCGTCACCTGAGCTTCCGGGCCATCGCAGCAATGGTTGCTCTGCTTGGCGGCACCGCTGCCCATGCGGACGAGGTACGACAGATGTTGCCGGGCGGTCAGGCGCCGGTTCAGCCGGCACAGCTCACACATGAAAACGCGCCGCTTCAGCCGGCTGCGCTCGCAGGCGGCAAGGCGCCGGACGAAAGCGAGATCCAGCGCTTCTGTTCCAACATCGCGGACGCCGCGCGCGACCGCCGCTACGCTCTCCAGGCCGAGGAATTGAAGCAGCTGCAGGCCGGCATCGACGAGCGCATGAAAGCGCTGGAGGCAAAGCGGGCCGAATACGAGGAATGGCTGAAGCGCCGCGAGGTGTTCCTGGCGCGTGCCGAGGACGGCGTCGTCAAGATCTATGCCGGCATGAAGCCCGATGCCGCCGCCGAACGTCTGGCGATGGTCAACGCCGAGCTCGCGGCGGCCATCCTGATGAAGCTCGATTCGCGCAAGGCCGGCGTTATCCTGAACGAAATGGACCAGAAGGCGGCGGCGACGCTCACCGGCATCATGGCCAGCGCGGCGCGAAGGGTCGATCCGTCATGAAGTTGAAATTGCTAGCCCTGATCGCCCTCGCCACCCTGGCCGGCTGCGGTACCGATCTCAGGGAGGTCGGCAGGGAGCCCGCTTTGTCGCCGGTCGGCTCCGGCATCGGCGAAGGCGGTTCCGGCCCTTACAGCTACCCCGAGCCGCCTGTCTCCCGGCCGAAGAAATTCTCGCTGTGGGACGATCGCCAGAGCCGGCTGTTTACCGATCCGCGCGCGCTGCGCGCCGGCGACATCCTGACCGTCAACATCAGGCTCAACGACAAGGCCAATTTCAAGAACCAGAACGACCGCAGCCGCACCGCCGCGCGCAAGCTTGGCTATGACATCAATCTCGGATGGGAAAAGGCAAGCACCAGCGGCAAGGGCGACGCCGGCCTGAGCTCCAGCACCGAGACCAATGCCGACGGAGAGATCAAACGCTCGGAAAACCTCGAGCTCAATGTCGCCGCCGTCGTCACAGACGTGCTGCCCAACGGCAATCTGATGATCAGGGGCTCGCAGGAGGTCCGCGTCAATTACGAGCTTCGGGTGCTGACCATCGCCGGCATGGTCCGTCCGTCCGACATCGGCGCGGAAAACACCATCCCCTACGAGCGCATCGCCGAGGCGCGCATTTCCTATGGCGGCCGTGGCCGTGTGAGCGAGGTCCAGCAGCCAGCCTATGGCCAGCAGATCCTCGACCAGGTTCTTCCTTTCTAGGGCCGGGAGAGCGCTGCCGTGGCAAATGTCGAGCAAATCCAGCCCAAGAAGGGACCTTCCCTGGCGATCCAGCTCGCCATGCTGTTGGCCATGACCGGCGCGGCCGTCGGCATGGGTTGGCTTTCCGGCGGCTATCTCAAGCAAGGCGAAACGCCGGCAGCGGTGCCCGCAGCTCCGGAAAACGCCGGTGCCGCGGAAAAACCCGCCGAAGGCGGCAAGGTGGGCGCCGGGCCAGCGCTGGTGCAGCTGGCGCCGATCACCACCAATCTCGCCTCGCCGTCGGAAGTCTGGATCCGGCTGGAGGCGTCGCTGCTCTACGATGCCCCGCAGCCGCAGGAGATGACCGAGCAGATCCACCAGGACCTGCTCGCCTATGTGCGCACGCTCAAGCTGCATCAGATAGAAGGCGCCAGCGGCTACCAGCATCTCAAGGCCGATCTCGAGGAGCGCGCGGCGCTGCGCAGCGGCGGCCACGTCAAACAGGTTCTCGTCAGGACGATGCTGCTCGAATGAGAAAGTTCCTCATAGCCACGGCGCTCATCGTCGTCACCACCTCCGTCGCCGCGGCTCAGCAGCTCGATCTTGGCGGCATCGGCAAGGCCGACGGCACGACCGTCGGCTATCTGATTCAGATGTTCGGCCTGCTCACCGTGCTCTCGGTGGCCCCGGGCCTTTTGATCATGGTGACGAGCTTCACCCGCTTCGTCATCGCCTTCTCGATTCTGCGCGCCGGCATCGGTCTGCAATCGACGCCGGCCAACCTGATCCTGATCTCGCTGTCGCTGTTCATGACGTTCTATGTCATGGCGCCGACCTTCGACCAGGCCTGGAACACCGGCGTCAAGCCGCTGATGGACAACCAGATCACGCAGGGCGAGGCGTTCGAGAAGATTTCCGGCCCGTTCCGCGACTTCATGCTGCACAATGTGCGCGACAAGGATTTCGACCTCTTCGCCGACCTCGCTCGCGAGCGCGGCCAGACCGTCTCGCGCGAGACTGTCGACCTGCGCATCCTGGTGCCGGCCTTCATGATCTCGGAGATCCGCCGCGGCTTCGAGATTGGCTTCCTCATCGTCCTGCCGTTCCTCGTCATCGACCTGATCGTTGCCACCGTCACCATGGCCATGGGCATGATGATGCTGCCGCCGACGGTGGTATCGCTGCCGTTCAAGATCCTGTTTTTCGTGCTGATCGACGGCTGGAACCTTCTGGTCGGCAGCCTGGTACGATCCTTCACCTGATCGTTCCCGCCGGACCGCACAAGCATGCCGCGCCACGCCTCGACAGCTTGAGCAAGCTGCGCGCAAATCTTCCAACATTATTTTCGATTAACCGTCCGATTTAGGTCTTTGGTAGCAACTTGCCGCCATAGTCGCCTGCAGATGGCGGGTGACCCAATTGAGCGGTCATTGGCATGATGCCGCACCGTCATACCGGACATGCCGGTATGTCAAAAAATCCGTGTAAAAATAAGGTACGAGTACCATGGCCAGTATCATGACCAATGCCTCGGCGCTGACCGCGCTGCAGAGCTTGAACGCCACCCAGAAGAACCTCGACACCACCCAGTCCCGCATCTCGACGGGTTATCGCGTTTCCCAGGCTTCCGACAACGCCGCTTACTGGTCGATTGCCACCACGATGCGCTCCGACAACCAGGCCATGTCCACCGTTTCGGACGCGCTCGGCCTCGGCGCCTCGAAGGTCGACACCGCCTACACCGGCATGGACAGCGCGATCACGACCATCAACCAGATCCAGCAGAAGCTGACCGCTTCCTACGGCCAGACGGATGCTTCGAAGGAAAAGACCCAGGTCGAAATCGCCGCTCTTCAGAAGCAGCTGAAGGCCTATGCCGACGGCGCCACCTTCTCCGGCACCAACATGCTGTCCGTCTCGACGGCTTCAGGCACGGCGGCGGACGTCAAGATCGTCTCGGCCTTCAACCGCAGCGCCGCTGGCGCGGTTTCGATCTCGACGATCGACGTCAATGTGGAAAGCATCAAGCTCTATGACTCGGGCGCTGCCCCGACCTCGAAGGGTATCCTCGATGCGGCTCGCCTCGGCACCACCGGCGCGACGACCGCCACGGCTCAGAACCCGACCTTGGGTGCAGCTCCCGCAGCCGGCGATACCTATTCGGTTGCCAGCCTGGCCATCTTCTCGGGCACCACCGCTGCCAGCGACGCTCAGATCCAGCAGATGATGAACGTCGTCGACGCCGCGCTCAAGGACATGACCAACGCCGCCACCAAGCTCGGCGCCGCCAAGAGCTCGATCAACCTGCAGAAGACCTTCACCTCGAGCCTGATGGACTCCATCGATCGCGGCGTCGGCCAGCTCGTCGATGCCGACATGAATAAGGAATCGACCCGCCTCCAGGCGCTGCAGGTTCAGCAGCAGCTTGGCGTCCAGGCGCTGTCGATCGCCAACGGCTCGTCGCAGTCGATCCTGTCGCTCTTCCGCGGCTGATCGCTTCATACTGACCGGACCAAAGCATCGGGCCGCGCCAAAAGCGCGGCCCGATTTGCGTTTGCTCAAGGCTCGCGCAACCCTCGTTCCCTAACCTCTCGGAAGCCTACTTTTAACAGGCCATTAACCATATCGCGCTAGGTATGGTTAACCAATCACTTAGGTTGTCGAATCGGCCCGACCGGCACGATTCGCAACCCATGGACAGGTCGAGACCCGGCCTGCGTGGCATGCCGGCTTTTGAGAAGGAGCGAGTTTCTTGGCGAGCATCATGACGAACGCTGCGGCGTTGACTGCACTTCAAAGCCTCAACGCCACCAACAAATCGCTCGAGCAGACGCAGGCCCGGATCTCGACCGGCTACCGGGTCTCCGAGGCCTCCGACAACGCCGCCTACTGGTCGATCGCCACCACCATGCGCTCCGACAATTCGGCGCTGTCGACTGTGCAGGATGCGCTCGGTCTCGGCGCCTCGAAGGTCGACACCGCCTATACCGGCATGAACAACGTCCTTTCGACGATCGGCCAGATCAAGACAAAGCTTTTGTCGGCTGTCGGCCAATCGGGTGCCAACAAGGCCAAGACGCAGACCGAAATCACCACGCTGCAGGCGCAGATGAAATCCTTCGCCGATGCCGCCACCTTCTCCGGTTCGAATTACCTTTCGGTCACGTCAACCCAAGTCGCGGCCGCCAATGACGGCGTCCAGCCCGACGCCCAGATCGTCTCCTCGTTCAACCGCTCCTCGTCCGGCGCCATCTCGCTCGGCACCATCGACATCAATGTCGAGAGCACCAAACTATTCGATTCCGGCCTCGCGACGGCCGTCAAGAACCAGGGCATTCTCGATCGCAAGACTTCGATCTATTCCACCGCCGCGGACCAGTCGGCATATGATGCCGCTTACGCGGCCTCGATCGCCGGCGGCGCCACCGACATCGCCGCCAACACCGCGGGCCAGGCCGCTGTGTCGGGCTCGCCCGTCAAGATCGACAACGTCTCCGCCTTCAATCTCGACATCACGGCGACGGGCGTGACCGACGACATCATCACGCAGATGGTCACCAAGATCGACAACGTCATGAGTCAGCTTACCGACGCCGCCACCGTGCTCGGCGCCGCCAAGAGCTCGATCGACCTGCAGAAGACCTTCACCCAGAGCCTGATGGACTCCATCGACCGCGGCGTCGGCCAGCTCGTCGATGCCGACATGAACAAGGAATCGACCCGCCTTCAGGCGCTGCAGGTGCAGCAGCAGCTCGGCATCCAGTCGCTGTCGATCGCCAACAGCTCCTCTCAGTCGATCCTGGCGCTATTCAAGAACGGCTAATCGGCAGAAATATTCCGACCGGCGAAAGGCCGCGCCTCGGGCGCGGCCTTTTTCGTTTTTCGATAAGAGCCGGGTCGACGCTTTGCTGGACCTTCGGCGGCACGCCTATCATCCTCGCACAAGCTTCGCGGTCTAGTCTTCCGGCGGACAGTCATGCTGGGAGCGGTTGAATCGTGCCGGAACAGATCCAGAGCATCATCGCGAATTTGAAGAGCTTCGGCGTGAGGCGTCTGGCGCTCATGGGCGGCATCGCGGCCCTGGTCATGGCCGTCATCGGCATCGCGTCGGTCTATCTCAACCGTCCGGCCTATGAGACGCTCTATGTCGGCCTCGAGCGTTCCGACGTCAATCAGATCGGACTGGTGCTGGCCGACGCCGGCATCGGCTTCGACGTCGGCTCCGACGGCACATCCGTGATGGTGCCGGCCGGCACCACCGCGCAGGCGCGCATGCTGCTTGCCGAGAAAGGCCTGCCGACCAGCGCCAACGCCGGCTATGAGCTGTTCGACAATGTCGGCTCGCTCGGCCTCACCTCCTTCATGCAGCAGATCACCCGCGTGCGCGCCCTGGAAGGCGAGATCGCGCGCACCATCCAGTCGATCTCCGGCGTCAAGGCGGCTCGAGTCCACATCGTCATGTCCGAGCGTGCCAATTTCCGTCGCGACGAGCAGCAGCCCTCCGCCTCGGTGGTCATCCGCTATGCGGGCAGCGATGCCGAGAAGAGCGCCATGTCGATCCGCCACCTCGTCGCCGCGGCCGTTCCCGGCCTCTCGGCCGACAAGGTCACCGTGCTCGATTCCAACGGCAACCTTTTGGCCGCCGGCGACGACCCGTCCAACACGAGCGCCGCGCGCACGCTGGGCGTCGAGCAGACGGTCGAGGCGCAGATCGGCGACAACATCCGCCGCGCGCTCACCCCTTATCTCGGCCCGGACAATTTCCGCGCCAGCGTCAAGGCCGACGTCAACACCGACACGCGCCAGACCGAGGAGACGATCTTCGATCCGAACTCGCGCGTCGAGCGTTCGGTGCAGTCGGTGAAGACCAACGAGGCCAGCAACCAGAAGCAGGCTTCGACCCCGACCAGCGTCGAGCAGAACCTGCCCGAGACGCAGACCACCACCACCGAGGGCCCGCAATCCACATCGCAGAACGACCGCAAGGAAGAGATCACGAACTACGAGATCAATTCCAAGAAGATCGCCACCGTCTCCAACGGTTACACGGTCAACAAGATGTCGATCGCGGTCGTCGTCAACCAGGATCGCCTGAAGACCATCCTCGGCAAGGACGCCACGCCGGAGCAGATCGCCAAGCGAGTCGCTGATATCCAGAAGATGGTCGCCTCGGCGACCGGCTTCGACGACAAGCGCGGCGACATCATCGACGTCTCGGCGGTCGAATTCATCAACGGCCTCGACGGCGAGCCGATAGATCAGCCTGGCATTCTCGCCTCGATCGGCACCTATACCGGCACGCTGATCAATGCCGGCGCCTTCATCGTCGTCGTCTTCCTGGTGGCGTTCTTCGGCCTCAAGCCGATGGCCGCCGCGCTGACGGCGTCGGCAAGGCCTGCGGCCATTGCCGGCCCGAGCTTCGACGACGTGCAGCGTTCTTTGCCGACGCCCGATGCGCCGGTCGCCGCGATCACCGCCGAGGCCCCGGCCGGCGCCCTGCCCGGCGCGCGCGCCGGTACAACCCCGCTCGATGACCTGCGCCAGAAAATCCGGCCGGCGCCGCAGGACCGGCTTGCCCGCATGGTTGACCTCAACGAGGAGCGCACCGCGCAGATTCTGCGCAAATGGGCAGCCGTCCCGGAAGCCGTGGGTTAGGCCATGGCCTCCGCAGCCCTCTTCGATCTCCTGCCCGATTTTGGTTCGCGCACGCCGCGTGCCAATCAGGCGCCGACCGCGCGCGACGCCGAGCATCTGCCGGCCGCGCCGGAGCCGCAGGCCGATATCGGCGCGCTGATCGCCGAGGCCGTGGCCGACGCGGAGGTAGCGCTCGAGGCGCGCCTCGCGCTGGCCCATCAGGCAGCGCTCGACGCCGAGCGCCAGGCCAGCGACCAGGCCGCGCAAACTTTCCTTGAGAGCTTCGGCGGCGATCTCGGCGTCGCCGTCGCCACGCGCATCGAGGCCATGGAGCAGCGCGTTGCCGAGCTTGCCGGCGCAACCGTCGCCCGTATCGTCGGCGGCCTTCTCAGCGACGACCTGCAGAAGCGTTCGCTCGCCGCCCTTTCCCGCGCCATCAGTGCGGCGGTCGCCGACAGCGAGGCCGTGCGCATTGCTGTCCGCGGGCCGTTGTCGCTGTTCGAGCCGCTGAAAGAAGCGCTCGGATCCCGCGCCGCCAATCTCGACTTCACCGAGGCGCCAGGCTTCGACCTGACCGTCACCATCGACGAAACCGTGTTCGAGACGCGTATCGCCGAGTGGTCGGCGTCCTTGTCGGAGGTCCTGTCATGAGCGCCGTCGAGCATGCCGATCCCCGGCACGAGATCATCATCGTCAAGCGCAATCACGACGGTCATGACGACGCTCACCATGGTGGCGTGTGGAAGATCGCCTTCGCCGACTTCATGACGGCGATGATGTGCTTCTTCCTCGTCATGTGGTTGATCAACGCCGCCAACGAGCAGACCAAGGCAGCCGTCGCCAGCTATTTCAACCCGGTCGAGCTGATCGATCGCAACTCCAGCCGTAAGGGCCTGGAAGACCTCGGCGACGGCCCGAGCAAGGTCGGATTGACCGCGGATAACCCGCAGCAGGGCGCGACCAAGGCGGGCGATGACGGCAAGGGCGGCGCCGGTTCCTCCGAACGCCGGCAGACCAAGGCCGGGGCGCAGGATGCCCAGCTTTCCGACGAAAAGCTGTTCGCCGATCCCTACGCGGTGCTGGCGGAGATCGCCGCCGATACGGGCGTGATGCAGAACGTCAGCGCCAAGGGCGAAGGCGGCGCCCAGGCGGCGGGTCCGGCAACCGGCGCATCCGGCGGCGAATCCTATCGCGATCCGTTCGCGCCGGATTTCTGGTCGCAGCAAGTGGCGGCGCCTGGCGCCGAGGCCACCGCCGAACGCGCCAGGATCGAAGGCGATCCGGTCAAGCCCGGCGAGAAGGTCGCCGCCGCTCCTGCCCTGACGGCCGCGCCGCTGGAGCCGCTGGCAACCCCGCAAAAGACCGACGCCAAGAGCGAACCAAAGGCCGCGCAAAGCGGGGCCGAGACGCTGTCGGGCGAAGCAAACAAGACCGAGAAAGCCCAAGACGGGAAAGCTGAAGTCGACAAGCGCGAGGATGCAGCGGCCGACACCACGGCCGAAACCGCGAAGGCGGAAAAGACCGAACCCGAGCAAGCCGCCGACAAAAGCGACAAGGCGCCGAGCAAAGCCGCTCTTCAGGAAGCGGCGGATATCAAGAAGGAGCTCGCCAAGGCATTCCCGCCGGGTGAAAAGCTTGCCGACGGCGTCTCGGTCGAGGCCACCGACAAGGGCGTCGTCATTTCGATCACCGACCAGCTCGATTTCGGCATGTTCGAGATCGGCTCGGCCATGCCGCGCCGCGAGCTGGTGCTGGCGATGGAAAAGATCGGCCGCATCGTCAACGAGAAGAAGGGCACCATCACCATCAGCGGCCACACGGACGCGCGGCCGTTTCGCAGCGACACTTACGATAACTGGCGGCTGTCCACCGCGCGCGCCCATTCGGCCTACTATATGCTGGTGCGCGGGGGCGTCGACGAAAGCCGCATCACCGAGGTCGCGGGCTTCGCCGACCGGAAGCCAAAGATCGCCTCCGATCCGATGGCTGCCGCGAACCGACGCATCGAAATCCTGATGGCGGCCGGCGGATGAGGGCCAGGACCGTCATCGGCCGTTCGATGAAGCGCTTCACCGTGTCAGCGAAACGGCGAACCGCTCCATCTCTTTGCCTTGGCGCAATTCCGAACGGAAAACCGCATCACGCTTTTGCTGGGATGGCGCTGGCGCTGGCGCTGTTCGTTGCCGGGCCGTCATCGGCGGCCTTCGCGCAGGACGCCCTGCAACCCTATCAGCTGGTGCGTTCGCTGCAGCTGATCCAGGATCGTATTGCCGGCGGCGATCATGCCGCGTTGCCGATGCAGGCAAAACTCCTCGAAATGATCGACGCCCGGATGCGCAATGCCGATGCCGAGGATTTCAAGGAGCCGAAGAACTTCCGCGCTCTGCTCGTCTACGGCATGAGCGGCGGCAACCCGGTGACGGTCGCGGCGGCGGCTTCGCGCGCGGCAACCGACCCGCAAAGCCTGGCCATCGCCAGAGGCGTCGTCGCCTATCTGAGCGGCCGGCCGGCCGAGGCGATCGAAATGCTGAAGCCGATCGATCCGTTGGGCGTGCCCGCCGACCTCGGCGCCTTCCTGGCGCTGGTCAAGGGCTCGCTGCTTGCGACGGATGATCCGGCGGCAGCGCTGAACCTGCTCGACGAGGCGCGCCTGCTCAGCCCCGGCACGTTGGTCGAGGAGGCAGCGCTTCGACGCTCCGTGGGCATGGCGGCCGCGCGGGGCGATGCCGCCCGTTTCGCGCTGGCCTCGACCCAGTATGTCGCGTCCTACCTCTATTCCCCTTACGCCAGCCAGTTCGCCGATGCCTTTGTTTCCGGCGTCATTACGCTGCACATGGCGATCAGCCAGGACAAGATCGCCGACATCACCTCGATGATGGATCCCGAGCGCGAGAAAGTGATCTACCTGCGCATCGCGCGCCGTGCCGCGATCGACGGGATGACCGAGCTCTCGGCTTTCGCCTCAGCGAAGGCCGAGCTGGGCCGCAACGGCAGCGGCAGCCGGGACGACCCGCGCACTCAGCTCTATTCGAGCCTTTCCATCATGACATCGGCCAATGTCGATGAAGTGCGCGCCAAGCTCGGCAAGATCGATCGCGGCAAGCTTTCGCAAAGCGACCGCGACCTGCTCGACGCCGCGCAGGCCGTGGCGGGCGAAGTGATGGCGCCGGTGAAAGCGCCCGCAAACGCCGAAACCGCACCGACAATCGTTGCAAGAGGCGACGGAGGGAAATCCGCGACCGAGGGCTCAGCCGACCCGGCCAATGCGGACTTGCCTCCCGTGGAAGGAGCGATGCCCGAACAGCCACCGGTCGCGGCACCCGATCCCGCGGTCGCGGTGAGCGATCCGCCGGTCGCGCCGAGCGACCAGGCGAAAGACACGTCCGCCGCTTCGCCGCCCCCTGTCCCGCAGCCTGCGCAAGCATCGGCTGGAACCCTGGCCGCCGCTCCGGCTCCGACCGGCGCCGCGCCGGTGGTTAAGGCATCCGCACCGGCGACGCCCGATATGCAAGACCCGATCGATGCGGCGGTCACCAGCACGCGGCGTCAGCTCGACCAGATCGACCAACTCCTCGGAGCAGCCCCGAAATGACCAGCGTCAACCAGACCTTGCCGGGCTTTGCTTCGACACAGTCCCCGTCCCGGCAGCACACTGCCGGCGACAAGGATGGGGATCAGAATTTCGGCAAGATGGTGCATGGGACCGAGAGCCCACAGGACAAGCACACGGCCGGACCGGTAATACCGAACGCGCATCCGGCAAGGCGCTTGCCGGCCAATGCCGGCAGGCATGAGCCGGACCAGGACCCGCAGGGGAAAACCGGTTCGCAGAAGGCGACGGGAAAGTCCGCGAAGACCGACGGGCAATCCTTATCCGCGAAGCAGACCGCGGATAAGGATACCGCGGCGCAAGCCGATGATTCCACGCCGCTGCAGGACCGCTTGCCATTGCTGATGGCGCTGGGCGACATGAAGCATTTCGCGCAATCGTCGGGCGCGGGCGGCGCTGATGGTGAAGAAGCCGCCGGCGACCACGGATCGCTGGAACTGCGGCTGCGCGCCGGCAAGCGCACGGCGATCGACAGTTCCGCCGAGCCGCTGTCGCGATCCACCCGTTCGACGGCAGCGGACGATTCCGGGCCCGATTTTGGGCAGAAGCCGGTGAAGGCGCAAATGGCTCTCGATATGCCGGGCCGGCGTGATGCCGATGCCTTGCCGGCGCGAGGGGATGATCCGACGGCCGGTAGCCCGTTGCCGCCGCAGGGCTGGCGGCCGGCTTCCGCATCCAAGGCTTCGCTGCAATCGCAGTCGGCCGCGCAGCAGACTCCGGGCAAGCCGTCTTCTTCCGCCGGACGCATGGAAGTCGTCAGCCAGCAGAGCTTCCCGGTGCCGGCGCAAAACCCGATCGGCCAGACGGTATCGGCGCTGGTTGAAGGGCTTGCCTCCGACCATGGCGTCCAGCAAGCCTTTGCAAGCGCCTCGACGGGCTCCCAGACGACCAATTCTGTTGCCGTTCCGACACACGTGCTGAAGATCGAGCTGCACCCTTCGGAGCTCGGATCGGTTGTCGCCAGCCTGCGGCTCTCGGGGGAGCGACTTTCGATTGAGATGAAGCCCGAGACACACGAGGCATACCGCCGTCTCGCCGCCGACAGCGACGCCGTCGTCAAGTCGATGCGCAGCCTCGGCTTCGACGTCGACAAGGTCACCATCCTGCAACCCTCGATAGCAGCCCATGCGGCCAGCCGCGCCGACGCAACCAGCGCCATGCCGATGTCGACAGGCCGCGACCAGCCTTCGTTCCAGCCTGGGAACTCGGGCGGCAACGGCGCGGGCGGCGGCCGGCAACCGGGAAGGAACAATGGCGATGGCGCACAGGAATTCGGTCGACCCGCTTCGCCTCTTCGCGAGCGTGCTGACGACGATATGTATATCTAGTTTCGCTGCCGGCGCGGCCAGCGCCGCAGCCAATCCCTGCGAGCCGGAGATCCTGCGCGCCGCCGATCGCTACGGGGTGCCCGCCGGAATCCTGTACGCCGTCGGCCTGACCGAGACCGGAAAGAAGGGCAGCCTTCAGCCTAATGCCTTGAATATAGAAGGAAAAGCTGTGTTTCCTCGCAGTCGCGGCGAAGCGCTCGCCGCATTCGAGAACGCGCGTCGCGAGGGCAAGACGCTGATCGATCTCGGCTGCATGCAGATCAACCATCGCTATCACGGCGCGCAGTTCCGCAGCGTCGAGGACATGCTCGACCCGCATCGCAATGTCGACTACGCGGCACGCTTCCTGGTCAGCCTGCATGCCCGGCACATGACCTGGTCGATGGCCGTCGCCCGCTATCATGCCGGCCCCGACAATGACCCGGCGCAGAAGGTCTATGTCTGCCGCGTCATCGCCAACATGGTCGCCACCGGCTTCGGCAAGTGGACGCCGAATGCCAGCACTTTCTGCAATCAGTAGTTGTTGTACCTGAGAGTCGGTCGACCTTCGCCAGCCTGTCCCGCCGGCGCCGATATTCGTCGGTCAGCAGCTGGCGCGAACACACCAGCGCAACCGCTTTTATTACGGCTCCCAAAAAAACTCCCAAGAAAATAGCTACAAGAAATGATGGTTTTCCAGGATTCGTCGAGCCGGGTACGCCTTTCCGCACGGGGCAAGTGAAATGATTCGGAGGGCGGGCCGATGATCGTGATCGTTGACGAGCGAGAGCTCGTGACAGAGGGCTACTCTTCACTTTTCGATCGCGAGGGGGTGGCCACTGCCGGCTTCGCGCCAGGCGAATTCGGCGAGTGGGTGAGTTCCGCCGCCGACACCGATCTCAGATCCGTCAGGGCCTTTCTCATCGGCGACTGCCGCGAAGGCGCGATATCGCCGCGCCAGATCCGCGACCGCACCGGCGCGCCGGTGATCGCGCTCAGCGAACATCACTCGCTCGAGCACACGCTGCGGCTGTTCGAAAGCGGCGTCGACGATGTCGTCCGCAAGCCGGTGCATATCCGAGAGATTCTCGCCCGCATCACCGCCATCCGCCGCCGCGGCTCCGAAGAGGCCGCCTATACCGAGGTCGGGTCGATGCGGATCTTCATGGACGGCCGCGATCCGGAGATCAACGGCGAGCCGCTGCCGTTGCCGCGGCGCGAGCGACGCATCCTGGAATATCTGGCCGGCAACCGCGGCCGGCGCGTGACCAAGACCCAGGTCTTCAACGCCATCTACGGCATCTTCGACGAGGAGGTCGAGGAGAACGTGGTTGAGAGTCACATCTCGAAGCTGCGCAAGAAGCTGCGCGAGAAGCTCGGTCACGATCCGATCGATTCCAAGAGGTTCCTCGGCTACCGGCTGGTGTTTTGATGGCCGCCCTCGAGCGTGATCCCGAACCGAAGGTCAGCGAAAGCAAAAAGTGGGAACCGGTTTTCGGACAAGGATCATGCTCCAACGAAGAGTCAGAGCGCGTTGGCGATTCAACGAAGCGCCATCGCGGTCTAGGCCCATCCCGCGCCAGCCTCGCGCAAGACACGAGGCATAATTTTACGGCCTGCTACCCAGGCACTGCGGAGATCCATCGATGAGCCTCTACGGAATGATGCGGACCGGCGTTTCCGGCATGAACGCGCAGGCCAACCGCCTCTCCGCGGTGGCCGACAACATCGCCAACTCCGACACCACCGGCTACAAGCGCTCTTCGGCCGAGTTCTCGTCACTGATCATGCCCGGCACCGGCGGCGCCTATAATTCCGGTGGCGTGACCACCACGATCCGCTCGGCCGTCGGCACGCAAGGCGTCATGACCTACACCACCTCGGTGTCCGATCTTGCCGTCAACGGCGACGGCTTCTTCGTCGTCCAGGATGCCGGCGGCACGCCCTATCTCACCCGCGCCGGTTCCTTCGTCCCGGATGCGCAGGGCCGGCTGGTCAACGCCGCGGGCTACCAGCTCATGGCCTACGACTACGCCAATGGCGATCCGGCAGCGACCGCCAACGGCTTCGAGGGCCTCGTGCCGGTGCAGATCTCCGATCAGCAAATGACGGCGACGCCGAGCACCGAGGGCCTGTTCTCCGGCAACTTGCCCGCGGGCGCGACGCCGCCCTCCGGCCCGCTGCCGTCCAGCAATAGCGCGACCGCCGAATACACGTCGAAAACCTCGCTGGTCGCCTATGACAATCTCGGCAACAAGAAGCTGCTCGACGTCTATTTCACCAAGACCGGCACGGGAACATGGGAAGTCTCGGTCTTCGATCAGTCGAAGGCGACCCCCGGCACCTCCTTCCCCTATACCGGCGGTGCGCTGGGATCGGCCAACCTCACCTTCGACACCACCACCGGCAAGCTCAGCGGCACGACCACGGGCGTCTCCTTCACGGTTCCGGGCGGCCAGACCCTCAACCTCGATCTCTCCAAGCTGACCCAGCTCGGCACCGGCTTCACCGTCGCCGACGCCAAGGTCAACGGCAACGCCCCGAGCTCCATCCAGAAGGTTCAGATCGGCCAGGACGGCGTCATCTACGCTCAGTTCGCGGACGGCTCGACCAAGGCGCTTTACAAGATCCCGCTTGCCGACGTTCAGAGCCCCGACAATCTCACCGCAATGCCCGGCAACATCTATGTGCAGAGCACCGACTCCGGCGCCGTCCACATCGGCTTTGCCAATGAGGGCAAGCTCGGCTCCATCGTCTCCGGGGCGCTCGAAAACTCCAACGTTGATATCGCCGAGGAACTGACCAACATGATTGCGGCGCAGCGCAGCTACACCGCCAATTCCAAGGTCTTCCAGACCGGCTCGGACCTGATGGACGTCCTCGTCAACTTGAAGAGATAAACGACGGGCGCCGCCCGTGAAAGATCAGCATGTCGCTTTCCTCCGCACTAAGCATTGCCCAATCGGCGCTCCTGGCCACGTCCAAGCAGACCAGCGTCGTATCGCGCAATGTGGCCGACGCGTCGAACCCTGACTATACCCGCCGCATCGCCGTGGTGACCAGCACGGCGCCGGGCGCCCGGGCGGTGGAAATCCAACGCGCCGCGAACGAGCTCCTGTTCCGCCAGAACCTTTCGGCGCTGTCGGCATGGAGCGGCCAGAGCGCGCTTTACAACGGCATGGATCAACTCGAACTGTCGGTCAACGGGGTCGACAACGCGTCCTCTCCCTCGACGGCCATCGCCAAGCTGCAACAATCTCTGCAGCTTTACGCCACGACGCCATCGAACCAGAACCTCGGCACCAGCGTCATCGATGCCGCCAAGCAGGTGGTGAATTCTCTCAACAGCGGCACCAAGGCGATCCAGGACTTCCGCACCCAGGCCGACAGCCAGATCGCCACCGCCGTCGACGACCTCAACTCCCTGCTCGGCCAGTTCCAGGATGCCAACAAGGCCGTCATCTCCGGCACGCGATCTGGCACCGACGTGTCCGACGCGCTCGATCAGCGCGACGCGCTCCTGAAGAAGATATCGGAATATGTCCCGGTATCGACCTTCACGCGCGGCGACAACGACATGGTCGTCACCACCAAGGACGGCACGACGCTGTTCGAGACCGTGCCGCGCTCGGTGACCTTCGCGCCGTCGGCCGGCTATTCGGCCGGCACGCCCGGCAACACGGTCTACATCGACAACGTGCCGGTCTCGGCCGGCACTGGCGACAACGCGACCGCCGAAGGCAAGCTTGCGGGCCTGCTGAAGCTGCGTGACGGCGTCGCCTCAACCATGCAGAGCCAGCTCGACGAAATCGCGCGCGGCCTTGTCACCGCATTTGCCGAGACCGCGCCGTCGCAGCCCAATGCGGCCGGCCTGTTCACATGGTCCGGCGCGCCGGCAATCCCGGCCGCCGGCACCCTGGTCGACGGCCTCGCCGGATCGATCGGCGTCAACGCCGCCTTCGATCCGAGCGCTGGCGGCAATCCCGCGCTGTTGCGCGACGGCGGCGCCAACGGCGCGGCCTATGTCGTCAACACCGGCAACGCATCCTATTCGGACCTTCTGATCAGCTACGGCAACAAGCTCGATCAGCCGATGGCCTTCGATGCCTCGGCCGGCATCGCCGTCAGCTCCGGCGTCTCCGACTACGCGGCCAACGCCATCGGATGGTTCGAAGGCGTGCGCCAGCAGGCCTCGACGAATGCCGACAGCAAGCAGGCGCTGGCGGCGCGAACGGCCGAGGCGCTGTCCAACGATACCGGGGTCAACGTTGATCAGGAGATGTCCCTGCTTCTCGACCTCGAGCACACCTATCAGGCCTCGGCGCATATGATGAAGACCGTGAGCGACATGCTGGACGCCCTGATGAGCGCGGTAGGATAATTCATGAAAGCGACAGCCGTTTCCTCAGCCTCCATCTCCAACGCCCTGCGTTATCAGCAAGCGAAAATGCAGGCCGACCTTGTGAAGGCGACGACGGAATCCACGACCGGCAAGGTCGCGGATGTCGGTCTGGCGCTTGGCGGGCGCACGACCCAGGCCGTCACCTTCCAGCGCGACCTCGACCGGCTGAACGGCATCGTCGATTCCAACGCGCTCGTCACCGCGCGACTGACATCGACCCAGGATTCGCTCGGCCAGATCGCCGGTGCCGCGCAGAGCTTCCTGTCGGCGCTGACCAGCGGCGTGTCGGGCGACTCCTCGACCAGCATCCTGCAGACCGCCGGCGCCTCGGCGCTGCAGCAGATGACGGGTATTTTGAACACGAGCGTCAACGGCGAATATCTGTTTGCCGGCACCAACACCGACGTCAAGCCGATCGACGATTTCAACGCCACGGGCTCGCCGGCCAAAGCCGCCTTCGATGCCGCCTTCTCGAGCTATTTCGGCTTTGTCCAGACCGCCCCGGCGGCGGCCAACATCACCGCTGCCCAGATGGACGACTTCATCACCACCAAGGTCGAGCCGCAATTCCTGGGCGCCGGCTGGCAGGCCAACTGGTCGAGCGCCACCGATGAGCAGATCACCAGCCGCATCTCGCTCAACGAAACCACCCAGACCTCGGTCAGCGCCAACGAACAGGGTATCCGCAAGCTCGCCATGGCGTCCGCCATGGTCAGCAGCCTGCTTACCGGCAGCATCAGCGAGGCCGCCCAGAACGCGGTCGTCAGCCGCGCGCAGGCGCTGGTCGGCGAAGCCATCGGCGGCATTACCCAGGTGCGGGCCGAAACGGGCCTTGCCCAGCAGCGCGTATCCGACGCCAGCGACCGCATGAAAACCCAGGTCGACCTGTTCGAGAAGCATATCGTTGATCTCGAAGGCGTCGATCCCGCGGAAGCCGCTACCCGGGTCGCCGACCTGACACAGCATATCGAGACCTCCTTCGCCTTGACCGCGCGTCTGCAGCAGCTCAGCCTGCTGAACTATCTGACTTGAACACGTAAACCGGAACGCCAGAGCGCCGACGATGTATCAATTCTCCTACGCCGACATCCAGACCGACTCCGTCGCCGATGCCAAGGACCGGGAGCGGCAGCTGCTCACCCGGTCGATCGACATGCTGGCGGCGGCAGCAGCCGTTGGCACCGAGTCGATGGAAGCCGTCGAGGCGCTGCATTTCACCAACCGCATCTGGACCACATTTGTCGAGGATCTCGGCTCCAGCGACAACGCCCTGCCCAAGGAACTGCGCGCCAACCTGATCTCGATCGGCCTATGGCTGCTGCGCGAGACGGAAGACATCCGCCAGGGCCGCACCAATAATTTCGAAGGACTGATCGAGGTCTCCCAGATCATCCGAGACGGCATCCAATGACCAACACGCTGAAGATCTCGCTAAAGCCCAACGAGAAGATCTATATCAACGGCGCGGTCATCCGCGTCGACCGCAAGGTCACCATCGAGCTGATGAACGACGTGCAGTTCCTGCTCGAAAGCCACGTCCTCCAGGCCGATCAGGCCTCTACGCCGCTCAGGCAGCTTTATTTCATCGTGCAGATCATGCTGATCAACCCGCTCGGCGCCCCCGAGGCGCGCGAGATGTTCCGCCGCTCGCTGCCGATGCTGATCGCAAGCTTCGACAACCAGGACATCTGCAAGAGCCTGAAGCAGATCGACCGGATGGTCGGCGAGGATGAGATCTACGAGGCGCTGAAAGCGATCCGCGCGCTCTATCCGCTCGAGCGCAGGGTGCTCGAAGACGATGACGACATTTCCCAAACGCCGCGCGCATTGGCTGTAGGAGCATAAAATGGCCGTCGACATGACGACAACGATCCCGGTTGGCGCCAACCAGGCCAGCCAGAAGACTTCCAAGACGGCGGTTGACTACCAGTCGTTCCTGAAGCTCCTGATCGCCGAGATGAAGAACCAGGATCCGACCAAGCCGATGGATTCCACGCAATATGTCGCGCAGCTCGCCACCTTCTCCCAGGTCGAGCAGTCGGTGCAGACCAACACCAAGCTCGACCAGATCATGCAGTCCTCGGCATTGTCGCAGGCCGATGCGCTGATCGGCCGCTCGATCACCTCGGCCGACGGCAAGACAACCGGAACGGTGGCTTCGGTGACGCTCTCCAGCAGCGGCCTGATCGCCGTGCTGCAGGACGGCACCCAGGTTCCCGTCGGCGCGGGCGTGTCGATCAAGCCGGCCGCCTGAGCATGTCTCACGAAAGTGGATCCGGTTTCGGGGCAAAGACATGCTTAAATCAAAACCAAAAACAGGTCGCGTGAACTGTTTTTCATGCGACCCGCTTTAGCGGGCTCGCGAGAGGTCAGCCATGAACGAGGCCGATGCCCTCGACATCGTCCAGTACGCCGTGTGGACGGTTCTTACCGCTTCCGCTCCCGTGGTGCTGGTGGCGATGGTCGTCGGCATCGGCATCGCGCTCATCCAGGCGCTGACACAGATTCAGGAAATCACGCTGACCTTCGTGCCGAAGATCGTCGCCATCATGCTCGTGGTGGCGCTGACCGGTCCCTTCATCGGCGGCCAGATCTCGGCCTTCACCAACGTCATCTTCGAACGCATCGAGCACGGCTTCTGACGCAAGGCCGCGAGCGTCGGGTGGCCTCCGCCCCGACCCGGATGATCTTGCAGCGGCATCTGTAGCAGCTAGATTGTGAAGCGCGCCGGCATCGGTCGGCGCCCTCGTCCTAGGCCACTTTCAGGAAGCGATGCATCAGGCAAGAACGGCCGGCGGGCCATGTGCGCAATAGCCGGCGTCTGGCGAAAGCGCGATCCGATCGGCAGCGGCGATCGTCGCGACGTCGCGCGCATGATGCAGGCATTGGCGCATCGCGGTCCCGACGATCACGGCAACTGGAACGACGCCCGCCTGGCGCTCGGCCATCGCCGGCTGACCATCATCGACCCATCGCCCGCCGCGCGCGAGCCGATGCTGACCGCGTCCGGCGACGGTGTGCTGTGCTACAATGGCGAGGTCTATAATTTTCGCGCATTGCGCAAGTCGCTGGAGGCGGAAGGCCTGACGTTCCGCACGGTGTCCGACACCGAGGTGGTGCTTCAGGCCCTGCATCACTGGGGCCCGCAAAAAGCGGTGCCGTTGTTCGACGGCATGTTCTCCTTCGCCTATTTCGATGCCAGCGCCGGCGCCTTGTGGCTTGCCAGGGACAGGCTGGGCATCAAACCGATGTCGGTCGCCGAGACCGGCGACCGACTGCTGTTCGCCTCAGAGGACAAGGCGATCCTCGCCTGCCACGACTTTACCCGCCGGATCGACACGCGCGAGCTGACGCTGCGGCTGGCCTGGCAGAGCCGCGATTCGAGCTACAGCGTCTTCGACGGCATCGAGCGCCTGCCGCCGGCCGGCCTCTGGAAGATCACGGCGCAGGGCATCGAGAAGCGCCGCTTCTGGCATGTCCTCGACGTCCTGGAGACCGCGCGCATCTCCGGCGACAAGACATCCGACGCCGAACATATGGCGACGCTCCGGACGCTGCTCGAGGAAAGTGTCGAGCTGCATTGCATCGCCGATACCAGCCTTGCCACCGCCTGCAGCGGCGGCATCGATTCCGGCCTGATCACCGCGCTTGCCAAACGCTTCAGGCCTGAGATGCATGGTTACGTCGTCGACCCGAAGCTCGGCCGCAGCGAGGCCGAGGATGCAGAGCGGACCGGTCGGCATGTCGGCGTAAGCCTGCGTCGGGTGCCTTTGGACAAGGACCGGTTCCTCGAGCTCTGGCCGCGCGCGGTCTGGCACCTCGAAACCGACGGGTGGCATGCCAGCCACGCGGCGCTGCTGGCGCTTGCCGAGCAGTGCCGCGCCGATGGCGTCAAGGTGCTGCTGACCGGCGAGGGTTCCGACGAGCTTTTCGGCGGCTACAAATGGCAGGCATCGACGGTCAGGCTCTGGCGCCAGTCCTGGCTGCAGCGCCTGTTCCGGTCGAAGGCCGGGCGTGACCGCAAATTCGCTGAATTGCGCCGCGCCCCGTTCCGCAACTCGATCGGTCGCGGCTCGCCGACGGACCGCGCCATGGCGCTCAGAGCCCTGTCGCCCGAGCTGAATTTCCTGCAGACCAAGCTGTTCGACAGGTTGGACGGCGTCGCGCAGCCCGGCGATCGCGCCTTCCTGGCAAGCTGTTTTTACGACCTTTACTCGCATCTGCAGGACCTGCTGCACCGGCACGACCGGTTGAGCATGGCGGCGTCCGTCGAGCTCAGGGTGCCGTTCCTCGAGAACCGGCTGATCGACTTCGCCCTTCATTTGCCGCGCCGGCAGAAATACCGCGACGGGACCGGCAAGTGGCTGCTCAAGAAGGTCGCCGAACGCCATCTGCCGCGCGAAAACATTCGCGCCGCAAAGAACGGCTTCGAGATGGATGCCGCTTTTTCGGCTGGCACGCAGGGCCTGCTGCGCGGTGGCCTGCTGCGCGACGCGATGAAATGGTCTGCTTCCGAATTGGACGACCTGATCGACATGGCAAGCAGCCAGGAAACGTCGCGCCTGCGTCTCGTCGGCATGGAAATGCTGCTCAGGCTTTACATGAATGGCGAGACAACAGGCGCGTTGACCGAGGCCCTGCATGCCGAGGAGAGAGGTGCGAAATAACCCAAAGTTGGTCCAGACAGGCCAGATGCTTGGCTTAAAGCTTCGCCGACGCATTTTCGCCTTTGCCATCCTGTTGTTGGGTCGCACTCTTTGGCGAGTCGCCCGCCTGCGCGGGCGCGGCGAGCCTCTATAGCGGATGAAGGCGCAACCATGATCGACGACGAGCCGGAAAGCGAACGCGTCTCCGCGCTGGCGCCGTTCCGGCACGGCATCTTCCGCGCCGTCTGGTCGGCCAGCCTAGTGTCGAATTTCGGCGGCCTGATCCAGGGCGTGGGCGCCGCCTGGATGATGACCACGATCGCCACCTCGCCCTACCAGGTGGCGCTGGTCCAGGCCTCGACTACCTTGCCGATCATGCTGTTCGCGCTCGTTGCCGGCGCCATCGCCGACAGCTTCAACCGCCGCAAGGTGATGCTGGTGGCGCAGACCTTCATGCTGGTCGTCTCGGCGCTGCTGACCTTGTTCACCTGGCAAGGCTGGATGACGCCCTGGACGCTGCTTGCCTTCACCTTCCTGATCGACAGCGGCACGGCGCTGAACAGCCCGTCATGGCAGGCCTCGGTCGGTGACATGGTGCCGCGCGCCAAGGTGCCGGCGGCGGTCGCGCTCAATTCGCTGGGTTTCAACATCACCCGCAGCGTCGGCCCGGCCATAGGCGGCGTCATCGTCGCTGCCGCGGGTGCGGCGGCCGCCTTCGCCGCCAATGCCGCGAGCTATATCGGCCTGATCGTCGTGCTCGCCCGCTGGAAGCCGGCGCTGCCCGAGCAAACCCTGCCGCGCGAGTCACTCGGCGCGGCAATGGGCGCCGGCCTGCGCTATGTCGCCATGTCGCCCAACATCGCCAAGGTGCTGGTCCGAGGTTCGGCCTTCGGCTTCAGCGCCGGCGCGGTGCTGGCGCTTCTTCCCCTGGTGGCGCGCGATGTCGTCAAGGGCGATGCGCTGACCTACGGCATCATGCTCGGCGCCTTCGGCATCGGCGCGGTCGGCGGCGCGCTGATCAGCGTGCGGCTCAGGCAGCTGCTGTCCAGCGAGACGATGGTGCGCATGGCCTTTAGCGGCTTCGCGCTCTGCGCCCTCAACGCCGCAGTCAGCCGCAATGCCTGGCAGACATCGGCGGGCCTGCTCATCGGCGGCGCCTGCTGGGTGATCGCGCTCTCGCATTTCAACGTCACGGTGCAGATGTCGACGCCGCGCTGGGTGGTCGGCCGCGTGCTGTCGATCTACCAGACGGCGACCTTCGGCGGCATCGCGCTGGGCAGCTGGATCTGGGGCGTCGTCGCCGACGCGCATGGCGCGGAGACCGCGTTGACCGCTGCGGCGGTCGCGATGCTCGCCGGCGGCGCCATCGGCTTCGTCCTACCCTTGCCGCGGCAGACGGTGCTCAACCTCGATCCGCTCAACCGTTTCAAGGAACCGATGCTGGCGCTCGACCTCAAGCCGCGCAGCGGCCCGATCGCTATCATGATCGAGTACATCATCCGCGAGGAGGACGTGCCGGAATTCCTGGCGACCATGGCCGAGCGCGGCCGCATCCGCCGCCGTGACGGCGCCCGCAACTGGACTTTGGCCCGCGACCTCGAAAATCCGTCGGTGTGGATCGAGCACTACCACACGCCGACCTGGGTCGAGTATATCCGCCACAACCGGCGCGCCACCCATGCCGACGCCGTGGTCGGCGAACGCATCCGCGCGCTGCACAGCGGCGACAACCCGCCGCGCGTGCGCCGCATGATCGAGCGTCCGACCACCGCGGGCACGACGCTTGTCTCGCCGAAGGGGCCGATCGATCACTGATCGCACGTCGTCCGAAGCCTGCTTCGGCGTGCAAAGGGTCGACGATCAGTCGGCGCTCTGGATGATGTAGAGCTTGCGAGTGGCTGTGCCGTCGACCGACTAGCCCTCGCCGGAAAGATCGCGGCGCGCCTTGTCGAGCTCTTCGGCATAGCGGCGCATCAGATGGCTCTCGGTGAGCAGGCCGAGCACGATGCGCTCGTCGAAATCCTCGACCACCGCCAGCTCCTCGGCCCCGGTGCGCTGGAAGGTCTCGGCGGCGGTCTGGACATTCATCGACGGCACCAGCACCGCGTCCTTGAACTGGGCGAGCGCGCTCACCGGCATTTCGCCATCGGAGCGATCGCTGTGCAGTTCCGGCACCAGCAGCATGCCGACATATTGGTCGGCCTGCTCGACGGCGATGACCCGCTGCGCCGAGCCGAGCGGGATCTCCTTGCGGAATTCGGAGAGCGAGGTCGAGGCAGGGACGGTGCGGACGTCCTTGCGCATCATCGTGCCGACGGTGAGGCTGCGCATCCAGCCGACGTCATGGGCGCTGCGGATCGTTTCGCCGCGCAGGTGGAAACGCCAGGTCGAGAAGGAGTAGCCGAAGGTCTCGCGCACCAGGATCGCCGACATGATCGAGGCGGCCAGCACCACGCCGGTGAGCGTCAGGTCGCGGGTGGATTCCAGCGCCAGGAACGTCATGGTCAGCGGACCGCCGACGACGCCCACCGCAAGCGAGGTCATGCCCACGACGGCGGCGACCGCCGGGTCGATGCCAGCCGACGGCGCGGTCAGCGCCATGACGCCGGCAAAGACCTTGCCGAGCAAGGCCCCCAGAAACAGCGAGGCGAAGAACAGGCCGCCGCGGAAGCCCGAGCCGAGGGAGATGGCGGAGGCCGCCAGCTTCATCACGAAGACGCTCGCCACCACGGGAAGGGCATAATTCATGGCGAACTCGCGGTGTAGCGCGCCATGGCCGCTGGAGAGTACCTGCGGCGTGACCAGCCCGAGCAAGCCGACGAAGATGCCGCCGATGAACGGCCTGACCGACACGTCGATCGACAACCGTACAAAGAGCCGCTCGACGATGCTCACCAGATGCATGATCGCGATCGAGGCAGCCCCGCCGAGCAGCCCCAGCAGCAAGAATGGCACATACTCGCCGGCGGTCAGATTCGGCAGACCTGAGAGTTCCAGCGGGAACGGTACGCCGCCGAACATTTCCGCCGTCAGCGAAGCGGCGATCGCCGCCGCCATCACCGGCGCCACATTGGCGACGGAGTAGATGCCGATGACCAGCTCGAAACCGTAGAAGGCGCCGGTCAGCGGCGCGTCGAAGGCGGCGGCGATCGCGCCGGCCGCGCCGCAGCCGACCAGCATGCGGACATCGTTGCGGCGCAGCCGGAAAGCGCGGGCAAGTCGGGAAGCTACGCCGGAGCCGATCTGCGTGTAACCGGCTTCCAGCCCGACTGAGGCGCCGAAGCCGCTTGAGATCATCGTCTGCGCCACGATGATGAAAGTATCCGTGAGCGACATGCGCCCGCCATAGAGGGCGTTGGCTTCGATCGGGTCGACAGGTGTGCGGAACTTGCGCTTTCTGAGCCAGATGAGGGAAAGGCCGAGCAGCAGGCCGCCGATCGCCGGGAACATCGCCTGCACCGGATCGGCAAGCGAGAACATCGCCGAAAGCCGGCCGCCTGGCTGCACGTCGAACAGCAGGTAATGCATGCCTTGCACCAACGCGCTCATGCCGGTGACCAGCGCGCCCGCGATGACGCCGACCATGCCGGCCATCAGCACGATCACGATGCCGCGCGCCTCGAGCACGGGGATCGAGCTGATCAGCACCGCGCGAAGCCGGCGGGCGTAAACTTGTGGGTCGTTTCTGGCAGGCAACGAAGCGGCTCGCCGGTATGCGAAAGATAAGAACTGCCGTGCCTGATACGCGCGGCGGCTTTGCGTGGCAATCGCAATGCCGACCGCATGTGGCGCCATTTTGGCGTTGCGCCGCATTAGTCTTAAGCAAGACTTGCCGCGTGACCAGGAGATAGACTTAGTCGGGCACCGGTATGGTGAAAGGGCCGGAATCGTCTTGTACAACGAAGATCGCCAGCAGCTCCGCCCGCCGGCCTCTCCGCCGAGGAGGAACGCGCTGTGCGGCGCTGGCTGGTCGCCGTCGCGACCGCGGATGCGGCACAGCCGTAAATGCCTCACACGATCAGGTCGGCGCGCCGCCGTCCGTCTCGAAAAGCGTGAGCTTGCGCTCGCCGATGCCGAGCTCGGCCCAGCTCGCGCGCCATTCGGCGATATGCGCCGATTTGAAATGCGCTTCGAGCGCGGCGCGGTCGCTCCAGGCCTCCGAGACATGGATGAGCCCGGCATCCAGCACATCCTGCGCGTAGGAATAGCCGAGGCAGCCGGGCTCGGCGCGGCTCGCCGAGATCATTCGCTGCATCGCCGGCTTTGCCTGTTCGAGCCTGTCGCGTGGCAAGCGGATCGTGCCGATGATCAGGAGCATGCGATTTCCTTCCGATAGGTGGCTCAGGCGCCGTAGCCGCTCTCCCACCTTCGCGCAAGCTTGGAGGGTTACGGTCGAGGGCCTGTCCTGTGCGTGGCGGACGGCCTGGATTTTGAGGACGACATGGCGATCAGCGAAACACTACCGTCCGGCCTGGCGGTCAAGAACGGCCGCGACATCTTCTTCGCGCTGGGCATCGTCTTCATCTTGGCGGTGCTGTTCCTGCCGATTCCGGCCTTCCTGATCGATATCGGCCTCGCCTTCTCGATCGCGCTTTCGGTGCTGATCCTGATGGTGGCGCTGTGGATCCAGCGGCCGCTCGACTTCTCATCTTTCCCGACCGTGCTGCTCATCGCCACCATGCTCAGGCTATCGCTCAACATTGCTACCACGCGCATGATCCTGTCGCACGGCAACGAGGGCACGCATGCCGCCGGCTATGTCATCTCGGGCTTCTCGAAGCTGGTGATGTCGAGCGACTTCGTCATCGGCCTCATCGTCTTCATGATCCTGATCGTGGTGAACTTCATCGTCATCACCAAGGGCGCGACCCGTATCGCCGAGGTCGGCGCGCGCTTCACGCTCGACGCCATTCCCGGCAAGCAGATGTCGATCGACGCCGACCTTTCCGCCGGCATGATCGATGAGAAGACCGCGCAGCTGCGCCGCCGCGAGCTGGAGGAGGAGAGCTCCTTCTTCGGCTCGATGGACGGCGCCTCGAAATTCGTGCGCGGCGACGCCATCGCCGGCCTGATCATCACCGCCATCAATATCGTCGGCGGCATCGCCATCGGCTATCTGCGCCACGGCATGGGCCTTGGCCAGGCGGCCGACGTCTTCATCAAGCTGTCGGTCGGCGACGGCCTCGTCACCCAGATCCCGGCGCTTATCGTCTCGCTCGCCGCCGGCATGCTCGTCTCCAAGGGCGGCACGCGCGGCTCGACCAACCAGGCGGTGTTCGGCCAGCTCGGCGCGCATCCGCGCGCGCTCTACGTCGCGGCCTCGCTGCTGGTCATCCTCGGCCTGATGCCCGGCCTGCCCCTGTTCCCCTTCTTCGCGCTTGCCGGCGGCATGGCCGGCCTCGGCTACATCATCCCGCTGCGCCAGAGCCGCGAGCGCGCCGCCGCCGAAGCCCTGAAGACGCAGGAAAAGGCGAACAAGGTCGAGGAGGAGAAGAACTCGGTCAAGGCCTCGCTGGTCACCGCCGAGATCGAGCTTCTGATCGGCAAGCAGCTTTCGACCAGGCTGATGGTGGCGCACCAGGAACTGGTGTTCCGCATGTCGAAGATGCGCAAGAAATTCGCCCAGCAATATGGCTTCGTGGTGCCGGAGGTGCGCGTCGCCGACGACTTCGCCATCCCGCCGAAGAGCTATCAGATCAAGGTGCACGGCACTGTGGTCGCAGAATACCAGATGCGCGTCGGCGAGATCATGGTGCTGCTCGGCACGCGCGGCGTGCCGGAAATCCCCGGCGAGGAAATCCGCGAGCCGGCCTTCGGCATGCGCGCCTATTCCGTGCTCGAAACCTTCGCCGAGGATCTGAGACGCGAGAACTTCACCTTCGCCGACAACATGTCGGTGCTGCTCACGCATCTCTCCGAGGTCATCCGCAACAACCTGCCGCAGCTTCTGTCCTACAAGGACATGAAGGCGCTCCTGGAGCGGCTCGACCCGGAATACCGCAAGCTCGCCGACGAGATATGCACCTCGCACATCTCCTATCCAGGCCTGCAGGCCGTGCTGAAGCTGCTGCTCGCCGAGCGCGTCTCGATCCGCAACCTGCATTTGATCATCGAGGCGATCGCCGAGATCGCGCCGCATGTGCGCCGCACCGAGCAGATCGTCGAGCACGTGCGCATCCGCATGGCGCAGCAGATCTGCGGCGACCTCTCCGAAGGCGGCACGCTCAAGGTGCTGCGCCTGGGCAACCGCTGGGACCTGGCCTTCCATCAGAGCCTCAAGCGCGACGCCAAGGGCGAGGTACGCGAGTTCGACATCGATCCGCGTCAGCTCGAGGAATTCGGCCAGGACGCCACCAAGGCGATCCGCAAGCATCTCGAGGCCGGCGAGCGTTTTGTGCTCGTCACCGCGCCCGACGCCCGTCCCTATGTGCGCATGATCATCGAGCGGCTGTTCACGACGCTTCCCGTTCTCAGCCATGTCGAGATCGCCAAGGGCGTCGAGATCAAGGTGCTCGGAACAATCTCGTGAACGCGCTCTCGCAAGGCGTCGTCATCGCCGCCTTCCTCGCCTTCTGCCGTATCGGCGCCTGCTTCATGCTGATGCCCGGCCTGTCCAGCGCCCGCGTGCCGCTGCAGATCCGGCTGTTCGTTTCGCTCGCCGCCACCGGCGGCCTGCTCGCTTTCCTGTGGGACCGCATCTACCCGTTCGTCGATCCGCGCCCGCAGGTCCTGGCGCCGATGATCGTCTCGGAGCTCTTGGTCGGCGGTCTGATCGGCGCCATGACCAGGCTCTACATGGAGGCGCTGCGCTTCATGGGCTCGGCCATCGCCATGCTGATCGGCTATAGCGGCTCGGGCGGACCGGCGATCGAGGAGCCGGAACCGCAGGCGGCCCTTGCCGCCATCATCTCGTTCTCGGCGCTGCTTCTGCTCTTCGTCTTCGACTTCGACCACGAGATCGTCAAGGCGCTCGTCGCCTCCTACACGGTCGCTCCGGTCAACGTGTTCTTCAACCCGCAGGCGGCGCTGGTCGACGTCACCGACACGGTGTCCGACGCCTTCTTTCTGGTCATCCGCCTCGGCAGTCCCTTCGTCGCCTATGCCATCCTGGTCAATCTGACGATCGGCTTCGTCAACAAGCTGACGCCGCAGATCCCGGTCTATTTCATTTCGCTGCCCTTCGTCATCGCCGGCGGAATGATCATCTTCTATTTCGCCGTCGGCACCTTGCTGTCGCTGTTCGTCGACGGCTTCGTCGACCTCACCCTGGCGAGATAGGCTCCATGACCGTGCGAAAGGACCGCCTGAAGAAACTGGTCAAGGTGCAGGAGCAGTTGAAGGCGCTGCACGAGACCCGCCACGCCGGCTTCCTCGCCGCCGCCGTCAAGGCCGAAACGGAGGCCAAGGAGCTGATCGAGCGCTTCGACACCGACAGCTCGCTGGGTTCCCTCTTTCCGGAAATCTACCACCGCCGCATCACTGACGCGCTCGGCCGTCAGGAACGGAACCTCGAGAACGCCCGCCAGGAAGTATCGCTGATCGCCACTGCGACGGCGCGCACCAACATGGTCGAGCGCGCCTACAAGGACGAGCGCCGCCGCGACGAGCGCGAACGCTCCGACCGCGAGCGGCTCGATCTGATCATGCAGAAGCGAACCTCCGACCGCTGATCATCGCAAGCCTGCCACAAGCTTCTTCAGTCATTGTGCAACTAACAAAACCGACAAAGGGCGGACTTTCTTGGCCATTTCCCCACCCAGCGACATCGTCATGGACGTTGCCCGCGCAGCGGAGCCGGCCGATGTCGAGGCCGCGCGCGCGGCGCTCGCGAGAAGGGCGAATGGCACCTCGGCGCCTTTCTCTGTCGATCCATCCGCGACGGTCGATGCCGGCTCCATTCTCTCGCGCGCAACGGCCGACAAGGCGGAAGCCGCCAATCCGGCGAAGAAGTTCCAGCGCTTCGAGGCGATGGTGCTGACCACCTTCATCCAGAACATGATGCCCAAGGACACCGAGGGTGTTTACGGCAAGGGCCTGGCCGGCGACATGTGGAAGTCGCAGCTCGCCGAAAAGGTGGCCGATGTCATGGCCGCGCATGGCGGCATCGGCATCGCCAGATCCATGCTTGCCGACCATTATCTCGACGGCAAGCACAAGGTGCCGGTCGGCCCCATTGCCGGTGGAGCGCAGAAAACCGAGATCGACCGGCAGACCCGGCTTTCGACCTCGATGATCGAGGAGCTTGAGCGCAAAGCAGCACGGTCGATGACCGGCGACGAGACGATCATAAAAACAGATATCAAGATCTAGGGACCTACATGGCCGACCAAACGGAGCTTTCCAACCTTCCCGCACGCACCAGCGCAATGGAGGCGCCCGCCGCCGCGCGACCCGGCAACCTCGCCGCCATCATCGGTCGCATCGAGGAAGTCGTGGACGAGGAAACCGCCGGCATCCGCAGCGGAACGGCCTATGATCTCAAGGCCTCGAACGCGCGCAAGAGCCGGTATCTCTACGAGCTGAACCGCGCCATGAAGGGCGCCAACGAGATCGAATTCCTCGAGCAGCATCGCGAAGGCCTGCTGCGGCTGCGCCAGAAGCTGGCCAGGAACGAGGCGGCGATCCTTGCCCATCTCAACGCGGTCAACGAAGTCGCCACGCTTTTGAGGAACGCCATCCAGCGCGCCGATACCGACGGCACCTATTCGGCCGGTGAGTTCGGAATGGCGCGAGCCTGATGAGATGATCGAGGCGCAAGGACAGACCCGGTGATAAAATTCATCGCCGCCGCGCTGTGGATCTGCGCCGTGACGCTCGGCGCGGTCTTCTATTCCTTCCAGGCGGCGGGCCAGCGCGGCGCGGCCGAGCCGCCGAAGCCGATGCTGGGCGGCCTCGACTATGTCAAGACCGACATGATCTCGGTGCCGTTGCTGCGCGACGGGACGATCGAGGGCTATTTCCTCACCAAGCTCGTCTACACGGTGGAGCCGGACCAGATAAAGAAGCTGTCGATCCCGGCGCAGGCGCTGATGACCGACCAGGTCTATTCCTATCTCTATTCCAACCCGCAGATCGATTTCACCAAGAAGGAATCGATCGATCTCGACGCTTTCCGCAAGTCGATCCGCGACACCATCAACACCCGCGTCGGCGTCGAGCTGGTGCACGACGTGCTGATCGACCAGGTCAACTTCCTGTCCAAGGACGATATCCGCGACAACGCGCTTCGGCGCCGCAAGAATGCCGGCGACACCGCGGCGGCGATGACCAAGCCTTTCCAGGCGCCGGAGCATTGACTGCCTAGCCGCGTGCGCCGGCGATAGACATGGCCCAGTTTCCCTAAGCGATATGACGCATGGTGACCGCGTTGACGTAAACGTCAACTCGAAGCTATATGCGCCTGTGGTCGCGCTGGAGCGCGGCGCGTCTACCTCGCCCAGCGGCCAAGCGCCGGTGCGCGTCAACGCAACCAACGAGGAGAACCGCCATGGGCGTTCAGGAGATTGCCGACAAGATCAGGTCGCGCGTGGCAAGCGCCGGCTTCGAGCATTCGGTCAAGTTCGACACCGGCAGCGACGGCGTCATCGTCATCGACGGCGCGACCGTCTCGACCACCGATGCGCCGGCCGATTGCACCGTCAAGCTGTCGCTTGACGATCTGGATTCGCTGATTGCCGGCGACCTCAATCCGACCATGGCCTTCATGTCCGGCAAGCTGAAGGTCGAGGGCGACATGACCGTCGCCATGGCGCTCAGCCAGTTGCTCGGCTGATCCTTCGCAAAAACAGCAACGCCGCCCGATGGGCGGCGTTCCTGTTCTTGTCGAACCTAAAGCAATTCCAGGAAAAGTGCGTAGCGGTTTTCCGTCCGGAATTGCGTGAAAACAAAGGCTTCAGGCGACGAAACCCAGCGCCTGTCCTTTGATCTTGCGGCCGGCGGCCTTGATCGTGCCTTTGGCGCCGTCCAACGCGCCTTCCTGCAGTTCCAGCGCCAGAAGCCGGTGCCGCTCATAGGGGCCAGGCATGGCAAGCGCCCCCGTGCGGTCGGCTGAGAAGCCGAACCGCCCGTAATAGGGCGCATCGCCGACGAGCAGGATCGCGCCATGGCCGAGCCGCGCCGCTTCGGCGACTGCATGCCGCATCAGCGCCGAGCCGATGCCGCCGCTCTTCAATCCCGGCTCGACCGCGAGCGGGCCGAGCAGCAGCGCAGCCGGACCGCCCTCCCCCAACCTCACATCCCACAGCCGCACCGTGCCGACGACCGCGCCCGACGCATCGCGGGCGACAAAGGCCAGGCCTTCCGAGGGCCGGCGGCCGCGCCGCAGCTTCTCGGATGACTTCTTCTTGCGCTTCGGCCCCATGGCGCGGTCGAGCAGCGCTTCGCGCGCCGCGACGTCGCCCGCGCCTTCGCCAAGAATGACGAAGGCCGGCGCCTGGGCGGCCCCCTCGTCCGGCGCGCCGCGCGAGCCAGCCTGTGCCCGCAGGGCCAGGGAGGGCGCAAACCCATTTTCAGGCGAAGTGGAAACCGGTTCGCCGTAAGAAAATGCGCCGAGAAGCGCTGCCGTCGAGCCGTTCTCCCCCGCGGAGAAAAGCTCAGCCAACGGTCCGGACGAGGGGGCAATTTCAGTGGCCGCGAAGGCCGATTTGGTCAGGTATTCCATGTCCGCGATCCTTCACGAGCGGAGATCTGTCCCACAAGCGAGCCCGGGCGGGCGACATGCGCCCGCGCCGGTTTGATCTGAGCGGTTTCTTGCGAACTGCTCAGATCACGTAGGATCGGAGAGGTTCGAAGCCGTTGAAGGCGACCGCCGAGTAGGTGGTCGTATAGGCCCCGGTGCCTTCGATCAGCACCTCGTCGCCGATGGTCAGCGACAAGGGCAGCGGATAAGGCGTCTTCTCATACATCACGTCGGCCGAATCGCAGGTCGGGCCGGCGAGCACGCAGGGCGCGGTCTCCGAGCCGTCATGGCGGGTGACCAGCGGATAGCGGATCGCCTCGTCCATGGTCTCGGCGAGACCGCCGAACTTGCCGATGTCGAGGAACACCCAGCGCACATTGTCGTTGTCGGCCTTCTTCGAGATCAGCACGACTTCCGACTTGATGACGCCGGCATTGCCGACCATGCCGCGTCCCGGCTCGATGATCGTCTCGGGTAGCGCGTTGCCGAAATGCTTGCGCAGGGCCGAGAAGATCGCCTGGCCGTAGGCCTGGGCCGCCGGCACGTCCTTCAGGTAACGGGTCGGGAAGCCGCCGCCCATGTTGACCATCTTCAAGACGATGCCTTCCTCGGCGAGCGTCGCGAACACCTTCCTGGCGTCGCCCAGCGCGCGATCCCAGGCCGACAGGTCGGTCTGCTGCGAGCCGACATGGAACGACACGCCATAGGCATCGAGGCCGAGGCCCTTGGCATGACGCAGCACGTCGACGGCCATCGCCGGCACGCAGCCGAACTTGCGCGACAGCGGCCATTCCGCGCCTTCGCCGTCGGTCAGCACGCGGCAGAACACGCGCGAGCCGGGGGCGACGCGGGCGATCTTCTCGACCTCTTCGACGCAGTCCACCGCGTAGAGGCGAATGCCGAGTTGGTAGGCGCGTGCGATGTCACGCTCCTTCTTGATGGTGTTGCCGAAGGAAATGCGGTCCGCCGGCGCGCCGGCATCCATCGCCATCTCGACCTCGGCAACCGATGCGGTGTCGAAGGACGAGCCCATCGCAGCAAGCAGGCGCAGGATTTCCGGCGCCGGGTTTGCTTTCACCGCATAGTAGATCTTGGAATCGGGCAACGCCTTCTCGAAGGCGCGGAAATTGTCGCGCACGACATCGAGGTCGACGACGAGGCAAGGGCCGTTCGGACGTCGGGTGGCGAGGAAATCAAGGATGCGCTGGGTGGCCATCGGGTCTCTCCATAACGCCTTTCGGCGTGCAATAAGGCTGCGGGACGCGGGCTGTCGGCCTCGCGAACACGCGGTGGACAAAGGCGGGACGTCAAATCCATGGGACCAGCCGGTGGAGACCCCGGAACCATGAAATGCCGTCTCGCGGCGATGAACCTTGGCCTTGCCCGGCCTCGGTTCGCTTTGTCTGCCTTGGCTTGGATGGGAGACCCGTCCGCACTGCCGGCAATGAAGGTGTGCCTCTTTAGTAACCCCGGTCTTTGGACAACCGGAAGAGAACCAGAAAGGCCCGCACCGTCGTTGCTTCAAGGTGTCCTCGGTCTTGTGGTTGGCCACTGACCGACTGGAGGGGCTGGCTCCAGTTACCTTACCGATTGCCCTCACCATTCGAGGATCGGCGGACACCCACAGGCACGTGCGACTTTGGGCAAACGCGATATAGGAGCGAAGGGTTTCACAATCAATAAAAATCGTAAGTGCAGGTTGTAAAATTTCTGGCATCGAACAATGCTTGCCGCACTGTATTCGGATATCGAACGATGCCAGGAACTCAAGGACCGCTCAACGCCTTCCTAGATCTGCGCCAAATGCCCGTGGCGAATGCGGAATTGGGCCCGCTCGCAGGCCTTCGCCTGGCCGTCAAGGACATCTATGACGTCGCCGGCTACCGCACAGGCTGCGGCAACCCGCAAAAATTCGAGGAGGCGCACGCTGCCTCGCGCACGGCGCAAGCGGTGCAGACGATCCTCGACGCCGGCGCGCGATTCGTCGGCAAGACCCAGACCGACGAGCTGGCCTTCTCGCTGTTCGGCCAGAACGCGCATTTCCCGTATCCGGTCAATCCCGCCGCGCCCGAGCGCGTCACCGGCGGCTCCTCCTCCGGCTCGGCGGCCGCGGTTGCCGGCGGGCTGGCGAACATCGCCACCGGCTCCGACACCGGCGGCTCGATCCGCGCGCCGGCGAGCTTCTGCGGCCTGATCGGGCTGCGCACCAGCCATGGCCGCATCCCGCTCGACGGCGCGATGAAGCTGGCATCGAGCTTCGACACTTTCGGCTGGTTCGCCGACGACATCGAAACCTATGAGACGGTCGGCAAGCTGCTGCTTGGCCGCGATCCGCACCGGCACCCGCTCAACCGGCCGCTGTCGATCCGCTGGCTTGACGCCTTCGTCACCGGTCCAGCCGAAGCCGCCGAATATGCGCGTATGAAGGCGTCGGCGGCGGCCGTCGTCGGCCAGCCCGCGGAGACCGAATACGCCTTCGCCTCGTTTCCCGACGAGCTTTACTGGTGCTTCCGCCGCCTGCAGGCCTTCGAGGCCTGGCGCGAGCATGGTCCCTGGATTTCGGCCGGCGGCCGGCTCAGCCCGGGCGTCGAGGAGCGTTTCGGCTTCGGCCGCGCCATCGACGCCAAGACTGCCGCCACCGAAGCCGCGCGCCGCCTGGCGTTCCGGGCCGAATTCGGGGCGCTGCTCGGCAACAACGGCTTTCTGGTCCTGCCCACCGTTCCCGGCGCGGCGCCGCTCGCTTCAGGCGCACCCGAACAGTTCCAGGCCTATCGCGAAAGGGCGCTGCATCTCTTGTGTCTTTCCGGTCTCTCGGGCTTTCCGCAGATCACCTTGCCGATCGGCTCCGTCGACGGCGCGCCCTTCGGCCTTTCGCTGCTCGGCCCTTCCGGCAGCGACGTTGCCCTGATACGGCTCGGCCGCAGGATTCTCGACGCGGCACGAAAGGTCTGACCATGGATACATTGACGCGCATGCGCGCCTTCATCGACGTGGTCGAGGCGGAAGGCTTTTCGGCCGCGGCGCGCAAGATCGGCCGCTCCAAGGCGCTGTTGTCGAAATATGTGCGCGAGCTGGAGGACGAGCTCGGCGCGCTGCTGCTCAACCGCACCACGCGCCAGTTCTCGCTGACCGAAGCCGGCCACACCTATTATCAGCGCGCCTCCGAGATCGTGCGCGAGGTCGACAGCCTCGCCGAGGCTGTGCGCCAGTCTTCCGGCGACGTTCGCGGCAGGATCAAGCTGTCGGCCGCCCGCACCTTCGCCGATGCCCCGATCGGCCAGTCACTGGTCGACTTCGCCAGGCAGCATCCCGACATCGTGCTCGACATCCATCTCGACGACCGCTTCGTCGACCTCGTCGAGGAAGGTTTCGACCTTGCCGTGCGCATCTCGCGGCTGGAGAACTCCTCGCTGATCGCCAGACGGCTGGCGCCGTTCTCGGTCAGGCTTTGCGCGTCGCCGGAGCTGATCGCCAGGCATGGCAAGCCGACACGACCCCAAGATCTCGCCAACATGCCCTGCATCGTCGACACCAACGGCCGCTCGCTGTCCAACTGGCGCTTCAAGGGCGAGGGCGAGGACTCCATCAGCGTCGCCGTTTCGGGCCCGATCGAGGTCAACAGCCCGATCGTGGCGAGAGCCGCCGCGCTCTCCGGCCTGGGCTTCGCCATGCTGCCGGATTTCATCGCCGCCCCCGACGTTGCGTCCGGCAAGCTGGTCACCGCGCTCGACGATCGTCTCCCGACGGGCACCGGCATCTTCGCCGTCTACCCGCACCGCCGCTATCTGCCGGCCAAGGTAAGGGTCCTTGTCGATTTCCTGGTGCAGTGGTTCAAGACGCGCGACGCAGCGTGATAACCCGCGTCCCAATTTCGCCCCCTTTATGTTAACTCTCGGGCCTCACTCCCGAAGTCGATGGAATCGCGGCCCGGAATGCATCTGAAACGGCAAGCAACCATGCTGGCTTCGGCCATAGTGGCCACGTTCGCCTCGGTCGAGCAGGCCGAGGTGCACCCGCATGTTTTCGCCGAGGCTCGCCTCGACGTGATCCTCAGCCAGGATCACCAAAGTGTGACGGCGCTGCGCCACCTTTGGCGCTTCGACGACCTGTTTTCGAGTACGGTGATGATGGAGTTCGACAAGAACTCCGATCTGAAACTTGACGACAAAGAGCTCAAGGAAGTGGCCGACACCGTCCATTCCTCGCTTGCCGAGTTCAATTACTTCCAGCTCGTCACCCAGGACGGCAAGGACGTGCCGATGGTGCCGCCGCCGCATCTGATGGCGAACTTCGACAACGACCAGCTGATCATCCTGTTCGAGTCGCAGCCGAAAACCCCGATCAAGCTCGCCGGCAAAGTCGACATCGGCGTCTACGATCCGACCTTCTATACGGCGATTGACTTCACCGACGACGCCAACCTTGCCGTCGAAGGCCTGCCATCGACCTGCACCAAAAAGGTCATCCGGCCCGATCCTGACGAGGCGATCAAGGAAAACCAGAAGACCCTGACGGAGGCGTTCTTCAACGATCCGACAGGCACCAACATGAGCAAGATTTTCGCCACCAAGCTCGAGTTGAACTGCCCGCCGGAAGGATGATTTGGTGATGAAACCGTCGCTGCGCGCAAGCAGGTTCCGCAAAAGTGTCTCACGGTTTTGCGATCGGAACCTGCGACAAACAAGGGAATCCAAGCGGATATTCGTGGGGCATCCCACGAATATCCGCTTGGCCCTCGGGCTCTTGGCCGCTGCCTTGATTGTGACCCATCTGCCTGTCGCGGCGCATGCGCAAAGCTCGCTCGGCATCGGCACCAATGACGGCATGGCTCCCACCACCACCGGTCCGTTCGCCCATATCCTGATGTGGATCAATCTGCGTCAGCAGGAGTTCTACCATTCGCTGGCGGCCGCCATGAAGGCGATGCGCCAGGACGGCAGCAAGCTTTGGCTGCTGATCGGCTTGTCCTTCGCCTATGGCATCTTCCACGCCGCCGGCCCCGGCCACGGCAAGGCGGTGATCTCCTCCTATATGGTCGCCAACGAAGTGGCGTTGAGACGCGGCATCATGCTCTCCTTCGTCTCGGCGATGCTGCAGGGGCTGACGGCGGTGGTCGTCATGATGCTTGCCTATTTCGTGCTGCGCGGCACCGCGATCTCGATGACCGACGCGGCCTGGTTCCTCGAAATCTCGAGCTACGTGCTGGTGACGCTGTTCGGCGCCTGGCTGTTGTGGCGCAAGCTCGGTCCGTCGATCCTGCGCCTGTTCGGCAGGACGCCTGCCTACAGCCTGTCGGCCGCTCATGCCGGTCATTCGCATGGCGGGCATGCGGGCCACTCGCACGCTCATGCGCATGCACTGCACGTGCATGACGATCATGATCATTCGCACGGTCACGATCACATTGATCACGACCACCACGACCACGGCCCAGGCGAAGTCTGCGACGCCTGCGGTCATTCGCATGCGCCGGACCCGGCGATGCTTTCGGGCGACCGCTTCGACTGGCGCACGGCCTGGTCGGCGGTGGCCGCCGTCGGCATCCGCCCCTGCTCCGGCGCGCTGATCGTGCTGAGCTTCGCGCTGCTCAACGGCCTGTGGGTCGGCGGACTGCTGTCGGTGCTGGCGATGTCGATCGGCACCGCGATCACCGTCTCGGCGTTGGCGACGATCGCAGTGCTGGCGAAGAACTGGGCGGTCTATTTCGCCGGCGACGGACGCCTCGGCAACCGCATCCATTCGATTGTTGAGATCGGCGGCGCCGCCTTCATCTTCCTGGTCGGATTGCTGCTGTTGTCGGCGAGCGTAGCGACGGGTGGATAAAGCAGTCCATCATTACGTGGCGATACTGAGCACCCGAAGTCAGCATAAGATTTCTCGGTTGCCATCCGACCCCTTGGCCTGAAGAGCTATTTTAACGATTGTCCTCTTTGATGGATACCTGCCGACACGGTGGGAATCCCAAAATGAATCAAGACATCAGGACGCTACTGTTCCGTCTTTCAATCAGCGCCCTTGCCAGTGTCGTGGGCGTTGTATTTCGCCCGTTTTGGCTGTCCTACTGGGGCATGCCCACCTTCATTTTTCTGGCTTGGCTGACCATATCGGTCGCATTGGGATGGGTCGGAAGAAGCCAGCCAAATTCATTTCGTTTCGGATTCATCGCGGGAAGCGGCTTTGCTTCATCCCTTATCGCGACAGTTCTGACTAAGAGCGTAGTTGTCGGAGCAGGGTTACTTATCGCTTTGGCTTACATTGGCATAAAAACAAAATTCTTTGCCCGATGGGGCGGCGAGTCGGGTTCTCATCCGAAACAATAGCATTCGCTGCGAAAACGCATCGCTCAATTGCCGCCGAGCTCATCCTCGATATGCGCGCGGATGATTTCGTCGAAACTGCTTTCGGCGGCGAAACCGAGTTCCCTCGCCCGCCTGGCCTCGAAGCGTGTCGGCCAGCCTTTGACGATCGCCCAGACGGTCTCATCGGGCTGCTCGCGGATCCGCTTCGCGACCTCGGCGCCGGCGATGCGTTCCAGCGCCTCGATCTGCTCGCCGACCGTGACGGCGACGCCCGGCATTGTGAGGTTGCGGCGCGGACCAACCTTGTCGCCGTCGATCTCGGCTGCATGGATGAGGAAATTCACCGCCGAACGCGGGCTGGCATGGGTGTGCAGCACCGATCGCGGCACCGGCAGGATCGCCTCCTGGCCGGCGAGCGGCTCGCGGATGATGCCTGAGAAGAAGCTCGACGCCGCCTTGTTCGGCTTGCCGGGGCGAACGCAGATCGTCGGCAGCCGGATGCCGATGCCGTCGAAGAAGCCGCGCCGCGTATAGTCGGCGAGCAGCGCTTCGCTCATCTGCTTCTGCGTGCCGTAGGAGGTGAGCGGCGTCGGATGGAATTCGTCCGGGATGACGTCCGGAAACGGCGCGCCGAACACGGCGATCGACGAGGTGAAGACGAGGCGCGGCGCGAACGCCGCCAGCCGCACGGCGTCAAACAGGGTGCGCGTGCCGTCGAGATTGACGCGATAGCCGAGGTCGAAATTAGCCTCTGCCTCGCCCGAGACGATGCCCGCCAGATGGAAGATCACATCCGGGCGCGGAGCCACGAGAGCGGCCATGGCGCCGGGCGCGGAAAGATCGCCGGTGTGGATCGAAACATCGGCGCCCGCGAGCGCCGGCGCCTGCGGCGCCACGATGTCATGCAGGTCGAGCGCCGTGATCTTGCGCCCGCGCAAGGCGCCGTCCTTGGCGAGCCGCGCGATAAGCTTGCGGCCGACCATGCCGGCCGCGCCCGTGATCAGAATTCTCATCTTCAGAGACCTTTCTTGCGCTGGCTGCGTCCGCGCAGCCACAGGACGACGAACAGACCGACCATGAAGATCGCGGCGATGACGGCCGCGAGCACCGTCGACACCTTGCCGGCGGCCAGCATGATGGCCGGCAGGAAATAGGCGGCGAGGCCGAACACGAGCAGTATCACGGCCGCGGCCGTCGCCGCGTTGCGGGTGTCACGATCCATCAGCTGGCTTCTTCAGTTCGAGGCTGTTCGGGTTCATCATCACGCCGCGATCAGTGATAGTGCCGGCGATCGCGCGGCGCATCATGCGCATGGTCGTGATCATGATGGTGGTCGTGCTCGTCATGGCTGTCCGCGCATTGGCCGAATTCGGGTTCGACAGTGGCATGCTCGATGCCATGCTCGGCCGCAAGCCGTTTCTTGATGGCGCTCACCGCCACATGCGCATCGACGCCGTCATTCAGGCAAGCATGCAGCGTCGCCATGTTGGAGGTCCCGTCGAGAGACCAGACATGCATATGGTGCACCTCGCGCACGCCCTTGACAGCGCCTTCGATGTCCTTGGCGATCAGGTCGCGATCGAGGCTGGCCGGCACGCCTTCGAGCAGGACGTGGGCCGCCTGGCGCATCAGCGACCATGCCGTCGAGAGAATGAGCAGCGACACCAGCACCGACAGGATCGGATCGATGGGCGTCCAGCCGGTTGCCAGGATGATGAGGGCTGCCGCGATTGCCGCGGCCGAGCCAAGCAGGTCGCCCAGCACATGCAGGATGGCGCCGCGCATGTTGAGGCTTTCCCGATCGCCGCCATGCAGCACGAAGAAGGAGGCGATGTTGACCAGAAGGCCTGCCACCGCCACCACCAGCATCGGCCCGCCGAGCACCGGTGCCGGGTTCATCAGCCGCCCCCAGGCCTCGTAGACGATCCAGAGCGCGATGACGAAGATGGCGATGCCGTTGGTGTAGGCGACCAGCGTCTTCACGCGGGCGAAGCCATAGGTGAGGCGGCCGGTGGCCGGACGGCCTGTCAGGTGGAAGGCATACCAGGCAAGACCGAGCGCGATGGCGTCGGCCAACATGTGCCCGGCATCGGCGACCAGCGCCAGCGACCCGGTCAGCCAGCCGCCTAGCGCCTCGGCGACCATGAAGCCCGCGGTCAGGCAGGTCGCGATCAGCACCCGTTTCTTGTCGGTCGAGCCATGCACATGGCCGGCGGCATGGCTGTGACCAGCCGAGCCATGAACGTGCGAGCCATGGTCATGCGCCATCGCTGAACTCCTGTCACGCGCCGAAATCAGCGCGGAAATCCTCGAGCCGCCGCTTCTGAGCGCCTTCGCGGTCGAAATTCGCCGGATCGAGCCAGCCCTCATAGGCGTTGCGCAAGGCCGGCCATTCCTTGTCGATGATCGAATACCACGCCGTATCGCGGTTTTCACCCTTGACCACAAGGTGTTGCCGGAAGATGCCTTCGAACCTGAAGCCGAAGCGCTCGGCGGCGCGCTTCGAGGGCTCGTTGCGGTTGTTGCACTTCCACTCGTAACGGCGGTAGCCGAGATCGTCGAAGAGATATTTCGCGAACAGGAACTGCGCCTCGGTCGCGGCCGGTTTGCGCGAGATCAGCGGACCCCAATAGATGTTGCCGATTTCGCCGACGCCGTTGGCGGCGTCGATACGCATCAGCGTCTGACGCCCCGCGATCTTGCCGCTCGCCTTGTCGATGACGGTGAAGAACAGCGGGTCCTCGCTCGCTTCGGCCTTGTCCAGCCAAGGCTGGAAGGCCGCGCGGGTCTCCGGCGGATAGTCCGGCAGCCAGGCGAAACGTCCGCCGGCATCCGAAACCGAGGAGGCCTCGTAGAGGCCATCGCCATGCTTTGCCGCGCTCAGCGGCTCGAGCCTGACGGTGCGTCCCTCTATCGCTTTGCGCTTCGGCCGCGGGCGCGGCTGCCAATTCTTCAGATCTTCCGACACGGCCATTCCAATCCGTTTGACTTTTGCCTGCGGACGGTCACAAAAACGCTCGCTCACAGAAAGAACCACAGGAACGGGAAAAATGCTCCACACGATCGCGGCCTTCGACCGTCTCGGCGAGGAAAATGCCTTCGCGGTGCTGGCGAGGGCCACCGCGCTTGCCCATCAGGGTCGCGACATCGTCAACCTCGGCATCGGCCAGCCCGACTTCAAGACGCCCCAGCACATCGTCGAGGCGGCGATCAAGGCGCTGCGCGACGGCCACCATGGCTACACGCCGGCAAACGGCCTCTTGGCCACCCGCGAGGCCGTCGTGCGCCGCACGCTGACCACCACCGGCGTCGAGGTGTCGCCCGAGAACGTGATGATCCTGCCCGGCGGCAAGCCGACCATGTTCGCCGCGATCCTGATGTTCGGCGAGGCCGGCACCGAGATCCTCTACCCCGATCCCGGCTTTCCGATCTACCGCTCGATGATCGAGTTCACCGGCGCCACCCCGGTGCCGGTGCCGATCCGTGAGGAGAACGGCTTTGCCTTCTCGGCCGACGAGACGCTGGCGCTGATCACGCCCAGGACCAGGCTGCTGATCCTCAACTCGCCCGCCAATCCGACCGGCGGCGTTACCCCGCGGGCCGAGATCGAGAAGCTGGTCAAGGGCCTGGAGAAGCACCCTGAGGTCGCCATCATGTCCGACGAGATCTACGACGTCATGACCTATGACGGCGAGACCCACTGCTCGCTACTCAATTTCCCCGAGATCCGCGACCGGCTGATCGTGCTCAACGGCTGGTCGAAGACCTGGGCGATGACCGGCTGGCGCATGGGCTGGTCGATCTGGCCGAACGGCGACAAGGGCGCGCATCTCTACGACAAGGTTCGCAAGCTGGCGGTGAACTGCTGGTCCTGCGTCAACGCGCCGAGCCAGTATGCCGGCATCGCCGCGATCGACGGCCCGCAGGACGACGTCGAAAAGATGATGCGCGCCTTCGACAACCGCAGGAAGATCGTGGTCGAAGGGCTGAACGCGCTCCCCGGCATTTCCTGCATCACGCCTAAAGGTGCCTTCTATGCCTTCCCCAATGTCTCGAAGACCGGATGGAAGGCGAAGAAGCTTGCCTCGGCGCTGCTCGAGGATGCCGGCGTCGCTTTGATCGGCGGCCCCGATTTCGGCGTTCTCGGCGAAGGCTATATCCGGCTTTCCTACGCCAATTCGGAGGAGAACATCCTGCGCGCGCTGGAGCGGATCGAGGCGTTCCTGAACAAGTGATCGATCAGGCGCTCATCCGCGCCCGACGAATGGCATCTTCGTCGCCATCACCGTCATGAACAACACATTGGCATCGAGCGGCAGGCTGGCCATATGCAGCACCGCGTCGGCGACGCGCTGCACATCCATCACCGCTTCGGCGGCGATCGAGCCGTTGGCCTGCGGCACGCCCACCGTCATCGGCTGCGCCATCTCGGTCAGCGCATTGCCGATGTCGATCTGGCCGCAGGCGATATCAAAGGGCCGACCGTCGAGCGCCAGCGTCTTGGTGAGCCCGGTGATCGCGTGCTTGGTCGCCGTATAGGGCGCTGAGCCTGGGCGCGGTGCATAGGCCGACACAGAGCCGTTGTTGATGATGCGGCCGCCCATCGGCTTCTGCCGCCGCATCGCACCGAAGGCTGCGCGAGCGCACAGGAACGATCCGGTGAGATTGACGCCCACGACATCGTTCCACACCTCGACCGGAATCTCGTCGATCAGCGTCGACTTGTAGCCCATGCCGGCATTGTTGAAGAGCAGGTCGACGCGGCCGAAGCCTTCGAGCACGGTCTCGAACATGTCGTCCACTTCCTCGGCCTTGCTGATATCGCAGGCGACGGCCAATGCCTTGGCTTGCGTCTTGCCCGCATCGGCGATCGCCTCTTCCAGCAGCGTCTTGCGGCGGCCGCAGAACACCGTGTTCCAGCCTGCCTTGAGCAGCGCCGTCGCGACGCTCTTGCCGATGCCGGTACCGGCGCCGGTAACGATGGCGGTCTTCTCTGCTATGGCTGTCATCGCCGTCCTCCGGTCATGGATGGAAAGACGTGGCATCGCAAATGCCTGGGGTCATGGCAAGCCGCTGTTGGCAATAAAGAAAGGCCAACAAAAAGGGCGGCCATTGGCGACCGCCCCGATCTGAACCGTGCTTGGGAGGAAGAAAAGCCGGTCCGACTGCTTAGAATGATGCGCTTGCTGGGTTAACGGAAGATTAACGACCGGCAAGGCCTCCCCGAAGGACGTTTACCACGCCGAATCACCACGGCGAATTGGGCGCCGTTCCTGCCGGCACCTTGGCCGCCGAAACCGTCGCCTCGACATGATCGACCAGGGCGTCCGGCAAGCCGAGGCGGCCGGCGAGCAGGTCGAGATAACCGCGCTCGGTGCGCGTGTCGGGATCGATGGTGAGCCGCGAGGCGGTATAAAGCTCGAGCTTCTGCGCATCGGTCTTGGCGCCGGCGACCAGCGTGTCGAGATCGAGCGGGCTTTCGAGCTCGGCAAGCAGGAATTTTTCCGCTTCGGCGCCGATGCCCGCGAGCTTGAGCTTGTCGGCGATCTTCTTACGCTCGTCATCGTCGACATGGCCGTCTGCCTTCGCCGCCGAGATCATTGCCCTGACCAGCGTCAGCGTGAACTCGGCCTCGCCCTGCGGCGCCTGCGAGGGGTGGAAGGCCGTGTCGGCCGGCGGCGGCAGCAGCTCTGGCTCGCCGGCGGCCGGCGCCTGCGCCGGCTCCTTGCCGGCCTTGTAGTTCTGATAAGCCTTGTAGGCGAGGCCTCCGATCGCAGCCAGGCCGCCGAGCTTGACGGCCGCGCCCGTCACCTGCCGGCCAGTGCCGGTGCCGAGCAGCACGGCTGCCAGCGCGCCGGCGGCGAGCGGATTGTCCTTTGCCATCTGCACCGCCTGCCCCGCCTTGTCGCGGACAGTCGAGCCGGTCCCGGGGATTTGCGAGCCGAGAAGGTCGTCGAGCAGCTTCTTGGGATCGAGCATCAATGCCTCCAGAATGGGCCCGGCCGAACGCGCCCGGGCAGGGTTTCGGACCGGCAAGAGGTAGGCCCCGTGCATCGACATTACAATGACGGGGCCAGCTTTCGCTCGCAGAACTGGCCGCTCTAATTGCCGATATGGCGCTTGCCGCCGCGCGCTTGCGCCAGCTCGACCTGGCGGTGGCGTTCGGCATAGCGCTCGCGATCCTCGTCGGACCGCGCTTCAAAGCAACGCGGGCATGAGACGCCGATTGCGTATTTCGGCGACAGCCGGTCCTCGACCGTCAGCGGATGCCGGCAAGCCCGGCAGAGCTCCGCCTCCCCCTCGACCAGACCATGCGAGACGGAGACCCGCTCGTCGAACACGAAACATTCGCCTTGCCAGAGGCTCTCTTCGGCCGGCACGTCCTCCAGATATTTCAGGATGCCGCCCTTGAGATGGAAAACGTTTTTGAGGCCGAGCGACTTCACATAGGCCGTCGCCTTCTCGCAGCGAATGCCGCCGGTGCAGAACATCGCCACCTTGCGACCTTCGAGCTCTCCACGATGCTGCTCGACCCAGGCGGGGAACTCGCGGAAGCTGGTGGTCTTGGGATCGACCGCACCCTGGAAAGTGCCGAGCGAGACCTCGTAGGCGTTGCGGGTATCGATGACGAGCGTGTCGGTGTCCGAGATCAGCGCGTTCCAGTCGGCCGGCGCGACATAGGTTCCGGCGCTCGCCGCCGGATCGATATCCTCGACGCCCATGGTGACGATCTCGCGCTTCAGCCGCACCTTCATGCGGTGGAACGGCATTTCGGCGGCGGCGCTGTATTTGACTTCGAGACCGGCAAGGCCTTCGATGGCCTGCAGATGGTCCACAAGCGCGGCAATCGCTTCCTCGCTGCCGGCGACGGTGCCGTTGATGCCTTCACGCGCCAGAAGCAGCGTGCCCTTGATGCCGCGGCCGCAGCAGAAGGCGGCAAGCGGCGCGCGAAGGGCCTCGTATCCGTCGAGCCGCGCGAATTTGTAGAGCGCGGCGACGCGGACTGGCTGAATATCCATGGCTGTTGTCATGGTCATGCCATAGAGCAATTCCAGGAAAAGTGCGACGCGGTTTTCCGTCCGGAATTGCGTGAAACAAAAAGATAGAGCGGTTTGCCGTTTCGATGAAACGGCAATCCGCTCTAGACCGTGCTGAAAGCCGTTTCAAGGCGACCGATATTCAGCTGGCCACGCGGCATCACGACACGCCGGGTTTCGTGGACTTGGCATATCCCTTCTGCTAATCGGTTTAAAACGATCGAGATGGAGACCAGCACATGACCAGCAAGACCGAAAAGCTCCTGTCGCTCCTCAATGGTCAGCCGGTCATCCCGGTGCTCAAGATCGCCAACGTGGCAGATGCCGTGCCGCTCGCCCGCGCGCTTTCGCGCGGCGGTTTGCGGGCCATCGAGATCACCTTGCGCACCGCCGATGCGCTGGAAGCGATCCGCCGCGTCGCCGCCGAGGTCGAGGACGCGGTCGTCGGCGCCGGCACCATTCTCGATGCCAAGCAGTTCGACGAGGCAGCCGCCGCCGGCTCGAAGTTCATCGTCAGTCCGGGCATCACCAGCCAGCTTCTCGACGCGGCCAAGGACAGCTCCGTGCCGCTGCTGCCCGGCGCCATCACGCCCGGCGAGATCATGGCCGCGCGCGAAGCCGGCCTGCGCTTCCTGAAATTCTTCCCGGCCGAGCAGTCCGGCGGCATCGCTTCGCTGAAGGCTTTCGCCTCGCCGCTCGCCGACGTGAAATTCTGCCCGACCGGCGGCATCACGGCCAAGAATGCCGCCGACTATCTGAGCCTGCCCAACGTCATCTGCGTCGGCGGTTCCTGGGTCGCGCCCGACGATCTCATCAAGGCCGGCAAGTGGGACGAGATCGAGGCGCTGGCGCGTGAGGCGAGCAAGCTCAAGAAGTAATCGGTCCGCCCCATAAAGCAAAAGCCGCGCTGGCGGGCCAACGCGGCTTTTCAGCGGCCACGCTGGCTCGCCTATTTCGTTTGGAAGCGCGCGATTGAGAGGAACTTCACCGCGTTGCCCGTGAACCGGCTTGCGTCCGGCACCCCGCCATCCGCCTGGAAGCCGGCCGTATACACTTCGCTCGGCGGCGTATGCACGATGTTATAGGCATAGCGCGGCGCTGTCGTCGGGTCGGATACCGTGGCAATGTTGACGCCGCTGCCCAACGCCCAGCGCGCGGCTTGCGGCGGCGTCGCCACCACCATGGCCTTGGGCCCGGGCTTCAGATCGTGGGCTGACGCCCTGGCTTCCTTGGCCGTCGTCTTCACGCCGGCGCCAATCGCCTGCGCCGGATCGCTCCCGGCCGGGAGCGCGGCAATGGCCTGGCGCGGCGAGGCCGCATCGACGCCCGACGGATCGTTGAATGCGGAGCGCGGCTCCGGCTCGGTCAGCGACGCAAGCTGATATTCGGCGCCGCCGACGCCATCGGCCTCGACGGTGGCATTGGCCTGTTCGAGAACGGCTTTGACCTCGTCCTGCTTGCCGGGCTGCGGCCGTGCGGTCGGCAGCACGGAGAACGCGTCGGTCGCGCTCTTGTCCTGCGAAGCCGTTTCGGCCAGCGCCAGAAGCACGCTCTTGTCCTTCGGCGCCAGATCGGCCGGCGTCGCTGAGCGGTCGGGACGCCAGGTCGGCAGCGGGATGTTGTTGACCGCCAGCTGGGCCGGATCGGTGCTCGCGGTCTCGGCGGCGCTGGCCGTGGCGAACGGAACCTTGTCCGGCACCGGCGCCTGCGCAGTCGAAACCGCCTGCTCCGTCGTCGCCGAGGCATCCGCCATGGCGAACGGCACGTTCTGCGGCGTCTGCTGGCCGACATCGACCTTCGGACGCGGCGCGAAGTCGGGCAGCGGGATTTCCTTGGGCGGCAGGGCGGCGATGATCGTCTCCGGCGTATCCTGCTGCGGCTGCTGCTGCTCGTCGGCGCTGTCATCCGCGATCTGCGGGATGCTGGCGCGCTTGGCATCCTTCGGCGAAACAATCGCGATGCCCGGAAGATTGCTGTCGCGTGCCGTGGCGGCGCTCGCGACCTGAACCTGCTTCACGGCCTTCCGCTGGGGCGTCGGGGCACTTTCGTCGGCGGCGTCGTCGGCCTCGTCGGCACCGCCGCCGAACAGGGCCGCGAGCAGGCCGCCGGAGCGCTTGGTCGAGCCGCCGGCGTTGGCCAGTTCGATGTTCGGGGTGCCGGCCCCCTTGCGGGCCTGATACGCTGCGACTGCTTGCTCATAGCCGGGCAGCGGGCGTCCGTCGCTCGGCACATGCAGCGTCTTGCCGTTGGGGAACAGGCTGACCAGTTCCTGGCGGCTGATGCCCGGCCAATGGCGCACGTTGCCGACATCCATATGCACGAAGGGCGACCCGGAAGTCGGGTAATAGCCGACGCCGCCGCCCTGCATCTTGAGGCCGATGTTGCGCAGTTTCTTCAACGGCACGCCGGGGATGTAGAAATCCATCGCCTTGCCCAGCATGTGCTGGCTCTTCTCGGCGACGCCGCGGCTGCGCGAGCGCAACAGCGCGTTGGTCGACGGCGAGCGATAGCCGCAGACGACCTGGATATAGTCGGTCGCGCCGCTTTCGCGATAGGCTTCCCAGACGAGGTCGAGCAGCCGTGGGTCCATCTTGGTCGGCTCGTTGCGGCGCCAGTCGCGCAGGATGATGTTGATCTTGCGCAGGCCTTCGGGATCGTAGCGACCATTGCGCTTGTAGACGATCTCGGCCTTCTCGTGGGTGTGCAGGTGATAGAGCTTGAGCGTACGAACCTCGGCCCGGGCGCCCGACGTCGCCGCGGACAGAAAACCGACGGCCAAAATCACGAACGCCAGCCACCTCGGCCAGACGCTCATGTGAAAATGCCGCCCGTTGTTGTGTCGTTCGACTTTGTTCAAATCAAATGGCCTTGCAGGCTGCCGTTTGTCCCCGGATTTGACCAAACGGATGCGTCGTTTTCACATCCGAATATCGATCCTAATGGTTAATCATCGTTTATTGAAGCCGAAATGCGGTAACACCGTGGCGATATCCCGTCAAAAATGATGCACAGCATTTCGTGGTAAACCGCTGGTTTATATCAAGAATCTGGCCTCGCCCAGAACACGATCTGTTACCGTTAGCGTTAATGCGTGATCCTCGGCAACGCCAACCGCTGAAAACCAAGCGTTTTCAGGTCAAAAGCGACAATTTGATTCGGATTTTAGGCAGGCAAGCTGGTTCGAGGCTTGCCTCTCATGAGGCAAGCCGGTCGACGCGACCAGCTTCGGGATCAATGCCATATTCCTTCAACTTGCGGTAGAGTGTCGAGCGGCCGATGCCCAATCGCCGGGCGACTTCGCTCATCTGGCCGTTGTAATGGTCGATCGCAAGCTTGATCATCTCGAGCTCGACGTCGGCCAGCGCCCGCACATTGCCGCGCTCATCGAGCGCACGGAGCGTTCCGAAACGCGGCTGCGGCCTGGCTGACGCTTCGCCGTCGGACAAGCCGGCTCCCATTGCATCTGCGACAGTCTCATCCCCTTGGCGAGTCGTGTCCGCAACCGTATCGGTGATGGCGGATGCCGGTTCCGCTCCGAGATTCACGGTTCCTTCCACCTGCGCCCGGATCTGCGGGAATTCCTCCTCGGTCAGCACGTCGCCCTCGGCAAGCACCGACGCCCGGAAGACCGCATTCTCCAGCTGGCGGATGTTGCCCGGCCAGTCATAGGCCTGGAGCATCGCAAGCGCCGTGGCCGATATGCCGGCAAGGCGGCGGCGCGGATCGGTCGGAGCGACCTTCTCCATGAAATGCCGGACCAGGTAGGGAATGTCGTCGCGGCGGTCGCGCAGCGGCGGCACGAAGATCGGGTAGACGTTCAGCCGGTAGAACAGATCCTCGCGGAACCTGCCGTCCTTGACCTGCTGCAGAAGGTTGCGGTGCGTGGCCGAGATCAGCCTTATATCGACCTTGACGGTCGAGCGGCCGCCGACCGGATCGACCTCGCCTTCCTGCACGGCGCGCAAAAGCTTGACCTGGACGTCGAGCGGCAGGTCGCCGATCTCGTCGAGGAACAGCGTACCGGAATTCGCCTCGACGAATTTGCCGATGTGCTTATCGGTGGCGCCGGTGAAGGAACCCTTCTCGTGGCCGAACAGGATCGATTCGACCAGATTGTCGGGGATAGCGCCGCAATTGACGGTGACGAAGGGCTTCGAGCGACGATCGCCGCTGCCCTGGATGGCGCGCGCCACCAGCTCCTTGCCGACGCCGGATTCGCCCTCGATCAGGATCGGGATGTTGGAGGCCGCCGCCTTCTGCCCGAGGCGTATCACGCGGTCCATTGCCGGGCTGCGCGTGATCATGTCCTTGAAGGTGAGGTGGCCGCCGCCGCGCCGCCGCGACGCACGCTTCATCTCGTCCTCGACGGCTTCCACCTTGAGGGCGTTGGAGATCGCGGTCTGCAGCCTGTCGGGCGAGGCCGGCTTGACGACGAAGTCGAAGGCGCCGTGCCGCATCGCCGAGACGACGGTTTCGATGCCGCCCTGGGCGGTCTGCACGATGACGGGGATGTTGATGGCGCGCTCGCGCATCGCCTTCAGCACGCCGATGCCGTCGAGACCGGGCATGACGAGATCGAGAATGACGACCGAGACCTCGCGCGCATTCGGCCCGTCGAGCACGTCGAGGCCGGCGGCGCCGTTATCCGTGACGATCGCGGTGTGGCCGAACTTGGTCAATGCGGCCTCGACCAGCCTGCGCTGCACCGGATCGTCATCGACTATGAGTATGGAACCTGTCATGACTGTTCCGCCCGAGAAAATCCCATGGATCATCTTGGCACAGGGTTCTAAATAAGGTTTCAAAAAACCCGGTGAACGAATTCCTTAGGATTTGACCGGCTTCTCCTTTCCCTTTGATTCTGGCCTTGGTTCAAAGAAGGTATTGTCGATGCGCATGATGTTTGGCCGGCGGCTTGCGGCCCCAGCGTCCGGCCAGGGCGCGGCGGAGCTTGGCGACCTGCCGGAGTGGAATCTCGCCGATCTCTATTCGGGCATGGAAGCGCCCGAGTTGAAGCGCGACATCGCCAAGGCGGCCAGCGACGCCATTGCCTTCGAAGCCCGCTGGAAGGGCACTTTGGCCACCGAAGCCGGGCGCGGCGGCGCCGGCCGGCTTGGCGAGGCGCTGAAAACCTATGAGGCGCTCGAGGAACTGATCGGCCGCATCGTCTCCTATGCCGGGCTCGTCTATGCCGGCAACACCGCCGATCCGCAGCGCGCCAAGCTCTATGGCGACGTCCAGGAAAAAATGACGGACGCCAGCGCCCATCTCTTGTTCTTCGCGCTCGAGCTGAACCTGATCGACGATGCGGCGATCGAGAACGCCTTGGCCGCCGACAAGGACTTCGGCCACTACCGGCCCTGGGTGCTCGACCTCAGGAAGGACAAGCCCTACCAGCTCGAGGATCGCATCGAGCAGTTGTTCCACGAAAAGTCGGTCACTGGGCGGGGCGCCTGGAACCGCCTGTTCGACGAGACGATGACCGACCTGCGCTTCGACGTCGACGGCGAGGAGCTGACGCTTGAGCCGGCGCTGAACCGACTGCAGGATGCCAATGGCGAGGTGCGGCGCCGTGCTTCCGAGGCGCTCGCGGCGACCTTCCGCAAGAACCTGCGCACCTTCACTCTCATCACCAACACCTTAGCCAAGGATAAGGAAATCTCCGATCGCTGGCGCGGATTCCAGGACATCGCCGACTCGCGCCACCTCGCCAACCGCGTCGAGCGCGACGTCGTCGACGCGCTGGCCGCGGCCGTGCGCGAGGCCTATCCGCGGCTGTCGCATCGCTATTACGCGATGAAGGCGCGCTGGCTCGGCATGGAGGTGATGAACCATTGGGACCGCAACGCGCCGCTGCCGGAGACGCCGCAGGCGGTGATCCGCTGGGACGACGCCAGGGACACGGTGCTTTCCGCCTATCAGCGCTTCTCGCCCGACATGGCCGAGATCGCCCGCGGCTTTTTCGATCGCAGATGGATCGACGCGCCGGTGCGGCCGGGCAAGTCGCCCGGCGCCTTCGCCCATCCGACGGTGCCGTCGGCGCATCCTTATGTGCTGCTGAACTACATGGGCAAGCCGCGCGATGTGATGACGCTGGCGCATGAGCTCGGCCATGGCGTGCACCAGGTGCTGGCCGCCGGCCAGGGCGCGCTGATGGCCTCGACGCCGCTGACGCTGGCCGAGACCGCCTCCGTCTTCGGCGAGATGCTGACCTTCCGTTCGCTGCTCGAGCAGACCGCTGACCGCCGCGAGCGCAAGGCCATGCTCGCCCAAAAGGTCGAGGACATGATCAACACCGTCGTGCGCCAGATCGCCTTCTACGAGTTCGAGCGCAAGGTGCATGCCGAGCGCAAGAACGGCGAGCTGACCTCAGACAGGCTCGGCGAATTCTGGCTGGAGGTGCAGGCCGAGAGCCTGGGGCCCGCGATCAAGCTGCGCGAGGGCTACGAGGTCTTCTGGACCTACATCCCGCACTTCATCCACTCGCCTTTCTACGTCTATGCCTATGCCTTCGGCGATTGCTTGGTGAATTCGCTCTACGCCGTCTACCAGAATGCCGAGCGCGGATTTCAGGAGAAGTATTTCGAGATGCTGCGCGCCGGCGGCACGAAGCATCATTCGGAGCTTCTGGCGCCCTTCGGCCTCGACGCCACCGATCCCGCTTTCTGGCAGATCGGCCTTGGCGTGATTGGTTCCCTGATCGACGAGTTGGAAGCGCTCGAGAGGTGAACAGCAACGAAGGACGCATCGGCAGCTATAGTTTAGCCGCAACGCATATTAGCAAGAATCTATTCTTGCCCTAAATAGCTGTTCTTGAATAACTCTCCGGCGCATTTTTCAACTGGCTTTCGACAAGCCATATGATAGCGTCCGGCCTCAAGCTCAGCCGGACGCATCGCGCAGGCCAGAGATGGCTGGTCGCGCCGCTACGGCGAATGCGATGACGGCCGTCGGCTTCGGACAAGGCCAACGCCGATGGCTCGATTGAAGCCGGCGATTGCGCCGATCACGGAACCTTTGACGATCCCTGGCGTGAGCTCGCCTTTCCGGGCCTCGGCCGACAGATCGGACTGGAGAGGGAAATGAGCACTTTTTTCTACATGCTCCTGGCGTTCGTTGTGGGTATCCTGGTCGGCTGGTTCATCTGGGGCCGTCTGCGCGGCGAGCTCGACAGCGTGCGTGGCGATCTCGACCGCACGCGGAGCGAGCGCGACGGGCTGCGCGCCGATAGCGATCGGTTGAAGGGCGAGCTCGACGCCAGCGGCCGTGCCCGCGCCGATCTCGAAAGCCGGTTGCGCGATACGCCTTCCGCCAAGGCCGGCGCCGACAAGGCCGCCACGCCGGCGCCGTCGGCGCTGATGCCGACGACATCGGCGACGGCAAAGGCCGGGCCCGCAAAGCCCGCCGCTGCAAAGAAGCCGGCCGCAACGAAGACTGCAGCGGCACCGAAGCCGGCGGCCAAAGCCGCCGCGCCGAAGAAGGCGGCAGCGCCCGCGGCAAAGAAGGCGGCAGCGCCGCAGGCCGCGTCCGGCAAGGCAGACAATCTGCGCCGCCTCATCGGCATCGGGCCGGTCAATGAAAGGCTGCTCAAAGGCCAAGGCGTCACCACCTACGCCCAGATCGCCGCCTGGACCGCCGCCGACGTCAAACGCATCGAGGAGGTGCTCAATTTCGACGGCCGCATCGCGCGTGAAAAGTGGATCGAGCAGGCAAAATTGCTGGCTTCGGGCAACGAGGCCGAATTCGCCCGCCAGTTCCCGACGGCCGGAACCGCAAATAACACCTGAACATCTAGCCGGCGTCGCAAACGCCGTCCATTGGCCAGAGACACCCGCCACTTCGTCATCCTATGGCGTAGCGAGGAGCGAAGCGACGCAGCGCAGACCATAGGATCCATTCCGTGAAGTCGAGGCGTTGCCACGCTGCAGAATTCTGCTCCGCAGCACCCTACGATTAAGATCACGGAATGGATCCTCGGGTCTACGCGTCCGCTTTCGCGTCCGCTCCGCCCGTGGATGACGAAGTTCGGGCGTTTCCGCCATCCCTGCAGGATCAGCTACCGAAGCTTCCGCGCCAACGGGACGCCTTTACGCCGTTCGACGCCGTTCCCTCGATTGCGCCACGCCGAACCCCCATATAGAGCGGTCGGCTGAATTGTCCGCATCCGAGGCTTATGTCCCTGCCCGCAGCCATTTTCCGCAACGACGCGACCGCTCGTCAGCTGGTCTTCGATCGGCCGGATGAGATCATCGTCGCGCACGAGGCTGAAGAGTTCGGGCCTGCGCTTGAAAGGGCCCAGGCCGCCTCCGACTCCGGCAAATGGCTGGCGGGCTATTTCTCCTACGAAGCAGGTTACCTGCTCGAGCCGAAACTGGTGCCGCTGCTGCCGGAAGGCCGCCGCGCGCCGTTGATTTGCCTCGGCGTATTCGATGCGCCTATCGACCAGGCGGTGCCGAAAAATGCGGCGCCCGCCAGCAACGGCCCGATCTTCGATGCCCGCGCAGCCTGGTCCGCCGACGACTATGCAAGCCGCTTCGCGCGCCTTCACAACCACATCCGCAAGGGCGATTGCTACCAGGGCAACCTCACCTTCCCGGTCCGTGCGCAGTGGTCCGGAGATCCACTTGCGGCCTTCGACGCGCTTACCGAACGCCAGCCGGTGAAATACGGCGCGCTGGTCTCGCTCGGCGATCCGATCGTCCTGTCGCGCTCGCCCGAACTGTTCTTCGAGATCGATGCCGACGGCATGATCGAGACGCATCCGATGAAGGGCACCGCGCCGCGCGGCGCGACCAAGGCCGAAGACGCCCGGCTGAAGGCCTTCCTGCGCAACGACGAGAAGAACCAAGCCGAGAACCGGATGATCGTCGACCTTTTGCGCAACGACATCTCGCTGATCAGCCAAGTCGGCACGCTCGACGTGCCGGAACTGTTCCGCATCGAGACCTATCCGACGGTGCACCAGATGGTCAGCCGCGTGCGGGCAAGGCTTTTGCCTGGTATCGGCATCCGCCAAATCTTCGCCGCGCTCTTCCCTTGCGGCTCGATCACCGGCGCGCCGAAAATCCGTGCCATGGAAATCCTGCATGAGCTGGAAGATGCGCCGCGAGACGTCTATTGCGGCGCCATCGGCTGGATCGCGCCGGGCGGCAGGATGCGTTTTTCGGTGGCGATCCGCACCATCTCGCTCTTTGCCGACGGCGAGGCCGTCTACAATGTCGGCGGCGGCGTCGTCTTCGATTCCACCGCCGAGGAGGAGTATCGGGAGTGCCTGTTGAAAGCCCGCTTCGCGACGGGAACGGTGCCGGCTTCGAGCTGATCGAGACCATGCGCTGGGAGCCAGGCTCGGGCTTCCTGCGCTTCGAGCGCCACCTTGCGAGACTTTATGCGTCCGCCGCCGAACTCGGCTTCGTCTGCGATCCTGAACGGATCGGCGAAGTGCTTTCGAACACCGTTAGCGGACACGGAGTTGCCTTGCGCGTGCGCCTTGCCTTGCAGCGCAATGGCGAAGCGACGGCCGTGGCTCAAGCCTACGAACCGCTGCCAGCGGACAAGGTCTGGCGGCTGCAGCTGGCGCGAATACGGCTCGATTCGGCCAACAAGCTGTTGCGCCACAAGACAAGCCTGCGCCAGGTCTACACGCAGGCGCGCGCCGAATATCTCGCCACCCGCGCCGACGAAGTGCTTTTGGCCAACGAGCGCGGCGAGCTCTGCGAGGGCACGATCACCAATCTCTTCGCCGACTTCGGCGACGGCCCGCTTGCCACGCCGCGGCTCGACTGCGGCCTTTTGCCTGGAATATTGCGCGGCGCGCTTCTGGACGAAGGCCGCGCCGTGGAAGCGATCTACAGCTTCGACGATCTGAAGACAGCGAAGGCGATCTTCGTCGGCAACTCGCTGCGCGGGCTGATCCCGGCGCAGCTTGGCTGACCGCGCCGGAGACATAAACTGGATAGCACCCAAACAGGCATGACCATCCGCCAGCCGACCCACACGCCCTATGACGGGTCCTCGAAACTCTTCACCATCGGGCTGAAGCCGCTCGACTTCGACCGCTGGATCGAGGTCGACGAATTGCTGCTGCCGCATCTGGCCGAGAAGCAACGGCTCTATGCGGAAATCCCGGAAAAGGTCTTTGTCGAAGAAGACGGCACAAGCGAGGCTCAGCGCGAAGTGCTGGACCTGCTCGCCGCGCATCTCGAAGCCGCGCACCCCGGCACGCACCGCCGCAGCGGAGCGGATGTCGAGCCGATTGGTTTCGAGGAGACGATCGACAGGCTGCCTCCTGCCCTGCGCGAGGCGCCGCTGGCCAAGGCTTCGCTGCTCGTCCAGGAAGACCTGATCCTGATGCGCCGCGGCGAGCACGGCTGGCGGCTCGCCGCCGGCTCGCTCTGCTTCCCTTCGTCCTGGTCGCTGCAGGAAAAATTCGGCAAGCCATTGCAGGAGATTCATAAACCGGTGCCTGGATTCGGGCCCGGCACGCGGCCGGCCGAGCTCATCAACCGCATGTTCGACGGCCTGCAGGGCCAGGCGGTCGAGCGCTTCAACTGGTCGATCCAAGCCGACGATGCGCTCTATCATCCGCTCTCCAATGTCGAACGCATCGACCGCGCCACGAACCGCCCGAGCCGCTTCGCCGACGGCGATGTCGACGCCCACGCCTTCATCCGCGTCGAACGCCAGACTCTGCGCAAGCTTCCCCTGTCGCGCGACATCCTCTTCACCATCCGCATCCATCTCGATCCGCTCAAGCTGCTCATTCGCCATCCTGACCGGGCAGCCCTCGCCGTCTCCTTCGCGGAGCAGCTCCTGGCTCTCGACCAGCAACAACTCGACTACAAGGGCCTGACCGCGGACCGCGACCGGCTGGTCGAATTCCTCAGCGGCATGGCCTGCACGCCTTAACCAAGGTGCCAGCCGGGCCTGGCCGGCGGTTGGTGCTTTTCGCTGGTTTATGACAATGATCTGTGGTTGTAGCGCTTGGCCGTCGGGCAAAAGGCCCCGGTTTTGCGCGTGTTTGAAGGAGTGTGCGAAAAAATGGCGAACGAAAACTGGCCCGTTTACGGTGAAATCACCGGCCCTGTCGTGATGATCGGCTTCGGCTCGATCGGACGGGGAACGCTGCCGCTGATCGAGCGCCATTTCAAGTTCGACAAGTCGCGCATGACGGTCATCGACCCGCGCGACACCGACCGCAAGCTGCTCGACGAGCGCGGCATTGCCTTCATGCAGGACGCGGTGACCGAGAAGAATTACAAGAAGCTGCTGACGCCGCTTCTGACCAATGGCGGCGGCCAGGGCTTTTGCGTCAACCTGTCGGTCGACACCGGCTCGGTGGACCTGATGAAATTGTGCCGCAAGCTCGGCGTGCTCTACATCGACACCGTCGTCGAGCCGTGGCTCGGCTTCTATTTCGACACCGAGGCCGATAATGCCAGCCGCACCAACTATGCGCTGCGCGAGGCGATGATCAAGGAAAAGCAAGACAAGCCGGGCGGCCCGACGGCGGTCTCCACTTGCGGCGCCAATCCCGGCATGGTCTCGTGGTTCGTCAAGAAGGCGCTGGTCAACCTCGCCACCGATCTTGGTCTCGAGTTTTCCGAGCCCGCGCAGGAAGACCGCGAGGCCTGGGCCAGGCTTATGAAGAAGGCCGGCGTCAAGGGCATCCATATCGCCGAGCGCGACACCCAGCGCACGAAGAAGCCGAAGCCGATGAACGTGTTCTGGAACACCTGGTCGGTCGAAGGCTTCATCTCGGAGGGCCTGCAGCCGGCCGAGCTCGGCTGGGGCACGCATGAAAACTGGATGCCTAAGAACGGCAAGAAGCACAAGCACGGCTCCAAAGCGGCGATCTATCTGGAACAGCCCGGCGCCAACACGCGCGTGCGCAGCTGGTGCCCGACGCCCGGCGCGCAATACGGCCTGCTGGTGACGCATAACGAGTCGATCTCGATCGCCGACTTCTTCACCGTGCGCTCGAAAAAGGGCAAGGTCCAGTATCGCCCGACCTGCCACTACGCCTACCATCCTTGCAACGACGCCATGCTGTCGCTGGACGAGATGTTCGGCGCCGCCGGCAAGTCGCAGCCCGTCCACCACGTGCTCGACGAGAACGAATTGGTCGACGGCGTCGACGAGCTCGGCGTGCTGCTCTACGGCCACGACAAGAACGCCTACTGGTATGGCTCGCAGCTGTCGCTGGCCGAGGCGCGCAAGCTCGCCCCCTACCAGAACGCAACCGGCCTGCAGGTGACCTCGGCTGTGCTCGCCGGCATGGTCTGGGCGCTGGAGAACCCGACCGCCGGCATCGTCGAGGCCGACGAGATGGACTACCGGCGCTGCCTCGAAGTGCAACTTCCCTATCTCGGGCCGGTCAGGGGCTACTACACCGACTGGACGCCGCTGGATAACCGGCCGGGTCTCTTCCCCGAGGACCTGGACAAGGACGACCCGTGGCAGTTCCGCAACATTCTGGTCCGATAGCAGCCGGACCTACCGGAGCAATTCGAGGAAAAGTGTGAAACGGTTTTCCGTCCGGATTTGCGTGAAAACAAGGGGATAGAGCGGTTCGCTGTTTCCGCGAAACGGTGGAGACGCTCTCCCTCTGCGCCTTGCAATCGCCCGGAAATCGGGCGATTGAGTATCGGCGGACTGAGGAGAGGATTTTCAAAATGACCATTGCGCGCAAACTGCTTTCGGCAGGCGCCGCGGCAAGCCTTCTGGCTGCGGCCGCCTGCACCACCACCGGCCCCGCGGACCAGCCTTCGATGGCGGCGCCGAAGGGCGTCGAGGGCAACTGGATCGACGCCAAGGGCACCGGCCTGTCGACCTTCGCGGCGGGCAGCTTCACCACCGTCGCCACCGACACCGGCCAGAAGCTGTCGGAAGGCAGCTACACCATGACCGGAGCGACCTCGGTCGAGATCCACGGCACCTCGCTGATCCGCCAGACGCCGGTCAGCTTCAACTGCCTGATGGTCTCCATCAGCCAACTCAATTGCACCAGCGCCAGCGGCCAGAATTTCGTGCTGACGCGCCGAGCTTGAGCGTTCGCAAATCGTCAGCCGACAGGGCCGGCGGCGCAAGCCGCCGTCCTTTTTTGTGCCGGCAAACATCTCCCTGATTTGTGCTTGCATCGACCGGAACCCGATGTGAACATGACCGGAGCTGACTGTTATTTTCCAGTCAAGCGAGGGCGCTAAGCATATTCCAAGTCAGCTTATCCGGGAGACGAAGATGAAGAAGATTGCCGCGATCCTAGCCCTGTCGGCCTCGGCGCTCGGCCTGTCGGCAGGCGCGTCTTTTGCCGACTACACGCTGAACATCCTGCATTTCAACGATTGGCACAGCCGCATCGAAGGCAACAACAAATACGAGTCGACCTGCTCCGCCGATGAAGAGACCAAGGGCGAATGCATCGGCGGCGCCGGCCGGCTGATCACGGCGATCGCTCAGGAGCGCAAGAAGCTCGAAGGCCAGAACCTGCTGCTGCTCAATGCCGGCGACAGCTTCCAGGGATCGCTGTTCTACATCACCTACAAGGGTGCGGCGGAAGAGGAATTCCTCAATCAGATCAAGCCCGACGCGGTAACGCTCGGCAACCACGAGTTCGACGACGGCGAGACCGCGCTGGTTCCCTATCTCGACAAGGCGAAATTCCCGATCGTCAGCGCCAATGTCGTGCCCAACGACAAGTCCGGCGCCAAGGACAAGATCAAGCCTTCGATCGTCGTCGAGGTCGGTGGCCAGAAGATCGGCATCGTCGGCGCCGTCACCAACGACACGCCGGAACTCGCCTCGCCCGGCCCGAACATCGCCATCGCCGACGATGTCAAGTCTGTCACGGCCGAGGTCGAGAAGCTCAAGGCACAAGGCATCAACAAGATCATCGCGGTCACCCATATCGGCTACAGGCGCGAGCGCGAAGTCATAGCGAAAATCCCGGGTGTCGACGTGGTGGTCGGCGGCCACAGCCACACCCTTCTGTCGAACACCGATCCGAAGGCCGAGGGACCGTACCCGACGATGGTCGACAACCCCGACGGTTACAAGGTGCCGGTGGTGCAGGCGGCGTCCTATTCGAAATATCTCGGCGAGTTCAAGGTCGTGTTCGACGACAACGGCGTCGTCAAGGAGGCGAGCGGCGCGCCGATCTATCTCGACAAGTCGATCACCCCCGATCCCGCCGTTCTTGCCCGCATCAAGGAGCTCGGCGCACCGATCGAGGCGCTGAAGAACAAGGAGGTGGCCGAGACCACCAAGGCCATCGACGGCAGCCGCGAGAATTGCCGCGCGCGCGAATGCGAGATGGGCAATCTCGTCTCCGACGCCATTCTCGAGCGCACCAAGGGCCAGGGCGTCGAAATCGTCATCTCGAATGGCGGCGGCCTGCGCGCCTCGATCGACCAGGGCACGGTGACTATGGGCGAGGTGCTGAATGTGCTGCCCTTCCAGAACACGCTGGCCACTTTCAAGATCTCGGGCAAGGACCTGGTTGCGGGCCTTGAAAACGGCCTCAGCCAGATCGAGGACGGCGCCGGCCGCTTCCCGCAGGTTGCCGGCATCAAATATTCCTTCGACAGATCCGTCGCGCCCAATGCCGGCCGCGTCAAATCGGTCGAGGTGATGGAGAACGGCGCCTGGACGCCGATCAGCCCGGACAAGCAGTACCTCGTCGCCACCAACAACTACGTCCGCCAGGGCGGCGACGGCTACAAGGTTTTCGCCGACAAGGCGACCGACGCCTATGACTACGGCCCCGGCCTGGAGCAAGTGGTGGCCGACTACCTCGGCGCCCACCGTCCCTACACGCCGAAGCTCGACGGCCGCATCACCGAGATTGCGGCAACGACGGCGGCGGCCGAGCCGGCCAAGCCTGCGGAACCGGCGAAGCCTGCCGAGACCGCCCCCGCCACCCAGGCGCCTGCGAACGGGGCAGCAAAACCAGCCGAGACGTCGCCGGCAAGCGGCGAGCCCGCCATGCCCGCTCCGCCTTCCGGTTCCAGCGACATAGCTGGCACGCCGCCGGCGGTTTCTACTGAAACCGCGCCCGCGGCGCCGGCCGCGGAACCGGCAAAGCCCGCCGAGACCGCCCCGGCAACGCCTCCTCCCGCAGCCGAGCCGGCCAAGCCGGCGCAGGCAACGCAGGCCGAAGCGAAACCGGCCGAGACCAGCCACACCATCGCCGCCGGCGATACCTATTGGGACTTGGCCAAGAAAGCCTACGGCGACTCAACCAAGTGGAAGCTCATCTCCGAAGCCAACAAGGATTATAAGCCGCGGCGCCTGCCGCTCGGCGCGACGCTGACCATCCCGCCGGCCGCGAAGTAACCGGTCATCCGGAAAGCATGGCACCCGCTCGGGCAACCGGGCGGGTGTTCCTTTTTGAGGTCCTGACGCGATAAGGTGCGGCCAGACGCAGCATTGAAAACCGGCAGGGCATCGCTAGGTTCCGCGGCGCTACCGGAGACTGTTGATGACCGTTGCCGACCCCACCGATGCCAAAGCCGCAAAGGCCGTCGGCCTGCCGCCAGCGCATGCCGCGCCGGTCAGGCCGGGCAAGATCGGCATCATGCTGGTCAATCTCGGCACGCCCGACGGCACAGACTTCAGGCCGATGTGGCGCTACCTGCGCGAATTCCTCTCCGATCCGCGCGTCATCGAGCTCAACAAGGCGATCTGGTATCCGATCCTGTATGGACTGGTGCTGACGACCCGGCCGAAAAAATCCGGCGCCAACTACGCCCGTATCTGGAACCGGGAGATGAACGAGTCGCCGCTGCGCACTTTCACCCGCGCTCAAGGTCAGAAGCTGGCCGCCGCACTTACCGATCTGCCCGATGTGGTGGTCGACTGGGCGATGCGCTACGGCAATCCCTCGACGGCAAGCGTCACTCAGAAGCTGGTCGACCAGGGCTGCGATCGCATCCTCACCTTCCCGCTCTATCCCCAATATTCGGCGACGACGACGGCGACCGCCAACGACCAGCTGTTTCGCGCGCTGATGAAGATCAGGCGCGCGCCGGCGATCCGCAGCGTGCCGCCCTATTATGACGAACCGGTCTATATCGACGCGCTTGCGCGTTCGATCGAGCAGCACCTGGCGACCCTCGATTTCGTGCCGGAGGTGGTGATCGCCTCCTATCACGGCATCCCCAAGCCCTATTCCGACAAGGGCGATCCCTACGGGACGCATTGCCTGGAGACCACGCGGCTGCTGCGGGCAAGGCTCGGCTGGGACGAGAACAAGCTCATCACCACCTTCCAGTCGCGTTTCGGCGCGCAGGAATGGCTGCAGCCTTACACCGATGTCACCGTCGAGCAATTGGCCAAGGACGGCGTGAAATCGATCGCCATCGTCAATCCGGGCTTCTCCGTCGACTGCATCGAGACGCTGGACGAGATCGGCCGCGAGGCCGCCGAAACCTTCCATCACGCCGGCGGCGAGAATTTTGCGCACATCCCCTGCCTCAACGACAGCGCCGAGGGCATGGCGGTCATCGAAGCGCTGGCGCGGCGCGAGCTTTCCGGCTGGGTGTGACCGGCTTCACCGACAGGCTTGAAACCGGTGCGCAAAAGCCTTCGCTAACCAATATTCCCGATCACCTGATTGTAACGCTGCGGAAACACACTTAAGTGATTCCGTGAGGTCGCCGCCTTTTGAGGGAGAAACGAAATGGGCTTCAGCGGTTTCGATATTGCCATCATTGTTCTTGTCTTCCTGGTCATCATCCTTCTTTTCAAAGGCATCAAGACGGTGCCGCAAGGTTATAATTACACGGTGGAACGCTTCGGCCGGTACACCAAGACGCTGACGCCTGGCCTGAACATCATCAACCCCATCTTCGAGCGCGTCGGCGCCAAGATGAATATGATGGAGCAGGTGCTCGACGTGCCGACGCAGGAGATCATCACCCGCGACAACGCCATCGTCGGTGTCGACGGCATCGCCTTCTACCAGATCCTCAATGCCGCGCAGGCCGCTTATCAGGTGGCCGGGCTGCAGAACGCCATTCTCAACCTGACCATGACCAACATCCGCACCGTCATGGGCTCGATGGACCTCGACGAATTGCTGTCCAATCGCGACGCCATCAACGAGCGCCTGTTGCGCGTCGTCGACGAGGCGGCGCATCCGTGGGGCATCAAGATCACCCGCGTCGAGATCAAGGACATCAATCCGCCGGCCAATCTGATCGAATCTATGGGCCGCCAGATGACGGCCGAGCGCAACAAGCGCGCCCATATCCTGGCCGCCGAAGGCCTCAAGCAGTCGCAGATCCTCGAGGCCGAGGGCCGCAGGGAAGCAGCCTTCCGCGACGCCGAGGCGCGCGAGCGCTCGGCCGAAGCGGAGGCCAAGGCGACGCAGGTCGTGTCGGAAGCCATCGCCAAGGGCGACGTGCAGGCGCTCAACTACTTCATCGCCCAGAAATATACCGAGGCGTTGACCAGGATCGGCTCGGCCACGAACAGCAAGGTGGTGCTGATGCCGCTTGAAGCCTCGTCGCTGATCGGAACGCTCGGCGGCATCGGCGAGATCGCCAAGGAAGTTTTCAGGAGTGAAGGTACGGCCGGCGCGCAGCGGCAGGCCGCACGCCCGCCGCTGGTTCGGCCGAACGAAACCTGAGATCATAGGAGGCTGCTCCCATGTTCGACCGTATCGTTTCCGAACTCGGCCCGTGGAACTGGATGGTTCTGGGCTTCGTGCTCCTGGTGATGGAGATCGTCGCGCCGGGCGTCTTCATGCTGTGGATCGGCATCGCCGCGCTCATCGTCGGCGCCGTGTCGCTGGCGATATGGGACGCCGCTTTCTGGACCTGGCAGGTGCAGGTGCTGGCGTTCCTGATCCTGTCGCTGATCTCGGCTTTCGTCGGCAAGAAACTGATGGCCGGCCGCCACGACGACGCCGACCAGCCGCTGCTCAACCGCCGCGGCGCGCAGATGGTGGGCAAGCTGGCGACGCTGGCCGAGCCGATCAAGGACGGCCGCGGCCGCATCAAGCTCGGCGACACGCTGTGGCGCGTTTCCGGTCCTGACCTCCCTGCCGGCACGCAAGTGCGCGTTGTCGGCGCCGCCGACACCGACCTGGAGCTGACGGTCGAGGCGGCTTGAACCGAGACAGGTATCGGACGGGCTGAGACTAAGGCAATTCCTGGAAAAGTGCGTGACTAGGCTGCGCCAATGCGCAGCAGGTCGTGGAAGTGAACTACGCCCACCGGCATTTTGTCTTTGGTCACGACCAGTGCGCCGATATTGTGCTCGTTGAGCATGGCGATCGCCGTGCCCGCCAGCGTCTGCGGATCGATCGTCTTGGGCGTGCGGGTCATGACCTCATCGACGGTCACGTCGGCCAGATTGCGATGCAGATTGCGTGCAACGTCGCCGTCGGTCACGATCCCGACCAGTTTGCCGCTCGCATCGACAATGCAGACGCACCCGACTTTCTTCTGCGACAGCGTCATCACCGCTTCCGGCATCTTGGTGCCGAGCAGGGCGAGCGGCACCTGATCGCCGGTCCGCATGATCTCCGACACCAGGGTCAGGTTGGCGCCAAGCTGCCCGCCGGGGTGCAAGGTTCGGAAGTGATCCGGCGTGAAGCCCCGCGCTTCGAGCAGAGCGATGGCCAACGCGTCGCCCAGTACGAGTTGGAGAAGCGTCGATGTCGTCGGAGCCAGCCCGTGCGGACAAGCCTCGGGCACGACCGGCAGCAGCAAGACCACATCGGCCGCACGCGCCAGCGCCGAGCTCTCGCCGGAAGTAATGGCGATCAGCGGGATGGAAAAACGCCTCGAATAGGCGACGATGCCCATCAATTCCTTGCTTTCGCCCGACCACGACATGGCGATGATGGCGTCGTCCTTGGCGATCATGCCGAGATCGCCGTGATTGGCCTCGGCGGGATGGACGAAAAAGGCTGGCGTGCCGGTCGAGGCAAGCGTCGCGGCGATCTTGGCGCCGATATGGCCGCTCTTGCCGACGCCGGTGACGATGACGCGGCCCTCGATCCGCGAGATCAGGTCGATCGCGGCGGCAAAAGGCTCGGTCAGCCCGTTTGCGAGCGCGGCGGCCAGGGCCGCCACGCCGGTCTGCTCCGTCGCCACCGTTCTCAGCGCCGATTCGATCACGGCCTGCCTGTCCGGCTGCTTTCTTTCTGGGGACCCCGCATGCATGGCGCAAGCGATTAGCGCTTTGCCGCGCCCCTGTCCAACGGAATTGCCTTCAACCTCCGATTGGGGGCCCAGAGGCGGGTCTCTCAACCCTCCGTTAACCATCCGCATTTACGGTTCGGTAAGTATGGCGCAACCGCGCCGCGCAAGCAGTGGTGACGATGTCCGGGGGCCAGTCTGAAACGAAAATCGGCCGAAGCGGCCTTGCCCTTGCAGCACTGCTGCTGACGGCAAGCGCGCTAGCCTTGCTGCATCCCGCGCCGGCATTCTCGCAGGAAACCGAGCTGCGCGGCGAGGTCTCCGAGTCGGCCATACTCGCCGACCAGCAGCGCAAGGCCAGGCAGTTGCGGGCGCGGGAATCGCAGGGTCAGACCCCGCCCGCCGCCGCTGCCGTCCAGGACACGGCATCGACGACCTATCAGCCGTCAAGCCCCGGCGCCGTTCCCGATGACGATCAGACGGCGGGCGCGACGGACAGCATCTTCGACCAGCCGCAGGCAACGGATGATCCATTGGCCGACACGAAGGCTCCGGTAAAACCCCGCCGACCTTCGACGGCAAAGCAGCGTGCTCAGGACGCCAAGGCCGGCGCCAAAACCGCCGACAAGAAAAAGGCCAAGAAGAAAACCGGCGAAGCGACGGACAGCACGACCACCGCCGCGACCGCCGGCACAGGCAACCGGACCGACGCCGCGGCCACCGGCGATGAAGACGGCAGCAACCGCCGTGCCGTCACCATCGACAGCGTCGACAAGCAGAAGCTGGACCCCGGTCAGGAGCGCACCGCCTCCATCGAAGGCCTGAAAGTCAAGCCGGAGGAGGATCCCTTCGCCGCGCCGGGCATCAAGGTCGGCACCTTTCTCTTCCGGCCGACGCTCGAGCAGGGCTTCACCGCGACCTCCAATGCCGATTCCAGCAGCACCGGCAAATCGGCGGTTCTGTCCGAGACGGCGCTGCGCTTCACCGCGACCTCCGACTGGCGGGAGAATTCGGCTTTGATTACCGGCTACGGCCAGTTCCGCAATACCGTCTCTGGCCAGAAGATTAACGACGCGCAGGGCCGTATCGAGGGCCAGCTCAATGTTGACCTCGACAACGAGCTGCGCGCCATCGCCAAGGTGGGCTACGAGGCCGCGCCAGAATCGGCCTCCTCGCCGGATGCGATCGCCGGTGTCACCCAACAGCCGCTGCGCCAGACCGTCGACGGCAGCGTCGGTCTCGAAAAGAGTGTCGGCAAGATGCGCTACGCGCTGACCGGCGCGGTCTCGCATGATTTCTACGGCGATGCCGAGCTCTCCGACGGCACCACCGTTTCACAGAAGGACCGCGACTCCACGCTCTACACGGCAACCTTGCGCACCGGTTACGAGATTTCGCCGGCGCTGACGCCGTTCACGGAAGTCGAGGCCGGGCGGCGCCTCTATGACCTGCGCGTCGACACCGACGGCTTCCAGCGATCCTCGACCAGGCTTGGCGCGCGCGCCGGGCTCGAGCTCGACATGGGCGAGAAGCTGTCCGGCGAATTTTCCGTCGGCTGGCTGCGCGAGGCGATCGACGACAACCGCCTTCCGGCGGTAGCGGGTCCGAGCATCGATGCCGACCTCAAATGGTCGCCCGAGCGCGGCACCACTATAGGCCTGACCGGCAAGACCAGGGTCGAAACAACCACGACGGCTAATGAGAGCGGCGATATCCTCTACTCCGGCCGTCTGACCGGCGAGCGCCAAATCCGCGCCAATCTGACGGCGAACTCGGCGCTCGGCCTCGACTGGCGCGATTACACCGGCTCCGACGGCCACGATTTGATCCTGAGCGCCGAGGCCGGGCTGACCTGGTGGTTGAACCGCTATGCCGGGGTCACCACCAGGGTAAGGACGGAGAAGCTGACCAGCAATCTGCCTGGCCGAGACTATACGACCAACAGTGTCTATCTCGGCCTGAAGGTCCAGCGCTGAAGAGCAGCAACCGCCAAGCCTATGCCGAGATTCAGGTCAGGCCGAGTCGAGAACGGTGGCTTCCGAGAACCGGAGCTGAGCGTACTCAAAGTACGCGAGCACCGGAAGCGCAGGAAACTGCCGTTCGCAGACCGGCCTCACCTGAAAATCGGCATAGGCTAAGACGCGGCGCCGCGCCGCTCTACTGGCCGCACCTCGTCCAGCAGCGTGCGAATGACGCCGGCCATGCTTCCGTTCATGTCGCTACGCCAGAGCGCGAAGGCGACATTGGCCTCGACGAAACCTTCCGGCGAGCCGCAATCGAACGTGCGCCCCTTGTAGTGGTAGCCGTAGAAGGGCTGCTCTTTCTCCAGCTTCAGCATCGCGTCGGTCAGCTGAATCTCGTTGCCGGCGCCACGCTCCTGGCTCTCCAGGATGCCGAAGATTTCCGGCTGCAGGATGTAGCGGCCGTTGATGTAAAGATTGGAGGGCGCGGTCCCCTGTTTCGGCTTCTCCACCATGCCGGTGATGCGGAAGCCGTGATGCGCGTCCTCGCCGCGGCCGACGATGCCGTATTTATGCGCTTCCGCCGGATCGCATTCCTGCACGGCGACGATATTGTTGCCGGTCTCGGCATAGAGTTCGACCATACTCCTCGTGCAGCTCTTTTCCGACTGCATGATCATGTCCGGCAGAAGCAAGGCGAACGGCTCCTCGCCGACCAGCTCGCGGGCGCACCAGACGGCGTGGCCAAGGCCCATCGGCACCTGCTGGCGCGTGAAGCTCGTCTGTCCCGGCGCCGGCTGCAGCCGCTGCAGGCGGGCGAGCTGATCGTCCTTGCCGCGCTGGGCAAGCGTGTCATAGAGCTCGAACTGTACGTCGAAATGGTCCTCGATGACCGCCTTGTTGCGTCCGGTCACGAAAATGAAATGCTCGATGCCGGCCTCGCGTGCCTCATCGACCACATATTGGATGACCGGCCGGTCGACGACGGTGAGCATTTCCTTCGGGATGGCCTTGGTGGCCGGAAGAAACCGCGTGCCGAGGCCGGCGACCGGGAAAACTGCCTTGCGAACGCGCTTCATGCTGACACCCCCTGCGTTTCAGCCAATTATCCGCTCGGCGGCACGCTCCGCAATCCCCAAACATTTCCCGACGGAAATCATTTTCACGCCGGAATGTTGGATTAAGGGCGAGCAGTGAACGTGAGAACTAAAGCCGCGACACCTCTTTTCGTTCCCCGCGGGACCTATGGTAAACCAAATGCTAACCCGGTTCGGCGTTGAATGATCTTCCTGATTTGACGAAGGAGGAAATGATGTCCGTTCGCAACACCGCGAGGCGCCTGACGGCACTGGCGACGGCCGCCGGCCTCACGCTGGCCTTGCTGATGCCCGCCGGACCCGCTTTCGCCGATGCCGGATTCCGCCAGTGGGTCTCGGATTTCCGCGCAACCGCGGTGGCGGGCGGCGTTTCGGGGGCGGTCTACGATCAGTCCATGAGAGGCATCGAGCCCGACCCGGTCGTGCTGGAAAAGGCCCGTACCCAGCCGGAATTCACCGCGCCCGCCTGGGACTATTTCGACAACCGCGTGCACGACCAGGCAGTCGCCAACGGCCAGGCGATGGCGAAGAAATGGAGGCCGTGGCTCGACCGCATCGAGGCGCGGTTCGGTGTCGACCGCAACATCCTTTTGGCCATCTGGTCGATGGAATCGAACTATGGCGAGACGCTCAAGCGCGACGACATCATGCGCAACGTCGTCCGCTCGCTGGCGACGCTTGCCTATGGCGATCCGAAGCGGTCGAAATATGCCCGCACCCAATTGATCGCGGCCTTGAAGATCCTGCAGACCGGCGACATCGATGAAAGCCATCTGATGGGCTCCTGGGCAGGCGCGATGGGCCAGACCCAATTCATCCCGACCAGCTACCAGCGCTATGCGGTCGACATGGACGGCAATGGGAAGCGCGACATCTGGAGTTCGATCCCCGACGCGCTGGCGACCTCCGCCAATCTGCTCAAGAAGAACGGCTGGCAGGCCGGCAAGACCTGGGGCTATGAGGTCTCCATACCAGCCGGCAAATTGCCCGGCGGCGCAAAGACGATCGCCCAATGGCAGGCGCTCGGCGTCGTCAGGGCCAGCGGCAAGCCGTTCAAGAACCTGACTGACAAGGCGACGTTGAAAGTGCCGGACGGCCGAGGTGGACCCGCCTTCCTGATGATCAGGAATTTCTCCGTCATCAAGGCCTACAACAACGCCGACAAATACGCTTTGGCCGTGGGCCTTCTGGCCGACGAGATCGCCGGCGGCACCGGCCTGGTGCAGGACTGGCAGCGGCCTTTCACCAAGCTCAGCTTCGAGGAACGGCAGGAACTGCAGAAGCGGCTTTCAGATCACGGCTACTATGACGGCAAGTTCGACGGCAAGATCGGCGATGGCTCGAAAGCCGCCATCATGGCCTACCAGGCCAAGGTCGGCTTGAACCAGGATGGCTATCCGAGCCTGGAAGTGCTCAAATGGCTCCGCAAGCAGTAAAGCCTGGGGAAGCGCCAGTATCCTCTCAAAGACGGCAAGGATGCTGTAGCGCTTCGGCTTGCGCATGACTTTCCCACGTCTGCCGGTCATGCGCCAAGGGATGGAGAGGTGTTTGGTTTCGGTTGCGCGTATCAGGCAGGGCATTCGCCGGGCGCCGATCCTGGTTCTCGCCCTGGCCATGCTCGTCGTCACTGCCGTCGGCGCCTTCCACGCACCGGCATTCGCGCAGGAGGAAAGCCGCGGCTGGTCGTTGCGTGACCTTCTGTTCCCGCGCCGCAGCGAACGCGTCGAGCCACCGTTCGAAATCCAGAAATCAAGGCCGAAACCGAAGAAGAAATCCAAGCCGCGCCCGCCGGCCGAGCCGGAAACGCCGATCGTCGAGAAGACGAACGACGCCCATGTCGTGCTGGTGGTCGGCGATTTTCTGGCGGGCGGGCTGGCCGAGGGCCTGGACACCGCCTTTGCCGACAATCCCGCCGTCAGGATCGTCGCCCGCGCCAACGGGTCGTCGGGCTTCGTTCGCGACGATTTCTATAACTGGCCTGTCGAGATCAAGTCGCTGATCGAGACCGAGAAGCCGTCGGCCGTGATCGTCATGCTGGGCTCCAATGACCGCCAGCAGATGCGGGTCGGCGAGGTGCGCGAGCAGCCTCGCTCGGAGAACTGGACCAAGGAATACGAGCGCCGCGCCGATGCGCTCGGCGAGGCCATCCAGGACACCAAGGTGCCGTTCCTATGGGTCGGCATGCCGGCTTTCGGTGTGTCGAAGATGAACTCGGACATGCTCGCCTTCAACGACATCTACCATTCGGTCGCCGAAAAGCATGGCGGCGAATTCGTCGACGTCTGGGACGGCTTCGTCGACGAGAACGGCGCTTTCGTCACCTCCGGCCCGGACATCAACGGCCAGCCTGTTCGCCTGCGTTCCGATGACGGCATCAACGTCACCAAGGCCGGCAAGCGCAAGCTCGCCTTCTATACGGAAAAGCCGCTGGCGAAGATCCTGGGCCTGGCGGCGCCCGGAAGCGTCACGACCGTGTCGGCGCCGGCCGGCGCTCCGGTCGAGGCGCCGAAACCGGCCGCGGCGCCCGTCATCGTCGACCGCACCGCGCCGATGCTTCTCGGCGACCCGGCGCTCGACGGCGGCACCGAGCTGCTCGGCGCCACGCAGCCGGCCAGGGCCGATCCGAACCTGCCAGGCGAAAAACTGATCGTCGAAGGCAAGGCGCCCGCCGCCTCGCCGGGCCGCGCCGACGATTTTTCGCGGCCGCCGAAGACGCAGCCGGCGACAGCAACTGTCGAGTCGGACCCCACGCCCGCCAGCCCTTAATCGACATCCATCGGATTCGTCGGGATATCCGTTAAGGAGATCGCCCTTAGATCGCCCTGCGTGAAAGGATTTCACGCCAGGCCGAACAATGGCATTGTTCTATTCCGCTGGGATTACAGGGGCGAACATGTCGGCGACGGGCTATGCCTTGCTTGGCTTCGTAACTTGGACCCTCCTCCTGCTTGTATGGATGGAGATCCTGCGCACCCATCTTGTGGTGAGTGGGCGCGTCCCGGCAAATGGCTTCACGCCGGATAACGCAGGTCTTTCGCCCTTTTTGCAGCGGCTTGCGCGAGCCCACGCCAATTGCATTGAGGGACTCCCGATATTCGGGGGCCTCATGGGCGTGGCCATGATGACTTCGCGGACGGGGATCACCGACTCCCTTGCATACTGGTTTATCGCCGCGCGGCTAATCCAGTCGGCCATTCATCTGGCGTCGACAAGTCCAAACGCGGTCAAGGCTCGATTTTCCGCGTTCGCTGTCCAGATGGCCATCGGCCTCTACTGGGCGGTAAAGCTGCTGGCCGGTTAGGCGCTTCAAGAAGCTTACGGCTCAGTGAGTGCTTTGAAAATCTTACCGCGGCAGCACCGTCGATCCCATCAGCGCCTCGTCGATCGAGCGCGCCGCCTGGCGGCCCTCGCGGATGGCCCACACCACCAGCGACTGGCCGCGGCGCACGTCGCCCGCCGCATAGAGCTTGTCTACGCTGGTCCTGTAGTCGCGATCGTTGGCCTCGACATTGTTCGAGCGGCGGCTGTCGGTGACGACTTTGATCTTGCCGTCGAGCTCCTTCATCAGGCTGTCGCCCGCAGGACCGGCGAAGCCGATGGCGATGAAGGCGAGATCGGCGCGGATGACGAACTCGCTGCCGGCGATCGGCTTTCGCTTGTCGTCGACCTCGCAGCAGCGAACACCGGTCAGCTGGCCTTCCTCGCCGATGAACTCGAGCGTCGCCACCTGGAATTCGCGCTCGGCGCCCTCGGCCTGCGAGGAGGACGTGCGCATTTTCGTCGCCCAGTAGGGCCAGACGGCAAGCTTGTCTTCCTTCTCCGGCGGCTGCGGACGGATGTCGAGCTGCGTCACGCGCACCGCGCCCTGGCGGAAGGCGGTGCCGATGCAGTCGGACGCGGTGTCGCCGCCGCCGACGACCACGACATGCTGGCCACCGGCAATGATCGGGTGCGAGGGCCAGGCCACCGACTGGATCGGCTCGCCGCCGACGCGGCGGTTCTGCTGCACCAGATAGGGCATGGCGTCATAGACGCCGCTGAGGTCGCTGCCTGGAATGCCGGCCGGACGCGGCGTCTCCGAACCGCCGCAATAGAGCACAGCGTCGAATTCCCCGAGCAGATCGGCCGCTTTGATGTCGACGCCGACATTGACGCCGCAATGGAAGGTCACCCCCTCGCCCTGCATCTGCTCGATGCGCCGGTCGATATAGTGCTTCTCGATCTTGAAGTCCGGTATGCCGTAGCGCATCAGCCCGCCGGGGCGGCTCTCCCGCTCATAGACATGCACGTCATGGCCGGCGCGGCCGAGCTGCTGCGCCGCTGCCATGCCGGCCGGGCCGGAGCCGATGACGGCAACCCGCTTGCCGGTCTTCCTCTCCGGCGGATAGGGCCGGATGTGGCCGGTCTCATATGCCTTGTCGGCGATCGCCTGCTCGACCGTCTTGATGGCGACCGGAATGTCCTCGAGATTCAGCGTGCAGGCTTCCTCGCAAGGCGCGGGGCAGATGCGGCCGGTGAACTCCGGGAAATTGTTGGTCGAGTGCAGGTTGCGGATCGCGCTGTCCCAGTCGCCATTGTAGACGAGGTCGTTCCAGTCCGGGATCTGGTTGTGGATCGGGCAGCCGGTCGGCCCATGGCAGAATGGAATGCCGCAATCCATGCAGCGCGCGGCCTGTTTCTCGACCTCCTTGTCAGACATCGGCAGCGTGAATTCGCGGAAATGCCGGATGCGGTCGGAGGCCGGCTGGTACTTGTGCACCTGCCGGTCGATCTCGAGAAAGCCTGTTACCTTGCCCATAGTCCAGTCCCTGCTGTCCGAAGGCACGCTTTTGTCGCGCACCCGTTAACCCCATAAGGCTGCCGTGGCAACCGCATCTGTTGGAGCATGACCTTCGCCGAAAACCCGTTCCCACTTGTCGGGATCATGCTCTGGAGGTCAGGATTGTTGGTGAGGAGGCCGGCCGGAAAGTCATCTTCCCGGCCGTGCCCGAAAACCTATTCCGCCGCCACGCTCATGCGCATGCGTTCCATCTCGATCAGCGCGCGGCGATATTCCACCGGCATGATTTTCCGGAATTTCGGCCTAAAATTCTGCCAGTCGTCGAGGATTTCGCGGCCGCGCACCGAACCGGTGAAATGCACGTGGTTCGAGATCAGCTGGTAGAGCCGTTCCTCGTCATGGCTGGTCATGTCGCCCGACACGTCGACGCGGCCCTTGTGGTCGAGGTCGCCGCCGTGATGGAGCAGCTTCTCCATCAGGTCGTCCTCTTCCGGGACAGGCTCGAGCTCGACCATCGCCATGTTGCAGCGCTCGGCGAAATCGCCCTTCTCGTCCAGCACATAGGCGACGCCGCCCGACATGCCGGCCGCGAAGTTGCGCCCGGTCTTGCCGAGCACGACGACGATGCCGCCGGTCATGTATTCGCAGCCGTGGTCGCCGACGCCCTCGACGACGGCCGCCACGCCGGAATTGCGCACCGCGAAACGCTCGCCGGCGACGCCGGCGAAATACGCCTCGCCTTCGGTGGCGCCGTAGAGCACCGTGTTGCCGACGATGATCGAGTCCGCCGCGACGATCTTGGCCTCTTGCGGCGCGCGGATGACGATGCGGCCGCCCGACAGGCCCTTGCCGACATAGTCGTTGCCGGCGCCGACCAGATCGAAGGAGACGCCGCGCGCCAGGAAGGCGGCGAAGGACTGGCCGGCGGTGCCGGTCAGCTTCACCTTGATCGTGTCCTCGCGCAGGCCCTTGTGCTTGAAACGCTTGGCGACTTCACCCGACAGCATGGCGCCGACAGAGCGGTCGACATTGCGGATCGGCAGCTCGATGGTGACCGGCTGCTTGGCGTCCAGCGCCGGCTTCGCCAGCTCGATCAGCTTGCGGTCGAGCACGTCGTCAATCGGATGCTTCTGCCGCTCGGTCCAGTGCAGCGCCTCATGCGGCGCGTGCGGCTTGAAGAACATCTTCGAGAAATCGAGCCCGCGCGCCTTCCAGTGTTGGATGACGTCGCGCTTTTCCAGGAGATCGGTGTCGCCGATGATCTGGTCGATATGGGTGAAGCCCATCTCGGCAAGCAGCGCACGCACCTCTTCGGCCACGTAGAAGAAGAAGTTGATGACGTGCTCGGGCGTGCCCTTGAAGCGCTTGCGCAACACCGGGTCCTGCGTCGCCACGCCGACCGGGCAGGTGTTGAGGTGGCACTTGCGCATCATGATGCAGCCGGCCGCGATCAGCGGCGCGGTCGAGAAGCCGAACTCGTCGGCGCCGAGCAGCGCGCCGATGATGACGTCGCGCCCGGTGCGCAAGCCGCCATCGACCTGCAGCGCGACGCGCGAGCGCAAGCCGTTGAGCACCAGCGTCTGATGCGTTTCGGCAAGGCCCATTTCCCACGGGCTGCCGGCATGCTTGAGCGAGGTCAGCGGCGAAGCGCCGGTGCCGCCGTCATAGCCCGAGATGGTGATGTGGTCGGCGCGCGCCTTGGCGACGCCCGCCGCGACCGTGCCGACGCCGACCTCCGACACCAGCTTGACCGAGACGTCGGCCGCCGGATTGACGTTCTTCAGATCGTAGATCAGCTGCGCCAGATCCTCGATCGAATAGATGTCGTGATGCGGCGGCGGCGAGATCAGGCCGACGCCGGGCGTCGAGTGCCTGACCTTGGCGATGGTCGCGTCGACCTTGTGTCCGGGCAACTGGCCGCCCTCGCCGGGCTTGGCGCCCTGCGCCACCTTGATCTGCATGACATCGGAATTGACCAGATATTCCGCCGTGACGCCGAAGCGGCCCGACGCGACCTGCTTGATCGCCGACCGTTCCGGGTTCTTGCCGCCGCCGGGCAGCGGCAGATAGCGGTCGGCCTCTTCGCCGCCCTCGCCGGTGTTCGACTTGCCGCCGATGGCGTTCATAGCACGCGCCAGCGTGGTGTGCGCTTCCCTGGAGATCGAGCCGAACGACATCGCCCCGGTCGAGAAGCGCTTGACGATCTCGGCCGCCGGCATGACGTCCTCGATCGCGACCTTCTTGCGGCCGGTCTCGTCCGCTGTTCTGATCTTGAACAGGCCGCGAATGGTCTGGGCGCGCGCGGTCGCGCTGTCGATCTGCGCCGAATAGTCCTTGAACGTGTCCCATGAGCCCTGCCGCACGGCGTGCTGCAGGCTGGCCACCGCGTCGGGCGACCACATATGCGCCTCGCCGCGCATGCGGAACATGTATTCGCCGCCAACCTCGAGGTTGTTGCGCAGCACCGGATCGCTGCCGAAGGCATCGCTGTGGCGGCTGAGCGTCTCGGTGGCGATCTCGTCCAGGCCGACGCCTTCGATCAGCGTCGCTGTGCCGGTGAAATACTTCTCGACGAAGTCCGACTTCAGCCCGATGGCATCGAAGATCTGCGCGCCGCAATAGGACTGGTAGGTCGAGATGCCCATCTTGGACATCACCTTGAGGATGCCCTTGCCGATCGACTTGATGTAGCGCGAGACCACCTCGTATTCGTCGACCTCTTCCGGCAGCTCGCCACGCATGTGCATGTCGAGCAGCGTGTCGAAGGCGAGATAGGGATTGATCGCCTCGGCGCCGTAGCCTGCCAGGCAGCAGAAATGATGCACCTCGCGCGGCTCGCCGGATTCCACCACGAGGCCGACCGCGGTGCGCAGGCCCTTGCGGATCAGGTGATGGTGCACGGCCGCCGTCGCCAGCAGCGATGGGATCGCGATGCGGTCCGGGCCGACCTGGCGGTCAGACAGGATAATGATGTTGTAGCCGCCGGCGACCGCCGCCTCCGCGCGCTCGCAGAGCCGGTCGATGGCGCCTTGCATGCCGGCGGCGCCCTCGTTCGAGCCATAGGTGATGTCGATCGTCTTGGTGTCGAACCTATCCTCGGTGTGGCCGATCGAGCGGATCTTCTCCAGATCGCCATTGGTCAGGATCGGCTGGCGCACTTCGAGCCGCTTGCGGCGCGACGTGCCGACGAGGTCGAAGATGTTGGGCCGCGGCCCGATGAACGATACCAGGCTCATCACTAGCTCCTCGCGGATCGGGTCGATCGGCGGGTTGGTGACCTGGGCGAAGTTCTGCTTGAAATAGGTGTAGAGCAGCTTCGACTTGTCCGACATGGCCGAGATCGGCGTGTCGGTCCCCATCGAGCCGACGGCTTCCTGGCCGGTGGTGGCCATCGGCGCCATCAGAAGCTTGGTGTCTTCCTGCGTGTAGCCGAAGGACTGCTGGCGATCGAGCAGGCTGACATCCTTGCGCAGCGCGCGCGGCTCGACCGGCTTCAGATCTTCCAGGATCAGCTGCGTGTTGGCGAGCCAGGTCTTGTAGGGGTGCCTGGTCGCGATCTCCGACTTGATCTCCTCGTCGGAGACGATGCGGCCCTTGGCGAGATCGATGAGCAGCATGCGGCCGGGCTGCAGCCGCCACTTCTGCACGATCTTTTCCTCCGGCACCGGCAGCGCGCCGGCCTCCGACGCCATGATGACGCGGTCGTCGTCGGTGACGATATAGCGCGCCGGGCGCAGGCCGTTGCGGTCGAGCGTAGCGCCGATCTGGCGGCCGTCGGTGAAGACCACCGCCGCCGGTCCGTCCCACGGCTCCATCAGCGCCGCATGGTACTCGTAGAAAGCCTTGCGGTCGGCGTCCATGAGCTTGTTGCCGGCCCAGGCTTCCGGGATCAGCATCATCATGGCGTGGGTGAGCGAGTAGCCGCCCTGGAACAGGAACTCGAGCGCGTTGTCGAAGCACGCCGTGTCCGACTGGCCTTCATAGGAGATCGGCCAGAGCTTCGAGATGTTGTTGCCGAACAGCTCGGAATCGACCGAGGCCTGGCGCGCCGCCATCCAGTTGTTGTTGCCGCGCACGGTGTTGATCTCGCCGTTATGCGCGACCATGCGATAGGGATGCGCCAGCTTCCATGACGGGAAGGTGTTGGTCGAGAAGCGCTGGTGAACCAGGATCAGCGCCGTTTCGAAGCGCGGATCCCTGAGGTCCTTGTAATAAGCGCCGACCTGGTAGGCCAGGAACATGCCCTTGTAGACGATGGTGCGCGCCGACAGCGACACGCAATAGGCGCCGACATCCTTGTTGTCGTTCTCGGCATAGATGCGGCCCGAGATCACCTTGCGCAGCAGATAAAGCCGCGCCTCATACTCCTCGTCGTCCGGGATGTCGGCCGTACGGCCGATGAACACTTGCCGATGGAAGGGCTCCGACGCCACGATATCCGGCGCCTTCGACAGCGACGAATTGTCGACCGGCACGTCGCGGAAGCCGATAAGCGGCAGCCCTTCCGACTGCGCGGATTCGGCGATGATCTCTTCGATATGGGCGCGCAGCGCCGCGTCCTGCGGCATGAACCAGTGGCCGACGCCATATTGGCCGGCCGGCGGCAACTCGACGCCCACGACCGCCATTTCTTCGCGGAAGAAAGCGTCCGGGATCTGCACCAGCACGCCGGCGCCGTCGCCGACCAGCGGATCGGCGCCGACGGCGCCGCGATGGGTGAGGTTTTCCAGCATCGCCAGGCCGTCCTCGACGATCCGGTGCGACTTCAAGCCCTTCATGTTGGCGATGAAGCCGACGCCGCAGGCGTCGTGCTCGTTGCGCGGATCATAGAGGCCCTGCGCGGTCATGCCGTTGGCGGTTCGCAGCCCTTTGGTCAGGACGGTATTTTTAACGGCTGCCGCTTTCGTCTGCGCGGCCTGGCCGTTGATCGCAGATGGCGTCAGTTCCGTCATCGTCCTATCCTCCGTTCTCCACCTTGGCCCCGACTGTCTCAGGACGCTGGTTTGCCTTGGGAAGCATGATGCTTCCCCTTCATGTTGCTGCACGTCTCGCGAAATCCACCGAACCAAACGGCTATACGCCCGGTTCGCATCCGGTATCGTACAGGCCAGAGCCGGGCCGTCTACCCGCCGCTCGCGACAATGGCCGGAATGGCAGCGATGATACGCCAGTCCGGCCTGTTTTGTGCGACAAAATAAGACAGCACTACTGTCCTAAATTTTTTATGGCAGAAATCAGACAGCCGCACAAGACCGATTCACAAAAAACTTGGGCGCTGCGCGACACAAAATTTCGTGAAAGGCGCCGGAAACGCAAGCTTTGGTCCAGGCATTTTGCCGTCGATTGCTGGCTTCACCGCTTTGCCGACGATTGGCCCTTGCGCTTCGACTGCCGAAGCGGTCAAGTCCCGCCGCTTTCGCCAATCACGATACGGATTTCTCGATGTTCTTTGCATCCGACAACTGGGCGGGCGTCCATCCCGACATTTCGGCCAACCTGTCGCGCCATGCCGCAGGCATCGCGACCGCCTATGGCGACGGCGATCTGGACCGCGCCGTCTATCGTCGCTTCAACGAGATCTTCGAGCGCGAGGTGCAGGTCTTCTTCGTCGCGACCGGCACGGCGGCCAACGCGCTTTCGATGGCTGCGTTGAACCGCATCGGCGGCATCGCGCTTTGCCATTTCGAAGCGCATATGAATGTCGACGAGTTCGGCGCGATGGGTTTCTACACCGGCGGCGCGCGCATGGCGCCGGTGGCGGGACCGCTGGGGCGCATGACCCCGGAGGCTCTCGACCGGACCATCAAGCGATATTCGCAGGACCTGGCCCCCGCCGGCCAGCCGATGGCGGTCACCGTGACCCAGGCGACCGAGGTCGGCACGGTCTACAGCGTCGACGATGTCAAGGCGATCGCCGAGGTCAGCCGCCGCCACAAGCTGCCGCTGCACATGGACGGCGCGCGCTTCGCCAATGCGATTGCCGCGACCGGCGTCAGCCCGGCCGAAATGACCTGGAAGAGCGGCGTCGATCTTATCTCCTTCGGCGGCACCAAGAATGGCTGCTGGATGGCCGATGCGGTCGTGGTTCTCAATCCGGACGCCGGCAAGAATCTGCGCCTGCTGCGCCAGCGCGCCGGACAGACTTTTTCCAAGGCCCGCTTCATCTCGGCCCAGTTCGAGGCCTATTTCACCGACGATCTGTGGTTGAGGATGGCAGGCCACGCCAATGCGATGGCCGCGCATCTGGCCGAGACGATCGAGGATGCGCCGGCCGGCAAGCTCGCCTGGCTGCCGCAGGCCAACGAAGTGTTTGCCATCCTCGCCCGGGCCACCGCGGAAAAGCTGCAAGCGGCCGGCGCCAAATTCTACGAGTGGGGCGTGCCGCAGGGGTTCGATGGCCACCTCGGCGACAATGAAGCGATCTACCGCTTCGTCGCCAGCTTCGCCACCACGAAGCAAGAGATCGACCGTCTCGGCCAGTTGCTTGGCTGAACTTGCGGCACTCGGGAGCAGCCAGATGACCAAGCCGTCTCTCGGCTCGACGATGCGGCTGGTCCGTCCGGCGCCGAACGTGCTGGGCTTCTATGACGGCCGCATCGAAGGCGTTCGCATCTGGTCGGACGAGCCGAATTGGCTTGACGACGGCGCTTACACGCTTGGCATCTGCACCTATGCGATCGTCGATGGATCGCAGGCGCTTGTCTATGACACGCACATATCCCTGCTCCATGCCCGCTTCGTCCGGAAAACCCTCCAAGAGATGGGCGTGACCTCGATGCGCGTCGTGCTCAGCCACTGGCACGATGATCATATCGCCGGCAACGAGGTGTTTAAGGATTGCGAGATCATCGCCAACCGCCTCACCGCCTTGGCGCTCGAACGCGGCCGGGCCGACATCGAGGGCGGTAATCCGCCGATCAAGCCGCTTGTGCTGCCCAACAGGGTTTTCGACAACAGCCTCAGCCTGACGGTCGGGGCGGTCCCCATCGAACTGCGCCAGGTCGAGATCCACAGCCATGACGGCACGGTGCTGCTGATGCCCGACGCCGGCCTGCTTTTGGCAGGCGACACGCTGGAAGACTCGGTCACCTATGTGTCGGAGCCGGAGCGCCTGAACGAGCATCTGGTCGACCTTGGGCGCATGTCCAGTTGGCAGTTCGACCGGATCCTGCCCAACCACGGTTCCTTTGAGGCGATCGAAGCCGGCGGCTATGACAGAAGCTTCATCGACGCCACCGAGACTTACGTCCGAAAGCTGCTTGCCTGCCGGCAAGACCCCGACCTAGCCAAGCAGGATCTGCGGACCTTCGGCGCCGAGATTTTCGCCACCACGGCGACCGAGTATTTCGCGCCATACGAAGCCGTTCACCGGCGGAATGTCGAAGCCGTTCTTGCGGCAAATAATAAGTAGGCCCCTGCAGCTAGGCAACAAAGGGCCGCAGCAACAACTCGACGCCGAGCAGGACCAGAAAAATCAGGAACCAGCGGCGAAAAGTTGCCGGGCTGATCTTCCGGCGCAGGATTTGCCCCAGCCACATGCCGAACAGGGCCGGCAGCACGGCAAGCGAGGACATCGCCAGATGTCCCGCCTCGAAGACGCCATGGAGGCAAGGCCCAGCGCCAGGGCGATCGTCGACACCGTGAAGGAAAGACCGAGCGCCTGGATCAGATCGTCGCGGCTCAAGCCGAGCGCCTGGATGTAAGGCACGGCAGGCACCACGAAGACGCCGGTGCCGCCCGTGACCAGGCCGGTGAGGAAACCCACGGCCGGCGACGACCAGCGCTCGCTTTTCTCGGGAACGACAGGCTGCCGCGCGAGCAGGCTATAGGCGGCATAGACGATCAATGCCGCGCCGAGGCCGGCGGTCGTCCATTTGACATTGTCGCTGGCGAGCAGCCGCGAGCCGGCGATCGTGCCGATCAGAATGCCCGCCATCATCAGCCAAAGCCGGCGCAGGACCGCCGAAAAACTCGGGCCGGCGAAAAGCTGCCAGACATTGGTGACGAAGGACGGCACGATCAGCAGCGACGCCGCGGTCACCGGCGGCATGATTGTGCCAAGCAATCCCATGGCCAGCGTCGGCAGGCCCATGCCGGTAACGCCCTTGACGATACCGGCGAGCAGGAAAGTGATTGCGACGGTGAGTGTCAGCAGCACGGAAAATCGGACATCGCCCTTCATGATCCGCCGCTGCATGCTTCAAAAGAGCCAGAACGGCGCGTTGCCGGTGGCACAATAAAAGCGGCGCCTCGCGGCGCCGCTTTCGTCTCGGGAGGGAGACGTTGTCTACTACGGGCCCCGCGGGTTACGCGGCGGCCTTGGTTTCGATCTGCTTGGCCTTGTCCGCGGACGAGGTGATCGCGATCTTGCGCGGCTTCAGCTCCTCGGGAATGTTGCGCTTGAGATCGACGAAGAGCAGGCCGTTCTTCAGCGTGGCGCCTTCCACTTCGACGTGGTCGGCGAGTTGGAAGCGGCGCTCGAAGGACCTCGAGGCGATGCCGCGGTAAAGCAGCTCGGAACCCTCGCTGTTGTTCTCTTCCTTGCGCTCGCCCTTGACGGTCAGCACGTTGCGGTGGGCTTCGATCGAAATCTCGTCTTCCGAGAAGCCAGCAACGGCCATCGAGATGCGATAGGCGTTCTCGCCCGTGCGCTCGATATTATAGGGCGGATAGGTCTGCGCGGTCTCGGGCTGGCCGAGCGAATCGAGCATGGTGAACAGCCGGTCGAAGCCGACGGTCGAACGATAAAGCGGGGAAAAATCAACGTGACGCATGAGTGTTCTCCTTTTGAGCAACATGGTTTGCGTATGACCCGGTGCGAAACCCTCGAAAGGCGTTCCGGATAGGCCAGCGGCCCCGACATCGGCAGCCACAGCATTCATTTGGGAAGCTCCAAAAGCCATTTCAAGGTTTTCCTTGGTCGCAATGCAGCCACGTTCATGAACGGTGGATGAACCACGGCTTCGGCATCCGTTCAGTCATGCGGCATTAGGCTTCGGTCAAGTTCGAGCAATTCCAGGAAAAGTGTGAAGCGGTTTTCCGTCCGGAATTGCGTCAAGACAGAGAGACAAGCGGCGCCCCCTTCCCTGCGCCGCGACGAGGCCGAACCGGGTGCAACGTCCCTTCCTCCCGGATCGACAGAGGCCGGAAGTGCACCGCAGGCACTTCCGGCCTTCCCCGCGCTACAGCGCCGCGCGTCCTCTGGACGCGCTAAGGACGCAGTAGCACTTTTGATGATTTGCGCATGATCCTTTCCGAAATCGATTCCGATTTTCGGGGTCATGCGCGGCAACTGCGTAAATCCTCGCAACGCCTTTGCTTTTGCCGCCTGGCCGTCTATCACCATGCCGACGCCTCGCCCGTCCGGGCAAAGAACAAGCAACGACGCCGCATGACGGATCTTTTCCATCTGACCGAGGACAATCCCGCGCCGCAGAATGCCGCGGGCGGCTTCTTCACCACACGCGACGGCAAGAAGATCCGCTATGGCGTCTTTGCCGCTGTCAGCCGCCCGCTGCAGGGCACGGTGGTTCTGCTGACCGGGCGCAACGAATGCATCGAGAAATATTTCGAGACCATCCGCGATCTCGCCGATCGCGGCTTCGGCGTCGCCATCCTCGACTGGCGCGGCCAGGGCGATTCCAGCCGCCTGCTGCGTGACCGCCAGCGCGGCTATGTCCGCAGTTTCCGCGACTATACGCGCGATCTCGAGCAATTCTTCGAGGAGATCGTGCTGCCCGACTGCCGCGGCCCCTATTACATCCTCGCGCACTCCACGGGCGCGGTGATTGCGCTGCTTGCCTCGCCGTCGATGGTCAACCGGGTGCGACGCATGGTGCTGCTGGCTCCTTTTCTCGAGGTGCCGGACCTGCCGGTCTCGATCGCCACGGTCCGGCGCGTCTGCACGGTTTTCTGCGCGCTGGGTCTCGGCCGGCTCTATGCCGCGCTCGGTCCGCGCCCGAAAGTGCCGCCCGCTTTCGAGGTGAACAAGGTGACCTCGGATCCTGCGCGCTACCGGCGCAATGTCGGAATCTACGAGGCCTGGCCGCAGCTCGCGCTCGGCGGTCCAACCATCCGCTGGCTGAGGGCCGCCGCCGCGGCCGCGAAAGCCGTCAGCGATCCGGATTTCATGGCAAGGGTGAAGGTGCCGATGCTGATCGTCGCCGCCGGCGCCGACCGGGTGGTCTCGACCAAGGCGGTGGAGGCCTATGCCAGGAAACTGCGTGTCGGCTCGCTGTTGATGATTGACGGCGCGCAGCACGAGATCCTGCAGGAGAAGGACATCTACCGCGAGCAGCTCCTGGCGGCTTTCGACGCCTTCATCCCCGGCACGGGTGATGCTCCCTGAGCGCGCCCGATCAGCCGCGCAGCGCCGCCATCGCTGCCGCGTGAAGCTCGGGCGTCGCGGCCGCCAGTATGTCGCCGCCCTTCTCTGCCGGTCCGCCTTCGAAAGTGGTGATGACGCCGCCGGCCTTCTCAATGATCGGGATCAGCGCGACGATGTCGTAGGGCTTCAGGCCCGGGTCGGCGACGATGTCGATGCTGCCGGCCGCCAGCATGGCGAAGGCGTAGCAATCGGTGCCGTAGCGGGCGAGCTGCACCTTTGTCTCGAACTGGTCATAGCGTTTGCGCGCGTCGCCCTGAAACAATGCCGGCGTAGTCGTGAACAGCGTCGCTTGCGCGAGTTCGGTCGTCTTGCGGGTCGCGAGCCGGCGCGGGCCGCCAGGTCCTTCATAATGCGACCCGGAAGTGTTGGCGTAGAACAGCTCGCCGGTGAAGGGTTGCGACATCATGCCGGCGACCGCCTCGCCGTCGACGGTCAGCCCGACCAGCGTTCCCCACACCGGGATGCCGGAAATGAACGCGCGGGTGCCGTCGATCGGGTCGATCACCCAGACATGTCGGCTGGCGAGGTTGTGGCTGCCATGCTCCTCGCCGAGGATGCCGTGCTCGGGATATTCGGATGAAATCAGCGCCCGGATCGCGCGTTCGGCTTCGCGATCGGCCTCGGTTACCGGGTCGAAGCTTCCCGCAAGCTTGTTGGTGATCGCCCCCTGGCTGCGGAAGCGCGGCAGGGTTTCGGCGGCGGCGGCATGCGCGATGCGCCGCATGAAATCGGTGCTGATATCCAAGTCGCTCTCCCCCATCGCGGCCGTTGCCGGCTGCCTGTTTCTCGCCGAACAGGAGCGCTGAAGACCGGTCAGACGCCCGTTTTCTGTTGCCCGAATGTCACATCTGAGCCGCCGAAGCGGAATTTCCACATCATATTGAATTAAAAAAGCCCGCTGTCGATTGACATTTGTGCGGCGCACAATAATTTTGTCATCGGACAGGTTTTCCTGTCCATGCCCTCCTTGGGCGTTTCCTCCCTAGACTTCGACCGTGTCGTGAAAACGATGCGGTCTTTTTTTCAGGCAATTCCAGGAAAAGTGTGAAGCGGTTTTCCGTCCGGAATTGCGTATACAAGAACTCGGCGCGCCAACCGCGCCGTCATTCCGCCGCAAGTGGCAAATCGACGAAATGGTGGTCGGGCATCGACATCAGGTCGGCCGAGAAGCGGGTCAGGTCGCAGGCCAAGGCGTCGAAGCCGGCCGATTTCTGGAACGTCCGCTCGTCCATGTAAAGCCCGCGATTGACCTCGATCTGCAACGCATGCAGATGCCGCGCCGGCCTGCCGTAATGTTCGGTGATGAACCCTCCCGCATAGGGCTTGTTATGCGCGACGGTGTAGCCCATGCGGACAAGCAGGCCGATGGCCATCTCGGTGAGCGCCGGCGAGGCCGAAATTCCGAACCGATCGCCGATGATGAAGTCGGGCCGCACGCCGTTGTCGCCGACGCGTATGCTGGCCGGCATCGAGTGGCAGTCGATCAGCACGGCATAGCCGAACCTGGCATGCGTTCTGGTCAGGAGCCGCTTCAGCGTCTCGTGATAAGGCTTGTACACCGCTTCGATGCGCGCCACGGCCTCAGCCAGCGGCAGGCGGCCGGGATAGATATCGAGGCCTTCGCCGACAAGCTTCGGCACCGTGCCCAGCCCGCCGGCGACACGCGCCGAACGGATGTTGCAGAAGGACGGGACCGGCTCCGCGAACATGCGCGGATCGAGTTCCCACGGCTCGCGGTTGACATCGAGATAGGCGCGCGGAAAATTGGCCGCCAGCAGTGGCGCGCCGAGCGGCACGGCGCCGCCGAAAAGCTCCTCGACATAGCAGTCTTCCGACCGGCGGATGGCGTTGCGGTCAAGCCGCGCCATGGCCAGGAAGCGCTCCGGATAGTGGCGGCCGCTATGCGGTGAGTTGAACAGGAAAGGGACGCGCTGCTCGGCGCCCGATCGGATTTCGAAGGGTGGGACGACCGAAAAATCCTCGGCTGCCGTTTTCAATTTGCACGAACCAGGAAACAGCACTGCATCATGACGTAAAACTTGCCACCTTGCGTGCGGCATGTCCAGCATTTCGGGCGACGAAACCGCAGCTTGAACCGGATGCGGGACGCCCTTCATTCACTTGATGTTTACCGACACATCCTCATATACAGCATGGTTAACAGCCTTGCCCGGCGGCAGGCTTGGGGCGGGTGATTCGGACGGGATATGATGGCACGCATTCTGCTGGCGGAAGACGACGACGATATGCGCCGCTTCCTCGTCAAGGCGCTGGAACGCGCCGGCTACCAGGTAAGCGATTTCGACAATGGCGCCAGCGCCTATGAGCGGCTGCGCGAAGAGCCTTTTTCGCTGCTCCTGACCGACATCGTCATGCCGGAGATGGACGGCATCGAGCTTGCCCGCCGCGCCACCGAGATCGATCCGGACCTCAAGGTGATGTTCATCACAGGCTTTGCCGCAGTCGCGCTCAATCCGGATTCCAAGGCGCCCAAGGACGCCAAGGTGCTGTCGAAGCCCTTCCACCTGCGCGATCTCGTCAATGAGGTCGAGAAGATGCTGCAGGCGGCCTGAGCCACTTCGGCAGGCATCGACGATGCGCCGCGCCGATGCGACAAACGGAAGCCGTCTTTCCACATTCCCGCTATTGACGCGCCGGATCAAAAGTGGTGTATGCGCGGCTTCGGATGGGCGTGTAGCTCAGCGGGAGAGCACTGCATTGACATTGCAGGGGTCACAAGTTCAATCCTTGTCACGCCCACCATCCTACCACTAAATTAGCCGATCTCCGCCAGTGGACCCCGAGCACACCGGCTAGGTATATTGCAGCCTCCGCCCGGCTCTGGTCGCGCGGGGCACGTCAGGGCTAAGCTCCTCCAGCGCCACTGTTGCCGCCGTGTTACAGCGCAACCCTGAAAGCCATGCTATCAACCCTTAGGTGCAATGGCGGATCGGGAGCGACAGGCGAATTATGAGGAAAGTTCTACTCACGTCGGCAATGCTTGCTGGGTTTTGTTCGCCAGCCTTTGCTGCGGATGAATTGTCGGTCGAGCCCACGTCCTACAATTGGACAGGCGCCTATATCGGCGCAGTGGCCGGCGTCAATTTTCTCCAGGGCGATGTGACGATCCCCAATAACGATCCTAGCGAATACGATGGTGATAGCACCTCGGCATCGGTTGGCGGCCAAGTAGGCTATCAATACCAGTTCGACAACAATTTCGTTCTCGGAGCGGAGGCCCGCCTGGTTGCGGTGTTCAACAAGAAGACGGTGCCGACAATCGACGCTGAAACGTTCGAGACCGCTGCCGATTGGCAAGGCGATATCGTTGCGAAGGCCGGATATGCGATGGGCAATTTCCTACCCTACGTTAAGGGCGGCGTGGCCTTCCTGCACCTGCACGATACCGGATATAGCGTTCTCGGTTTTGGCGATACCAAGTTTGACAGGACTTATACCGGCTGGACGATCGGTGTCGGCGCCGACTACGCGCTCAATGACAAATGGGTTGTCGGCCTTGATTACGCCTACGCGCATTTCTCGGATCATAATTTCCAAGACGACAGCGCGTTGGTTGGTCCAACATTCGTCAAGCCCAGCACCCATACGGTTTCTCTGAGTCTGAACTACCGCTTTTGATCTCCTAATGCAGCCGCGGCAAAGACCGCAGCGGCGGTCCCTATATTCGGATCCCCGCCTTCCAGAGTCGCAGCCGCGCCTTCGCCAGAGGACCGGACTGAGGCGTCGTCAATGGCCGTATGTGCCGTTTGATTCTCTTGAACAAGGCATTGGCCGGTTCCGCCTCCAGCGATCTTGCAATCATCCGCAGAGCCGGCTTCACCTTCCCGAATGTTGCATGGAGGATATGCGCCGAGCACGCTGCGGCGTAGGGATGCCCCTCTGCGGCCGCCGCGAAGAAGGACTCGAAATCTTTCGACATGACATCGCCGCGCCATGTCCGGCAGACCAGCACGCCAATCGCTCGCAACGGCATTGCGGAAGAGGCTTCGAACTGTCTTGTCATGAGCGCCTTCAAAACGGCCTCGCCGGACAGGTAGTCGCGTTCGTGAAAAAAAGCCGCCGCGATTTTGAGCGGATAGACGTCGTTGGGCGGATCCAGCGCGTGAGCCTTTTCCAGGATGTCTCTTGCTCGCGCGGGATTGATTTGATCCTCGAGATCGAGAAACGCGGTTTGATAGCCGAAGGCCGCCTCGAGCGGGTGGTAATCGCCCTGATGTCGGCTGAGTTCGGCCAGAATCATTTCCGCGGCTCTCGAACCGTCGAACAAGGTTTTCGGATGGACGAGACCGACATCGCCCATCATCGATGCGACGGACGCATAGACGCTGCCGCCTGCATAGATTTTCTGGCACCGCGCCATCAGCCTCATCTCGAAGAATGCCTTGAGCGTCTCATCTGCGAATTCCGCCGATCCCAGATCGTCGCCCAGCAAGGCTCCCGTTTCCGACCGCAGATATTCGAGCGTTTCACGATCCTGACCGATCAGAAGAGTTGTCAGGCCTTTTGACGAAAGCTCCGACGCGACAGCCTTGACCAAGGTCGAGGCCACTACCTTGTCGCTGAAATGCAGCATGAAGCGATATTTGCCGCGCACGATGTCGCCGCTGCGAAGATGTAAAGCGGCGATCGGCCCCGGAAACGGGCATCTGTCGGCGGCGTCGAGCGCCTGGTTCACGGCCCTGGAAAAACCGAAACCTCGCAATGTCTCCGATCGTCGGACGAATTGGGGTCCGCCCTGAAAATGATCCAGTATCTCAAACTCGTTGCAGATCCAGCCGCGAAACCTTCGCCGTGCCGCCGCAGCATCGAGACTGGCACGGCTAAAGGCTACCTCTCCGAGAACATCGAAACCCAATGGTTCGACCGTCTCCCCCAGCCAGTGCTTCTCGATGAAATCGGCGGAGAATATCTTGTCGACTTTCTCGACCGAGTGAAATTTGTCGTCATTGATCGGCTTCCAGGCAAAGCCGAAGCGATAGCCGAGCGAGTCGGCAAGCGCCTTGGCGTTGACCATAGCCAGAAGCCGGCCGCCCAAACCGTCCTCCCTGGTCGCCGCGATGAGTTTCGATTGAGAATCATGCAGCGCCAAGACGGATATCGCCTTTCTCGACATGGTCGAGGAACCAGGCATAGGTCTGTTCCAATCCATCTCGAAGCGAATAGGCCGGCCTCCAGCCGGTCTTGAACAGCCGCGAGACGTCCATCAGCTTGCGCGGCATCCCGTCCGGCTTCGTCGGATCGAACGCGATCTCGGCGCCGGCGCCGACGACCGATACGACGGTGCCGGCAAGCTCCGCGATGGTGATGTCCTCACCGCTACCGACATTGACGTGGCCGTCGCCGGAATAAGTCTTCAAAAGCCAGACAAAGGCGTCGGCGGCGTCGTCGACATGCAGGAATTCTCGCATCGGCCGGCCCGAACCCCACACCTGCAGGGTCTTTTGACCGGTTAGCTTCGCCATATGCGCCTTGCGCATCAGCGCAGGCACGACATGACTGCTGTCGAGGTCGAAATTATCGCCCGGACCATAGAGATTTGTCGGCATGGCCGAGATGTAGTCGACGCCATGTTGCCGCCGGTAGGCCTGGCAAAGTTTCAACCCGGCGATCTTGGCGACGGCGTACCATTCGTTTGTGGGTTCGAGCGGGCCGGTGAGCAGCGCGTCTTCCGGGATCGGCTGCGGCGCAAGCTTCGGATAGATGCAGGACGAGCCCAGGAACAGGAGCTTCTGCACCCCGCTGCGAAAGGCGGCCTCGACGACATTGGTCTGCACGACGAGGTTTTCGTAAAGGAAATCCACCGGGAAGCTGTCATTGGCCAGGATGCCGCCGACCTTGGCGGCCGCCATGATCACGGCGTCCGGCCGCCGGGCCTCCATCCAGCGGCGCACGCCGGCCTGGTCGAGAAGGTCGAGCTCGCTGCGCGCCACGGTCACGATCTCGCAATCCTCGCCAGCCAGGCGGCGCACCAGGGCCGAGCCGACCATGCCGCGATGACCGGCAATGAAAATGCGCTTTCCTTTGAGATCGAAACTCTTGTCCATAAGCGCGGAGTCCTAGGTTGAACGGCCGTTGCGCCAAGTAGCGCCGGCGGCGCGCATCAGATCGGCCCGAACCATTTCCGCCACCAGGTCCTTGAAGCCGATGGTGTGCGACCAGCCCAAAACCTTTCTTGCCTTGGCGGCGTCGCCGACCAGCGTATCCACTTCGGTCGGCCGGAAGTAGCGCGGATCGATCCGCACAAGCGCGGCGCCGGTGGCTGCGTCGATGCCGACTTCATCGGCGCCGCTGCCCTGCCAGCGAATGCGGTGTCCGGCCTCGGCGAAGGCGAGTTCCACGAATTCGCGCACCGAATGCGCCTCGCCGGTCGCGAGCACGAAATCGTCCGGCTCGTCATGCTGCAGGATGCGCCACATGCCCTCGACATAGTCGCGCGCATGGCCCCAGTCGCGACGTGCGTCGATATTGCCGAGATAGAGCGTGTCCTGCAGGCCGTGATGGATCGCGGCAACGGCGCGCGTGATCTTGCGGGTGACGAAGGTTTCGCCACGCGTCGGGCTCTCGTGATTGAACAGGATGCCGTTAGCGGCGAACATGCCATAGGCCTGGCGGTAATTGACCGTGATCCAGTAAGCATAAAGCTTGGCTGCCGCATAGGGCGAGCGCGGCCGGAACGGCGTGCTCTCGTTCTGCGGAGCTTCGACCGCATCGCCATAGAGCTCCGAGGTCGAGGCCTGGTAGAAGCGCACCGATTTCTCGAGGCCGAGAATGCGGATCGCTTCGAGAAGCTTGAGCGTCCCCAGCGCATCGGCATTGGCAGTGTATTCCGGCGTCTCGAAGCTCACCTGGACATGGCTTTGCGCGCCGAGATTATAGATCTCGCTGGGCTTCGTCTCCTGCACAAGGCGGATCAGATTGGTCGCGTCGGTCAGATCGCCATGATGCAGAAAGAAGCGCGCGGCGCTCTCATGCGGATCGACATAGATGTCGTCGACGCGCTCGGTGTTGAAGGAAGACGACCGGCGTTTGACGCCGTGGACGACATAGCCCTTGCCGAGCAGCAGCTCGGCCAGATAAGCCCCGTCCTGCCCGGTAACCCCGGTGACAAGCGCAACCCTGTTTGCCAGGGCGACCTTGTCTGCCGGGGCGACTTTGTCCGCCATTGCCATGTGCGCCCGCGCCTATTTTTCGGCAAGCGAATACGATTTATCGCCGAAACGCAAATCCCCGCACGGGGAACCGGCTTAAACGCCCGCGACCGCCAGCAGGGTCTTCATCCTGGCGATGGCAAGATCGGGGTCGGCCAGCAGCCCGGCCTGATCGGAGAGCCGGAAGACATCCGCGTAGTGGCATATGCCGCGCGCCGATTGCATGCCGCCCACCATCGTGAAGTGGTCCTGATGCCCGTTCAGCCAGGCCATGAAGACGATGCCGGCCTTGTAGTATTCGGTCGGCGCCTCGAAGATTTTTCGCGACAGCGGCACGGTCGGCGCCATCAGCGCGTCGTAGCCGGCCTTATCGCCCTCCGCCAGCTTCGCCAGCGCGGCATTTGCCACCGGCGCGATGGCGTCGAAGATGCCGAGCAGCGCGTGCGAGTGTCTCCTGCCATCGCCGGCGATCAGTTCGGGATAGTTGAAATCGTCGCCGGTGAACATCACCACCCCTTCGGGCAGCCTATCGCGCAGCCGCACTTCCTTCTCCGCGTCGAGCAGCGATATCTTAATGCCTTCGACCTTGCCCGCATGCCGCTCGATGATGGCGACGACCGTGTCGAGCGCCGCGTCGAAATCGTTGCTGCCCCAATAGCCCTTGAGTGCCGGATCGAACATGTCGCCCAGCCAGTGCAGGATGACCTTGCCCGATGCCTGGGACAGCATGCGCTCATAAACGCGGGCATAATCGTCCGGCCCTTTGGCCACCGCCGCCAGCGCGCGGCTCGCCATCATGATTGCCTTGCCGCCCTCGCCTTCGATGAAGGCGAATTGCTCTTCATAGGCGCCGATGACGTCGTCGAGCGTCTTGGCCGCCGCCGGCGCCAGGTGATCGGTCCCCGCCCCCGAGGCGAGGTCGGCGCCCGGCACAGTTTTGGCTTCCGCGATCGAGCGGCGGATCAGCTCCTTCGCGTTCGCCCAGTCGAAACCCATCCCGCGCTGAGACGTGTCCATGGCTTCGGCGATGCGAAAGCCGAGCCGCCACAGATGATGGCGGAACGCCATCGTCCTGTCCCAGTCGACCGCCGGCCGCGACCACGGATCGGTCATGGCGATGGGATCGGCAACGACATGGGCGGCGGCATAGGCGATGCGCGAAAAGCGTGCGCCCTCGATCGGTTCGACCGGTTTGCCGACAAGCCGGTAGCTGACGCGCTCGCCGTTTGCCGCAGGCAAGGTGATGTCCATGGAACTCTCCCGTGCGGTCGCTATAAATGGAACGTTCCAATAAATCAAGAACCTTTATGATTCCCGGCATCCAAGCCGGAAGACATTGCGTCTCCTTTGAAATAGCCCTTACATTCATTGAGGTTTTGAACCGCTCCAATCAATTTTTCGAATCTCAGCGGAATCGTGATTGACTCGGATTTGGATCGATGATTAGAACGTTCCAATAGATCTTCTCGAAACTAGGAGGACATGACGAGGATGGCCAGCCGGGCCAAGGCGACGATCCTGGACATCGCCCGCGAGGCCGGCGTGTCCAAATCGACGGTGTCGCTCGTGCTGCAGGGCAGCGGGTTGATCCGGCCTGAAACCGCGACCAAGGTGCGCAAGGCGATCGAGGATGTCGGCTATGTCTACAACCGCGGCGCCGCCAATCTGCGCAAAGCCCATTCCAATGTCATCGGCATGGTGATCAACGATCTCACCAACCCCTTTTTCGCCGAGTTGGCGGTCGGCATGGAGCGCGTCTTCCAGGCGGCGGGCGTCGTCCCCTTCATCGCCAACACGGCGGAAAACCCGGTACGTCAGGAAGAGGTGCTGAAGTCGCTGATGGAACAGGGCGTCGCCGGCCTGATCGTCTCGCCGGCGCGTGGCACGTCGCCCGGCACCTTCCGCCGCATCGAGACGGCCGGCGTCCCGATCGTCTTCACCATGCGCAGGCTGCCGGACAGCCGCATTCCGGTGATCGCGCCGGACAATCATCGCGGCGCGGTGCTTGCCGCCGAACATCTGATCCGCAGGGGCCATCGCCGCCTGGCCTTCTTCGGCGGTTCATCCGATCTCGTTGTTTATCAGGAGCGCCTGGGGGGCTTCCTCGAAGCCTGCGAAACGCTCGGCATCCCAGCTTCCGACCGGCTGATCGTCGAGGGCGAGACCAGCCGCAAGGGCGGCATGGCCTGCCTGGAGACGGCTCTTGCCGTGCCGCAACCGCCGACCGCGGCGCTGTGCTTCAACGATGCGGTAGCCTTCGGCGTCATGCTGGCATTGCGCAAACGCGGTCTCGAGGCGGGCGCAGACTTTGCCGTGGTCGGCTTCGACGACGTCGCCGAGGCCGAGCACTACAGCCCGGCGCTGACCAGCGTCGCCGTCGACACCGCGGGCCTCGGCGAGCGCGCGGCGCACGTCATGCTGAAGATGATCCAGTCGCGCACCACGCGCGCCGAGAACCATATCGGTGCCGTCAGCCTGGTCGTGCGGGAAAGCAGCGGCCCGGACCGCAACAGCCAAGTGGGAGACGCGGCGTGAGCGTGCGATGGGGACTGATCGGCGCCAGCACGATCGCCAGACAGTTCATGATCGATGCCATCCGCGCGCAGGCCGACGGCGAGGTCGCCGCCGTGATGAGCTCCAGCCCGGAACGGGCCGAGACCTATGCAAGGGAAAACGGCATCGCACGCGCCGTCTCGTCTCTCGACGCGCTGCTCAACTCGGATATCGACGCCGTCTACATCTCGACCACCAACGAATTGCACCTTGAGCAGGGGCTTGCCGCGATCAAGGTCGGCAAGCATGTGCTGTGCGAGAAACCGCTGGCGCTGACCAGCGCCGATGCGCGTGAGATGGTTGTCGCCGCGAAAGCTGCCGGCATCGTCTTCGCCACCAACCACCATCTGCGCAATGCCGGCGCCCACCGCGCCATGCGCGAGGCGATCGCCGCCGGCCGCATCGGCAAGCCGATCGCCGCACGCGTCTTCCACTCCGTCTACCTGCCGGAGAACCTGCAGGGCTGGCGCATCGCCAAGCCTGAGGCCGGCGGCGGCGTTGTGCTCGACATAACCGTGCATGATGCCGACACGCTGCGCTTCGTGCTGGACGACGACCCCGTCGAGATTTCGGCCTTCACGCAAGCCGCCGGCATGGCCGGCGGCGGACTGGAGGACGGCGCCATGTGCATCTGGCGCTTCAAGTCCGGCATCATCGCGCAGTCGCATGAGGGCTTCACCACGAAATTCGCCGGCACCGGCTTCGAGGTGCATGGCTCGGAAGGCTCGCTGATCGCCGCCAATGTGATGACGCAGAAGCCGGTCGGCTCGGTGCATCTGCGCAGGGCGAGCGGAGAAGAAGAGCTGAGCTTCGACCGCGAGGATCTCTACACCCGCTCGCTGCGCCACTTCCATGCCGCGATCCGCGGCGAAGGCCAGCCAGCCGCCACCGGCGAGGACGGCGTCTGGTCGCTGGCGTCGGCCGAAGCAGCACTGCAATCGTCGAACACCGGCAAGGCCGTCGCTATCGACCCGCAACTTGGGGGCATCGCGTGAGCAAGCTCGTCTCGGCGGCCTGTGCCGCCAGCCTGATCAAGGACGCCATGGTCGTCTCGGTGTCGTCGTCGAGCGGCCTCGGCTGCCCCGACGCCGTGCTTGCCGCGATCGGCGAACGTTTCGATGCGGAAGGCCATCCGAAGGCGATCACCACGCTGCATCCGATCGCCGCCGGCGACATGTACGGCATCAAGGGCATCGACCATCTCGCCAAGCCGGGCCTGCTCAAGCGCACGCTCTGCGGCTCCTATCCGTCCGGCCCCTCCTCTGCCGAGCCGCCGCAGATATGGAAGATGATCGGCGACAATTCGGTCGCCGCCTACAACGTGCCGTCCGGCATCCTGTTCGACATGCATCGCGAGGCCGCCGCCAAACGTCCCGGCGTGCTGACCAAGGTCGGCCTCGACACATTTGCCGATCCGCGCCACCAAGGTTGCGCCATGAACGCCGCGGCCACCGAGCCGATCGTCTCGGTCGAGCAGTTCGATGGCGAGGAATGGCTTTATTTCCGCGCCATCGTGCCCAACGTCTCGATCATCCGCGCCACCACGGCCGACGAGCGCGGCAACCTCACGTATGAGCATGAGGGCGCCTATCTCGGCGGGCTGGAGCAGGCGCTGGCCGCCCGCAACAATGGCGGCATCGTCATTGCGCAGGTCAAGCGCGTCGTCGAGAACGGCACCCTGAAGCCGCACGATGTGCGGGTGCCCGGCGTGCTGGTCGACCATATCGTCGTGGCGCCCGACCAGTTGCAGACCACGCAGACGCCTTACGACCCGGCGATCTCGGGCGAGATCTTCCGGCCGCTGTCGACCTTCCGCACGCCGGAGATGAACATCCAGAAGGTCATCGCGCGGCGCGTCGCCATGGAATTGCGCGACGGCATGGCCGTCAACATCGGCTTCGGCATCTCGGCCAACGTGCCGCGCATCCTTCTCGAGGAAGGCCAGCACGGCAAGGTCACCTGGGTGATCGAGCAGGGCGCGGTCGGCGGCGTGCCGCTGCTCGACTTCAAGTTCGGCTGTGCCTCCAACGCCGAGGCGATCATGCCCTCGCCGCACCAGTTCATCTATTTCCAGGCCGGCGGCTTCGACGCCTCGCTGCTGTCCTTCCTGCAGATCGACCGCCACGGCTCGGTCAACGTCTCGAAGCTCTCGGCGCGGCCGCATGTGACCGCCGGCGCCGGCGGCTTCGTCGACATCACCGCGCGCGCGAAGAAGATCGTCTTTTCCGGCTTCTTCAATGCCGGCGCCAAGCTGTCGCTGGCTGGAGGCGCGATCCGCATCGACCAGGAAGGCAAGGTGAAGAAGGTGGTCGCGGAGGTCGAGCACATCTCCTTCTCCGGCAAGCGGGCGGTCACCCAGGGGCAGGACATCACCTATGTCACCGAGCGCTGCGTGATGAAGCTGACGCCGGACGGGCTGATGGTGACGGAACTGGCGCCCGGCATCGACCTCGAACGCGATGTGCTGGCGCAGGCCGAGATCCCGCTCGCTGTGGCGAACGACCTCAAGGTCACGCCTGCGGCGCTTTATCGGGACCGGCCGATCGGCCTGTCGCTCAATGGCGGCGCTTCGCTCGGAGGCGCGCATGGCTGAGCTTGTCACCTTCGAGCGGGACGACGCCATAGGCATCGTCACGCTGCGCCGGCCGGAAAAGTTCAACGCGCTCGACATCCCGATGCTGCGTGCGCTCGAAGCGGCGCTCGACAAAGCGGAACTGGCCGAGGGCGTTCGCGCCGTGCTCATCCGCGGCGAAGGCAAGGGCTTCTGCGCCGGCGGCGACGTCGAGGCCTGGGGTGCCATGAGCGCCGCCGACTTCCAGGTGCAATGGGTGCGCTACGGCCACCGCGTCTTCGATCGGCTGGCGCGGCTCAGGCAGCCGACCATCGCCGTGCTCTCCGGTCATGCGCTGGGCGGTGGGCTGGAACTGGCGGCGGCCTGCGATTTCCGCGTCGCCGAAATGCAGGTCAAGCTCGGCTTCCCCGAAACCTCGATGGGCGTCGTTCCCGGTTGGTCGGGCACGCAGCGCGCGGTACGCCGCTTCGGCGCACAGATCGTGCGCCGGATGGCGATCGGCGGCGAGATTTTCCTGGCATCCGACGCGCTCGCGCACGGTGTCGTCGACCGACTGGTCGAAACAGGCAAGGCTTTCGAGGAAGCCAAAGCCTGGGCCGAAAAGATCGCCGAGCGCGGTCCGCTGGCGACGGAGGCCGCGAAGCTGATGATCGGCGTTGCCGAGGGCGAGGAAGATGCGGCCGCGACCGAGGCGCTGGCCAGCGGCTTCATCGCGCTCACCGCCGACCTTAAAGCCGGCATCGGCGCTTTCAAGGCCAAGCAGAAGCCGGCCTTTTCGAGATCCTAGAGAAGAGACGATGAACGCACCCCTCAACATTGCCATGCCGGCCGAGGCGTCTGGGGCGCCGAAGGCCTACAAGCTGCTGATCGACGGCAGGCATGTCGATTCCTGCGACGGCCGCAGCATAGAGCGCGCCAGCCCAGGCCACGGCTTCGTCGTGTCCCGTTATGCGCAAGCGGGCGCGGCGGAAGTCGAGGCGGCGGTGCAGGCCGCGCACAAGGCGTTCGAGACCGGTCCGTGGCCGCGCATGAAGGCATCGGAACGCACGGCGGTTCTGCTGAAGGCTGCCGACCTGATCGAGGCGCGGCTGGAAGAGATCGCCCGCCTCGACGCGCTGGAATCCGGCAAGCCGATCGCCCAGGCGCGCGCAGAGATCGGCGGCGCGATCGACATCTGGCGCTATGCCGCCTCGCTTGCCCGCACGCTGCATGGCGAAAGCTACGCCAATCTCGGCGACTCCATGCTGGGCGTAGTGCTGCGCGAGCCGATCGGCGTTGTCTCGATCATCACGCCGTGGAATTTCCCTTTCCTGATCGTCAGCCAAAAGCTGCCCTTCGCGCTCGCCGCCGGCTGCACGGCGGTGGTGAAGCCGAGCGAGATGACGTCCGCTTCCACTTTCGTGCTCGGCGACATCCTGCTCGAGGCCGGGCTGCCGGCTGGCGTCGTCAACATTCTCGCAGGCTACGGCGCCGATGTCGGCGCGCCGATGGTCGTCCATCCGCTGGTCGAGATGGTCTCCTTCACCGGATCGACCCGTGTCGGCAAGACAACCATGGCCGCCGCTTCCGATTCCTTGAAGAAGGTCTCGATGGAACTCGGCGGCAAGAACGGCCAGATCGTCTTCCCCGACGCCGACCTCCAGGCCGCAGCGGATGCCGCGGTGTTCGGCGGCTTCTTCAACGCAGGCGAATGCTGCAATGCCGGCAGCCGCCTGATCGTGCATAAGGCGATCGCCGACGACTTCCTCAACGCGGTCAAGGCGCTGTCCCAGAAGGTCCGCGTCGGCGATCCGCTCGACGACCGCACCAAGGTCGGCGCGATGATCTCGGCCGACCATATCGAAAAGGTAGCCGGCTATGTGACGGCGGCGAAGACCGACGGCGGCAGCGTTTTCGCCGGTGGCGCGCGGCTTCCATCCAATGCCGGCCAATATCTCGATCCGACCATTATCCGTGACGTCACGGAGGATATGGCGATCGCGCGCGAGGAAGTGTTCGGACCAGTGCTGTCCGTGCTCACTTTTGAAACGATTGAAGAGGCATTGCGCATTGCCAACAACACGCCCTATGGTCTGTCTGCAGGGGTGTGGAGCGCCGGTATCGACACGTGCATGTCGGTGGCGCGCGGCGTGCGTTCGGGGACGGTTTGGGTGAATACGTTCATGGAAGGTTATCCCGAACTGCCCTTCGGCGGCTACAAGCAGTCGGGTCTGGGACGCGAACTCGGCAAACGCGCTGTCGAGGATTATACCGAGGAAAAGACTATCCAGTTTCATCGCGGCCAGCGCACCGGATGGTGGGTCGGCTGAGTTGGGAGACCCCGGCGGACACCCGCCGGTTCTGTGAATGCAACAAGGGAGGTAGTACATGTTGCGCAAACTGCTTATCGGAACGGCTCTTGCGACGAGCTTTGCGTTCTCGGCGCACGCCGCGGACGTCAAGGAAGTGCAGATGCTGCATTGGTGGACGTCGGGCGGCGAAGCGGCTGCTCTGAACGTGCTGAAGCAGGATCTGGCCAAGGAAGGCTATGCCTGGAAGGACGTGCCGGTGGCCGGCGGCGGCGGCGATGCCGCCATGACCGCGCTGAAGGCGATGGTCGCGGCCGGCAACTATCCGACCGCCTCGCAGATGCTCGGTTACACCGTGCTCGACTATGCCGCCGCCGGCGTCATGGGCGACCTCACCGAGACCGCCAAGAAGGAAGGCTGGGACAAGTCGGTTCCGGCCGCCCTGCAGAAATTCTCCGTCTATGACGGCAAATGGGTCGCCGCCCCGGTCAACGTCCACTCGGTCAACTGGCTGTGGATCAACAAGGCGGTGATGGAGAAGATCGGCGGCACCGAGCCGAAGACCTTCGACGACTTCGTGGCGTTGCTCGACAAGGCCAAGGCCGCGGGCGTCATCCCGCTGGCACTCGGCGGCCAGAACTGGCAGGAAGCGACCATGTTCGATTCCGTCGTGCTGTCGACCGGCGGACCGGAATTCTACAAGAAGGCGATGAACGACCTCGACGAAGAGTCGCTCAAGTCCGACACGATGAAGAAGTCGTTCGACAACCTCGCCAAGCTCGTCAAATATGTCGACCCGAACTTCTCGGGCCGCGACTGGAACCTCGCCACCGCCATGGTCATCAAGGGCGATGCGCTGGTCCAGGTCATGGGCGACTGGGCCAAGGGCGAGTTCCACGCCGCCAACAAGACCCCGGGCACCGACTTCCTGTGCTACCGCTTCCCGGGCACCGACGGCTCGGTGATCTACAACTCCGACATGTTCGGCATGTTCAACGTGCCGGAGGACCGCAAGGCCGCTCAGGTGGCACTCGCCACCGCCACTTTGTCGAAGAGCTTCCAGTCGGCCTTCAACGTCGTGAAGGGTTCGGTCCCGGCCCGCACCGACGTGCCTGATACCGACTTCGATGCTTGCGGCAAGAAGGGCATCGCCGACCTGAAGAAGGCCAATGAGGGCGGCACGTTGTTCGGCTCGCTGGCGCAGGGCTACGGCGCCCCGCCGGCCGTCGCGAACGCCTACAAGGATGTCGTGTCGAAGTTCGTCCATGGTCAGATCAAGACCTCCGACGAGGCCGTGACCGAGCTGGTCAAGGCTATCGACGACGCCAAGTAAGCCGTTGCTTGAACTCGGATCTCCCCCGCTTCGGCGGGGGAGGTCTCCCGTCGACAAAGGCGCGGGAAAGACCCTGGCGCGTTTCGCGCCGGGCGGTTTCCGACCAACCGGTACTGGACGAGCCTATGAGCACAGTTGCCGAAACCCGGATCAAGCTGACACCGGAGCATGACGCCCGTCCTGGCGCGTCGGTTCGGTCGCGGCTGCAGGATCTGCTGCCGAAGATCGTTTTGGCGCCGAGTTTCGCGGCGACGATCGTCTTCGTCTATGGCTTCATCCTGTGGACGATCTATCTGTCCTTCACCAATTCCAAGACATTCCCGTCCTATGCCGTCACCGGAGCCCGCGCCTATCAGCGGCTGTGGCGCTGGACCTTCGAGAGCGACCCGCCGTCGAGCTGGTACACCTCGATCACCAATATGGGCATATTCGGCTTCCTCTACATTCTGATCTGCCTGGCGCTTGGCCTGTTCCTGGCCATCCTGCTCGACCAGAAGATCCGCGGCGAAGGCGTGCTCAGGCCGATCTACCTCTACCCGATGGCGCTCTCCTTCATCGTCACTGGCGTCGCCTGGAAATGGTTCCTCGATCCCGGCCTCGGACTGGAACAGACGCTGCATCAGTGGGGCTGGACGAGCTTTCATTTCGACTGGATCAAGAACAAGGATTTCGTCATCTACACCGTGGTGATCGCCGGCGTCTGGCAGGCGTCCGGTTTCGTCATGGCGATGTTCCTGGCCGGCCTGCGCGGCATCGACGGCGAGATCATGAAGGCCGCGCAGATCGACGGCGCTTCCACCTTCCAGCTCTATCGCCGCATCGTCATCCCGCTGCTCAGGCCCGTCTTCCTATCGGCCTTCATCGTGCTCGCGCACCTGGCCATCAAGTCCTATGACCTTGTCGTGGCGCTGACCAGCGGCGGGCCCGGCGGCTCAGCCTGGCTGCCGTCCAACTTCATGTATGAGTTCACCTTCAAGCGCAACGAAATGGCAGTCGGCTCGGCAAGCGCGGTGATCATGCTGATGACCATCACCGCCATCATCGTTCCGTATCTCTATTCCGAGCTCAGGGAGAAGTCGCGATGAGCGCCGTCGCTTCACCCGCCAGCCAAGCCGCAAGCGGCGCCCGTGCGAGGACAATCAACCGCATCGTCATCTACGGCCTGCTTGGGCTGTTCGCGATCTTCTATCTGATGCCGCTTTTCGTCATGCTGGTCACCTCGTTCAAGACCATGGACGAGATCCAGAACGGCAACATGCTGTCGCTGCCGCATGCGCCGACTTTCGCGCCATGGATAAAGGCGTGGAGCGAAGTCTGCTCGGGCCTGACCTGCGTCGGCATGAAGGGCTATTTCTGGAACTCCATCAAAATGGTCGTGCCGGCGGTGCTGATCTCGACGCTGCTCGGCGCGCTCAACGGCTATGTGCTGACCAAATGGCGCTTCCGCGGCCACACGCTGGTCTTTGCCATGATGCTGTTCGCCTGCTTCATCCCGTTCCAGTCGGTGCTGTTGCCGATGGCCACGATCCTCGGCAGCCTCGGCCGCTTCGGCGTCACCCTGCAGAACGCGACCGGGTTCAACTTCGGTCTCGGCAATTCGACCGTGAACCTGGTCTTCGTCCATGTGGTCTACGGCCTCGGCTTCACAACGCTGTTCTTCCGCAATTATTACGAAGCCTTCCCGACCGAGTTGGTGAAGGCGGCACAGGTCGACGGCGCGTCCTTCTTCCAGATATTTCGGCGCATCATGCTGCCCAATTCGCTGCCGATCATCGTTGTGACGGTGATCTACCAGTTCACCAACATCTGGAACGACTTCCTGTTCGCCTCCGCCTATGCCGGCTCCGGCGACGTGATGCCGATGACGGTGGCGCTGAACAACGTCGTCAACACCTCGACCGGCGTGGTCGAATACAACGTCAACATGGCGGCGGCGATGATTGCCGCGCTCCCCACCCTGATCGTCTATGTCGTCGCCGGCCGCTATTTCGTGCGCGGGCTGATGGCGGGCGCGGTCAAGGGCTGACCACATTCGGAAGGAACGACCATGGCTTTTCTGGAAATTGATGGGCTGAAGAAGCGCTTCGGGAATGTCGAGATCCTGAAGGGCATCGATGTCGAGCTCGAAAAGGGCGGCTTCCTGGTGCTGGTCGGCCCGTCCGGCTGCGGCAAGTCCACGCTGCTCAACACCATCGCCGGGCTGGAGCAGATCACCGAGGGCGAGATCCGCGTCGACGGCCGCGCGATCAACGACCTGCATCCTTCGAAGCGTGATATCGCCATGGTGTTCCAGAGCTATGCGCTGTACCCGAATATGACGGTTGCCGGCAACATCGCCTTCGGCATGGAGATGCGCGGCGTGCCGGCGGCGGAACGCCAGGCGGCGATCGACAAGGTGGCGAAGATCCTGCAGATCGGCCATCTCCTCAACCGCAAGCCCAGTCAGCTTTCCGGCGGCCAGCGGCAGCGCGTCGCCATGGGCCGGGCGCTGGTCCGCGACCCGAAACTCTTCCTGTTCGACGAACCACTCTCCAATCTCGACGCCAAGCTGCGCGTCGACATGCGCATCGAGATCAAACGCCTGCACGCCACGACCGGCACGACCATTGTCTACGTCACGCATGACCAGATCGAGGCGATGACGCTGGCGACCAAGATCGCCGTCATGCGCGACGGCGAGGTGCAGCAATTCGGCACGCCGGCCGAAATCTACAACAACCCGACCAACATCTTTGTCGCCGACTTCATGGGCTCGCCGGCGATGAACCTGATCCCGGCCAAGATCGATGCTAACGGCAGCGGGCTGTCGGTGGTTCTGGACCGCGAAGCGCGCCAACCGATCGTGCTGCCGATGCCCGGCGCGCCCACCGGCCTTGCGGCCTTCAAGGACAAGCCGGTGATCTTCGGCGTGCGCCCCGAAGCGCTGACCGACCCGGAAGGTGCGGAACGCAACGGTTCGAACATCGCCACCGCCGACTGCCATATCGAAGTGGTGGAGCCGGCGGGATCGGATACTTTTGCCGTCACCAATCTGGGCGGCAAGGGCGTGGTGGCGCGGCTGAGAGCTGATGCGAATATCCAGCCCGGCACCAGCACGCCTTTGGCCTTCAACCTCAGCAAGGCGGTGTTCTTCGACCCGGCGACCGAGAAGCGCATCCTTTAAAAAGCTATGGCAAACCCGGATATCGTCATCATCGGCTCCGGCATCGGCGGCGCCACGATCGCCTCCGGCTTGGCCGGCAGCGGCGCCTCGATCCTGATCCTGGAGCGTGGCGAGCCGCTGCCCGCGACGCCGCATGCGCGCTCGACGCGCTCCATCTTCATCGACGAGCACTACCGGCCGAAGGAGATGTGGCGCGAGGCCGGCGGTGCCGCCTTCAACCCGGGCAACTACTACTATGTCGGCGGCAATTCGAAGTTCTTCGGCGCCGTCCTGATCCGTTACCGCAAGGAGGATTTTTCCGAGCTCGAGCATTTCGGCGGCGTCTCGCCGGCCTGGCCGTTTTCCTATGACGAATTCGAGCCATGGTATTCGAAGGCCGAGCAGTTGTTTCGGGTTCGCGGCACGCTGGGCGAAGACCCGACCGAGCCGTTCCATTCGATCCCCTATGCCTTCAAGCCGGTGCCGGACGAGCCGCCGATCGCGCGCGCCCGCGCCGAACTGAAGAGCCTTGGACTGCACCCAGCTTCGCTGCCGCTCGGCGTCGACATCGAGGCCTGGCTGAAAGAAGGCAAGACGGGCTGGGACGCCTTCCCCAACACCGGCCAGGGCAAGATCGACGCCCAGACTGGACCGCTGACGGCGGCGCTCACCGACAAGAACATCCGGCTCGAGACCGGCGCGCATGTCGACTGGCTCGAAACCGCGCCGGACGGCAAGTCGATCGCCGCCATCCACTACACCCAGAACGGCGCCCACAAGACGCTGTCGCCGAAGCTCGTCGTCCTGTCCGCCGGCGCGATCAATTCGGCCGCCATCCTGCTGCGCTCGCCCTCCGCTGCCGGCAACGGCCTCGCCAACAGCTCCGACCAGGTCGGGCGCAATTTCATGAACCACAATTCGAGCGCGATGCTGGCGATCGACCCGCGCCGCCGCAACGATAGCGTCTACCAGAAGACGCTGATGCTCAACGATTACTACCTGTCCGACGGCAAGGACGGCAAGCCGCTCGGCAATGTGCAGCTGCTCGGCAAGATCGACGGCAACATGCTCAAGGCCAATGTGAAGAGGATGCCGAAATTCATGCTCGACTTCATGGCCGGCCACGCCGTCGACTGGTACCTGATGTGCGAGGACCTGCCCGATCCCGAAAGCCGCATCATGGTCGACGGCAAGGAGATCATCATGCAATGGCGGCGCTCCAACATGCAGTCGCTGGATGGCCTGACCAAGGTCATGCGCGAGAACCTTCGCGCCTGCGGCTATCCGATCGTGCTGTCGCGGCCCTTCGACAAGCGCACGCCGTCGCACCAATGCGGCACCGTGAAGATCGGCAACGACCCCGCAACATCGCCGCTCGACCCCTTCTGCCGTGCCTGGGACCATCCAAACCTGTTCGTCGTCGACGGCGGCTTCCTGCCGACATCGGCCGCCGTCAACCCGGCGCTGTCGATCGCCGCGCAGGCGCTGCGGGTTGCCGACTATCTCCGCAGGACGGAGCTTTCTTCATGATAGGCCGGCGCCGCCCCTCATCCGCCTGCCGGCACCTTCTCCCCGTAAACGGGGAGAAGAAGGCTGGCCGCAACGCCGGCACCCACTCTGCAGCTCTGGCGATTGGCGAAGCCGGCGACAAAGGCTTCCTTCTCCCCGTCACTATACGGGGAGAAGTGCCCGGTAGGGCGATGAGGGGCGGCGCTGGCATCCAAAAGGCCAGTCTCCAATGACCCGCCCCGCGGCCATTGTCACCGGCGGCGCGCGTGGCATCGGCCTCGCTTGCGCCGAAGCGCTGGCGGATGCCGGCTTCGACATTTTAATCGCCGATCTTGCGAAGAAGCCTGCAGCCGGACTCGCCGAAAACATCAATACGCGCGGCGCGAAGTTCGCTTACGCCCAATGCGACATCGCTGACCTCGCAAGCCACCCTGCGCTCGTTGATGCTGCAATCAACGCCTTCGCCCGCATCGATTGCCTGGTCAACAACGCCGGCGTCGGCGCCGTGGTGCGCGGCGATCTGTTGGAGCTGAAGCCGGAGAATTTCGACCGCGCTCTGGATATCAACCTGCGCGGTACAGTGTTCCTCAGCCAGGCCGTCGCCAAGGTCATGCTTGCGGCATCCGCAAACGCCGTCCGATCGATCATCACCATCACCTCGGTCAGCGCCGCCATGGCTTCGCCGGAACGTGCCGACTACTGCATCTCCAAGGCCGGGCTTTCGATGTGGGTGAAGAACCTGGCGCTGCGGCTCGCACCCGAAAATATCGGCGTGTTCGAGGTCCGGCCGGGCATCATCCGAACCGATATGACGGCTGGCGTTTCCGCCAAATATGACGCGCTGATCGAGAGTGGGCTGGTGCCGGCAAAACGATGGGGCGAAGCAGGCGATATCGGCACTGTCGTGGCCGCGCTTGCCTCCGGAAAGTTCGCCTTTTCGACCGGATCGGTCATCGATGTCGACGGCGCGCTCTCCGTGCCACGCTTGTGAGGAACCATGGCTGACTACATCATCGTCGGCGCCGGTCCGGCCGGCTGCGTTCTCGCCAACCGGCTGAGCGAGGATCCGTCCAATTCCGTCCTGCTTCTGGAGGCCGGCGGCAAGGACTGGCATCCGCTGATCCACATGCCGGCGGGCTTTGCCAAGATGACCAAGGGCATCGCCTCCTGGGGCTGGTCGACAGTGCCGCAGAGGCACATGAAGGACCGCGTCTTCTGGTACACGCAGGCCAAGGTCGTCGGCGGCGGCTCATCGATCAACGCCCAAATCTACACGCGCGGCAATGCCCGCGACTATGACGCCTGGGAGAAGGAAGAGGGACTGATCGGCTGGGGCTATCGCGATGTGCTGCCCTATTTCAAGCGCGCCGAGAACAACCAGCGCTTCGCGAACGATTTCCATGGCGACCAGGGACCGCTCGGCGTCTCCAACCCGATCTCGCCGCTGCCGATCTGCGAGGCCTATTTTCGCGCCGGGCAGGAAATGGGCATTCCGTTCAACCCCGACTTCAACGGCGCCAGCCAGGAAGGCGTCGGCTACTATCAGCTGACCCAGAAGGATGCGCGGCGTTCATCAGCCTCCGTGGCCTATCTGAAGCCGATCCGCAGCCGCAAGAACCTGACGGTCAGGACCGATGTGCTCGTCACCCGCGTCGTCGTCGAGAAGGGCCGCGCCGTCGGCGTCGAGATCGTCGACAAGCCGGGCGGCGAGAAGACCATATTGCGCGTCGAACGCGAGGTGATCGTCTCGTCGGGCGCGATCGGCTCGCCGAAACTTCTGCTGCAATCAGGCATCGGCCCGGCCGATCATCTGAAGTCGGTTGGCGTCACGCCCGTGCATGACCTGCCCGGCGTCGGCTCCAACATGCAGGATCATCTCGACCTTTTCGTCATCGCCGAATGCACCGGCGACCACACCTATGACAATTACGCCAAGCTGCACCGCACGATGTGGGCCGGCTTGCAATATCTGCTGCTCAAGAAGGGCCCCGTCGCCTCAAGCCTGTTCGAGACCGGCGGCTTCTGGTACGCCGACCCGACCGCCGCCTCGCCCGACATCCAGTTCCATCTCGGCCTCGGCTCCGGCATCGAGGCAGGCGTCGAGAAGCTGAAGAATCCGGGCGTGACGCTGAACTCCGCCTTCCTGCGCCCGCGCTCGCGCGGCACGGTGCGATTGAAGAGCGCCGACCCCGCCGACCACCCGCTGATCGATCCGAACTACTGGTCCGATCCTTACGACCGCGACATGTCGATCAAGGGCCTGCGGCTGGCTCGCGAGATCATGCGGCAGAAGGCGCTGCAGCCCTATGTGCTGCGCGAGGTGCTGCCCGGCCCTGCCCTGCAAAGCGACGCGGACCTTTTCGACTACGCCTGCCGCACGTCGAAGACCGACCACCACCCCGTCGGCACCTGCCGCATGGGGCATGATGCGATGGCCGTGGTGACGCCGGATTTGAGGCTGCGCGGCATCGACGGTCTCCGCGTCTGCGATGCGTCGGTGATGCCGCGCGTTCCCTCCTCCAACACCAACGCGCCCACCATCATGGTCGGCGAAAAGGGCGCCGATCTCATCCTCGGCCGCGAGCCGCTGCCGCCGGCCGTGTTCAAGGGCAATCAGGCGGCATGAGCATCAACGATGATCCGGCATTGCGTCTTTGTCCGCTTTCGCAACGACGTTCCTGAAATCGAGCGCGCGGCGATTCACGCTGATCTCGAAGCCTTGCGCGCCATTATCGAAGGCATGGACAGGGTGCAGTTCAGCGCCAATGTCAGCCCGGAGCCGTTCGGGCGCGGCTTCGACCACGGCTTCACCATCGACTTCCGCGATGCCGCCGCGCGCGACGCCTACCTCGTTCACGAGGCGCATCAGCGCGCCGGCGCGCGCCTGGTCGCCGCGCTCGAAGGCGGCACCGACGGGCTGATGGTCATCGATCTGGAGGTGACGCAAATGTGACCGCTCGCCAGCTCAAATCCGGCGGCCGTCCCGTTCTCTTTTGCCCGCCCTGGAACATATCGTGCTTTCGGGGGATGCAAAAGGAGCACTGCCTTGAACCTCACCCCCGAGCAGAAGAAAACCGTAACCGCATCGTTCCTCGGCTGGACGCTCGACGCTTTTGATTTCTTCCTTCTGACATTCCTGCTCACCGATATTGCCGCTGAATTCCAGACCGACGTGCCGGCGGTCTCCAAAGCACTGTTCCTGACACTGGCGACGCGTTTCATCGGCGCGTTCTTCTTCGGCGTGCTTGCCGACAGATACGGCCGCAAGCCCATTCTGATGCTCAATATCGTCAGCTATTCGGTGATCGGCGCCTTGGCCGCCTTCTCGCCCAATCTCGGCATATTCCTGGCGCTGCGTGCCCTGTTCGGCATAGCCATGGGAGGCGAATGGGGTCTGGGCAGCTCGCTCGCCATGGAATCCATTCCGCCAAGCGCGCGCGGCACGGTCTCGGGCATTCTGCAATGCGGCTATCCGGCCGGCTATCTGCTGGCCGCGGTCGTCTACGGGCTGCTCTACGGGCAGAAGATCGGCGACTTCACCTTCGGTTGGCGCGCCATGTTCCTCCTGAGCTTCCTGCCGGCGCTGATCGTGCTCTTCATCCGCTCGCATGTGCCGGAATCGCCGGCCTTCGTCGAAGGCCGCGCCCAGACGCGGCCCGGCCTTTTAGAAACGTTGCGGAAGCACTGGCGGATCGCGCTCTACGCCGTGGTGCTGATGATGTTCTTCAACTTCTTCAGCCATGGCACGCAGGACCTCTATCCGACCTTCCTGAAGAAGCAGCACGGCTTCGACACGCACACGGTGAGCTGGATCACCATCGTCGCCAATATCGGCGCGATCGTCGGCGGCCTGGCCTTCGGCGCGCTGTCCGAGAAGATTGGCCGAATCAACGCCATCACGCTCGCTTGTGTGATCGCCCTGCCGGCAATCCCGCTCTGGGCCTACACGACCACGCCCTTCATGCTGGCGATCGGCGCATTCATCATGCAGGTCGCGGTGCAGGGCGCCTGGGGCGTTATCCCGGTGCATCTCAACGAATTGTCGCCGGGCTCGGTGCGGGCGACGCTGCCCGGCTTCATCTATCAGGCCGGCAACCTCGCCGCTTCCTATGGCGGTCCCTATCAGGCCGGCATTGCCGAAGCGCCGGGAAGCAGCTACGGCTTTGCGCTGGCCCTGTTTGCCGGCGTGGTCGCCGTCTGCCTCATCGTCGTCATCCGCTTCAGTCCGGAAAAGCGCGGCCAGGTAATGACCGTCCTCGGCTGAGGGTCTGTCTTCAACCCATTCTGAGCGCCGCGACGCCGGCAACGATGCCGAGCGCCGCGGCAGCGCGCCAGACGGTCATCTTCTCGCCCAGCGCCAGCACCGAGATCAGCATGGCAAACAGGATCGAGGTCTCGCGCAGCGACGCGACCGAGGCGATCGGCGCCTTGGTCATTGCCCACATCACGATCCAATAGGCCGCGCCGCTGAGCACGCCGGTGAACAGCCCGGCCTTCCAGTCGCGCGCCAGCACAGGCAGCGACCGCGGCCCGCGAAAGAAGATGCACAGCAAAAGCGCCCACGTCGCATCGCAGACGAACAGCCAGGCCGCATAGCTTTGCGCGGTTGCCGCCAGCCGCGCGCCGCTGCCGTCGGAGAGTGTGTAGCTGGCGATGAAGATCGATGTGCCGAGCGCGAAGCCGACTGCGCGCAGATTGAGCTTCTCCAGATGCGCCCCGCCCCGAAACGACATGACCAGCGTGCCCGCCGACAGAAGCACGATGCCGAGGATGGCGAATGGCGCCGGAACCTCGCCGATCAGGACGATGCCGCCGAGCGCCGAGAGCAATGGCGCGGTGCCGCGCGCCAGCGGATAGGTCTGAGCGAAATCGCCGGCCTTGTAGGCGCCGATCAAGAAAGTGCGGTAGCCCATGTGGAAGATCACCGAGGCGAAGATGTAGGGCCAAACTTCGGCCTTTGGCACCTCGACGAAGGGAAGCGCGACCAGCGCCGCAAAGCCCATGCCGAGCGTCATCAGTGTGATCGACAGGAAGCGGTCGAGATGCACCTTGACCAGCGCGTTCCAGATCGCATGCATGGCCGCCGCCGAAAGCACCGCCAGGACGACGAACAGCGTCATGCCTGCCTCACCTGCCCGCCAGGCCTGACGCGATGCCCGGCATTTCCAGATCGATATCGATCCTGAGCGGGAAATGGTCGGAAGCCACCTCGCCGATATCGGCGCTCACAGAACGCACCCGCCCGGCCAGCATGCCGCCGACGAAGCAATGATCTAGCCGTCGTTTCGCCAGCCTGCCGTCGATGATCTTTTCGTGCGTATGGAAGTCCGGCCCCTGCTCGCTGGCGACGGCCGCGGCATCGACGAAGCCGTCGATATAGGCAGCGCCGCGATGGTAGGGCGTATCACCGACGATGCGCTGGTATTCGGCGCTGCCCGGCTCCATGTTGAAGTCGCCCAGCCAGATCGCCGCCAACGGGTTTTCCGGTTCCGGCTGACCGTTCGACCAGTTGCGCTGCGGCTCGTCGTCGACGCCGCTCCAGGGGCCGCCGTCGGACGGCGCGCGGCGATGTTCGGCAAGCAGGTAATCGATCTGCTCCAGCCGCTCTTCAGCCGCGATATGCGCCAGATGCAACGAAAGCACCCGCACCGGTCCCGCCGGCGTGCGGATCATGCATTCGAGCGCCGCATTGCGGGTGTTGAGCGGCCTCAGCGTCCGCCGCTGCGGCAAAGTGTGCAGCCGCGACCAGACGATCGGCAGCTTCGACAGCACCATCGTGCCGAACTGCCGCCGGCGGTTGACGAGACGGCCATCGCGCTTCTCGCTGGCATCCATGTCGAAGGCGGGGCCGTAGGCCCAGTAATAGCCGGGCAGCAAGCTGGACAGGATCTCGGGCTGGTCGTCTTCGTTGCTGCGCTGCCAATGCCGCTCGACTTCCTGCAGCGCGACGATGTCGGCGCCGTCCACCAGCCTGGCGCAGCGGCTGAGATCGTAGCGCCCGTCGCTGCCGTAGCCATACTGGATATTGTAGCTGATCAGCTTCATTGATTAACCGGCTCACTTCTGGTGATCGCAGTAGCGCCCCGCCCCTTGCGTTGCAATGGACCGGCGGGGCAAGCGGAATAGTCCAGTGGAAATCGGCGAACCGGCGCTCTAATAAGTCGTCAGCGGCTGGAAGCTTCCGGCGGGCGACGCCGCAAGTTCCGACCAGTCGATCTCCTCCTCCAGCCGGTGATAGGCTTCGTCGCCGATCGTGCCGTTGCTGCGCAGTTCCTCCAGCGTGTCGCGCTGCCGCTTGATGGCGTAGAGGCGCAACCGGTCGTATTCCGTCGCGGCCTGCGCGTCGTCGGGATTTTCGGCGATCCGCCGCTGCGCCTCGTACTGTTCGCGCACGACGGCGGCAGCCGACGAGGTCTTGCGGCTCAGCACATCGAGCGCGGCCTGCATGATGGCGACGCGCGCTTCGGCCACCTCGCGATCGATCGTCGTATCGCGCGGGAAATTGAGCCAGCGCAGCAGAACCTTCAGGCTCATGCCTTGCAGCACCAGCGTGCCGAGCACGACCGCGAAAGCGGCAAGCACGATCGGGTCACGCCCGGGAAAGCCGGCCGGCAAGGCAATGGCGGCGACCAGCGTCACCAGCCCGCGCATGCCGCACCAGCCGACAAGCGCGGCACCGGCAAATGTCGGCGCATCCTGCTTTTCTTCCTCGCTGTCGTTGCGGGCAAACCATCGGATGATCGCGACATACCCCGCCACCCAGACGAGGCGCGCCACGATGACGACGGTAAGAACCGTCGCGGCGAAGACGAATGCCTTGCCCTGCCCATCGTCGGCCAGCCGGCCGATGATCGACCGTGCCTGCAGGCCCATCAGCACGAAAGCCAGCACATTGAGCACGAACACCGCCGATTCCCAGACCGAATAGGCGCTGACGCGGCGTCTGGCCGACATGCGGCGCGGCGTGGTGCGCGCGATGGTGATGGCATAGACGACGATGGTGATGATGGCGGAGAGGCCGAGCTTGTCGGCAATGATCCAGACGGCGAAGGTTCCGGCGAACTGCACCACGGTGCTGCTTGCCGCGTCCTCGATGCGTGTCAGCGTGAGCCGCGACACTCGGCCGAACAGATAGCCGGCGATAACGCTGCCGACCGTTGCAAGCAGGATGACGGGCACTGCGTCTTTGAGCATGAGTGTGCCGATGGCGGCTGAAACCGATATCCGGTAGATCAGCAGCGCCGTGGCATCGTTGAGCAGGCTCTCGCCCTGCAGGACGGCAGTCAGACGGTGCGGCACCTTGAACTGATTGAGCACCGCGCTTGCGGCGACCGCATCTGGCGGCGCGACGATGGCGCCGAGCGCGATCGCCGCCGCGATCGGCAGGCCGGCCATCTTCCAGCCGATAAAGGCAACGACCACCGCCGTGAAGACGACCGCGCCAAGCGCCAGCAAGGCAAGCGACAGCCGGTAGCGCTTCAGGTCGCGCAACGAGGTGTCATAGGCAGCGTCGAGCAGCACCGGCGCGATGAACAGCGCCAGCGCCAGTTCCGGATCGATCTCGATCATCGGCGCGCCCGGCACGAAGGCAAGCCCAACGCCGGCAAGCGCCAGCAGCGACGGGTAAGGTACCTCCAGCCATCGCGATACCGCCGTCAGCGCGACGGCGATGAGCAGCAGGACAAGGGTGAGTTCGAACAGCGCCATGGCTCATCGTAGCGGCGAAGCGCGAAGCTTGTCAGTACCCTGAGACAGGATACTGTTGATTTATCCGGCAAACCCGCGCCGCCTCATAGGGGTGCTCGCAGGACATGCCGATGACGGCCGTATATCACCGAGAACCGTCTGGCATGTCTTATCGGCATCAGGACGGGCCAGAGCCGTCAATGCAGAACCAGCATGTCGCCCGATGAGAAGGAGATGTCCGCCTTGTCGCCTACGGCAGGGGGCGGTGTCGCCGAGTTGTTGAAGGTATCGAGCGATACCGTGTTGCCGCCGATGCCGACGCGCACGCGGATGACGGAACCGAGGAAATGCACTTCGGCGATCTCGCCCGACAGGCTGGTGTCGTGGCCGGGCTGGCGCCCCAGCGAGATGGCTTCGGGCCGCAGCGCCAGCGACAGCGTGTCGCCTGACTTCGAGCCGTTGAGCTTGCCCTTGAGCGACACTTCCTGGGCGTTGACTTGCACCTTGCCGGACGCGGCGTCGGTGACCTTGCCTTCCAGCACGTTGAGCGTGCCGACGAAATTGGCGACGAATTTGGTGGCCGGCCGGTTGTAGATCTCGAACGGCGTGCCGACCTGCTCGGCCTTGCCGCCATACATCACCGCGATGCGGTCGGAGATCGACAGCGCCTCTTCCTGATCATGCGTGACGAAGATGGTGGTGATGCCGAGCTTCTTCTGGATCGATCGGATTTCCTCGCGCAGCGACACGCGCACCTTGGCGTCGAGCGCCGACAGCGGCTCGTCGAGCAGAAGCAGCTTCGGCTTCGGCGCAATCGCCCGCGCGAGCGCGATGCGCTGCTGCTGGCCGCCGGAAAGCTGGTAGGGATAGCGGTCGGCCATCTGCGGCAGCTTGATGATGTCGAGCATCTCGGCGACCCGCCTGTCGGCATCGGCCTTCGGCATGCCACCGACCTTCAACCCGAAGGCGATGTTCTGCGCCACCGTCAGGTTCGGGAACAGCGCGTAGGCCTGGAACACCATGCCGACATTGCGCTGATTGGGCTTCAGCCTGGTTATGTCCTTGCCGCCGACGACGATCTTGCCGGCCGAGGGCTCCTCGAAGCCGGCGACCATACGCAACACCGTGGTTTTGCCGCAGCCGGACGGCCCCAGGAAGGAGACGAATTCGCCCGGCTCGACGTCGAGATTGAAGTCCTCCACCACGGTGGTGGCACCGAAGGATTTTCGAACGTGCTGGATGGAGAGGAATGGGTCGGCCATGGCGTGGTTCTCTCGATCAATTTGGGCGGTTCGCCGATTTCGGCGCGAAGCGGGACAGGATCTGGATCAGCGACATGCAGCCCCAGGTGATGGCGAAGGCGATGATCGCAAGCGCAGCCGGCTCATAGGCACGATTGGCGCCGATATTCTGCAGGTAAGGGCCGAATGCCGGCCGATTGAGCAGGCTTGCCATGGTGAATTCGCCGATGACGATGGCGAAGGTCAGGAAGGCACCCGACAGCACCGCGATCAGCACATTGGGCAGGATGACGCGGGTGATGATCGTGCCCCAGCCGGCGCCGAGGATTTGGGCTGCTTCCGTCAGCGTTCTGACATCGATGGTACGAAGGCCGGTGTCGACGGCGCGGTACATGTAGGGTAGCGCCAGCGTCGCATAGCCGATCACCAGCAAGGCGCTGGCGCCGAGATCGCTGGCCAGGAACGGCAGCGGCGAATTCGAGCCATACATACGGATATAGCCGAAGACGATGACGATCGCCGGAATGACCAGCGGCAGCAGCGTGATGAATTCGACGATCGGCCTGATTTGAGGCAATCGGAGACGGATCCAGTAGGCGGCCGGCACCACGATCAGCACGCCGAGAATGATGGTGAAGATCGCGGCGACCACCGAATACAGGAACGTCGCTTGGAAGCGTGGATCGCCGAGCACGACTTGATAGGCGTCGAAGGAATGGACGCCGCGTCGCATGCGCAACGAAAACTCGAACGTTGCCAGCAGCGGGATGAAGAAATAGGCCGTGCCAATACCGAAGACGACCCAGGCCCAGAATTTGCCAGACTTCATTTCAGCCACCTCTCGGAACGGGTCCGGAACCAGATGTAGAAGACATTCGCCAGTCCGGTGATGACGATCATGCCGAAGGCGATCGCGTAACCGAGTTGCGGGTTGTGCAGCACGTCGCCGTTGATCTGCGAATAGAGCTTGATGGGAACGATGTTGAGCTGCGGGCCGGCGAACGCATAGGCCGTTGCGATGGCGCCGAAGGCGTTGGCGAACAGAAGGATAACGGTGCCGAGGAAACTCGGAAACAGCACCGGTATCACCACCATGCGCCAGTACTGCCACTGGGTGGCGCCAAGCGTGGCGGCCGCCTCGTTCCATTCCTTCTTCAAGCCGTCGATCGCCGGCACGATGATCACCACCATCAGCGGGATCTGAAAGAAGAGATAGACGACGATCAGCCCCCACGTGGTCAGGAAATTGAACCCCAGGGCATAGATGTTGAGGTTGAATATGTCGCGCAGCAGCACCGTCACGATGCCGACGCGGCCGAGCGTTGCGATGAACGCAAAGGCAAGCGGCAAGCCGGCAAAATTCGAGGCGACGCCCGAGAAGGTCAGCGTCGCGGAGCGAACCCAGCTGGGCAGGCCGCCGCGCACGATGGCCACGGCAATCGCCAGTCCGGCAAAAGCGCCGACGATGGCCGACCAGAAGCTGATCTTGATCGAAACCCAATAGGAATTGGCGATCGAAGGATCGCTGACCAACTGCAGGACGTTGTCGAGCGTAAACCCGCCTTCCCCGGTCTGAAACGCGCCGATGACGAGATAAAGCGTCGGCATGATCAGGAACATAAGGGCGAAGACGAAGAACGGCGCCACGCCGATCCATTGCGTCGGCAGGCGGAAAGCAGTCGCTTCGGTCGGCGGCGCGGGCTTGGTGGCAATAGACTGATTTGAAAGCGATAGATCGGTCATGTGCCCGGCACCGTCTTCGAGGGAAAGCCGGGCGGCCAGGCGGCCGCCCGGTGCATTTCAAGTCTTTACTTGACGTTGGCGCCGACAGTGGCGTCCCAGTTCTTGCTGATGGCTTCCTTGGCCTTGCCCTGCTCGTCGAGCGTCGGGAAAGCCGCCGAGGCATAGGACTCAGCCGGCGGCAGCTTGGCCAGCACGTCCGCCGGGATCTTGCCGTTCTTGGCGAGATCGTTGAAGCGGATCGGGTGGCAATAGCCCTTCAGCCAGCCGATCTGGCCTTCGTCGGAATAGAGGTATTCCATCCACAGCTTCGCGGCATTCGGATGCGGCGCGAAGGCGCTGATCGCCTGCACATAGACGCCGGCGACGACGCCGGTCTTCGGCACGATCACGTCGACGGGCGGGTTGCCCTTCAGCGTGTCGCGGCCGGCGAGCGCGTTGTAGTCCCAGTTGATCAGGATCGGCGTCTGGCCCTGGGCCAGCGTCGCCGGCTTGCCGACGACCGGAACGAAGTTGCCGGCGGCGTTGAGCTTCTTGAAGAACTCGAGGCCGGCTTTCCCGGCAGCTTCGCCAGCGGCGGCACCCGACGACAGGCCGGAGGCATAGACCGCCTGGATGGCCTGGTTCGACGCGCGCGGGTCACCGGCGAGCGCGACCGAATTGGCGAATTCCGGCTTCTGCAGGTCGGCCCAGTCGGTCGGCGATTCCTTGACCAGGTCCTTGTTCACCATGAACGACAGCACGCCGTAATAATCGCCATACCAGGCACCATCGGCATCCTTGGCGCTGTCCGGGATCGAGTCCCAGGTCGACACCTTGTAAGGCATCAGCAGGCCGTCGGCCTTGGCGGTCGGGCCGAAGGACAGGCCGACGTCGATGACGTCGGGCGCCTGCGGGCCCTTGTTGTCCTTGTTGGCCTTGATCGCCTCGACCTCGTCGCCCGAGCCGGCGTCGGGATTGAGCTCGTTGATGGTGATCCCCGGATACTTAGCCTTGAAACCGTCGATCACTGCCCCGTAGCCACACCAGTCATGCGGAAGCGCGATGGTGGTGAGCTGGCCTTCAGCCTTCGCGGCCTTGACGAGATCGTCCAGCGAATCCGCGGACGAAATCACCGTCGACGCAAAGAGCGCCGCGGCCGAGAGGGAAAGCACTTTCCCCGTGAACTTGAACATGTGTTCTCTCCGTTGAACTGGCGCGTTTAAGCGCCTGCGATGCGGGTATCGTTTTCGTGTGACAGCCGGATGAAGGCTTTTTGAAACCCGATCCCCGCGGCGAAAAAAGTTAACTCTTTTTAACGGACTGTAGCAATTAGCCCGCGCTTAATTTTCCGGCTAATGGTTATTCACCTTGCCCTTTGCCCTCTCCTTCCCCTTTGGAACGTCTCTTCAGTCAACTCTTCGGCATTGAAAGCCGGCTCTCAGACGGAGCCGGCGATCGCATTTTCGAGCAGCGTCAGCGCCGCCTTCTTGGTGAGCCTGACCGGGTTGCCGCCGGCCGTAGGATCGACCACCGCCATGTCGGCGATCAGCGTCTTGCGCTTCTTGTCCATGTCGAGGCCCTTGATCAGGCCGGGCAACGCATGCGGCACCTTGAGTTCCTTGCGCAGCTTGACGATCGCCTTGGCGAAGCCGTCGAAGCCGCCCTTGATGCCGCAATAGGCGGCGAGCCTGGCGATACGCTCGTCGATCGCCTCGCGGTTGAAGGCCAGCACATAAGGCATGAACACGGCATTGGTCATGCCGTGATGGGTGTCGTAGAGCGCGCCGATCGGATGCGACAGCGAATGGATGGCGCCCAGCCCCTTCTGGAAGGCGGCAGCGCCCATGGCGGCGGCGCTCATCATATGGGCGCGGGCAACCAGATCCTTGCCGTTGACGAAAGCCTTGGGCAGGTTCTCGAACACCAGCCGGATACCTTCCACCGCGATGCCGTCGGCCATCGGGTGATAGCCCGGCGCGCAATAGGCCTCGAGACAATGTGCAAGCGCATCCATGCCGGTGCCGGCGGTGATGAAGGCCGGCATGCCGACCGACAGCTCCGGATCGGCAATGACGATCGCCGGCAAAAGCTTCGGATGGAAGATGACCTTCTTGGTGTGGGTCTCCTCATTGGTGATGACGCCGGCGCGGCCGACCTCGGAGCCGGTTCCCGCCGTGGTCGGTACCGCGATGATCGGCGCGATCGCGTCCGAGTTGGCCCTGGTCCACCAGTCACCGACATCCTCGAAATCCCATACCGGGCGCGTTTGCCCGGCCTGGAAGGCGATCAGCTTGCCGAGATCGAGCGCCGAGCCGCCGCCGAAGGCGATGACACCGTCATGCTTGCCCTTCTTGAACACGGCGATGCCGGCCGTGAGATTGGACTCGACCGGGTTCGGCTTCACCTCCGAAAAAACGCCGTAGGGGACCTTGGCGTCGTCGAGGATCTTCAGCGTCGAAGCGACGACCGGAAGTTTTGCCAGGCCCGGGTCGGTGACGAAGAGCGGGCGCTTGATGCCCGCGGCAGCCAGCACGTCCGGCAGTTCCTTGATACGCCCGGCGCCGAAACGGACGGTGGTGGGGTAGTTCCATTTGGAGATCAGCTTGGACATGTCTTGTCTTTCAAAAAGTCAGATTGCTTCGCGCAGGTGATAGGATTTCGGCCGGGTCAGATTGTCATAGCCGATGGCCGAGAGCGCGGCGCCCTTGCCGGTGTCCTTGACGCCGGTCCAGACCAGCGCCGGGTCGAGATAGTCGCAGCGGTTCATGAACACCGTGCCGGTTTCAACGCGGTCGCCGATGGCCACCGCGCGCTCCGTGTCGCGCGTCCAGATCGATGCCGTCAGTCCGTAGGGGCTGTCGTTCATCAGCGCGATCGCCTCCTCGTCATTGCTTACCTTCATGATGCCGACGATCGGCCCAAAACTTTCTTCGCGCATGACGCTCATCTGGTGGTCGACCCCGGTCAGCACTTCCGGCGCCAGATAGGGCGAGCCTGGCCTGTCGTTCTCGACCTTCATGTCGATATGCGCCTTGGCGCCCTTGCGCAGCGCCTCGGCCTTTTGCTCGCGGATCAGGTCGGCGAAACGCGCCTGCGCCATCGGCCCCATGGTCGTCGCCTGCTCCAGCGGATTGCCGACGACATAATTCCTGGTCTCGGCGACAAAACCCTCGACGAACTCGTCATAGACCTTTTCGTGCACATAGACGCGCTCGATGCCGCAGCAGCACTGGCCGGAATTGAAGAAAGCGCCGTCGACCAGATTGGCGACCGCATGATCCATCTTGGCGTCGGGCAGCACATAGGCAGGGTCCTTGCCACCGAGCTCGAGGCCGAGCGTCATGAAGGTGCCGGCCGCGGCCTTCTCGATGGCGCGGCCGCCGCCGACCGAGCCGGTGAAATTGACATGGTCGATCTTGCCGGAGCCGAGCAGCTTCTCGGTCTGGGCGTGGTTCATGACCAGGTTCTGGAACAGCCCCTTTGGCAGGCCGGCCTTGTCGAAAGCCTGTTGGAAGCGCTCGCCGACCAGCAGCGTCTGCGCGGCATGCTTGAGGATAACGGCGCTGCCCGCCATCAATGCCGGCACGATCGTGTTGACCGCTGTGAGATACGGATAGTTCCAAGGCGCGATCACCAGCACGACCCCGAGCGGCACCTTCTTCACATAGCGGCGGAAGCCGTCCTTCGGGTTGGAGGCCAGGACCGGCTTCAGCGCGGCTTCGGCGATCTCGACCATGTAGTTGGTGCGTTCCTTGACGCCGCCGAACTCGCCGCCATAGCGTACCGGCCGGCCCATCTGCCAGGCGATCTCGGGCACGATCTCGTCGGTCATCGCAACCAGGGCTTCCAGCATCGCCAACATGTATTTGCCGCGCTCGACGACCGGCGTCTCGGCCCATTTTTCTTGCGCCGCCCTGGCGCGCTCGACCGCCGCGTTGATCGCCTGGTCGCTCGCGACCGGCCGCTCGGCATAGATCGATCCGTCGATGGGGGATTTGAGTTTGACCGTTTCGGTCATTTCTTCCTCGCAGTTTTACAACAATCGAAAATCACTTGGCTTTGGCGCCGCCCCTCATCCGCCTGCCGGCACCTTCTCCCCGTATAGTAACGGGGAGAAGGGAGAAGCTCCTGCGCGGGCGACCCCCTCTCCCCGTTCTTCACGGGGGAAGGGTAAGGGTGAGGGCGGCGCCGACCCTAACCCAGCCCCCTAGTACCTCTCAAAGCCCCTGTGCAGCTCCCAATCCGTGATGCGGCGGTCATATTCGAACTGCTCCCAGCGGGCGGTGTGCACATAGTGCTCGATCACGTCGTCGCCGAAGGCCTGCTTCAGCATCTTCGACTTCGAAAGTGTCTCGGTGGCGTCGCGCAGCGTCTTCGGGATCTCGGGCAGACGCGAGGCCTGATAGGCGTCGCCAACGAACGGCTTCTGCAGCTCCAGCTTCTCGTCGATGCCGGCAAGGCCGGACGCGATCAGGGCGGCGAAGGCGAGATACGGATTGAGATCGGCGCCGCCGATGCGGCATTCCATGCGGATGCCCTTGGTGCCCTCGCCGCACAGCCGGAAGCCGGCGGTGCGGTTGTCCTCGCTCCACATGATCTTGGTCGGCGCGAAGGTGCCGGCCTGGAAGCGCTTATAGGAGTTGATGTAGGGCGCTAGGAACCAGGTGAATTCCTTGGCGTATTTGAGCTGCCCGGCCGCCCATTGTTGGCCGAGGCTCGACAGCGTCCAGTCGGCCGTCTTGTCGAAGAACAGCGGCGTCTTGCCGTCCGCGCTCCACAGCGAATTGTGGATATGGCTGGAATTGCCGGCCAGCCCGTAATTGTACTTGGCCATGAAGGAGATCGCCTTGCCCTCGGAATCGGCGATCTCCTTGGCGCCGTTCTTCAGGATGACGTGGCGGTCGGCCATCTCGAGCGCTTCGGCATAGCGCACGTTGATCTCTTCCTGGCCGGGACCCCACTCGCCCTTGGAATTCTCGATCGGAATGCCGGCGGCCTCCATCTCGTTGCGAAGCCGGCGCATGACGCCTTCTTCCTTGCTGGTGATGCCGATCTGGTAGTCGCCGATATAGGGCGAGGCGCTATCGAGCCCCTGCCAGTGCTTCTTGCGCGCGGACTCGTAGGTTTCGCTGAACAGATAGAATTCGAGCTCGGAGGCGAAATAGCCGATATAGCCGCGCTCCTGCAGGCGCTTGACCTGCTTCTTCAGGATCGCGCGGGGTGAGTGGGCCAGATCCTCATGCGTGTGATGGTCGAGCACGTCGCAAATGACCAGCGCCGTCTTCTCCAGCCACGGAATGCGCCGCAGCGTCGACAGGTCCGGCTTCATGACGAAATCGCCATAGCCCTTCGACCAGCTCGCCGCCTTGTAGCCCGGCACCGGCTCCATATCGATGTCGCAGGCCAAGAGATAGTTGCAGCCATGCGTTTCGCCATGTGCGGAATCGACGAAATACTGAGCCAGGAAGCGCTTTCCCGCGAGCCGGCCCTGCATATCGACGATGCAGGCCAGCACCGTGTCGATCTCGCCGTTCGAGACCGCTTTCTTCAACTGATCGAACGAGAAATTCCCGGCCATTCCTTTGCCACTCCAGCGCTTGTCGATTAAAAGGGAGAAACAAAACCATGGCCGGCGTTGCGCCGGCCATGGCCATGAAGCGAAGTATCAGTGGCCGGTCTCGCCAACCGCCACTTCGGCTGCCGCAATTTCCGCCTGACGGCGAGCAATATCGGCCCCGATCGGCGGGCCCTTGAACCGCTTGGATTCTATGCCGAACCACAGCACCGCAAGAAGGATGATCAAACCGATGGCATAGTTGATCAAGATATCGAAGGGCGGCTGGATACCCGCGTACATCAACACCAGAACGCCGAGGATGGTGATAATGGCGAACGGCTTGGACCACACGCCCAGGCGGAACGGGCCGAATTCGGTCCAGCTTTTGCCTTCAGCAAGAAGGCCAGCCGCCACCGGCATCGCATAGGACACATAAAGGAACAGGGCACAGCCGGCCGCCAAAGCCGCGAAAGCCGGCGAGTAAAGCGTCGCTGCGACCGAGAGGACGGCTCCGAGCCAGATCGCCGCCACCGGCGTGCGCCATGTCGGGCTGACGGTTTTCCACATGGAGGAGCCGGGCAGCCCGCCATCACGCGCGAAGGCGAATATCATGCGCGAGGTGGAGGTCAGTCCAGCCAGCGCGCAGATGTAGTTTGCTACCACGATCGCGATGGCGATGATGCTCTTCAACCAAAACGGCGCCGGCAGATTATTGAAGAGATTGAACCAGGCGTTCGCGCCGTCCTTGGCAGTCGCCGCCAGATCCGGGCTTGCCAGCACGAAAGAGACGGCCATGACGAAGCCGAAGACCAATGACCAGAGGACCGAATGGATCATGCCGCGCGGCACTGCCACCCGAGCGTTGTGGGTCTCCTCCGAGGTATGGGCGGAGGCATCAAAACCGGTGATGGTGTATAGTGGGTAGAGAAGACCGATCAGGAAGGCGACCAGCGCCGTCCGTGCCGTCGGCACATAGCCGCCACCCGCATCGCCCGTGTTGTTGACGAAAGTGGTCAGTCGCGAAAAATCCCAGCTCGCGCCCCAGATCAGGAACATCGCGGTCAACACCACCGCAACGACCAGGATGAGATAGCCCGAAAAGTCGGTCAGCGCTGTGGTCAACTTGATGCCGAAATGGTTGAATAGCGCCTGCGTCACCGTGATGATCACGACCCCGATCACCTGCTCCTGATAACCCCAAGCCGACACATCGTGGCCGAACACGCCGGCCCAAACGAGGTCCTTGAAGAGCGCATAGACGCCGACATTGACCGAAGCGACAACGAAGATCAGCCCAAGCAGGTTGATCCAGGCCGTCGCCCAACCCCAGCCGCGCCCGCCCAAGATCGACGACCAATGGTAAAGCCCGCCGGCGGTCGGATAGGCCGAACCGATCTGGCCGAGCGAAGCCGCGACCACAAGGGCGAACAGACCGCCTATAACCCAGCCGATGGTCGCTTCGAAACCGCTGCCGGTGGCCATGGCCAGGGGGAACGAGGTGATGCCACCCGCCAGGATGCAAATGATCGAGAAGGAAATGGCAAAGTTAGAGAAGCCGCTCATGCGGCGAGCCAATTCCTGGGCATATCCCATGCTGTGAAGGACTTTTACGTCCTCAGACTTGTCGATTTCTTCAGGTCTCATTTTGGAAGTCCCCTATCTGGTTCTTAGCTGGCCGATTGTACTGACTTTCCCATTGCGCGTTGTCGGGAGCCCCTGGCCTCGTCAGGCTCCAGATTCGAGAATATGCCGGTGAGCAGATCCGCCCATTTTCGCTGCCCGGTCTCGCCGGAGATTTCGTCGTTGCGGATTTCGATCATCGCGCAGGCAAGGCCGCGCGAACGCGCGTGCCGTTCCAGCGTGAAATAGACGCGGTCGGCCGGCGAATAGGGTTCGTTCACGCCGACGGTGACGCCGGAGAGCCGCTGCAGCGCCGATATCAGCGGCGCCGCCAACCGGCGATCCTCGTCATGGATGATGCCTATATGCCATGGCCGGCTCTTGCCCTTATAGACCGGCGTGAAGGAGTGCACCGACACCAGCCGCGTCTCCTGGCCGCGCGCCAGCCGCCCGTCGATGATCTGGGCGATCGTGTCGTGGAACGGGCGCCAGGCAAGGTCGACGCGCGCGGCGCGCTGCTTGTCGGATAGATCTGTGTTGCCCGGGATGGCCGTCGTCTCGCTAATCGGCGGCACGAGATCCGGCGCGTCGAGCGGCCGGTTGCAATCGATGACGAGCCGCGACACGCGGGTCTCGATCAAAGTCGCATCGAGCGCTTCGGCCATGCGGCGGGCGACGGGAAGCGCGCCCGGGTCCCAGGCGATATGGCGCGAAAGCTCCGCAGCCGGCAGGCCGAGCGTCCCGAACTCGGCGGGCAGGACGTTGGAAGCGTGATCGCAGGTGAAGACAAAGGGGCTTGAGCCGCCGGGGTTCGTCACCCTCACGGTTTCAGACGGTGCAAGGCTGGCGGGCCGTGCTCTCTCCATACTGCCGTCCCCTGGGGGCGCTGTATCGAATGTTACGTATTTTGTCTCATTGCGTCCCTATGAATGATTTCATACAGTTTGACCGGCTTTGTCAAACGCGAATTCGGGAAAACGGCGGCGGGGCGGCCAACGGGCGGGGGAAAACCATGATTTCCAGCATTGCCGAACTGATCTCGGACCGCATCGGGACGATGCCGGCCGGCGAGCGCCGCGCCGCCCAGACGCTGATTGCCAACTATCCCTTGACCGGGCTGAAGACAGTCGCCGAATTCTCGGCCGCGGCCGGCGTGTCCTCGCCGACGATCCTGCGCTTCGTGGCCAGGCTCGGCTTCCAGAACTACCCCGAATTCCAGTCGGCGCTGCAGGATGAGCTGGCGGCGCAATTGCAGTCGCCCGCTTCGCGCACGCTCGATCCAAGCTCGGCCGGCGGCGCCATCTCGCCGATGCTCGAGGCAACGCTCGACAACATGCGCGAGACCTTCCGGCACCTCACCGACAGACAGCTGGCAGACATTGCCACGAGACTTGCCGAGCGGCGCGGCAAGACCTTCCTCATCGGCGGCCGTTTCACCGATCCGCTGGCGCGCTACATGGCCGCTCACCTGGCCATCATCCAGCCGGATGTCTATCACCTCGCCGGCCAGGAGAGCATCTGGCGCGACCGGCTGATCGACATGGGCAAGCGCGACGTCCTGGTGATCTTCGATATCCGCCGCTATCAGGAAAGTCTCGTGCGCTTTGCCGAGAAGGCTCACCATCGCGGCGTGCAGATCATTCTCTTCACCGACCAGTGGCTTTCGCCGATCGCCCGCTTCGCCCGACACGTGATCGCCGGACGCACCGCCGTGCCCTCGGCCTGGGATTCGTCCGCCGCACTCTTCGTCGTCGCAGAAACGCTGATCGCCGCCGTGACGAGGCAATTGGAAGCCGCCGGCGCCAAGCGCATGCGCGACCTGGAGAGCTTGCGATAGAGCCGGATGATTTCAGGTCGGACAGACCTGAAATCTGAATCCGTCTCCAAGCCGCCTATATCGACGCGGAGCCGGCCGAGCAGCTACTTTACGATCCTGCCCTCGATCGACCAGCGCGCCGCCAAAAAGTTCAGCACGGCGGCCACCACGACGCCGAGGATCTTGGCCGGCCAGACGCCGACAACCCCCGCCAGTACAGCGATCGACAGGCTCGAAACACCGAGCGAAATCAGCGCCCCGAGCGAGACGAAACGCAGGAAGGACCGATGCAGCCGGATGTCCGGGTCCCGCTCGAACGACCAGAAGCGGTTCGCTACGAAGGAGAATAGCACCGCGACGAACCAGGCACCGACATTGGCGGCCAGAGCCGGCACCACGAGCTTGAGCAGCAGGAAAAATGCGGTGAGATCGATGCCGGTGTTGACCAGCCCGACCAAGGCGAAGCGGACGATCTTGTTGCCGGTCGAACGCCGCGGCTGACCGGCGCTCATGCTTTGCCGTCCATGACGCGCACTCCGGCCCGTTCGAGGCTGGCGCCGAAATCCTCAGAAGTGAGAATCGTGAACTCGACCTCACGCGCGCCCTGCATCGGGTCTCGCGCCCGTAAAATGTCATCGACTTGACCCGGATGACACATGAACACCCCTTGTTCGGGCAAGGTGTCGACCGCCGCGCGCAGCGTCGGACCGAATTTTTGCGGCTGCCGCCAGTCATAGATGCCGCAGAGCGGCGTCATCACGTTAAAGCCGGCCCGCTGCATCGACCTGTTGAAACCCGCGGCCAGCGTGGCGATCGCCGCGATCTTGGCCGCCGCGTCCAGGCCGCCAAGGCTCGGCGCGCCGCGCAGCGCCGGCTTGTGTGCGCTGCCTCCAAACCGGGCGAGCAACCAATTCCGTACCACGGGAAGAAAATGCACGTGCTGGTGCCCGTCGATGTGATCGGGCGGGCCGGCCAGCGCGTCGGTGAAGAGGTCGTACTGGGCGTCGAGCTCGGCATGAATGTCCCGCTCGTCGATGCGCCCGCGACGGACCGGCAGCGCAAGAGAGGCAAGCCCAGGCAATTTGCCGTCTGGCGCCAAACTGGACGAGCCGGTTGCGGCGGTCTGATCGGTGAGGGTCAGGTGCAGCCCGATGGCGGCCCGTTGACGCAACGGCCTGATGCGCGCCGCCGCCTCTTCCCATTCGGCAAACCCGGTCATGCAACTGGTCCCGGTCAGGCGGCCGCGCTCGATGAGGTCGAGGATCGCGCTCGATACCCCCGGCGCAAGTCCGTAATCGTCGGCAATCAGGCGGATCGGCCGCGTCATTTGCCGGGGGCAACCTGCTCGGCGGCATTGCCATGCAGCACGTCACGCACGATATAGACGGGCCGGTCCTTGCTTTCGCTGAGCGTGACCCAGACATACTCGCCGATCAGGCCGAGCAGCGCCAGGTTGAGGCCTCCAAAAAGCACGACGGCGACCATGATGCTGGGGTAGCCAGGCACGGCGATGCCGTAGAACAGCACTTCGAACAGCACCTTCACGCCATAGGCCAGGCCTGCGAATGCCGCGAGCAATCCGATGAGGCTGATGACGCGCAGCGGGATCACGGAAAACGAGGTGAACCCTTCAAGCGAGAACGCGATCAGGTTGAACCTTGTCCATTTCGACGTGCCGCCGCCGCGGTTTTCCGGCGAGTAAAGCACAGCCTTCTGGCGGAAGCCGGCCCAGGCGAACAGACCCTTGTTGAAGCGGCGCTTGTCGCGCACGCTGGTCAAGGCACGCGCCACCGCGCCACGCATGACACGGAAATCTCCGGCATTCTCGGGAATATCGAAGCGCTGGCTGCTGTTGATCAGCCTGTAGAAGAGCCGCGCCAGTTGGCTGCGCCGCCAGCTCCCCTCGCGCCGGTCGTTCTGCGCGTAGACGACATCGATCTGCGGATGCTCGACCAGCTCGCCGATCATCCTCAGGCTGATATCCATGGAATGCTGGAGGTCCGAGTCCATGATCAGGACCATGTCGCCACGGGAATGATCGAGCCCGGCGAGCACCGCCGCTTCCTTGCCGAAATTACGGCTGAGCCGCACGATCTCCCAGGAGCCGGAGAGCGCGGCCGCGAACGTCTCGGCGCTGCCATCGCGGCTGCCGTCGTCGACGAGTATCTTGCGGACCGTCATGCCGAAGCGCTCCGCCACGGCCACTTCCAGCTTGTCGAGCAGCCCGACAAACGCGATAGCGGATTCGGCCTCGTTGAAAAACGGCGCGATGATGTCGAGCATCTCAGCCATGCGCGACGGCCCCGGCGGCAGGCGCCTTCTGTCTGTCTTGCGTCCAGAACCAGCCTACGAGCACGCAGGCGATTATGCTGACGCTGATCGGCCGGAACCACGGGTGGAAAAGATCGTGCAGTTGCAGGTTGGCACTGGTCAGTCCTGTGACGAAGAGGAACGCCGCCAAGAACCAGCACATGGCCCCGGCTCCCTTCTCCCGCCAAAGTAGGGCGATGGAGAGACCGGCAGGCACCGCCACCATGGCGTAAGTGTTCTGCTCGACCCGCGGATTGAAGACGCACATGTAGAATGCCGCGGCGAGGAAGATGGCGAGTCCGCTGATGTTGGCGTCCAGCCTGCGATCGAGCTGGAGCACCAGCCAAAGCGTGAGCAAACCCGCGACGACGCGCACGATCGTCGCGTCAAACTCGGAAATCGGGATGCCAAATCGCATGAAAGGCGCCGTGAAGTCGGCCGGAACGAAGGGGCCGGTCGGGTCCACCGTCATCGAAGTCAGAAGCCGGAAGAAATCATGATATTGCGCGTTGACGTAGTCGCTCGACGCAAAGCCATAGGGTATCGCGAGCGCGACCAGCACCGCCAGCACCAGCACCGGTATCAGCCGGGGACGCAGCGCCCCCGTCAGAAACAGTATGATGATCGCGGTCGGCTTGGCGATGATCGCAAGCATGGCCCAGAAGAAGCTTTCGGCCCGGCGCCCCTCGAGTGTCGACAGTGTAAGGAACCAGCACGCCCCTGTGAGCAGGATCGTCGCCTGGCCATTGCGAAGCGCTGCCAGCGCCACCGGCAAGGCAACAAAAAGACCGAAGGACAGCAGCCATGTCTGTTCCTGGCCGCCAAGCTTGCGCACCTGACGCATTGCGGCAAAGGTCAGGACGCTGAAGCCCAGCATGTGCCACAAGATATTGCCCAGATACGGCCCGAGCTTCAGCAGGGGAACATAGAGGACGGCGAAGGCGGGAGCGTATAGATACCCCATGGCAACTTCGACCTGATACAGCGGTTGGCGATCCAGAAAAGCTTCACTGCCATGCCTGTAGATATGGACCACCGAACGCGCATCGGGCGACCATAGCGCCAGACCAAGCACAAGCAGAAACGACCCGATCCAAAGCCAAAGCCCCAAACGGTCGAAAACCGGCTTGGTTACCATCATAGCGCACCCCGAATTCCGACCAGGACTTTCCCATCGCCGCCTGGTTTTTTACCGCCGGCGAGATATCACATCGAATGGAATAAAACATCCGAACGTGGCTGTTACCGGCGCGAGGCAATGACGGCGCAACAGCGGCTTTTTTCCGCCGCTGTCGGGTTGATCACAGCTTTGTGTTCAAGGCTTTGGTCTGGTCTGAACAACTGCGATCGGCGCTCGATTGCCTCACGGCCTGATGAACACCTTTCCGTTTGGCTTGGCGAGCTCGGCCGGCAGCCTCGCCATCGCTTCGTCGAGGGGCACGACCGCGGTGACGTCGGTCGACCAGCGTCCGTCGGAAAAGCGCTTCTGCGCTTCCAGCACCGCCGGGCCTAGCCTGTCGCGGAACTGGCGCATCCATTCGGCCAGCCAGAACCCTTCGACGCGCTTGTGCTGGAAGATCAGTTGGCCGGGCTCGCGGATCACGGTCGGCTCGGCGTCGAGCCTTCCATAGACGATCCAGCGCGCGCGTTTCGGCATGGCATTGAAGATGGTCGAAGCCAGCAGGCCGGTGACCGCGTCGAGGAAGATGCGCGGCTGCTCGGCCTTTATCGCCTCGCGCAATGTCACCTCGAAATCCGCCGCTTTCTCGTTGAGCACATGGGCGGCGCCGAGCTCCTTCAGCTGTGGAATCTGCTCGTCGCGACGCACGGTGACGATCGGGCGGAAACCTTCCTCCTTCGCCAACCCGATGATCAGCTTGCTGAGCTGGCTGGCGCCCGCGGTCATGATGAAGGATTTCTCGCCCTCCTCTCTGACGATGTCGAACATGGCCAAGGCGGTCAGCGGATTGACGATCATCGCTGCGCCGTCCTCGTCGCGCACGGTGTCGAGAAGCGGAATGCAGGACGCGGCCTCGGCAACCGCATAATCCGCCCATGCGCCCCAGTTCGACACGCCGGTGGCGAAGGCGACGCGTTTCCCTGCAAGGTTCCTTGCATAGGGATCGTCGCCCGTGGCGACGACGATGCCGACGCCTTCGAAGCCCGCCGGCCGGCCCTTTACCCGCGGCTGGCCGTACTGGCCCTTGATGAAGGCGATGTCGGACGGGTTGATCGAGGCGAGGCTGACCTTGATCAGCGCCTGCGAGGGACCGGGCGCCGGCACCGCGATGCTGCCGGGCTGGAGGTAAGGCTCCATCGCCTCCAGCGCGGCCGCCGACGGCGTCCTGGTGTAACCGTCGCCGACAAGCAGCAGACCCCGCATTTGCGAAGGAAGCGTCATGGCCGTCAGACCTTTTCCTGCGTGTATTTCTTCAGTTCCGTGCGCGCCACCTGCCGCCGGTGCACCGCGTCCGGCCCGTCGGCCAGCCGCAATGTCCTCAAATGCGTCCACGAGCGGGCGAGCGGCGTGTCCTGGCTGATGCCTTGCGCACCGAACATCTGGACTGCCTCGTCCGTGACCTTCAGCGCGACGCGCGGCGCCACCACCTTGATCTGGCTGATCCAGGGCGCGGCCGTGCGAGCGTCCCCCTGATCGATCATCCAGGCAGCCTTGAGGCATAAGAGCCGCGCCATCTCGATCTCCATCCGGCATTCGGCGATGATGTCGAAATTGGCGCCGAGCTTTGCCAGCGGCTGGCCGAAGGCCTCGCGCCGCACCGAGCGTTGGCACAGCATCTCCAGCGCCATCTCGGCCTGGCCGATCGCGCGCATGCAGTGATGGATGCGGCCAGGCCCTAGCCGCCCCTGCGCGATCTCGAACCCTCTGCCCTCGCCGAGGATCAGGTTCGTCGCCGCCACCCGTACATTGTCGAATCTCAGATGCATATGGCCGTGCGGCGCGTCGTCGTCGCCATAGACCTGCATGGGCCGCAGCTTGGCGATGCCCTTGCTGTCGGAGGGCACCAGGATCATCGAATGCCGACGATGCTGCGGCTCCTCGTCCGATCCCGTCCTGACCATGACGATATAGATGGCACAGCGCGGATCTCCCGCTCCGGAAGCCCACCATTTTTCGCCGTTCAGCACATAGTCCTCGCCTTGCCGCTCGCAGCGCATCGAAATGTTGGTGGCGTCCGAGGAAGCGACGTCCGGCTCGGTCATCAGATAGGCCGAGCGTATTTTCCCCTCGAGCAGCGGCTCCAGCCAGTCGCGCTTGTGCGCTTCCGAGCCGTATCGCTCCAGCACCTCCATGTTGCCGGTGTCAGGCGCCGAGCAGTTGAAGGTCTCGGCGCCGAGATGCGCCTTGCCCATCTCCTCCGCCAGATAGGCGTATTCGACGGTGGAAAGGCCGTAGCCGCGCTTGGAATCGGTGAGCCAAAAGTTCCACAGGCCGCGCTCGCGCGCCGTCTTCTTCAAGCCGTCCAGGATTTCCGTCTGCCTAGCGGTATAGGCCCAGCGGTCGCCATTCCTGCCGACTTCGGCGAGGAACTCTTCGCCGAGCGGCGCGATCTCGTCGCGCACCATCGCCGCCACGCGCTGATGGAGCGGCTTCAGCCGCTCGGTCATGCCGAGATTCATGTCCGCCATCGCTTCCGGCCTTTCCGAAGATAAACCTTTACCCGTGGCAAGGATGACCGTACTTCGGCTAGCCTTGTCAACGCGAGTCCTTGGGCGAGTCCCGGCCGGCCGGATGCGGAGAAACACGATGAGCTATCTGGACAAGCTGTTCTCGGTCGCCGGCAAGACTGCGCTGGTGACGGGTGCGGCGACCGGCATCGGCCGCATGGTGGCGACCGGGCTGGTGCGCGCCGGCGCTCAGGTGATGATCGCCTCGCGCAAGGGCGAGGATTGCGCAAAAGTCGCCAACGAATTGAACGCGCTCGGCGGCTCCGGCCATGCCGAGGGCTTTGCCGGCGACGTGTCCAGCGAAGCTGGCATCGCCGCTTTAGTCGCCGAGGTCAAGGCGCGCACGGAACGCCTGCACATCCTTGTCAACAATGCCGGCATTTCCTGGGGCGCGCCGCTGCAGGATTTCCCCTACCACGCCTGGGCCAAGGTGTTCGGCGTCAACGTCACCGCCGTCTTCCACCTGACGCGAGAGCTCTTGCCGCTTCTCGATGCCGCCGCGAGCGACGAGGATCCTGCCCGCGTCATCAATCTTGGCTCGGTGATGGGCACCCAGCCGTTGGCCGACGACGCCTATTCCTACGCCGCCTCGAAAGCGGCGGTGCATCATTTGACGCGCACGCTGGCGATCGAGTTCGCCGCCCGCCGCATCACCGTCAACGCCTTTGCGCCCGGTCCTTTCCAGAGCCGGATGACGGCCTTTGCCACCGCGACCGAGGAGCAAGCGAAACATGTTGGTAACCATGTTCCGCTCGGCCGCATCGGCGCGGCGGATGACATTGCCGGCGCAACGCTTTATTTGTGCAGCCGTGCCGGAAGCTATGTCACTGGCGCCATCCTGCCTATCGACGGCGGCCAGTCGGTGCAGCATGGCATGACTTTGTTCAAGGAATAAGGTGCCCGGTTCGAGGAATCGCGATCCGGGCGGGTTGCGGAGGACATCAGTGTGGAACCGATCAGTCTCGATACGCTTCTGGCAAGCGTCGGCAAGGAGGTCGGCGTCTCGCCCTGGCGAACGGTGACTCAGCGCATGATCGATCAGTTCGCCGATGCGACCGACGACCACCAGTTCATCCATTGCGATCCTGAGCGCGCCGCGCGCGAGACGCCGTTTGGCGGCACCATCGCGCATGGCTTCCTGTCGCTGTCGCTTTTGTCGGCAATGACCTTCGAGACCATGCCGCCACTGGAAAACAGCAAGATGGGCGTCAACCACGGCTTCGACACGCTGCGTTTCCTGGCGCCGGTGAAGACGGGCTCGCGCATCCGCACCCGCTTCGTGCTGGCTGACGTCAAGGTCAGGCCGTCCGGCTGGGTGCAGACGGCGCATGACGTGACCATCGAGATCGAAGGCTCGAAGAAGCCGGCGCTGACGGCGCGCTGGCTGACCTTGACGCTGATCGAGCGCCAACCCGAGAACGCATGAGCGGCGAGGCCGGCGCCATAGACCAGGCGGCCCTTGCGCCCTACCTCGAGGCGCATATCCCGGGTTTTGCCGGCCTGTCGGCGATTGAAAAATTCAAGTCCGGGCAGTCCAATCCGACCTATTTTTTGACAGCCGCCAGCGGCCGCTATGTGTTGCGCGCCAAGCCGCCGGGACAGTTGCTGAAATCCGCGCATCAGGTCGACCGGGAATTCCGGGTGATGCAGGCGCTTGCCGGCACGGCGGTGCCGGTGCCGCGCATGCTGCATCTTTCCGGCGAGGACTCCCCGATCGGCCGCATGTTCTACGTCATGGAATATCTCGACGGCCGCATCTTCTGGGATCCGTCACTGCCGGACGCATCCGGCAATGGCGAGCGCGCCGCGATCTACGATGCCATGAATGCGACGCTCGCCGCCTTGCACGATATCGATGTGGACGCCGTCGGACTTGGCGATTTCGGCCGGCCCGGCAGCTATTTCGAGCGCCAGCTCGCGCGCTGGACCAGCCAGTACAAGGCCTCCGAAACCGAAACCATAACCGACATGGACAGGCTGATTGCCTGGCTCGAAACGCATATGCCTGCCGATGACGGCCGCGTCTCGCTTGTCCATGGCGATTACCGGCTGGACAACATGATGTTCGCGCCGGGCGCGCCGAAGATCATCGCGCTGCTCGACTGGGAGCTGTCGACGCTCGGGCATCCCTTCGCCGACCTTGCCTATCAATGCATGCAGTGGCGTCTGCCGCATGCCTCGGGCTTTCGCGGCCTCGGTGGCATCGACCGCGCCGCTGCCGGCCTGCCTTCCGAGCAAGCCTATGTCGAGGCCTACTGCAGACGGCGCGGCATCGAGAAGATCGACAACTGGACCTTCTTCCTCGCCTTCTCCTTCTTCCGGCTGGCGGCGATCTGCCAGGGCGTCTACCGCCGCGCGCTGGACGGCAACGCCTCCAACCCGGAAAAGGCAAGGACCTACGGCCAGGCGGTAAAACTGCTCGCCGCGCTCGCGGTGGAACTGATTGACGAGAACAGCTGAACGCGGAGAAGCCGAGCAATGGGCCGTTTCGATGGGATGACGGTGCTGATCACCGGCGCGACCGGCGGTCTCGGCAGCGGCGCGGCAAAGGCCTTCGCCGCGGAAGGGGCACGGCTGGTGCTCTCCGATCTCGACGAGGCTGCGCTCGGAAGTTTCGCCGCAACGCTCGACACCGAGACCGCTCACCTTGCCGGCAACATCGCCGACGAAAAACTCTCGGAGGATCTTGTGGAGCTTGCCGTTCAAAAGTTCGGCCGGCTCGACATCGCCGTCAACAATGCCGGCATCGTCCACTCCTTCGTACGCCTGCCGCAGGTCACCTCGGAGGAAGCGCGCCGCGTGGTGGAGGTCGACCTGCTCGGCGTCTTCTATGCCATGAAACACCAGATTCCTCAGTTGGAACGGCAATTCAGGGAAAGCGGCAAGGGCGGCGTCATCGTCAACATCGCCTCGGTCGCCGGCCTCTCAGGCGCGCCGAAGCTTTCGGTCTATGCCGCCGCCAAGCACGGCGTCGTCGGGCTGACGCGCTCGGCTGCCGTGGAATACGCCAGCAAGGGCATACGCATCAACGCGGTCTGCCCGGCTCACACCCGCACCGCGATGGTCGACGGCTTCGTGCGTTTCACCGGAGCGCCCGAAGCCGAAGCGATGGCCGAGCTCACGCGCGGCGTGCCGATGAAGCGTGTCGGCGAGGTCGACGAGATCACCACCGGCATCCTGTTCCTCGCCGACCCGGCCAATTCCTTCATGACCGGCCACGCTCTGGCGCTCGACGGCGGCATTGGCGCTATCTGAGCAATTTCAGGAAAAGTGCCTTAGCGGTTTTTCGTCCGCAATTGCGTTAAAACGCAGAGCGCACGCAAGGGAACTGGAGGCGCCCTTGTCCGTTTCCGTACGGCGTATATAATTTCGTCAGGCAACCAATCACAAAGGCAAGCATATATTGGCGCTAAGCGTTCAGAAGCGCCGCGAAAAACAGAAGGCGGAGCTTCGCTCCGAACTGGTCGCGGCGGCTCACAAGCTGGTTCAGGAAGAAGGCTATGAGGGCCTGACCATCCGAAAGCTGGCCAAGCGGGTCGGCTATGCGCCGATGTCGGTCTATTCCTATTTCGCCGACAAGCAGGACATTCTGTTCGCCCTCGCCGAGGACGCCTTCGAAACGCTCGCCCGCCGCATCGAGGAGCACCCCGCCGACGATCCGATCGAGGCGCTCAAGGCGGTGATGACCGAATATGCCGCCTTCGGGCTCGGCAATCCCAATGAATACCGCACCGTCTTTATGACCGAGAAGACCAAGCTGCCTGAAGGACGCAGCTACGCGGACATGGAAGAAGGCAATCCGGCCATGAAGGTGCTGATCAAACGCGTCGAGGCGTGCGTGGCCGCCGGCAGGCTCAAGGGCGACCCGCGCGCCATCGCCACCATGCTGTGGACCGTGGGCCACGGCACGATTTCGCTGTTGATTACCTTTCCCTTCTATCCATTCGGCGACGCCCAGGCCTATGTGAAGCGCATGTGCGATTTCACGCTGACGGGGTTGCAGGCGCAGGATATTCCGCCGCTGACCGCAACGCCCGTCAACTGCTAATCTCTTTGATCGTCGGCTTGCACCGCTTCGCTTGATTTGCGGCGCCGAATTCCTGTGTTCAAAAAAATTTGTCGTACACGTACAGATTCCTCCTTGAATTTCGACTTCATTAACCGTATTTGTACACCGTATCGTACGCGTACGGAAAAGATTGACTGGAGGACGGAAAATGAAGAACACGATCCTTGCTCTCGCCACCGTGCTGGCTTTCTCGGGTACCGCTTTCGCTGGCGCAAGCCAGCCGGCCAAGCACGCCCCCGCGGCTTGCGCTCAGACCAACGCCAGCGTGAAGCTCGACTGCACCTCGACCGGTTCGGTGGAAAAGGCCGACGCCAACAAGACGACGAAGAGCCCGCGGCTCGGCATCGATGTCAGTCCCTGGTTCGTGCCCGGCCTCTGAGCACTATTGGCAAGACTTCGAACGAAAACGGGCGGCATTTGGCCGCCTTTTTCGTTTCTGCCAGCGCCCCTGAGGACCTGCTCGAGCCTATTTCTTGCGCGGTTTCGTTCCTGCCGCGGTCCTGGCCTTATTCTGCTTTGCCGGTCCGCCGGGAATGGAAGTGCTGGTGATCGATACCGGGTCGCTGGCGGGAAATGTGTCCTCGAGGCCTTCCTCGAGTTCCTCTTCCTCGACCTCGTGGCGCCGCTCCTGCTCCAGCGAACGGACTGCAGCTGTCTTCTTGGACGACTTCGGCGCGGATTTGGACGGCATCGGCAATCTCCCTCGCAAGCCGCAGAAACGGCATGGACTGGCGATGGTTCCTTGAAACCGACGCCGCGAAACTCAGTTCGCCGCGTCGCCCGCCGCTTCCGAAAGCAGAGTAAAGACATAGTCCGAGAAGGAACGCCAGCATTCCACCCGGAACGTATCGGCCGCGCTGCGCAGGAGCACGATCTCGGATTTGCCGAGAATGGTGCGCGAGGCAGCACCGACCGGGAAGGCCTCGTGCGACAGGTCCTGCGGGCAACCCGAATTGACCGCCGCTGCGGCCGCCGGCCCGACAACCGAAATCGCGACATTGCGGTGCGAGATGCCGACCGCCGAATGCAGCATTGTCACCTTGGCGCAGTCGGCGAGCGGATCCTTGCCCGCCTCGTCGATGATCATCCATTCGTCGGGCCCGAGCCACAGCGCCGTGCGCCCGTCCCTGGTCGCCGAAGTCTTGGGCTTTGTCGGCAGCGTGAGGCCGAGCGCCTTGGAAAGCGCGGCAAGCGACGCCTGGGGGGCGCGCAGCGAGATGCGTTCAGCCGGCGGCAGCATCTCGACCTTGACGCCCGGCACCGACAGCGTGCGGCCGGCAAGCGCGGGCCGACGCTCGACGGAGGTGGAAGCAGCAGCGGCTTTTGTCTTGGCGGCGGCCTTAGCCATTGAGGCGTTCTCCCTTTTCGTCGACGAACACCATGCCGGTGACTTCCACCTCGATCGTGCCGTTCGGCATCGGCACATAGAGCGTCTGGCCCATGCGGTCGCGGCCGCCAGCGACGAGCGCCAGCGCGATCGAGCGTCCGCAATTCTCCGACCAATAGCTGGAGGTGACGTGGCCGATCATCTTCATCGGGATCGCCTGCTTCGGGTCGGCGACGATCTGCGCGCCCTCTTCCAGCACGACCTTCGGGTCCTTGGTCTTCAGGCCGACCAGCTGCTTGCGGCCCTTGGCTACAAGGTCCGGCCGGGTCAGGCCGCGGATGCCGACGAAATCGGTCTTCTTCTTGCCGACCGCCCAGTCGAGCCCTGCATCGTTCGGCGTCACCGTGCCGTCGGTATCCTGGCCGACGATGATGTAGCCCTTCTCGGCGCGCAGCACGTGCATCGTCTCGGTACCATAGGCGGTCGCGCCATGCTTCTGGCCTTCGGCCCACAGCGCTTCCCACACAGCCTCGCCGTAATCGGCCGGCACATTGACCTCGAAGCCGCGCTCGCCAGTGAAGGACATGCGGAACAGCCTCGTCGGCACGCCGCAGATCCTGCCCTCGCGCACCGACATATGCGGCATCGCCTCGTCCGACATGTCGATGCCTTCGACCAGCGGCGCGATGATGTCGCGCGACTTCGGCCCCTGCACCGCGATCACCGCCCATTGTTCGGTGATCGAGGTCAGCCACACATTGAGATGCGGGAACTCGGTCTGGAGGTAATCCTCCATGTGGTTCATGACGCGCGGCGCGCCGCCGGTCGTGGTCGTCACGTGGAAGCGGTCCGGCGCCAGCCTGCCGACGACGCCGTCATCATAGATGAAGCCGTCCTCGCGCAGCATGATGCCGTAACGGCAGCGGCCGGTTTCGAGCTTCTCCCACGGATTGGTGTAGAGCAGTTCCATGAACTTCGCCGCGTCCGGCCCGACCACCTCGATCTTGCCGAGCGTGGAGGCGTCGAACAGGCCGGCGGCCTTGCGCACCGTCACGCATTCGCGGTCGACGGCGGCATGCATGTCCTCGCCCGCTTTGGGGAAATACCAGGCGCGCTTCCAGTGGCCGACATCCTCGAACACCGCACCTTGCGACGCGGCCCAGCCATGCGTTGCCGTGCGGCGGGTCGGGTCGAACAAGGCGCCGCGCGCGTGGCCGACGATCGAGCCGAACGTCACCGGCGTGTAAGGTGCCCGGAAGGTGGTGAGGCCGACCTGCGGGATCGGCTTGCCGAGCGTCTCGGCGGCGATCGCCAGGCCGTGCATGTTCGACGTCTTGCCCTGGTCGGTCGCCATACCGTTGGTGGTGAAGCGCTTGACGTGCTCGATCGAGTGCATGCCTTCATGCACCGCCTGGCGGATGTCCTTGGCAGTGACGTCGTTCTGGAAATCGACAAAGGCCTTGACCGTCGTGCCCGGGCCGGCACCGGGCGCGGCGCCCAACATACCGCGCGACCAGTTCTCGCCGGCGTCGACCTTGGGCTTGGCGCCCTTGCCAACCTTGCCGTCGGCCTCCTTCGCCGCCTTGGCGCCCGCCGCGTAAGCCTCGTCAACTGAGGCGGCCAGCCCGTCGGTACCGTTGCAGGCGCCGACCGAGACGCAGTCCTGCGCGTAGGTGCCCGGCACGAAGCGCTTGGTCTCGTCGTTGAAGGCGACCTTGCCGCGCGATTGCGAGAACAGATGCACCGATGGCGTCCAGCCGGCCGACATGAGGATCGCGTCAACCGGGATGGTCCGCTCGCCGCCACCATTCTTCGGCTGCACGGTCATTGACGACACACGCAATTTGCCGCCGGCGCTGACCACCGCACGGCCAAAATTGATCTCGATGCCGAGCGCCCTCGCCTCGTCGATCACCGGTCCGGCCGGGTTGTCGCGCAGGTCGACGATCGCCGCGATGTTGATGCCGGCCTTCTTGAGGTCGATCGCGGCGGCGTAGGCGGAATCATTGGCCGTATAGACGCCGATATTCCTGCCGACCGCGACGCCATAATGGTTGAGGTAGGTGCGCGCCGCCGAAGCCAGCATAACGCCTGGACGGTCGTTGTTGGCAAACACCATGTGGCGCTCGATGGCGCCGGTGGCGATCACGACGCGCTTGGCGCGAACCTGCCACAGGCGTTCTCGCGCAAGCTCCCGGCCCGGGCTCTTGAGATGGTCGCTGACTCGCTCGACCAGTCCGACGAAGTTCTGCGCGTAATAGCCGAAGGCGGTCGTGCGCGACAGCACGCGCACATTGTCCATCACCTTGAGCTTCGCGATCGCCGCTTGCGCCCACACATAGCCGTCCTGGCCGTCGATCCTGGCGCCGCTCTCGAAGCGCAGGCTGCCGCCGAATTCGGCTTGCTCGTCGGCGACGATCACCCGCACGCCCGTTTCGGCCGCGGCGAGCGCGGCCGCGATGCCGGCGGCGCCGCCGCCCAGCACCAGCACCTCGCAATGCGCGTAGCGCGCGGCATAGTGGTCGGGATCCGGCTTGTCCGGCGAAACGCCGAGGCCCGCGGCAGCGCGGATCTTCGGCTCGTAGAGGTCCTTCCAGGCCCATTTCGGCCACATGAAGGTCTTGTAGTAGAAGCCGGCCGAAAACATCGGTGATGCGATGTCGTTGACGGCGCCGACGTCGAAGGCAAGCGACGGCCAGCGGTTCTGCGAGTTGGCCGTCAGCCCGTCATAGAGCTCCTGCACTGTCGCCCGCACATTCGGCGTCTTGCGCGCATCGTCGCGCACGATCTGCACCAGCGCGTTGGGTTCTTCCGCGCCGGCCGACAGGAAGCCGCGCGGACGGTGATATTTGAACGAGCGGCCGACCAGGTGCACGCCGTTGGCGAGCAGCGCCGAGGCCAGCGTGTCGCCCTCGATGCCGATATACGGCTTGTCGTCGAAGCTGAAGGAGGCAGTCTTCGCCTGGCTGAGGCGACCGGCGCCGGAAATGCGGAAGGCGGCGTTCATTTTGAGGCTCCCGGCAGCTTCGCGGGCTTCGGCTCGCCGGCCTTGTAGGTCATGACGAACCTGTCGGTGACCGTATCGCGCACCGCGTTGAAGAAGCGGGCGCAGCCATGGATGTGCCGCCAGCGCTCATAGATGACGCCCTTCGGGTTGGCGCGGATGAAGAAGAATTTCTCGAAATCGTCGTCGCTCTCGGCGGCGATGTTGGTCGGGCGCGCAATATGCGCCTCGCCGGCATTGCGGAACTCGAGTTCCGGGCGCTCTTCCTCGCAATAGGGGCAGCGGATGAGAAGCATTTTCGGTGGATCCTACAACTCGCCATGGCCGACGCGGACGCCGGCCGGTTGATCGCAAAGCGGCATAAGGGTCATTTGGCCCATCGTCAGTGCGCCACAGCCGCCGCGGCGGCCTCGTCGATGAGACGTCCCGTGCGGAAGCGCTCAAGCGTGAAGGGCGCGTTGATCGGGTGCGGCTCGTCCTTGGCGATCGTGTGCGCGAAGACGTTGCCCGAGCCGGGCGTCGCCTTGAAGCCGCCCGTGCCCCAGCCGCAATTGACGTAGAGGCCCTGGACCGGTGTCTTCGCCAGGATCGGCGAACGGTCGGGGGTCACGTCGACGATGCCGCCCCAGGAGCGCAGCATCTTCATGCGGGTGAAGATCGGGAACATCTCGCAGATGGCGTCGAGCGTGTGCTGCAATATGTGCAGGCCGCCGGTCTGCGAATAGGAGACATACTGGTCGGTGCCTGCGCCGATCACCAGCTCGCCTTTGTCCGACTGCGAGATATAGGCGTGCACCGTGTTCGACATCACCACGCAAGGCACCACCGGCTTGACCGGCTCCGACACCAGCGCCTGCAGCGGATAGCTTTCGAGCGGCATGCGCACGCCCGCCATGTTCATGATGACGGAGGAATGGCCGGCGGCGACCACGCCGACCTTCTTGGCGCCGATGAAGCCGCGCGTCGTCTCTACCCCGCTCACAGCGCCATTGGCCGCGCGCTTGATACCGGTGACCTCGCAATTCTGGATGATGTGCACGCCGCGCGCCGAAGCGCCGCGCGCATAGCCCCAGGCGACCGCGTCATGACGCGCCGTGCCGCCGCGGCGCTGCAGCGCGGCACCCATCACCGGATAGCGCGCCTCCCTGGAGATGTTGAGCGGCGGACAGAATTCCTTCGCCTCTTCCGGCGTCAGCCATTCATTGTCGATGCCGTTGAGGCGATTGGCATGGATATGGCGCTTGAACACCTGGACGTCGTGCACGTTGTGCGCCAGCATCATGACGCCGCGCGGCGAATACATAACGTTGTAGTTGAGTTCCTGACTGAGCCCGTCCCACAGCTTCAGCGCATGATCGTAGATGCCGGCGCTTTCGTCATAGAGGTAGTTGGAGCGGATGATGGTGGTGTTGCGGCCGGTGTTGCCGCCGCCGAGCCAGCCCTTTTCCAGCACCGCGATGTTGGTGATGCCGTGCTCGCTCGCCAGATAATAGGCCGTCGCCAGGCCGTGTCCGCCGGCGCCGACGATGATGACGTCGTATTCCTTCCTCGGCTCGGGCGACGTCCACTGCTCTTCCCAGCCTCTGTGGCCGCGCATCGCCTCGCGGGCAATGGCGAATACCGAGTATTTCTTCACGTTAAGCCTCGCGCCAAAAATCGCGGATGTCGTTCGGGCCTCTCCCGTCACGCGAGGTGTATCACTAGCGAAACCGCGATGTCATCCTTGCGCTGTTTGCGACGGCGCTTGCCGTTTTGCGCCACGGTCAAAACGAAGCGTCTGCTCTGGCTTCCGAGATTCCGTTCGGCGACACTCCTGCCGCGTGATGCTGGAGGACGACAATGGGTAATGCCTGGTGGAATCTGACCCTGCGCTTCCTGCTGGAACTTGCAGCGCTGCTTGGGCTCGGCATGGTCGGCTGGAGCTTTGCTGTCGGTTTAAGCCGTTGGATTCTTGCCGTCGCCTTGCCGCTCGTCGCGGCGGTGCTGTGGGGCACTTTCGCCGTGCTCAATGATCCGAGCCGGTCGGGTCGAGCTCCGGTGCCTGTGCCCGGCGCCCTCAGGCTGGCGCTGGAACTCGTCATCCTGTGCGGCGGCGCCGCGGGATTCTATCTGACCGGTCACGCGGCCATTGGCATCGTTATGGCTCTGCTGATTGCCTTCAGCTACGCCTTCTCGCTGGATCGGTTGGCTTGGCTGTTGCGGCAGTAGGGCAATGGCGCCTTTGCCGGTTTCGGGTGGCCGCCCTAATCCTCATCTGCGACCAAGCATCCAACCACCGGCAAGCCCGGTACAGAGGAAGGATGCAAAGACATGTTCACCCTTACAAACAAGGTCGCCATCGTCACCGGCGCGAGCTCCGGCATCGGCCGCGCCACCGCCAAACTGTTTGCCGAGCAAGGCGCATCCCTGGTCGTCGCGGCTCGGCGTCAGGCCGAGCTCGACGTGCTCGTCGGCGAGATCGAAGCGACCGGCGGCACGGCAGCTGCGCTTGCCGGCGATGTGAGGGAGGAGGCCTATGCGAAGGCGCTCGTCGAATTCGCCGTCGCAAGGTTTGGCGGCCTCGACATCGCCTTCAACAATGCCGGCGCCGTCGGCGTGATGGGACCGGTGACCGATATGTTGCCAGCCACCTGGCACGAGACGATGGACACCAATCTGACCAGCGCCTACCTCGCCGCAAGGCACCAGATACCGGCCATGCTGGAGCGCGGCGGCGGCTCCCTGATCTTCACCTCGAGCTTCGTCGGCTACACCGCCGGGATGCCGCGCATGGCGGCCTACGCCGCTGCCAAGGCCGGACTGATCGGCCTGACGCAGGTGCTCGCTGCCGAATACGGTCCGCAAGGGCTGCGCGTCAACGCACTGCTGCCCGGCGGCACCGACACGCCCGGCGCAACCACGACCACGCCCGAGGCGCGCGCTTTCGTCGAAGGCATTCATGCTTTGAAGCGCATGGCGCAGCCGGAAGAGATCGCCCGCTCCGCGCTTTACCTTGCCTCGGATGCGTCGAGCTTCACCACCGGAACCGCGCTGTTTGCCGATGGCGGTGTCTCGATCAACCGGACATGATCTATTTTGGCAGACGACAGACATGCCCATCCGCCAAAATGTTGCGATGCGGCCTTGCATTCCCGTTCATTTTGACGATTTTCGTTTCCGTCGAAATCGGACCGGAACGATGCTGCTGATCAGAACCTATGTTGCCCAGAGCGCCATCGAAGGGGTCGGGGTCTTCGCCGCCGAGCCGATCCGTAAGGGCGCTTCGATCTGGCGCCTCGATCCGGATTTCGACCGGCTGATCCCGATGGATAAATATGAGGCGGCGCCGCCGCATCTGCGCGAGTTGCTCGACCGCTATGCCTATCCGAGCCCGGACAAGCCCGGCTTCATGGTTTATGAGGTGGACAATGGCCGCTTCATGAACCATTCGGAGCGGCCGAACACGGATTTCTCGCAGTATGGCGGCGCCACAGCCATTCGCGACATCGCTGCAGGCGAGGAAATCACTTGCGATTATGGTGAGTTTTTCGAGGACTTTGCGCGCCACCATCTGGCGACCGCGTAGCGCGAGCAAACATGCGGGCGCAGCGCTCGGGTTTTTGATCGCCGTTTCGCGCAATCGGAGGTGGACATCCCAGCCTGATTCTGCTATCAGCCGCCACAATTCGCGGTGCAATTCGCCGCGGAGGCATGTCAGCTATGGCTGTTTGCCTAATGATTTCAAACCCGAAGACAGGATTGCCCGTGCAGGTACTCGTCCGCGATAACAACGTTGATCAGGCGCTTCGCGCGCTGAAGAAGAAGATGCAGCGCGAAGGTATTTTCCGCGAAATGAAGATGCGCGGTCACTACGAGAAGCCGTCCGAGAAGCGTGCCCGCGAGAAGGCCGAGGCCGTGCGCCGCGCCCGCAAGCTGGCCCGCAAGCGCGCCCAGCGCGAAGGCCTGCTGCCGATGACCCCGCGCCCGGCTCCGGCTGGTGCCGCCGGCGCATCGCGCTCGCCGCGCTCATAACGCCTATTTTTCGTCCTTTTCGAAGGATACCGAAGGTGGCGCGATGCGGAATCGCCGCCACCTTTTTGTTTATGTATTGGAGCCGGTTCGGAGAGGGAACGGACTGACGGCGCTGCGGCAGTGAGGACAAAGATGAACGCAATTACCGTGGAGCGCAAAACCGCTTTTCGCGGCTTCGCCCTGACGGCGGCCCTGCTTTCGGGTCTGACGCTTGCAGCATGCCAGACGACCCCGACGGGTGAGTTCAACTCGATCGACAAGGCGCAGGCGTCGAGCGAGAACATCTCCTCGCTTTCGGCGGTCATCCTGCGCAATCCGCAGGATCCCGAGGGCTATAACGTGCGCGGCTCGGCCTATGGCCGCGGAGGCCAGTACCAGGCGGCGCTCAAGGACTTCAACCAGGCGATCCAGCTCAATCCGAACTTCTACCAGGCCTATTCGAATCGCGCGCTGATCCAGCGCTTCCTCGGCAATCAGGAAGCCGCTTTGGCCGACTACAACCGCTCGATCCAGATCAACGCCAACTACGACGCAGCCTATATCGGCCGCGGCAATCTCTACCGCAAGGCGGGCCGCACCCAAGATGCCTTCAACGACTTCCAGAAGGCGATCCAACTCGACACCACCGATGCCCGCGCCTACCACAATCGCGGCCTGATCTATCAGAGCCAGGGCCAGCACAAATTCGCCATCGAGGATTTCTCGACCGCGATCTCGCTGGCGCCGGACGCCGCCGAGCCCTACAACGGCCGCGGCCTCTCCTATCTGGCGACAGGCGACGAGGACAACGCCTTCTCCGACTTCAACATGGCCATCAAGCTCGACGGCAAGAACGCCGAGGCCTGGGCCAACCAGGCGTTGATCTACGAAAAGCGCGGCGACAAGGGCAGGGCCGCCAAGTCCTACCGCGAGGCTGTCCACCTTGACCCCAACTACCAGCCGGCCAAGGACGGTCTGTCGCGCACCGGCGGCAACGCCAGCTGATCTCAAGCCGACGCCGGAAGGGTGTATTGCACGGCGCCTAGGCGTCGTTCCCGGTCGCCGTCGGCGGCCGCGATGATGCGCTGCGGAGGCGCCGATAGCGATCCGTTAACCGCCCAGGGCAATGCGTTAACCCTTGCCATGTTCGCGTCAAAGTTTCGGCGGAACGCTCCGTGCACCTCGATCGTTTAAGCCGGGGCCAAGATTTTCGCGAAAGGGACTTTCCAATGATCAAGACACTTGCCTGTGCCGCTGCCGCGCTTGCCGCCACGGTCCTCGCTTCTCCGGTCAGCGCCGGCACGCTCCGGCTCGGCACGCTCGATTGCACCATCGACGGCGGTGTCGGCTATGTCATCACGTCGAACAAGGGCGTCTCCTGCGTCTTCCGCCCCTCCCATCACGGCCCGGCCGAGATTTATACCGGGATGATCTCCAAGCTTGGCGTCGACGTCGGCAAGACGCATCAGGGCCAGCTCGTCTGGGCGGTGCTTGCCGCCACCCGCAGCCATGACGCGGGCGATCTCGCTGGCAGCTATTACGGCGTCAACGCCGAGGCGAGCGTGGTGACCGGCGGCGGCGCCAACGTCCTGGTCGGCGGCTTGGACAGCGCCTTCATGCTGGAGCCGCTCAGCGTCCAGGCACAGACCGGCCTCAACCTGGCCGTCACCGTAGCGTCGCTGGACCTCGTCCACTCCTATAAGTGAGCCCTCGGCTTTCAAATTCATTGCGCCGCACTCGGCCCGGAACATCTGTTCCGGGCCGAGTGCTTTGGAAAGCCGGATCCCTTCGGCGCAAATGGTGGCTTGCCTCGAAATCCGCGAAAAAGCCTCTTGAGCTCAACTGCGCTTGAGGTTCTACAAGCCCTGCCGAACTGGATCTTGCCCCTCGTTCGCAACGCGGATGAGGTGCGCAAAACAAGCAGGAGATCGGCGTGACGGCAGCGAGCGGCAACAAGGTGGCCAGCAACAGGGTGGCCAGCAAGAGGGTGGCCAGCAAGAGGGTGGATTGGCGGGCGCTGTGGGCGAGCGGCGATCTGGCGCGCTTCTGCTTCGTCAGCCTCGGCATCCTGTTGCATGCCACAAACGAGACGATGGTGGCGACGGTGATGCCCGCCATGGTCGGCGAACTGGCGGGCGTGCAGCTGGTCGGCTGGTCGCTGGCGATCTACGAGCTCGGCGCGATCGTCGCCGGCGCCGCTGCGGGCCGGCTGGTCAGTTATGTCGCCCTGCGCTCCAACATGATGGTCGCGGCCCTGCTCTATGCGACCGGCGCGCTGATCTGCGCCGCGGCGCCTTCCATGCCGTTGTTCCTCGTCGGGCGACTGGTCGAAGGGCTTGGCGGCGGCGCGCTGGTATCGCTGGCTTTCGTCTCGGTCGAGCGCCTGTTTCCACGCAACATCTGGCCGCAGCTCTTCGGCATCATGTCCGCGATCTGGGGCGTCGCCGCCTTCAGCGGCCCGATGCTCGGCGCTCTCATGACCGAATTCCTGTCGTGGCGCTGGGCTTTCGGCGTATTCACCTTCGGCGGCGCGGCGATGGCGCTGGCAAGCTTCGTCGTGCTCACGCCTGAAGCGAGGAAGCCGCAGGCGAGCAGCGGCAAGGCACCGCCCTTTCCCTATCCCGCGCTTGCCTGTCTCGCCCTCAGCGTCGTGCTGATCGCCGCCGCCGGCATCGATATCGCCCTGTTGCGCTCGTCGCTGCTCCTCTTCCTCGGCCTGATCGGCCTGGCGCTTTTCTTCCACGTGGATGCGCTTAGACCGCAATCCCGGCTCTTCCCGTCGCCTCTGTTTTCATGGCGCTCGCCGCTTGGCAGCGGCATGACGATGGTTGCGGCTTTCTCCGTGGCGACCTGCACCTTCACCATTTACGGGCCGCTGCTTCTGACCACGTTGCACGGCATTCCGATCCTGACCACCGGCTACATCATCGCCGCAGAATCGATCGCCTGGTCGATCCTGTCGATCCTCATCGCCAATGCACCGCTGGAGCGCGAGAGGCTGATCATCGTCGTCGGCGCCTTGATGATCGCCTCCGGCCTCGCCGGCTTCGCCTACACAATCCCGGGAGGCTCGATCCCGCTGATCCTGCTCTGCGCCCTTTTGCAGGGCGGCGGCTTCGGCGTTTGCTGGCCCTTCCTCACGCGCGTCATCGTCGCCTCGGCCCGCGACGGTGAGCAGACCATCGCCTCGGCCGCCGTGCCGACCATGCAGCGCATCGGCTATGCCGTAGGCGCAGCGCTTGCCGGCATCGTCGCCAATGCCAGCGGCTTCTCGGAAGGTCTGAACCGTGGAGCGGCCGCAGGCGTCGCCAGTTGGCTGTTTCTGGCATTCGTGCCCCTCGGCGTGTTCGGCTGCCTGGCGGCGCTGAGGATATTTTCAGCGACAAACCGGCCGAGATTGGCAGCGGGTTGACGGGGATGTCAGGGCGGCCGCGGCCGAGGCGCCGGCTTGCCGCTCGGGCTCAGACGACGACAGTCTGCTGCAGCCGCTCGGCAATCAGCGCGGCGAGCCGCGCCGCCACTTCGTCCTTGCCCATTTCCGGCCATTCCTCGACGCCGGTCCTGGACACGATGCGCACCTTGTTGCGGTCGCCGCCCATCACGCCGGATGGACCGATGCCACTTTCGTGCGAGACGTCGTTGGCAACGATGAAGTCCGCGCCTTTCTTTTTCAACTTGGCCTCGGCATTGGCGATCAGATCCTGCGTCTCGGCGGCGAAGCCGACGACGAGGCTTGGTCGCTCCGCGTGATGGCCGATGCCGGCGAGGATGTCGGGGTTCTCGACCATCCGCAGCGAAGGCGGTCCCTTGCCCGCAACCTTCTTGATCTTCTCGCCGGCGGCGTTTTCCGTGCGCCAGTCGGCGACGGCGGCAACAAACACGGCGGCATCCGCCGGCAGCAGGCTCTCGACCGCTTGCTTCATCTGCGCGGCCGTTTCGACGTGGGTGGTCGCAACACCGGCCGGATCGGCAACGGTGACCGGGCCGGAGACAAGCCTGACATCGCCGCCGAGCTTAGCCAAGGCGGCCGCGATGGCATGGCCCTGCTTGCCGGACGAGCGGTTGGCGATGTAGCGCACCGGATCGATCGGCTCATGCGTCGGGCCGGAGGTGACGATGATCCTGCGGCCGGCAAGCGGTTTCGGCTTCTCGTCGAGCATCGCCTCGATCGCGGCGACGATCTCCAGCGGCTCGTCCATGCGGCCCTCGCCCACTTCATTGCTTTCGGCCATCTCGCCCTTGGCGGGGCCGACAAAGGCGACGCCGTCCTTCTGCAAGGTGGCCCGATTGCGCCGCGTTGCCGGATGCCCCCACATCTTCGGGTTCATCGCCGGCGCCATCAGCACCTTCTTGTCGGTGGCCAGAAGCACCGTCGAGGCAAGGTCGTTGGCATGACCGTTGGCGAGCTTCGCCATCAGGTCCGCGGTTGCCGGCGCAACGACCAGCAGGTCGGCCTCGCGCGACAGCCTGATATGGCCGACATCGTGCTCGTCATTGCGGTCGAACAGCTCGGTGAAGACATGGTCGGCCGAAAGCGCGCCGACCGACAGCGTGGTGACGAATTCCTGCGCGGCCGACGTCATCACCACCCGCACCGAAGCGCCCCGCTCGCGCAGCCGCCGGATCAGATCGAGCGCCTTGTAAGCCGCGATGCCGCCGCCGATAATGAGCAGGATGTGCTTTCCGGAGAGCGAGCCTCGCGAAACTGATTTCGCGGATGCGGTGACAACTGGCGCCGCCTGCTCCTTTGAGCCTGTCAGCGCACGCAGCTTTTCTTCGATCTGACCGATGCGGTCGGCCTGCCCTGCCCGGCCTTCGACCGCGGCGCGTATCATCGCTCGTGCCTGCTCCTCCATCGAGCAGCCATTTTCGGCCGCGAGTTGCCGGAGCAGGTCCTTGACCCCGTCATCCAGATTGCGGATCGTGATGCTGGCCATGTGATTGCACTCGCGTGAGGTGGCGCTTGCAATGATAGCAATGCAATCAATCGGCGACAAGCCGTGTGGCGGTCAGAGCAATTTCCATGCTACGTAGATCAGCGTCAGCGCGATCACCCACAGCGCCACGCGGCCGGAGCGGGTGTGGCGCGCTTCTGCTCTCCCTATCGCGCGCGCGGTCGCTTCGTCGAAGCGCAGGCCGTTTTCCGCCATCAAATCGATCTCGCGCGACAGCCGCTCGGTGCGTGCCACAAGATCCGGCGCCTGCCTTGCCAGCGACACAAGGGCTCTGCCCGCGTCGCGCGCGTCGGTGAGCATGCCGCGCGGGCCGAGATTGCCCGCGATCCAGTCGCTGACCACAGGCTCGGACGTCTTCCACATGTTGAAGGCCGGATCGAGCGTGCGGGCGACGCCTTCGACAACCACCATGGTCTTCTGCAAAAGCACCAGCTCAGTCCGCGTCGCCATATCGAACAGCTCGGTGACTTCGAACAGCAGCGTCAGCAGCTTCGCCATCGATATGGTCTCCGCCGACTGGCCGTGGATCGGCTCGCCGATGGCGCGGATCGCCTGCGCGAAGGCCGAGACATTGTGCTGGCGCGGCACGTAGCCCGCCTCGAAATGCACCTCGGCGACGCGCTGATAGTCGCGCACGATGAAGCCGTAGAGGATCTCGGCGAGGAAGCGCCGCTCCTTCTTGCCGAGCCGGCCGGCAATGCCGAGATCGACCGCGACGATGGTGCCGTTCGCCTCGACGAACAGATTTCCGGGATGCATATCGGCATGGAAGAAGCCGTCGCGCAACGTGTGCCTGAGGAACGACTGGACCAGATTGGCGGCGATCGCCTTGAGGTCGTGGCCGGCGTCGGCAAGGCCGGCGAGATCGTTCATCTTGATACCGTCGATCCACTCCATGGTGAGGACATCGCGTCCGGTCCGCTCCCAGTCGACCGCCGGCACGCGGAAGCCCGGATCGTCCTTGGTGTTCTCGCCGAGTTCGGAAAGCGCGGCTGCCTCGAGCCTCAGATCCATCTCGATTCTGGTGGTCTGTGCCAGCGTCTCGGTCACTTCGACCGGGCGCAGGCGACGCGACGCGGGGATGTATTTCTCCTGCAGGCGGGCGGCAAGGAAATAGCTTTCGAGATCCTGGAAGAAGCGGTGCCGCACGCCGGGCCGGATAACTTTCACCGCCACCTGCGAAGCGCTACCCTCGCGCACGATTTCGGCGCCGTGCACCTGCGCGATAGAGGCCGCCGCCACCGGTTCGCCGAAGCTCGAATAGAGATCGTCGATCCTGCGACCGAGCGAGGCTTCGATCGCATGGACCGCCTCCGCTCTCGGGAAGGTATGCATCTTGTCCTGCAAAAGCGCGAGGTCCAGCGCCATGTCGTTGCCGACGACATCGGGCCGCGTCGCCAGGAACTGGCCGAGCTTGACGTAGGAAGGTCCGAGCCGCACCACTGCCCGCGCCAGCCTGTCGCCCCGCTGATAGCTCAGCGCCCGGCGGCGGGTGAAAAGCCGCGCCACGCGCCAGCCGAATTTCGGCATTCCGGAAAGCTCTTCGCCCGGCAGCGCCGCGACGACGCCCTCGCGGACCAGCACCCAGCCGGCCCTGGCGAGCCTGAAGGCGGCAGCGACGCTGCTCATAGCGCTGCCTGCTTCAAAGCGGCCTGCTGCAAGGTGCCGCGCCTCAAAGCTTCCAGCCGGAATGAAGGGCGGCGATGCCGCCCGAATAGTTGCGGAAGGTGACGCGGTCGAAGCCGGCGCGGGTGATCATTGCTGCGAAATTCTGCTGGTTGGGGAACTTGCGGATCGATTCGACGAGATAGGAATAGGGCTCGCCATCGCCGGTCACCGCCTTGCCGATTTTGGGGATGGCGTTGAACGACCAGGCCTCATAGGCCTTGTCGAGCAGCGGCATGTCGACCTCCGAGAACTCCAGGCACAGAAACCGTCCGCCCCGCTTCAGCACCCGATAGGCTTCGTCAAGAGCGACCTCGATGCGCGGCACGTTGCGTATACCGAACGCAACCGTATAGGCATCGAAGCTGTCGTCCTCGAACGGCAATTCCTCGGCATTGGCCTCGACGAAGTCGGTGCTTGCGGCAAGCCCCAGCTTCTCGGCGCGGTCGCGGCCGACGGCCAGCATCGAGCCGTTGATGTCGAGCACCGTGGCATGGGCCTGGCGCTGGCTGGCCTCGATGATACGAAAGGCGATATCGCCGGTGCCGCCGGCGACATCGAGCACCTTCCAGCCTGCCTTTTTGGGAGGATTCAGCCAGGCGACCATCGCGTCCTTCCACAACCGATGCAACCCGGCCGACATCAGATCGTTCATCAGGTCGTATCGATTGGCCACCTTATGGAAGACGTCGTTGACCAGGGGCTGCTTCTCGCCTTCCCCGACCTTCCTGAAACCATAGGAGGTTTCCATGCCGCCCGCGGCCGTGGTTCTCTCAACCGACATTATTTTGATCCGCCATAAAACCGGCGGGACCATAGCCGATCGATGGTGCCGACGCTATTGTCCAAGGCGCGGTTTTCGGCCGCGCCTTCAAAACCCGGCAGGGAAAGGCCACGCATGATTTTCCGGCCAGAATCTGCGCGAGAGCAGCACATCGGACGGGATGACCGCATGATTTTGAAGGCCGAACTGCACTGCCACATCGAAGGGGCGGCGGCGCCCGAGCTCGTCGTCGCCCAAGCCCGCAAATACGGCAAGGACCCTTCGCCCTACATCCGGGACGGCTCCTTCGTCTGGCAGGACTTCACCTCGTTTCTCGCGGCTTACGATTTCGCTTCCGACCTGTTTCGCACGGAGGAGGACTATGCCCGCCTCGCCGACTACTATCTGACCAGCCTCGCCCGCGACGGTGCCATCTATTCCGAGATTTTCACCTCGCCGGACCATGCCAAAAAGGCCGGCCTGTCGCCAAAAGCCTATACGGATGCGCTGGGCGAAGGCATGACCCGCGCCAAGGCCAAGACCGGTATCGAGGGCCGCATGATCGTCACCGGCGTGCGCCATGTCGGGGTCGAGGCGATCGAGCAGGCGGCGCGCTTCGCGGCACGCTGCGGCCACCCGCTGGTGACCGGTTTCGGCGTCGCCGGCGACGAGCGCATCGGCGACTTCGAGGATTATGTGCGCGCCTTCGAGATCGCGCGCGAAGCGGGTCTCGGCATCACCATCCATGCCGGCGAGCTGATGGGCTGGGAAAGTGTGGCGGCCGCCCTCGACCAAATCCGCCCCTCCCGCATCGGCCACGGCGTTCGCGCCATCGAGAACCCTGACCTGGTCCGCCGCATCGCCGCCGAAGGCGTGGTGCTGGAATGCTGCCCGGGCTCCAATATCGCGCTGAAAGTATTCGACAGCTTCGCCGACCATCCCTTTCCGGCGCTGCGCGCAGCCGGCTGCAAGGTGACGCTCAACTCCGACGACCCGCCCTACTTCTGGACCTCGCTGAAGCGCGAATACGATATCGCCGCCGAGCATTTCGCCTTGAACGACAAGGCGCTCGCCGGGATCACCAGAACGGCTATCGAAGCGGCCTTCGTGGACAAGAAGACCAAGGCGGTGCTGCTAAGCCGGTTGGACGCGAAGGTGCGGTGAGTGAGTAGGGGAGTAGGGGAGTAGTCGGTAGTCAGTAGTTATGCATTTGGCCGAGCGCGCATAGATCGGTTGAAGGCCGGAGCTTTCCCCGAGGCGAGGACTCGCAAATCGGCTCACTATTCACTACTCACTACTGACTACTGACTACTGACTACTACCCCGAACCAGTCGGAGCACATCATGCAGGGCGTCACCGTCGTCGACCATCCCCTCGTCCAGCACAAGCTGACCATCATGCGCAAGAAGGAGACCTCGACGGCCGGCTTCCGGCGGCTGCTGCGCGAGATTTCGCTGCTGCTCGGCTATGAGGTGACCCGCAATCTCGAGCTGACCACGACCATGATCGAGACGCCGATCGAGGAGATGGAGGCACCGACGCTGGAAGGCAAGAAGCTGGTCTTTGCTTCGGTGCTGCGCGCTGGCAACGGCCTGCTCGAGGGCCTGCTCGACCTGGTGCCGGCCGCACGCGTCGCCCATATCGGCCTCTACCGCGACCACGAGACGCTTGAAGCGGTCGAGTATTTCTTCAAGGCGCCGAGCGATCTTGCCGACCGCCTGGTGATCGTCGTCGATCCGATGCTGGCGACCGCGAATTCCGCGATCGCCGCGATCGATAAGCTGAAGGGGCGCGGCGCCACCAACATCCGCTTCCTCTGCCTGCTTGCCGCCCCCGAAGGCATCGAGCGCTTCACCAAGGCGCATCCGGACGTGCCGATCTTCACCGCCTCGATAGACCGGCAGTTGAACGACAAGGGTTACATCATGCCGGGCCTCGGCGACGCCGGCGACCGCATGTACGGCACAAAGTGAGCGCCGTTCTTAACTGGCCGTTTACGCAAGCTTGCGGTTCCCCACACGCGTTAAAGTCGCACACACCATATCGGCATAAGGATGCAGGCCTTCGGGAGCAATTCCAGCAAAAGTGTGAAGCGGTTTTCCTTTCGGGATTGCTCCAAACCAAAGGGATAGAGCGGTTCAACGTTTTCGTGAAACGGTGAAAACGCTTTAGGGGCATCCATGCTGCGCAAGCTTCTCATCCTCGGCATCTTTGCCGGAACTTCGGCTTCTATTCCGATCGTCTATCAGGCTAACCCGCATCTGGTGGACGGGCTCCTGGAATCGGTCGTCGCCCCGCAGCCGGCGGCCCCGGAGGCTCAGCCCCTGGTCAATCTCGCTTCGGTCCCGAACAAACCAGCCGCGCCGATGCCGCTCGGCCGCCAGGTGCTGGTCAACGCCGATGCGCGCGGCCACTTCACGTCGCAGTTCAAGCTCAATGGCCGCCAGATCGATGGCATGATCGACACCGGCGCGACGCTGGTCGCCATCAACACCTCGACGGCGCGCAGGATCGGCGTCTCGCTCAATCCGTCCGACTTCAATCGACAGGTGAACACCGCCAACGGCGCGGTAAAGGCCGCCGTGGTGACGGTAGACCACCTGCAGATCGGCAAGATCTCGGTCGATAACGTCCAGGCGATGGTGCTCGACGACAGGGCGCTGCAGACCAACCTGATCGGCATGAGCTTCCTGCAGCGGTTGCAGAAATACCAGGTCCAGGACGGCTCGCTGCTGCTCGTTCAGTAAATCCGACGTAAACAATTCCAGGAAAAGTGCGCAACGGTTTTCCGTCCGGAATTGCGTCAGCCACAAAGGATAGAGCAGTTCACCGTTTCCGCGAAACGATGAACTGCTCTAGCGCGGCAGTATCCGCCTGAGCACGGTCTTTTCGGCGGGCGGTTTGGAACCGCCGATCGCATAAGCAGCTCGCACGGCCGCCGCCGCTGCCTCGGCCTCCGCATTGGTACGGGCATGCACCAGCGCCAGTGCCTCGCCCGGGCGCAGCTCGGCGCCGACCGGCAACAGCCGGGTCAAGCCGACGGCATGATCGATCGTGTCGTCCGGACGGGTACGGCCGCCACCGAGCGTGACGACGGCAAGCCCGATATCGCGCGTGGCGATGCCGGTCACGAACCCATCCTGTTCCGCCTTCACGGCCAGTTCGACGGGCGCAGTCGGCAAATATTTTTCCGCGTTCTCGATGAAATCGGCGGGACCGCCAAGTGCGGAAACCATTCGCGCGAAGACGGCCGCCGCACGGCCTCCGGCAAGCGCTTCGGTGGATCGCCTGATGCCGTCCTGGTTGGACGAGACGAGCCCCGCCGACTGCAGCATCTCGGCCGCCAGCGCCAGCGTCACCTCCTCCAGCCGCCGGTCGCGATATCGCCCGGTGAGGAAATCGACGGCATTCTTCACCTCGACCGCGTTGCCGGCGGCCGAGGCCAGCGGCTCGTTCATGCCGGTCACCAGCGCTGAGGCGCTCAAGCCGGCGCCATTGGCGACCTCGACCAGGCTGTTCGCCAGAGCGACGGCATCGCGCGACTTCTCCATGAAGGCGCCGTTGCCGACCTTGACGTCGAGCACCAGCGAGCCCAAGCCCGCGGCAAGCTTCTTCGACAGGATCGAGGCGGTGATCAGCGGGACCGATTCGACCGTTCCGGTGACGTCGCGGATCGCGTAGAGCCTGCGGTCGGCCGGCGCGAGATCGGCGGTCTGGCCGATGATGGCGCAACCGGTCTCGAGCACCGTCTTGCGGAAAAGCGCCACGTCCGGCTGGCTGGCATAGCCGGGGATGGCATCCATCTTGTCCAGCGTGCCGCCGGTGTGGCCGAGCCCGCGGCCCGAGATCATCGGTACACAGGCGCCGCAGGCCGCGACGATCGGCGCCAGCATCAGCGAGACATTGTCGCCGACGCCGCCCGTGGAATGCTTGTCGGTGACAGGGCCCGGCAGGTCGGACCAGTCGAGCACATCGCCGGAATCGCGCATCGCGATCGTCAGCGCCACCGCTTCCTCGCGGCTCATGCCGTTGAGGAACACGGCCATCGCGAAAGCGCCGACCTGGCCCTCGGAGATGATGCCTGCCGTCAGCCCCGCGACGAAGGCCGCGATCTCGTCGGCCGAGAGCTTGTGGCCGTCGCGTTTGCGGCGGATGATCTCCTGCGGCAGCATCAGTCGGGCAAGCCGTCCTGGAAGACGCGCCGCAGGATCGTCGCCAGCCGCGCGCCGCCGATAGGCGCCATATCCTTGGTTTCCTGGTGCGAGAGCTCCGCTCCGGTCATGCCAGCCGCCAGGTTGGTGATGACCGAGCAGGCAGCGACCTTGAGCCCGAGGAAGCGGGCAAGGATGACCTCCGGCACGGTCGACATGCCGACGGCGTTGGCACCCATGACGCGCGCCATGCGGATCTCGGCCGGCGTCTCGAAGCATGGCCCGGAAAACCACATATAGACGCCCTGGTGCAGCGCAGTTCCCGTTGCCTTCGCCGCTTTCTCGATCGCGCCGCGCAAGCCGGCGTCATAGGCCTCGGTGAGGCCGACGAAGCGGCGGTCGCTCGGCTCGCCGATCAGCGGGTTGGAGCCGGAGAAATTGATATGGTCGGTGATCAGCATCACCGAACCCGGCCCCATTTCAGGATCGACGGAGCCGGCGGCATTGGTGAGGATCAAATGCGAGATGCCGATGCCGGCAAGCACCTCCAGCGCCGGCCGCATCGCCGCGGCATTGCCATGCTCGTAATAATGCGCGCGCCCCGACAGCATCAGCACCGGCGTGCCGGCGAAATGCCCGGCAACCACCTCGCCGGCATGGCCGGAAACACCGCTGCGCGGGAAGCCTGGCAGTTCGGCATAGGAGATGCGCCTGGTATCCTTGACCTGGTCGACCAGCCCGCCCAGGCCCGAGCCCAGCACGAGCGCCGCGGTCGGCGCCAGTCCGTCCAGTTTCTCGACCAGATGATCCAGCGCTTCCTTCATTTCAACCCGCTCTTCATTTCAAGATGTCGCCCCTGAAGCCGTAGGGCAGCATGTCGCCCATGGTCACCGTCTCGGCCACGCCGGCGTTGTCGCAGAGATAAAGCTTCGTGTCCGGCCGGCAGAATTCCGCCAGCCGCTGCCGGCAGCCGCCGCATGGCGAGCATTTGGCCATGCGTTCGGCGATCACCGCGATCTCCACGATCCTGCCGCCGCCGCCCATGATGTAATGGCCGAGCGCCGTCGTCTCGGCGCACCAGCCTTCCGGATAGGATGCCACCTCGATATTGGCCCCGGTGAAGACGCGCCCGTCCTCGGTACGCAGCGCTGCCCCCACAGGGAACTTCGAATAGGGCGCATAGGCCTTTGCCATCGCCGTCTTCGCCGCCTCGAAAAGATCATGCGACATCCGGTTCTTCTCTCCCACGATCTTGTTCAAATACCGGTCGCCGCCGCACGAAAATCCCGCCCCGGCATTCTTCGACCTCAGCGTTCCTTCACATAAGGCACGCCGCCGGCGCGCGGCGGGATGGCTTTGCCGATGAAGCCGGCGAGCAGGATGACGGTCAGCACATAGGGCAGCGCCTGCATGAATTGCACCGGCACCTTGCCGATGATCGGCAGCGGCGAGCCCTGTAGGCGGATCGCCGCAGCATCGAGGAAACCGAACAACAGGCAGGCGAACATGGCGTTGACCGGCTTCCATTTGGCGAAGATGAGCGCGGCCAGCGCAATATAACCCTTGCCCGCAGTCATGTCCTTCACGAAGCCGCCATTCTGCACCATGGAAAGATACGCGCCGGCGACGCCGGTGAGGATGCCGGTGCAGATCAGCGCGCGGTAGCGCAGCCAAGCGACCGAGATGCCGGCGGTGTCGACCGCGGCCGGGTTTTCGCCGACCGCGCGCATCCTGAGACCGAAGCGGGTGCGAAACAGCACCCACCAGGTGAACGGCACCATGGCGAAGGCGAAATAGACCAGGATCGAATGGCCGGAGATCAGCTCGGCATAGATCGGGCCGATGATCGGCACGTCCTTGATCGCCTCGGCGCCGGGCCAGACGATCGCCTCGAAGCGTTCGGCCGGCTGCAGCGCCGGCGTGCGCCCGCCCTGCTGGAACCAGGCCTGGCCAAGGATGATGGTCGATCCGGCAGCGATGAAATTGATCGCCACGCCGGAGACGATCTGGTTGCCGCGATGCGTGATCGAGGCGAAGCCGTGCACCAGGGCGAAAGCGACCGAGATCAGGACCGCCGTGCCGAGGCCGATCAGCGCCGAATGGAAGACGGCGGCGGCCGATGCGCCGGCAAAGGCGCCGACCAGCATCTTGCCTTCCAGCCCGATGTCGAAGATGCCGGCCCGTTCCGAATAAAGACCCGCCAAGCAGGCGAGCAGCAGCGGCACCGAAAGGCGGATGGTCGAATCCAGCACCTGGATGATGGCGTTGAACATGTCCATCTCAGGCCCCCTTACCGTTCACTGCCTGCATGCCGACCGATTTCGGGCTGACCGAGGCGAACAGCGCCTGGATGTAAGGCCTGAACATGTGTTCGAGCGCGCCGGCGAACAGGATGACCAGCCCCTGGATGATGACGATCATGTCGCGGCTGATCGCCGGCATCTCGAAGGCAAGCTCCGCGCCGCCCTGGTAGAGCATGCCGAACAGGATCGCCGCCAGGACGATGCCGACCGGATGCAGCCTGCCCATCAACGCGACCGCGATGCCGACATAGCCGGCGCCGGACACGAAATCGATCGCGACATTGTGCTGGTCGCCCATCACCGGGTTGAGCGCCATCATACCGGCCAGCGCGCCCGAGATCATCATCGCGGTGATGATGATGCGGGTTTCCGATATGCCGGCGTAGCGCGCCGCCTTCGGGCTGTGGCCATAGGTGCGCATCTCATAGCCGAGCCTGGTGCGCCAGATCAAAAGCCAGACCAGGAAGGCCATGACCAGCGCCAGCAGGAAGCAGATGTTGAGGGGTGCGGAACGGATCTTGGCGCCGAACAATTCGATGATCCAGTTGAGCTTCGGCAGCTCGGCGCCGGCGAGGAAATTGCGCGTCTGCGGCGCCTGCGAGCCGGCCGGCTTCAGCGCACCGACCAAGAGATAGACCATCACCGAGGCGGCGATGAAGTTGAACATGATGGTGGTGATGACGATGTGCGAGCCGCGCTTGGCCTGCAGATAGGCGGGGATCAGCCCCCACAGCGCGCCGAACGCCGCCGCGGCCACGATCGCGATCGGAAAGATCGCCCACCAGGGCAGCACGCTGTCGAGGCTCAGGCAAACGAGCGCGATGCCCAGGCCGCCTATATAGGCCTGCCCCTCGGTACCGATGTTGAAGAGGCTGCAATGTGCCGCCACCGCCACCGACAGCCCGGTGAAGATGAAGGTCGTGGCGTAGAAGAGCGTGAAGGCGATGCCTGTGCCCTTGCCGAAGGCGCCTTCGACCAGGATGACGGCGGCACGGAACGGATTTTCGCCGACCAGCATGACGACGAAGCCGGCAACGATGAAGGCAACCGCCAGGTTGATCAGCGGAATCAACCCATAATCGGCCCAGGCAGGCAGCTTGGCGTAAGGCGTGCTCATTCGGCGGCCTCCTGGTGCTCGACGCCGGCCATCAGCAGGCCGAGCTCGCCTTCGGTCGCGTCAGGGCCGCGCTCGCCGACGACACGGCCGGCGAACATTACCAGGATGCGGTCGGACAGCGAGCGGATCTCGTCGAGCTCGACCGAGACCACCAGCACCGCCTTGCCCTGGTCGCGCATGGCGATCAGCCGCTTGTGGATGAATTCGATGGCGCCGACATCGACGCCGCGCGTCGGCTGGCCGACGATCAGCACGCCGGGATCCTGCTCCATCTCCCTGGCCAGCACGATCTTCTGCTGGTTGCCACCGGAGAAGTTCGCCGTCTTCAGCCGCGGATTGCCGGGGCGGATGTCGTATTTCTCGATCTTGTCCTTCGCGTCGGCCATGATGGCATCGACGTCGAGGAACGGCCCCTTGAGGTACCGCTCGTCGTCGTGGTAGCCGAGGATCGAATTCTCGTTCTCCTCGAAGGCGAGCACCAGCCCGACATGGTGGCGATCCTCCGGCACGTGGGCAAGCCCACGGTCGCGCAATTCGCCGGGATCGGCCTTGCCGGTAAGATCGATCGGCTTGCCTTCCAGCATCACCTCGCCGGAAACCGCATGCCGGATGCCGGAGATTGCCTCCAGCAGTTCGGACTGGCCGTTGCCGGCCACGCCGGCGATGCCGACGATCTCGCCGCCGCGCACGTCGAAGGAGACGTTGTCGACCATGGTGACGCCGCGCGAATCCTTCACCGTCAGGTTCTTGACCGAGAGTTTTACGGCGCCAGCGTCCGACTGGCCCTTCTCGACCCGCAGAAGCACGCGCCGGCCGACCATCAGCTCGGCCAGTTCGCCGACCGTGGTCTCCTTCGTCACCCGGGTCGCCACCATCGTGCCCTGGCGCATCACCGAAACCGTGTCGGTGATCGCCATGATCTCGCGCAGCTTGTGCGTGATGAGCACGATGGTTTTTCCTTGATCCTTCAATTGCTTGAGGATGCGGAAGAGGTGGTCGGCCTCGGCCGGCGTCAACACTCCCGTCGGCTCGTCGAGGATCAGGATCTCGGCGCCGCGGTAGAGCGCCTTGAGGATTTCGACGCGCTGCTGCAGGCCGACCGGCAGCTCTTCGATGACGGCGTCGGGATCGACCTCGAGCCCGTATTCGCGCTCCAGCCGGTCGAGTTCCGAGCGCGCTTTGGCGATGCTGCTCTTCAGCAGCACATCGTTTTCGGCGCCGAGGATGACGTTCTCCAGCACCGTGAAATTGTCGACCAGCATGAAATGCTGGTGCACCATGCCGATGCCGAGCGCGATGGCGTCGTTCGAGGTGTTGATCGACACCGGCTTGCCGCCGACATGGATCTCGCCGCTGTCGGCCTGGTAGAAGCCGTAGAGGATCGACATCAGCGTCGATTTGCCGGCGCCGTTTTCGCCGACGATGCCGTGGATGGTGCCGCGCGCCACCTCCAGGTTGATATCGCGGTTGGCGCGCACTGCGCCAAAGCTCTTGTTGATGCCTATGAGCTCGATTGCGGCTTGCGCCATGCAGCCTGTTCCCACTGTTATTTTTTATCGCTTGGTCAAAAGGCCTAGCATGATGCCCCGCTTATGCCAATCGGCCGTTCACTCTCGACAAATCGCCGCGCCCTTGTCAATTTCGAACCTGAGCAAGTTCCGCAAAACTGTCCACGGTTTTGCGATCAGAACCTGCGAGAACCAACAGGGCCTAAGCAGATATTCGGGCATCCCACGAATATCTGCTTGGGTGGAGGCTTCACATTCGAAGGGTCGGTTTTGCATGGCCATGCCTGACGATCGGTTGACGACGCTGGAAATCCGCGCCGCCGAGCAGGAAAAGACCATCGAGGAACTGTCCGGCCAGATCGCCGAACAGTGGAAGGTGATCGAGCGCATGGAGCGCAAGCTCGCAGCCCTCGCCGACCGTTTCCTGGAATTGGAGGAGCAGACCGCCTCCGACGTGCCGGTGACCAAGCCGCCGCATTGGTGAGAAGCCATGGGGAAAGACGGCCATGTCCAGTGAAAGCGACAATGTCGCCAGGGCCGGCGATTATGTCTTTGGCCTGATGAACGACAGGGAACGCGCCCGCGCCGAGCGCGACCTCGAGATTGATCCCGCCTTTCGCGACACGGTGCTGCGGCTGGCCGAGCGCTTGCGCGCCTTCGATCCCGCGGCACCTGAAGGGCGCGACAATCGCTGGGAGCTGGTCACGCAGCGCCTTGCCGAATTGCCGCAGATGCAGGCACGGCTCGCCGGCATTGCCGCCGAGGCCGAACCGCCGCCGCCGATGATCCACCGGCTCGAGCGCAAGCCCTATCGCGTCGGCCTCCATCCGCGCGGCAGGCTTGGCTTTGTTATTGTGCTTGCCCTGCTGGCCGCCTTTGCGCTCGGCTATCTCGCCGGCACGCTATAGCTCATGCGACATGAGAAGCATCGGCGCGCCGTCCTGCTCGAAGGTCTCGACCGCCGTCCATCCAAGCGCCTCGTAGAAGCCGCGCGCCTGCCAGGTGTAGAGATAGAGCTTGCCGATACCGGCCGAGACAGCATGAGCCTCAACGGTTCTGACCAGCGCCGTGCCAACGCCGCTGCCGCGATATCCATCCTCGACGATCAGCCCGGCCAGCCATGGCGAGAAGTCGTGCGGCGAACTGATTTCGCTGCGGACGAGCAGGCAGCTCCCGATCGGCCGGCCACGGTCGCGCGCAACGAAGGCTGCCTCGGAGCCGTCGCCGGCGATCAACCCGCGCAACCCGGCCATGTCCTCGTCGAGTGTCCGGTCCGTGCCTTCGAAGAAAGCCGCGAGGCGAAGCCCCGCGATTGCTTCGACGTCGCCTTCAGCCATGGCCTCGATCGTCGGCCGCATCGTTCCCTCTCCAAAGCGAAACCGCCGGGCGTTGGCCCGGCGGTTCAAACCTTGCTTCAGCCGCAGATCAATACGGGCAGGCGTTGTCGGTGGTGTAGTCGTGCACCTGGACCTTGCCCGAGATGATGTCGGCCTTGGCCTTTTCGACGGCCGCCTTCATCTCATCGGTCACCAGCGCCTTGTTGTTGTCGTCCATGGCGTAGTCGACGCCGCCTTCCTTGAGGCCGAGATTTTCGACGCCGCCTTTGAAGGTGCCGTTCTTGCCGTCCATGAAGGCATTGTAGACGGCAACGTCGACGCGCTTCAGCATCGAGGTCAGCACCTTGCCGGGCTGCAGGCCGTTCTGGTTGGAATCGACGCCGATGCCGAGCTTGCCCGCATCCGCCGCCGCCTGGAGCACGCCGACGCCGGTGCCGCCGGCAGCCGCGTAAACCACGTCGGCGCCCTGGTCGATCTGCGTCTTTGCGATCTCGCCGCCCTTGGCCGGGTCGTTCCATGCGGCCGGCGTGTCGCCGGTCATATTCTGGATGACGTCCGTCGCGCCGGCCGACTTGGCGCCGCCGACATAGCCGCATTCGAACTTGCGGATCAGCGGGATGTCCATGCCGCCGACGAAGCCGACCTTCTTCGACTTCGACGCCATCGCCGCCAGGATGCCGACGAGGTAGGAGCCTTCATTCTCCTTGAACACCAGCGAGCGGACATTGGGCAGGTCGACGGCATCGTCGATGATGGCGAAGTTGAGATCGGTATATTCGGCCGCGACCTTCTTCAGCGCGTCCTCCCAGGCAAAGCCGGCCATGACGATCGGGTTGCGGCCGTCCTCGGCGAAGCGGCGCAGCGCCTGCTCGCGCTGCGAGGCGTTGGAGACCTCGAATTCGACATAGGCGATGCCGGTTTCGGCCTTGAACTTCTCCGCGCCATGATAGGCGGCCTCGTTGAAGGATTTGTCGAACTTGCCGCCCAGATCATAGAGGATGGCCGGCTGGACATCCGCGGCGAAAGCCGGAAGAACCATTGCGGTTGCGGCCAGAAGGCCGAGAACGATACGTTTCATGTGATCCACACCCTGTCGGTTATTTTTCCGTTATGCGCCGCCTGCCCGCCCGGTTCTCCGGCAGGCTTGCGGTGCCAGGCAGGAAGTGTTTTGCCCCTCCCGCTCGCGGTCAATCTGGCACGGCGCGAAACAAAATTCACGTGGAATTTTGACCTGTTGGAAAAAGCGGTTACCGGCGATTTCGCCGTGGCCGTCCGTCCGCAACAGCGTCAAAACAAGAGCCTTCAGGGACTTGGGGCGAATTCCGCGCCGCGGCGCTTGCGCCGGTAGCCGATGGCGTAGAGCAGGAAGGCCAGCACCGCGAAAACAGCAAAACCTGGTTGTGCGAGCACCCATGCGACGGCGCCGTCCCAGACCAGCGGGCTTGCCTTGGTGCGCACGAAAGTCTCGAAGGCCGCACGGGTATCGGGCGAGACCGCGAGCCAGCTTGCATTGAGCGGCGTCAGCACCAGCGAGGAGGCTGCGACCGAGCGTGTCGTATCGATCACCGCCATGATCACCGAGATCGACAGCGCAACCATGGCTGCCAGCCGAAAGATGAAACGCAACATCGACGCTCTCCCCGGGAACGCTCCCGCCTGCCCCGTAAACCGACATAGAGCGTGCGTGGTTTCCGCGCAATCGCGGCCCGTGAAATTAGCGAGCCCGCGCAGGCTTGCGCCGGTTCACCCGCCAGATGGCGAAAATGCCGCCGGCGACCGCGCCGACGATCAGGCCGCCCAGGCCGACAAAAGCCGCGAAAAATCCGCAGGCGCCCTCGAAACAGCTCATATGCGTTAGGTTCGCTATCAGCGAACCGGCGAAGAAACCGGCGCAGGCGCCGATCGCGCCGCCAAGGATGATGCCGAGCAGCGCGGCAAGGATCGAGACGAAGACCGGCGGCCGCTCGGTCTCCGGATTGGCGTAGATCGTCTCGGCGCCGGCCCCGTTGCGCAGCAGGTAAATGCAAAGTAGGCCGATGGCGATCTCGGCGACGGTGAAGCCCAGCGCCTCGGCCGAGAAGACGAAGTCGGACACGAGCAACACATAGGCCTGGCGCACCAGGAGCCAGATGATGATGGCGATCTGCCAGATCGTGTAATGGCGAGGAAAGCGGGCCGACCGGTTGAAGGCAAGGCCAAGCAGGTACAGCCCCCACAGGATGGTGATGACGCCGCCCGTAAGGCCGCCATAGACCAGGAAGAACACGCTGTCGGGCAGGCTGAAGTCGCCGATCAGCCGCCAGGAGGAGATCAGCCCGTAGGCCGACAGCCCCATAACGATGACGAGCCACGCCACCGGGATGAGGGAAAGCCCGCCGTCCGGCCGCCCCGCGGGTTGCTGGTCGATCGATGCCATGTCGGGACGATGCCCCTCGCCCAGGCAATTCCGGGAAAGCCGCCTGGCGACTTTCCGGCGGGAATTGCAAAAAACCGAACCGGCAATTCCAGGGAAAGCTCGCAAGCGTCCGCCGGGACTGCATGAAACAAGATTTGGCGCAGTCGACAGCCGAGCCGAGGCGAAGTCAAGCGTCGCCGGCGCGCCGCCATCGGCCTGTGCACATCATTCGAACGCATCGCCCCCTGAACCCGCCTTTGCGCCCATACACGGCAAAAGCCGCGGCAATGCCAATATGGCTTGGCATTCGCTTTAGGATCGACTAGATGAGCCCCGCGCCTGTTTGCCTAGACGGCTAGCGGTGCCGGGAAGGGTTGCCTGCCGGTTGAGGGCACACCAGATATCTGTTGAGGACTTCCCATGGGAGCATCTCCCCAACCCGCGCGGCAAAACCGGCCGACGCGAGATGCCAAGACGGAGAGGTGGCCGAGTGGTTGAAGGCGCACGCCTGGAAAGTGTGTTTACGGGAAACCGTAACGCGGGTTCGAATCCCGCTCTCTCCGCCATTAACTTCATTGATTTCTATATTTTTTCGGAGCAGGCCGAGTTTTCATGCTCGACCAGGTGATATCTGAAACGGTCGCGAACGAATTCGTTGAAGAACTGCCCTTTTGAGAAGGCCGCCTTGAAAGCCGTGTAGACCTCGGGTCCTACGTCCTCATAGTCATAGCGCTTGCCGGTCGGGACGAACCATACCGAGAGGACCCGCCTCGACGGATCGTAATGGATAGCCCGGATCGCGGTGGAAGGCATGTGCCGCCTCCTGCTTCCAACGCTTAATTCTTCGTGCGCCGCGAGGTTCCGCCGTGCCGGCTTGCACAAGGGGCCCGATTGCCTATCTGAGCCGCATGACATCATTGAAAAACCGAGCTGCCGGCGACGCTTTCCAGGGCGATCTGTTCGGTGGGCCTGCAAGCCAGCCGCCCATGCCCGTGGGCTTCTCCTACCAGCCGGATCTGATTGCCCGCGACGAAGAGCACGAGCTGGTCCGTCATATCCGGGGCCTGCCCTTCAAGCCGTTCGATTTCCACGGCCATCTTGCCAACAGGCAGGTCGTCGGCTTCGGCTTGCGCTACGATTACGAACGCCGCCAGGTCGTGGAAGCGCCGCCCATACCGGACTTCCTGCTGCCGCTTCGCGCCAAGGTCGCCGCTTTTGCGTGCATCCCCGCAACAGAGTTCGCGCAAGTGCTGATCAACGAATATCGCCCGGGCGCGGGCATAGGCTGGCATCGGGACAAGCCGCATTTCGAGCTGGTCGCCGGCGTTTCCCTGCTGGCGTCCTGCAGCTTCCGGCTGCGCCGCAAGAACGGCGCGGCGTGGGACCGTGAAACGATCAAGGTCGAGCCCAGATCGCTCTACCTCATGGCAGGCCCGGCCAGGCACGAGTGGGAGCACAGCATTCCGCCAGTCGAACGCCATCGCTATTCGGTGACGTTGCGGACAATGCGGGCTCTTTAAGCAGCCGCGCCGGCGATTATCCGGGAACCATCGCCGGGCGCCAGGGTTGTGTCGTCAGATTTTCCAGATGGAAAGGAAAGACGATGCGCATGTTGACGATGGTCCTGACGCTGTCGGCAATGGCATTGGCGCAACCCGCTTCCGCTCAACGCGCCGATCCGCAGCCGCCGCAAGCGACGCCCCCTGCCCAGGAACCCATCCCCGGCCAGCCGCAGCCCGGCCAGGACGATGCCGCCCAGAACGTCACCAACATCGTCGTGGTGGCGATGGAGGACCTGCCCTCGGAAGTGAAGGCGCAGGCCGAAGCCATAGTCACCAGGACGACCGCCAAGGAACTGGCCAAGCTGCAGAACTCGGTCGACGCCTCGCCCGAGGCGACGTCGGTTCTGCATGCGAACGGACTGAATTCCTCGCAGGTCGTTGCCGCCAACATCGACGGTGACGGCACGCTGACGCTGATCATCCAGACGACGGCTTGACCTTTGGGGGCATGACGCAGCCGAACGGCGGCCGACGGGCCGCGGTTCGCCTTCGATCCTCACTCTTGCGGAGGCTGTCATGACCGAAGCCGCGGTCCGCAACTTCATGCTCAACTTCGGGCCGCAGCACCCGTCGGCGCATGGCGTGCTCAGGCTGGTGCTGGAACTGGACGGCGAGATCGTCGACCGCGCCGATCCGCATATCGGCCTGCTCCATCGCGGCACCGAGAAGCTCATCGAATACAAGAACTATCTGCAGGCCCTGCCTTATTTCGATCGGCTCGACTACGTCGCGCCGATGAACCAGGAGCATGCCTTCTGCCTTGCCGCTGAAAAGCTGCTCGAGCTGTCCGTTCCCCGGCGCGGCCAACTGATCCGCGTGCTGTTTTGCGAGATCGGGCGGCTCTTGTCGCATCTTCTCAACGTCACCACGCAGGCCATGGATATCGGCGCCCTGACGCCGCCGCTATGGGGTTTCGCCGAACGCGAGAAGCTGATGGTGTTTTATGAACGCGCCTCAGGCGCGCGTATGCACGCGAACTATTTCCGCGTCGGCGGCGTCCACCAGGACCTGCCGGAAAAGCTGCTCGACGACATCTGGGATTTCTGCGATCCGTTCCTGAAGGTCTGCGACAATCTCGAGGGCCTGCTCACCGACAACCGCATCTTCAAGCAGCGCAATGTCGATGTCGGCGTGATCTCGCTCGACGACGCCTGGGGCATGGGCTTCTCCGGCCCCATGGTGCGCGGCTCGGGCGCCGCCTGGGATCTGCGCAAGGCGCAGCCCTATGAATGCTATCCCGAAATGGATTTCGACATCCCCATCGGCAAGCACGGCGACTGTTACGATCGCTATCTGGTGCGCATGGAAGAGATGCGCCAGTCGGTGCGGATCATGCGGCAGTGCCTGGAAAAGCTGCGCTCATCCGATGGCCGGGGCCCGGTCGCGGTGCCCAACCAGAAGATCACGCCGCCGCCGCGCGCCACCATGAAGCGCTCGATGGAAGCGACCATCCATCATTTCAAGCTTTATACCGAAGGCCACCGCGTGCCGCCCGGAGAGGTCTATGCCGCGGTCGAGGCGCCGAAAGGCGAGTTCGGCGTCTATCTGGTCTCGGATGGCAGCAACATTCCCTATCGCTGCAAGATACGCGCGCCATCCTTCGCCCATCTCCAGGCGATGGATTTCCTGTCGCGCGGGCACATGGTGGCCGATGTCGCGGCGATCATCGGCTCGCTCGACATCGTGTTCGGCGAGATCGATCGCTGACGCGGAGGAGAGCCCGGCGCCTCTCCTTCGTCTGCGTCAGCCAGCGAGCCCGACGCGATCCCGCCGACGGAACCGCTCTAGCGCATGAACACCGCTCTCAGCCACGCAAGAATGCCGGCGCCCGGGGAGATCGCCGCGCGCACGCGCGAGGCCGCCCAGCGGGCCGGCATGTTGGCGCCGACATGGCAATGACAGACGACTTCATGCAGCTGCCAGTCGCTCATTTCGAAGAAGCGCTTGGCTTCGCCGTAAGTGTCGTCCCGCAGGCCTTGCGCGCGGAAGATCGGATCCTCGAAAGCGATGGTGATCGCCGAGCCGTCGATACGCATTCTTTGGCGCACATCGGCTGAGGCGTATTCGGTGCCCGCCAGCGCCGTGAGGCGGCGGCCGGGATTTTGTTCAAGAAGCTGCGCCCAGCGCTCGAGGCGCTGACCGCGATTGGCGATGAGAGCCGGTGCTTCGGTGTGAACGTCGGCAACGGCGTTGATCTGATCAAGGGTTTGGTGCTTCACGGCCGTCTCCTGTGTCGGCAGATGGCCCCCGTCCACAACGGGATTTAAGGCGCCGACAGACGCCGGCAAGAGCCGAAACAGGCAGGTGGAATCATTTGATCATTGTCTGCCGCCGTCGCGCGCCGCGATCGTGTTGGAACCATCCGCGGGCGTGGCCGTTCTGCCAGCTTGCGCCGCCGATCGCTCCAGACGAAGCGTCTGAATGCAGCGATCACTCCATCAGTTCAGGTCGGGCAGGACATCCCCGTTTTTGGGATTCGCAGCAGGCCTTGCCAAGGCATCGAACGGAAGGAAAACGCGATGGCCATTCTCCCCAATCCGGACCCATCTCCCACGCCCGTGCCCACGCCGCCGCCCATCCCGGAACCGAAACCGGTGCGCGAGCCGGAGCCGGATCGGCTGCCCGACGAGGAGCCGATCCCCAATCCCGATGAGAATGACGCGCCGCCCAGGCATTCCGCAACCAGGCGGCGCCGGATTTGAACGGCTCGCGGGAGGCGCCTGATGCGCCTCCCGCAGCCTGATCATTCCCCGCGCATCGTCGCCTGGAAGGTCGGCAGGTGCTTCTTCTGCGCCTCGATCATGCGTTCGCGGTAGACGCCGTAGATGACGTCGGTGTCGTGCAGCGTCACGCCCGCAATGGTCGGCGAGGCGAAGACCGGCAGCTCGATGCCGCGCTTCGACAATTGCTCGGCCGTGCGGGCGAGCAGCTCATGCGCCATGATCATCGCCAGCACCGTCGACGAGCCCGACACCGGACGGCTCCAGCCTTCGATCGGCACCACCGCGTCCTCGATCGGCGAGCAGGTGTCGATGACGAGGTCGGCGGCGTCCGCCAGGCGCTTGCCGGAGGAATGCGTGGCCGGCTTGTCGAGATTGTTCTTGCTGGTGACCGCTACGACGAAGATGCCGCGCTTCTTGGCATAGAGCGCGGTGTCGATGCCGGAGGAATTGCGGCCGCTATGGCCGAAGATGATGATGGAATCACCCTTGTTCAGCGGCTGATGGTCGAGGAACTTCTCGGCATATTTCTCGGTCCGCTCCAGCCACAAAAGCTCGCGCACGCCGCCGGCGCCGAGCACGTTGTGCCACATCACGCGCGGGTCGGTCAGCGGATTGAAGCCGACGAAGCTGCCATAGCGCGGGAACATCTCCTGCGCCGGCAGCACCGAATGGCCCGAGCCGTAGAGATGGACGAGCCCGCCGTTTTGCAGCGTATCGGCGAAGCGGCTCGCCGCCCGGCCGAAGGCTTCTTCATTGGCCTTCGATGCCTGTTCGATGAGGACGGCGAGACGGGGAATGTAGAGATCGGACACTTCGGTACTCCTGTTGATCGTGTCAGCTTCTGGTGTTTGGGAGACGGCCGGCGCGCAGCGTCGAGCGTATCTCGTAGCGGTCGCCGCGCATGATCGAGACGGTGAATTCGAACGGGCCGCGCTCGTCGATGGTGATGCGCTCGACGACGAAGGCGGGACTGCCCGCGGGCAGGTCGAGCAGCTCGGCGTCGGCGGCGCTGACCGCGCCGACGCGGTAGTTCTCGCGCGCCTCGGCCGGCACGATGCCGTACTGACGCTCCAGCGCCTCGTAGAGCGAGCCCTTGAGCAGGCCGGCATCGAGAAAGCCCGGCACGCGCGCGGCCGCCAGTTGCGCCGTCTGGATGCCGATCGGCTCGTTATTGCCGAGCCTCAATCGCCGGATCCGCACGACAGGGTCGCCCTCCTCGATCTCCAGCGCGCCGGCCGCCGCCGCACTCGCCGTCGTCAGGCTGCAGTCGAGCAGGCGCGAGCCGGCGACCACGCCGATATTGCCCATTTCCTGGGTGAAGGAGGTGAGCTCGCGCGTGCCGGCGACCAGCGTCGCCGAGCGCACGAAAGTGCCCCTCCCATGCTCGCGCCTGAGCAGTCCGCTTTCCTCAAGATTGCGCAGCGCGTGGCGAAGCGTGATGCGGCTGACGCCGAATAGCGCGCAGAGCCGGTCCTCGGCCGGGATCTGGTCGCCGGTCGCCCACTCGCCGCTCTTGACGATGGCGCGGATCGCCTCCTCGACCTGATACCAGAGCGGCTCCGGCCGCCTGCGGTCCGGCTGCTGAAAGCTCGCTTCGCTCATCGGATCTGTCTCCACCCGCTTCCCGCCTGTCCGGCAAGCGCAGCACCGACCAGGCCGGCGCGGGGGCCGAACAATCCAGGCCTAAGTTCGATGCCGCGCAGATGCGGCGGCAATTGACGCCGTAGCGCCGCGAGCAATGGCGGCGCAATCACATCTAGCGCGTCGGCCAGGCCGCCCGAGACCAGGATGACGCCTGGATCGAGCAACCCGACCGCGCCGGCCAGCACCGTGCCGAGTTGGCGCGCCGGCACATCGAGCAGGGTCTGCGCGGCAAGCTGGCCTGCTTTGGCGGCGGCGATCAGTTGGCTGCCGTCGGCCAGTCCGATCTGTGCGGCAAGGGCGTCCAGCGCACGGCCGGAGGCGACACGTTCCAGCCAGCCGCTGCGATCCTCGCCGTGGTCCCTGACGTCGGCGCTGGCCCAGCCGAAGGAGCAGGCGCCGCCATGCGCGCCGGCGACGATGCCGCCATTGGCCAGCACCGCCGAGCCGATGCCGGTGCCGATGGCCAGCAGGATCGCATCGGAAACATCCTTGGCCGCGCCGTGCGCCGCTTCCGCGAGCAGCGCGATCTGCGCGTCATTGCCGACCGCCACGCGAAGGTCGGGAAACAGCGCCGCGACGTCGACGCCGTCGAGCCAAGGCAGATTCGGTATCCAGCGGCATGCGGAGCCCTCGACAAGTCCCGGCACGGCCAGCCCGAGCGCTTCGGCCTCGCCTGCGGCCGCAAGCGTGCGGACGCGCGTCACGAACGCGTCGAGGCTCGGCGGCGCCGGCTCACGGACCTGGGGCACGAGGGCGCCGATATCGCCCGTATGGACCGCGGCGCGCAGATTGGTGCCGCCGAGATCGATGGCGAGGATCCGTGTCATGTATGGCGGCTCCGGTCAGCATTTCTTCAGATGTCATTATAACGACATGATGCCGCTCGCAAGAGCCACAAAGACGTCGACGGCTACCCTATTGATCGGCGATCGGCCAGGAAACCGCATCTTATCCTGCTGATCTATTTACGCAATCTGAATGGATCGACATCATCGAGTTTTTCATTTGCAAGCATGATCCGCACGTTCGTGTGCGAGAGGGCTTGCGCCTTTGCTGAAAGTTGTCATAACGTCATCCACTCTGGTATGGCTTATGTGGAGGACGCCGATGTCGCTTGCCTGGATCTCGAAGCTTGGATTCGCCGCGGGGCTCATTGCGCTGCCCGCGACCGGCTGGGCGCAATCGGTCAACATCTCCTACCTGACGCATTGGTCGCCGGAGACGGTGGCGCTGCTCGAAGCGGCGGCCAAGGATTTTTCCAAGCAGCACCCGGATGTCGCCGTCACCGTGCGCGCGGTTCCGTTCGGCGATCTCTTGACCACGTTGCGCTCGCAGGGCGGCTCGTCCGATGGTCCGACGATCGGCGGCATCTACGATCTGTGGCTGCCGGAACTGGCAAAGGACAAGCTCGTCGCCCCCGCTCCCGATGCGGTGGCAGCCGAGGTGAAGAGCGCCTGGCCGGCGGGCGTCGTCAGCGCCGCCTCGGTCGGCGGGACGCTCTACGGCATTCCGAACGAGATCGACGTCTACGCGCTGAACTATAACAAGGCGCTGTTCAAGGAAGCGGGCATCGCCGCTCCGCCCAAAACCTGGGCCGAACTCAAGGACACCGCCGCGAAGCTGACCGACAAGGCCAAGGGCCAGCAGGGCTTCGGCATGATCAACTCATGGGCGGCGGGCGTGGTCCATCCTTTCGCCTCGCTGCTCGTCTCCAATGGTGGCAACCTGGTCAAGGATGGCAAGCCGGCGCTGGACAGCTCCCCGGCCGGCGAAACCTTCGCGCTCTATGAAGACTTGATAAAGTCCGGCGCGAGCAATCCGGCGATGGCAACGGCGGACGCCAACACCACGGGCCCGTTCCTCGACAATTTCGTCTCCGGCAAGACCGGCATGATCATCATGGCCAACTGGTGGGAAAGCGCGCTCAAGACCGGCATGGGCGACAAGTTCGCAAACATCGCCACCGCTCCCATCCCTGTCGGCCCAAGCGGCGACAAGCCGCATTCGATCTCCTATTCCTGGATGACCGTCGTCAACGCCAAGGCGGCCGAAGCCGAGCAGAAGGCGGCCTGGGAATTCCTCGCCTGGCTGAACAGTCCGAAGTCCGGCAAGAACGGCGCTTCGGCCATGTCCGACATCTTGATGTCGATGGGCATCCTGCCGTCGCGCACTTCCGACATCGAAGCGCACAAGGACAAGCTCGGCTCGGAGTTCCTGTCCGGCTATGTCTCCGTGCTCGCCGATGCGCGGCCTTTCCCGGTCGTGCTCGGCGGCCAGGAGTTCTCGGAATCCCTGCAGCAGACGCTCGAGGCGTTGCAGTATGGCCAGGTCTCGGCCAAGGATGCGCAGGCGAACGCTCAGGCCGACGCCACGTCGATCCTGGAGCGCGCCGCCAAGTAAGTTCGGGTCGCTGACCGGAAGCAGGTGAATGGCCAAAGCTTTTCGTGCCTCGGCGGGCATCATGCTTGCGCCCGCCGTGACATTGATCGGCGTGTTCGTGCTGTTGCCGATGCTGCTCACCATCTGGCTGTCCTTCCAGGACTGGTCGACGCAGACGCCCTTTTCCGAGGCCAGCTTCGTCGGCCTCGGCAATTTCCACGAGATCTTCGGCCCCACCTCGGTCGGCCATGACTTCAAGACGGCGCTCCTCAACACCGCGATCTACACCGCGCTGTCGGTCGTCCTCATCCTGCCGCTGTCGGTCGTCTTCGGGCTGCTGGTCTATCAGCGCGAGGTCGCCGGCGGCACGGCGCTGCGCACGGTGCTGTTTTCGACCTACATGGTGCCGATGATCGCCGTGGCGCTGGTCTGGTCGAAGCTCTATTCGCCGAGCGAGGGTCCGCTCAACCAGTTGCTCTGGCTGGTCGGCATTGGCCCGCAACCCTGGCTCTCCTCGCCCCGGTCGGCATTGATCTCGATCGTGCTCCTCAATGTCTGGCAGCAGGTCGGCTATTTCACCGTATTGGCCATCGCCGGGCTGACGCAGATCCCCGGCAGCCTCTATGAGGCGGCGACGCTCGACGGCGCCAACGGACGCGAGCAGTTCCGATTCATAACCCTGCCCTTGCTTCGCCGCACGCTGCTGTTCAGCGCCGTCATCGCCATCATCAATGCGGTGCAGGTGTTCGAGCCGGTGGCGCTGATCACCCAAGGCGGGCCGGTCGGCTCGACCAATGTGCTTACCTACCATATCCGCCGCGTCGGCATCGAACGCGCGCAGGGCGGACTGGGCTCGGCCATGGCGGTGATGCTGATGCTGTCACTGATCGTCTGCGTCTCGGCGCTGTTTGCCTTTGCCAATCGCAAGGACAGCGAATGAGCGCTCCAACCCGATCGCTCACCCGCAAGCGCCCTTCGGGCCGCAAGGCGCTGCTCGCGACCGCAATGCTTCTAGTCGCCGTCGCCTCCGCCTTCCCGCTGGCCTGGATGGTTCTCTCCAGCCTGAAGACGCCGGCCGAGACCATGCAGGTGCCGCCGGTCTGGATCCCGCATACGCCGACCCTGGAGGCCTATGGCAAGGTCGCCGGCGTGATCAATGTCGGACGCTCGATGTGGAATTCCTTGGTCATCGCCACGATCACCACCGCCGGCATCCTGGTCACCAGCACGATGGCCGGCTACGCCTTCGCCAAATATTCTTTCCCCGGCCGCTCGCTGCTCTTCTCGCTGCTGATCGCCACCATGTTCCTGCCGCCGATCGTGACGCTGATCCCGCTCTACCGCATGGTCGGCTCGATCGGGCTGAGCGCCAGCCTTGCCGGCATCATCGTGCCCAACCTCGCCAACGCCTTCGGCATCTTCCTGATGCGCCAGTTCATCGCCGGCGTGCCGGACGAGTTGATCGAGGCCGCCCGCATGGACGGCGCTTCCGAGCTGCTCATCCTGTTCAAGATCGTGGCGCCGAGCGTGGCGCCGGCCATCGCGGCGCTGGCTCTGTTCGCCTTCGTCTATCACTGGAACAGCTATCTGTGGCCGCTGACCGTGCTGCAGGGCAACGCCGACGCCTATCCGATCGTCATCAGCCTCAGCCGGCTGCTCAGCTACAACCGCGGCGCCGTCAACACCGGCCTGGTGATGGCCGGCGCCACGCTCGCCGTGCTGCCGCCGCTCATCCTCTTCGTCTTCCTGCAGCGCTTCTTCGTCGATTCGATCGTCGGCTCGGCAATCAAGGGGTAGCTTGCGAGAGTCGCTCAGCCAGCCTCATCGACATTCGGCAATTCAAGCGCGGAACGCAGTAAGCCGCGATCCCGGCGGTAGAGAGTAGAATATGTGATCGGCTCCAACAAATCGGCGTGAGGCCGGAAATCCGCGATGCGCTTGTTGAAGGGTATGGTCCCGCAGCCTGGAACCAGACAATCCCGATTTCCCTTCGGACAGCGGTTGAAGGAGCAAAGCCGGCCAAGGTAACGGTCAGTGCCGGGCTCGAACAGGAAGACGTCGAGCTGATGGTCAGCGACACTGATGCCAAGCCCGGCCTCGAACGCCTGCCGCAGCGCCGCGGCGCCCTTACGGCGCAACTCGCCAAGCCGGTGTTGCGAGTCGACCCAGACAGCGAGGTCGAGGTCGCTGCATTCATGCCAAACTTCGATACGCGCGCGGCGGAAGTCGCTGAACCTCGGAATCTCCTTCCAGAGTGGTTTTGCCACTGATCCTATGACAGCGATCGCCTCGATCTCGGGGAACGCCATCCAGGACTGCGTGACGACATCGGCCGCTTGGCGGAATTCGCGCTGGCGCCGCAGGAGGTAACGGTTCTGCTCTTCGATCTGCGCGCGCTTCATGGTTAACCGAGGCAGCTTCATCCAACTGCGTTTGCGGCCATCGGAGACTGAGTTCGGCAAAGCCGTCAAGAGTGCGACTGTCCTCACCCAAACCTCGCCGCCGTCCAAGCCCCTCCCGCCGCGTTCGACTCCACCGCGGCGGCAACAAACTTCACGCCGCGCGCGCCGTCGACCACGTCGGGTACCTGCGCCGCGCGCCCGGCGTCTACGGCACCGCCCGAGCGATGCGCGCGGATGATCTCGGCGGCGTCGCGGTAAAAATTGGCGAAGGCCTCGATATAGCCCTCGGGATGCGCCGCCGGCATGCGCGAGACGCGCCGGGCTTCCGCCGTCGAGCCATGGCCCCCGCGCACCAGGGTGCGGGTTTCCTCGCCATAGGGCGAGAAGCGCAGTTCCTCCGGCCGCGATCCAAACCATTCGAGCCCGGCCTTCTCGCCATAGATGCGCACCGAAAGGTCGTTGTAGTGGCCGGGCGAGGTCTGGCTGGCGAGGATCGTGCCGCGCGCCCCGCCCGCCCAGCGCAGCAGCACATGCGCGTTGTCGTCAAGCCGCCGTCCCGGCACGGCGGTGAAGAGGTCGGCCGAAACCGCCTCGGCCTCGAAGCCGGAGACGAAGCTTGCCAGGTTAAAAGCATGTACGCCGATATCGGCGAGCACCGCCGACTGTCCGGCGCGCGCCGGATCGGTGCGCCATTCCGCCTGCTTCTGGCCCTCGGCGTCGATCGGCCTGGTTAGCCAGTCCTGGATATAGGCGCCATGCACCGACACGATGCGGCCGAGCTCGCCCGCCGCCACCATTTCGCGCGCCTGGCGCACCATGGCATAGCCGGTATTGTTGAGCGTGACGACAAAACGGCGCTGCTTCGCTTTTGTCAGCGCAACCAGCGCCTCGGCCTCGGCAAGCGTCGTCGACAGCGGCTTGTCGCAGATGACGTCGATGCCGGCCTCGAGGAACGCGGTGGCGATCGGCGCGTGCAGATGGTTGGGCGTGACGATGACGACCGCCTCGATGCCGTCGGCTCGCGCCGCTTCGGCCTTCGCCATGGCGTGGTAGTCGGCATAGCTGCGCTCCGGCGCGATGCCGATCTCCGCGGCGGAGGCGGCTGCGTTCTCCGGATCGGAGGACAGCGCACCGGCGACCAGCGCGATCTGGTCGTCGAGCCGCATCGCCAGCCGGTGCACGGCGCCGATGAAGGCGTTGCGGCCGCCTCCGACCATGCCGACCCGCAGGCGTTGACGCGAGGTTCCGTCGGCAGTTGCATAGACCATGACTGCGATTCTCCCAAGGTTCGGCATGCCGGCCGGCGCGGATGTTTTCGAAATGATATTTCTATTTTTTGTTTTGTAAAACGATTGTGCCGCGTTAGCTTTTTAACCCTAGGACCAGGCGATCGGGCGCTTCCGGAGGACAGGATCCGATGACGCATCCGACGGTTGGGTCACGATGAGGCGTATTCCTATGAGCGGCCATCGCGGAGCGGCTGACGAACCGTCCACAGATAGTCTGGAGACGGCGGCAAGAAAACGGAGCCGTTCGCTGGCGGCACTTGGCTACACGAAGCCGCAAACGCACGAGGAATTGCGGGCGGTGCTTGCGTCGGGAACCGTGCATTTCCCGAAGCGGCTTCGCCAGGTGGCGATCTTCCTCTGGCAGCATCCGAGCGAAGTGGCGTTGGGCACGATCGCGCAAGTGGCGGACCAGGCCGGCGTGCAGCCTTCGACCCTGGTGCGCTTCGCCCAGATCTTCGGCTATTCGGGCTTTTCCGATTTCCAGCTCCTGTTCAAGGACCGCATGAAGGGCTCCTGGCCGGACACGCAAGGTGGCCAGGACAAGGCCGCGGAGCCGAACGCCAACCTGCATTTTCTCAACGGCATGGTCGGTGCCTGCCAGGCCTCGCTCGGCCGCATCGGCAATGATTTCGATATCGTCGCTTTCGAGACGATGGTCGATCACCTGGCGGCGGCCGAGCTGATCTATGTCATCGGCAGCAAGCGCGCCTTCCCCGTCACCACCTATCTGTCGCTGACGCTGTCGCAGCAGGGCGTGCGCAACGTGCTGGTCGACAATGTCGGCTCGACCGCGCTCGACCAGGTCGGCTGCATCACGCCGCGCGACGCGGTGCTGGCTGTCTCCTTCAGCCCCTACAACTCGATCACGCCCGATCTTGTTGCCGTCGCGCATGAGCGCAAGGCGCGCATTCTCACCATCACCGACAGCACCTTTTCGCCGCTGGCAAAACTCTCCGACACCTGGCTTGAAGTGGTCGAGCAGGACTTCGGCGGCTTTCGCTCGCTTGCCGCCTCGCTCGCGGTTGGCATGGCGTTGGTCCACGGCGTCGTCGCGCAGCGGACAGGCTGACAAGAGCAATTCCAGGAAAAATATGAGCGGTTAAGTTCGGCGTCTTCGCCGTAACCTTCCGTCCGGAATTGCGAAAGACAAGGAGATAGAGCGGTTCACCGGTTCCATGAAAACGGTGAACCGCTCTAGCACGATTGACTAAAGAGAACCGTCGTTCCATATTTGGAAAAATGGAAACTTTGTTCCGGGAGGAGGAATGGAGGTTCGTCTCGACGGCAAGGTGGTGCTGGTCACCGGCGCGACGCAAGGCATCGGCCGGGCGATCGCTGAGATACTTGCGCGCTCCGGCGCCGCCGGATTGCTGATCACCGGGCGGGACCAGAAGCGTGGCAATGCTGTCACCGCCGAACTCTCGGCCATGGGCACTCCCGTCGCCTTCGCTGCTGCCGATCTCGGCGATCCCGAGGCCCCGGCGCTGCTGGCGCAAGCCTGCATCGACCACTTCGGTCGTATCGACGGCCTGGTCAACGCCGCCGGCCTGACCGATCGCGCCTCCTTTATCGACGCCAGCCTCGACGATTGGGCATCGCTGTTTGCCGTCAACGCCCGTGCGCCCTTCTTCCTGATGCAGGCGGCAATCGCCGATATGAAGAAACGCGGACAGGGCGGCTCGATCGTCAACATCCTGTCGATCAACGCGCATTGCGGCTCGCCGGAGCTTGCCGTTTATTCCGCCACCAAGGGCGCGCTGGCGACGCTGACCAAGAACGCCGCCAACGCCCACCGCTTCGACCGCATTCGCGTCAACGGCATCAATGTCGGCTGGACCGACACCCCGGCCGAGCGCGTCATGCAGGCCGAGACGCTCGGCCACGGTCCGGGCTGGCTCGACGCGGCCAATGCGACGCAACCCTTCGGCCGGCTTTTCTCCGTGACCGACATCGCCAATCTTGCCGTCTTCCTGCTTTCCGACGCGGCGGGCCCTATGACCGGCGCGCTGATCGACCAGGAGCAATGGGTGATCGGAGCCAATCGGTGAGCGCCGAGAAGCTCAGCCCTGCCCTGCTCGGCCGATTGCCGTTAGAGGTCCGCAAGCCGGCTTACGACCGCGCTGCGCTGAAGCCAGGCATCGCCCATATCGGCGTCGGCGCCTTCCACCGTTGCCATCAGGCCGAATACACCGACGATCTTCTGGCGAAGGATTTCGACCGCTGGGGACTGGTCGGCATCAACATTCGCCCTCCCCTGCTGGCCGGCACGCTGGGGCGCCAGGACGGTCTCTACACGCGGCTCATCCGCCAGAACGACGAGGTCGAGGCGCGCGTCATCGGCAGCATCGTTCGCGTCGTCGACAGCCAGGACAGCGCGGCGCAGGCGCTGGATGTGCTCGCCTCGGCCGACATCGCGACGGTCACCATGACGGTGACCGAGAAAGGCTATTGCCACATCCCCTCGATCGGCGCGCTCGACCTCGACCATCCCGATATCGTGCACGATCTCGCCAGCCCCGAGACGCCGCGCAGCGTTCCCGGCATTCTGGCAAAGGCGCTGGAACTGCGCATGGCCACGCATAGCCGGCCGGTGACGCTGTTGTCCTGCGACAACATCCCGACCAACGGCATCATCCTCGGCAATGTCGTACGCACATTCGCCGAACGGCGCGGCGGCAAGCTGGCGGACTGGATCGAAGCCAATGTCGCCTTTCCCTCGGCCATGGTCGACCGCATCGCGCCGGCGACGACCGAGGCCGATATCGACGCCGTCGAGCAGCGCTTCGGCTACCGCGACAGCGCCGTGGTCGTCGGCGAGCGCTTCCGCCAATGGGTGATCGAGAACCGCTTCGCCGGCCGCGCCCCCCGCTGGGACATTGTCGGCGCGACCTTCGTCGACGACGTTACGCCATTCGAGCATCTCAAGATGCGTGTGCTGAACGGGGCCCAGACGACGCTCAGCTATCTCGGGGTGTTGGGCGGCTTCGAGCACACGTTCGAGACGATGGCCGACCCGCTTCTGGCCCGTTTCGTCCGGCGCATGCTGACCGAGGAAACATTGCCGACGCTGACGCCCGTGCCCGGCATTCAGCCGGCGGCCTATGTCGAGCAGAGCCTGTCGCGCCTCGCCAACACGGCGATCCGACATCGCAACCACCAGATCGCCACTGACGGCTCGCAGAAGATCGTGCAGCGCCTGCTCAACCCGATCCGCGAGCGGCTGGCGAAGGGCGGGAGCATCGCGCTCCTCTCGGTGCCGGTCGCCGGCTGGATGGCTTATCTGATCAAGGCTTCTTCCCGCTTCGGCCGCGCCTGGCAGGTGTCCGATCCTTTTGCCGACAAGATCGCCGCCATCGCCGACCGCATCGGTGCCGACAGCAAAGCGCTCGTCGATTCGATCCTCGCCATCGACGCTATCTTCGACCCGGCCTTGGCCGCCAACGCCAAATTCCGTGCCCATGTCGTCGCCGGGCTCGATGGTTTGCTTTCGGGCGATCCGATGGGCTTTGTCGGACAGGTCTGCGCTGGGCCAACCGATGCGCGGTTGAAGCAGCCGGCGCGATCTGCATAGTTAGCAACCGGGAGGGATCATGAAGCTTGGACTGCTGACAGCACCATTCCCCGACACGCCGCTCGGCCAAGTCGCCGACTGGGCGTGCTCGGCCGGCTTCGAGGCGCTGGAAATCGCCTGCTGGCCGAAGACTTCCGGCGCCAGCCGCCGCTACGCCGGCACCAGCCATATCGACGTGGACGTCCCGGCCGCTGAGGCCAAGGACATCGCGGCCGAGCTCGCTGGCAAGGGACTGGCCGTCTCGGGTCTCGGTTTCTATCCCAATCCGCTCCATCCCGACCAAGCGCATCGCGAAGCGGTGATCGACCATCTGAAGAAGGTGATCGTGCTTGCCAGCCGCATGGGCGTGCCGCTCGTCAACACCTTCTGCGGCGGCGATGCTTCGAAGACCATCGATGCCAACTGGGAGGATGCGCAGAAAGTCTGGCCGGCGATCATCGCCCATGCCCGCGAGCACGGTGTAAAACTCGCCTTCGAGAACTGCCCGATGATCTTCAGCTATGACGAATGGCCGGGCGGGCACAACATCGCCTACTCGCCTTATGCCTGGCGCCGCATCCTGGAAGCCTGGGGCGGCGATGTCGGCATGAACTTCGATCCTTCGCATCTCGTCTGGCAGATGATCGACAAGGAGCGCTTCATCCGCGAGTTCGGCGCAAACATGCTGCATGTGCATGCCAAGGACCTGATGATTGATCATGATGGTTTGTACGAGCGCGGAATCCTTTCGGCTGGCATAGGCTGGCAGGTGCCGCGCATGCCGGGGCTTGGGGACATCGACTGGAGCAGGATTTTTTCGGGCCTCTATCGGGCCGGCTATGACGGGCCGGTCGTCATCGAGCATGAGGACCGGCGCTTCGAGGGGACGGATGAAAAGGTCAAGCGCGGTTTCCTGCTGGCCCGCGACGTGCTGCGCCCCTTCATCAAATGACGAAAGCTTGGCTCCGACTGAATCAGAGCCTGGAACCGAACTGAAAAGATCAATGTGGAGGAGTACTGAAATGAAAAGACATCTGACCGTGGCCTCGCTCCTTGCCGGCGCCGCGCTGCTTGCCTCGGTGGGCGCCTCGGCCGCCGCCGGCAAGTACACGATCGGCATTTCCAACACCGTGCAGGGCAATGGCTGGCGCGAGGAAATGATCTGCGCGATGAAGGCGCAGGCGCTCGCATCCGGCGAGGTGGCGAAGCTCAACATCGCCCATCGCAACACCGATGCCGCCGGCCAGCTCGAGGACATCCGCAACCTGATCAGCGCCAAGGTCGACGCCATCGTCGTCAACCCGGCCGATCCGGCAGGCATCAAGGCCGGTCTCGAGGAAGCGACAAAGGCCGGCATCGTCGTCGTCGCCGTCGACCAGGCGGTGACCGAGCCGTCCGCCTACATCATCTCCAACAACCAGGAACAATATGCCTATCTCGGCGCCAAGTGGCTGTTCCAGCAGATGGGCGGCAAGGGCGAGGTGCTCTACATGCGCGGCGCCGCCGGCGCTTCGGCCGACTCGGATCGCGACAAAGGCTTCAAGAAGGCGCTCGCCGAATTCCCCGACGTGAAGGTCGCGCAGGAGGTCTTCACCGGCTGGCAGCAGGATCAGGCCAAGCAGCAGATCCTGTCCTTCCTCGCCACCGGCACCCCGATCAACGGCATCTGGACCTCGGGAATCGACAACGTCATCGTCGACGCGCTGGTCGAGCAGCAGGCGCCGATGGTGCCTGTGGTCGGCGCCGACAATGCCGGCTTCGTCGGTCAGTTGAGCTCGGTCAAGGGCCTGGTGGGCGCGGCCGTCACCAATCCCGGCTCGATCGGCGGCGCCGGCGTGACGCTGGCGCTCCAGATCCTCGACGGCAAGAAGCCGGCGCAGCAGACCGTCCTGGTCGAGCCGCAGCTTTGGGAAAACGCCACCGACGAAGGCAAGGCCAAGCTGAAGAGCGTCGTCGACCCCTCGCTCAGTCCCGAATGGCCTGTCTCGATCTCGATCCCGGATTGGACGACCTACACCAAGGATCAGATCATCGCCTGCAAGGGCCCGGGCGAGTAAGGGACGACGCCTTCTGCCTTCTCCCCTCGTGGGAGAAGGTGGATCGGCGCATAGCGCCGAGACGGATGAGGAGTGTTCCAGGGAACGCCAACGTCTCACGCCGCTGGAACACCCCGCGCCTTCGACCACACCTTCTCCCACAAGGGAAAAGGGGAGTCGGTTGCTTCAGCCACCGCCTGCATTAATTTCTGGAACGAGAACCACACCATTTGACAACAAACCCGTTGCCGCAAAGCCCTCTCCTCGACGCCACCGGCGTAGCGAAGAACTATGGTGCGGTTGCCGCGCTGCGCAACGCCTCGCTGTCCGTGTTGCCGGGCGAGGTGCACGCGCTGATGGGCGCCAATGGCGCCGGCAAGTCGACGCTGGTGAAGATCCTGACGGGTGCGATCAAGGCGGACGCCGGGCGCATCCTGATCCGCGGCCAGCAGCTCGATGTCCGCTCGCCCGCCGCCGCCCGCCGCGCCGGCCTGCTGCCGGTCTACCAGGAACCTTCGCTGATCCCCGACCTCGATGTCCTATCCAATCTGCGGCTCACCGGCACGCCGATCGAGCCGTTCCGTGCATGGGTGCGCGAGCTCGGCATTCCCGACCTCGATATCCGCGAGACGGCGCGTCATATCCCCTTGGCCATCCTGCGCGTGCTCGACTTGGCGCGCGCGCTCGCCGTCGAGCCCGACGTGCTTCTTCTCGACGAGATGACCGCCGCACTACCGGCGAACCTCGCTGAGAAAGTACTGGAAGTCGTGCGCCGCCAGGGCGACGCCGGCCGCTCCGTCATCTTCATCTCGCACCGTTTCGTCGAGATCTCCGCGCTCTGCGACCGCGCCACCGTGCTGCGCGACGGCGCAACCGTCGGCGTCGTCGACATCGAGCCGGGCATCGAGGAAAGAATAGTCGAGATGATGCTCGGCACCCGCATCGAGAAGACGCGCGTCGCCGCGCGCGCGGCGAATGAAGGGGCGGTTGCCGGCGACGGTCGTCCGCGATTGTCGGTCCGCAACCTGCAGCTAGGCACCAAGCTCAACGACGTCTCCTTCGATCTCGCCAATGGCGAGGTCGCCGGCGTCTTTGCACTCGAAGGTCAGGGCCAGGACGAGCTCTTCGCCGCGCTTGCCGGCTCGATCCGTCCGACCGGCGGCAGCATCGACGTCGACGGCGCGCCGGTCAAATTCTCGCATCCGAGCGACGCCATCCAGGCCGGCATCGCCTATGTGCCGGGCGACCGCGCCGAGGCCTTGGCCATGCAGCGTTCGGTGCGCGAGAACATCGCGCTGCCCTTCAGCGCAGCGCCGCGCAAATGGGGCCCGATCCGCATGCGCCGCGAGCAGGTGGTGGTGTCCGGCGCCATCGGCAGGTTGCAGATCGACACCCGCGCCCAAGGCGAAGTGCAGCGCCTGTCCGGCGGCAACCAGCAGAAGGTGACCATCGCTCGCTGGATCGCCGCCAACGCCCGCACCATCCTTTGCTTCGACGCGACGCGCGGCATCGATGTCGGCACCAAGCAGGAAATCTACAAGCTGCTGCGCGAGCTCGCCGGCCAGGGTAAGTCGGTGCTGTTCTACACATCCGAGATGGAAGAGGTGCAGCGTGTCTGCGACCGGGTCATCGTCATCTTCGGCGGCCGCGTCGTCGACACTTTCCAGGTCGAAGAAGCCGACGAAGCGGCATTGATGCGGGCCGCCTACGGCCTGCCGCGCGGCGCCAGGGCGGATGTCGGCATCCTTGCCGAGGTCAAACCCGGTTCCAGCGCCGAGGCCGCGTCATGAGCCGCTTCTTGCGCAACCAAGGCTGGGTGGCAGGCCTGTTCGCCCTGCTGATCTTTGTCTTCGTCGTCACCAAGCTGATCCAGCCGGGCTATGGCAGCGGCGACTTCGGTTCGCTGGCGCGGGCGGTTCTGCCTTACGCCTTTGCCGTCGCGGCCCAGACCGTCGTCGTCATCGCCGGCGGCATCGATCTGTCGGTCGCCGCCATGATGGCGCTGACCAGCGTGACCGCTGCCTCGATGATGAACGGCGCCGGCGAGGAATATGCATTGTTCGTCGTGCCCTTCGTGCTGGCCATGGGGTTGGTGCTCGGCGCGCTGAACGGCGTGCTTATCGTCGTCACGCGCGTGCCCGACATCGTCGTCACCTTGGCCATGCTGTTCGTGCTGCAGGGCGCAGCGCTGCTGGTGCTTGGTGCTCCCGGCGGCGCCGCCGCCGAGTGGCTGAAGGCAAGCGTCATCGGCACCGCGCCCATCCCCGGCCTGCCGGACTGGGCCGACGCCTGGGTTCCGAAGGCCCTGGTGCTGCTCGTCGTCTGCCTCTGCATCGTGTGGATTCCGCTCAGGCGCTCGCGGCTTGGCCTCTCCATCTATGCCATCGGCAGCGACGAGCTCGCCGCCTTTCGCAGCGGCGTGCCGGTGGCGCGCACCAGGATCGTCGCCTATGCGCTCTCCGGCCTGTTCGCCGCGATGGGCGGATTGTCTCTCACCATCAGCACCGGCATCGGCGCGCCCATTCCCGGGCCTTATCTGCTCGCCAGCGTCGCCGCCGTCGTGCTGGGCGGCGTCGCGCTCGGCGGCGGCAAGGGCGGCCTGCTCGGGCCGATCATCGCCGTCTTCGTGCTGCGGCTGGTGCGCACCGATCTGACGCTTCTGGCCATCGATCCGAACGTTACCGCCATCATCGAAGGCGCGATCATGGTTGCGGTCGTGATGTTCGGCGCCTTCGTCACCATCCGCGGCCGTCCGGTGGGAGCAACGCCATGACCGACATCGCGACCATGCCCCAGCCGGTCTCCTTCGGGCGCCGCTTGAAGCGCTTCATGGCGGACCGGCCGCTCATCCCGCTGATCATCCTTTTGATCGTCCTCGTGGCGATCCTGCAGGTCCTGCGTCCGGGCATCGTCAACGAGCGCTGGATCGCCAACACGGCGAAATTCGCCATCCCGCTGGCGATCCTCGCCGGCTGCCAGACCATGACCATGCTGACCGGCGGCATCGACCTTTCGGTCGGCACCGTGGCGACGATGAGCGCCTTCATCATGGCGACGCAAATCGTCAACCAGGATCCCGCGGTGGCTTTCCTGCTGGCCATGCTGCCCGCCGTGCTGATCGGCTTCGTCAACGGCATCGGCGTCGGCGCGTTTCGGGTGCATCCGCTGATCATGACGCTCGGCACCAGCCTGATCGGCACCGGCTTCCTGCAGGTCTACCAGCGCACCGTCATCGCGTCCGGCGCGAAAATCCCGGATTTCCTCAACTGGTTGGGCACCGGCCTCACCTACGGCTTTCCCAACGCGCTCTTCCTGTTCGTGCCGGTGGCGGTGCTGATCGTCTTCATGCTGAACCGCACCGGCTTCGGCCGCCTGCTCTATGCCGTCGGCGACAATGAACGCGCCGCGCGCCTGTCAGGCGTCCGCTATTGGCAGGTGATCACGGCGCTCTATGTCCTCTCCAGCCTGCTCGCCGGCATCACCGGCCTGCTCTATATCGGCCTGATCAAGGCGCCCTCGCTGTCGCTCGCCGAGCCGCTGGTGCTGCCTTCGGTAGCGGCGGCCGTCATCGGCGGCACCTCGATCTTCGGCGGTCGCGGCGGCTACACGGGCACCATCGTCGGCGCGCTGATCCTGACCGTGCTGACGACGCTGCTCACCATCCTGCAGATGCCCGAAGGCGGCCGCCGCATCCTGTTCGGTTTCATCGTGCTGTTCGTGACGGCGGCGTATTTGAGGATCATCGAGGATCGATAAAACGGGTCGCGACGGGCACAGCTCACTCAGCCGCTTGCACTCGGCGCGACTCGATGATCGCCCTGATCTCCGAGCGGCATGAGCCGCAATTGGTGCCCGCGCGCAGCGTCGAGCCGATCGCTTCGAGGCTGTCGCATCCCGCGGCGACCGCCGAAGCGAGCTGGTTGGCGCCGACATGGAAGCAGGCGCACACGACGCGCCCGATCGCAGGCATGGGCACCGGCGAGCGACCGGACAGAAGCGCGTGCCTGTCTGTAGCCGAGAGCGGCTGGCGCGTGGCGAGCAACGACACCAGCCAGTCGCGCATGGGCAACTGGTCCGGAGCGGCGACCAGCAGGGCTTCGGCCATGGCGCCGCCTTCCTCGATGGCGGCGGCGCGATAGGCGAGCCCGCGACGGTCGGTGTATTCCAGGAGCTGATCCCGTCGCTGCGCGCCGAGCAGCTTGCGCGCCAGGAGAATGCCCTGGTCCGGCGGCTCGGTTCCGGTGAGCTCGTAAACCCATCCGCCCTCGACAGCATGCCGGCTCCAATGGACGAAACCGGTCGGCCTGAGATCGCGCCGCGTGATGAGCACACCCGCCCAGCCAGCCTCTTCCCGCGCGATCCTGGCGGGGACATGCTTGAGCTCCGGCTGGCCGGAATGCGGATCGGTGACCGGTGAGGACAAGAGGCCGGCTGCTGCCCTGGCCGCGAACTGGCCGCTCCAATGCATGGGCATGAAGGCTTGGCCGCGCCGCTGTGCGTCGGCCACGCGCACCCTGGCGCGGACAAAGCCGAAGCGGGTTGAAAGATGAGCGAGATCGCCATCCTTGAGCTGATGCGCGGCCGCGTCCGCCGGATTAAGATCGACCGCGGGCTCCGGCGCATTCGCCATCAAACGCGGCACGTTTCCGGTGCGCGTCATAGTGTGCCACTGGTCGCGCAGCCGGCCGGTGTTCAAGGCAAGCGGATAGTCCGCGTCGACCGTGAAGGCCGTCGCCTCCTGCCGCACCGGCACGAAACGCGCGCGGCCGTCTTGTGTCGGGAAACGGCCATCGGAGAAAAGTCTCGTCTGCTGCTCGTATCGCTCCGACGCGGGCCAATGGCGCGGCGCGAAGGCGGAATAATCTTCATCGCTGAGATCAGCCACACCGCCAAGGTCGAACAGACGCTTGCCGTCGTTCTCGAAGGCGGAGAGCGCTGCATGCTCGCGGAAGATCGCGGCCGGCGTCCGGTAGGCGAAGGCCTCGCCAAAGCCCATGCGCGCGGCGACCTCGCAGATGATACGCCAGTCGGCTTTCGCCTCGCCGGGCGGCGGCAGGAACGGCCGCTGGCGCGAGAGGCGCCGTTCCGAATTGGTGACGGTGCCGTCCTTCTCACCCCAGGCGGCGGCCGGCAGCAGCACGTCGGCATAGCGCGTGGTGTCGGTGCGGGTCACGTCGGAGACCGCGACGAAATCGCATTTGGACAACGCAGCGCGCACGCGCGAAGCGTCGGGCATCGAGACGGCGGGATTGGTGCCCATGACCCACAAGGCCTTGACGCGGCCGTCCGCGACCGCCTGGAACATGTCCACGGCTTTCAAGCCGCCGCGCCGCGCGACGTTCGGCGCATTCCAGAAGCGGGAAACCCGGTCGATATTGGCCTCGTCTCCGAAATCCATGTGCGCGGCGAGCTGGTTGGCAAGCCCTCCGACCTCGCGCCCGCCCATGGCGTTCGGCTGTCCGGTGACCGAGAACGGCCCCATGCCGGGCCTGCCGATGCGGCCGGTGGCGAGATGGCAGTTGATGATGGCGTTGACCTTGTCGGTCCCGTGCGCCGACTGGTTGACGCCTTGGCTGTAGACGGTCACCGCTCGCTCGGTCTCGACGAAGAGATCATAGAAGGCCTGGACGTCGGCTGCCGCCAGCCCGCAGCCCTTTGCCACGCGCGCGACCGACGGCGCATCGGCACCGGCCAAGGAAGCTGCGGCATCAAAGCCCGCTGTATGGTCGCGGATGAAACCGGCATCGGTCTTTCCGGTATGCGCGAGATGCGCGAGCAGCCCGTTGAACAACAGCACGTCCGTGCCCGGATCGAGCGCCAGATGCAGGTCGCATTCGTCGGCGGTTGCGGTGCGGCGCGGGTCGATGACGACGATCCTGGTTCCGCGTTCCTTTCGCGCCGCGAGCATGCGCTGATAGAGCACCGGATGGCACCATGCGGTGTTGGAGCCGGTGAGCACGATGAGGTCGGCGCACTCGAAATCCTCATAGACACCGGGAACGAGGTCCTCGCCGAAAGCGCGGCGATGACCGGCGACGGACGACGCCATGCAGAGCCGTGAATTGGTGTCGATATTGGCCGAGCCGATGAAGCCCTTCATCAGCTTGTTGGCGACGTAATAGTCCTCGGTGAGCAACTGGCCGGAGACATAGAAGGCGACAGAGTCCGGGCCGTGCTCGGCTACAGCCTGCGAGAATTTCGCGGCCACAAGGTCGAGCGCTTCGTCCCAGCTCGCCGGCCTGCCGCCGATTTCCGGCTGCAGCAAGCGGCCTTCGAGGCCGA